>CAZLAK010000023.1:0-29899 GCA_964557545.1 uncultured Pelotomaculum sp.
TAATTTGCTTCACGCGTTCCGCCAAAACTTCTGCTTTCGCCCTCCCCAACGTAGTAGTCAAAGCGTGAACCTGCCGGTTTATATTAGACTCTTCCACAACATCTCCATCGATGAGGTAAAGGGTGCCAACACCAGACCTGGCCAGACCCTCCACTACAAAAGACCCTACCCCGCCGAGGCCAAAAACGGCTACTTTGCTGCGGCTAAGCCTGGCAATTCCCTCCTGTCCGATGAGAAGTGCTGTGCGGGAAAAGGAACTGGACAACTCTCCACCCCTCCAAAAAAATACGGCTTCCGGCCTGCCCACTTAGGGGCATTTTCCCGCCAGCCGGAAGCCGCTGACACTGACTGCACTAACGTAAAACCCCACTTATGCCGTGATCCCCAAAAGTTTTTTGAACCTGCTCTCAACAGGTGGGTGCCCTCCTGGATGCTTTATGTTTCCTCACGGTGGAGGCCTACACGCCACACCCAGAGACCGGGCTCCCTTTGTAATGGTGTTGGCTCAAAACTTCAAGGCGAATCACGCACATAGCAGGGCTTTAGCCTCGTTCTCTACAATTATGTTAACACACCAAGCCGCTCTTTACAAGTGCTAAGACAAGCCAGTGCGAGATTTCGGCGGTTTTCCCTACTTTACGCTAAGGTGCTGGCCGGCTTTAAACGGCTTGGCTTCCACCTTGACGTGCAGTTCCCGCAGCTGGGATGCTTCCACGTAATCGGGCGCCTGGGTCATAAGGCAGGCCGCACTTTGTGTCTTGGGGAAAGCAATGACATCCCTGATCGTCTTCTTCCCGGCTAAAAGCATAACCAGGCGGTCAAAACCGAAAGCTATCCCGCCGTGAGGGGGCGTGCCGTACTCAAACGCTTCCAGCATAAAGCCAAACTTTCCGGCTGCTTCTTCCGGGCTTAAACCAATAACGGCAAACATTCTTTCCTGCACATCCCGCCGGTGAATCCGGATACTTCCTCCACCCACTTCTACTCCGTTTAAAACCAGGTCATAGGCCTTGGCCCTTACCTTGGCGGGGTCGGCTTCCAGCAGGTCCATATCCTCATCGCGGGGCGAGGTAAACGGGTGGTGCATGGCCACGTAGCGCTTTTCTTCTTCGTCGTACTCGAGAAGGGGAAAATCCACCACCCAGACAAAATTAAATGTGCCTTCCGGAATGAGTCCCAGGCGGTTGGCCAGATGCAGGCGCAGGGCCCCAAGCGCGCTGCATGCCACTTCCGGCTTATCGGCCACAAATAGCAAAAGATCTCCGGGTTTAGCATTAAGCCTTTCAGTAATGGCTTTTAATTCGTCAGGAGTAAAAAATTTGGCAATAACCGACTTGGGGCCCTCTTCGGTGACGGTAAAGTAAGCCAGGCCCTTTGCTTTGTAAACAGCAGCAAAAGCAGTCAGGTCTTCTATTTCTTTCCGGCTAAAGCCCCCGCACCCCGTCGCATTAATGCCTTTAACACAGCCGCCGCCGGCTATAGCATTGGCAAAAACCTTAAAGTTACAGGAGGCAGCAATATCCGATATATCTGCCAGTTCCATCCCGAAACGCATATCTGGCTTGTCCGTGCCAAAGCGGTTTATGGCTTCGCTGTAAGAAAGGCGCGCAAAAGGTCTTGCCAACTTTACACCGGCAACCTCTTCACAGAGGCCGGCAATCATCTCTTCCATCAGGTTCAGCACGTCTTCCACGTCGACAAAGGACATTTCAATATCTACTTGGGTGAACTCGGGCTGCCGGTCAGCCCGCAGGTCCTCGTCCCTAAAGCAGCGGACAATCTGGTAATACTTGTCCAGGCCGGCCACCATGAGGATCTGTTTGAAGAGCTGCGGTGACTGAGGCAGGGCGTAAAACTTCCCGGGGTTCAGCCTGCTCGGCACTAAAAAGTCGCGCGCTCCCTCCGGCGTGCTCTTCGTGAGCACTGGAGTTTCAACTTCATAAAAACCGTGACTGTCAAGAAAGTTGCGGATGGATTTCGCCGCCCGGTGCCTTAAGGCCAGCGCCTTTTGCATTTCGGGGCGTCGCAGGTCCAGATAGCGGTAACGGAGGCGCAAGTTTTCATCCACATCGATACCGTCTTCAATATAAAAAGGCGGGGTTTTGGCCCGGTTTAAAATGCGAAGTTCTTTGGCCACCACTTCCACTTCGCCCGTAGCCAGGTTGGGATTGGCCGTGCCCTCCGGCCGTATTCTCACTTCGCCCGCTACGGCAAGCACGTACTCGTTGCGTACTGTTTCAGCCTTTAAGAAGGCCTCTTTTTGTATGTCGGGACTAATGACCACCTGCACGATCCCTTCCCGGTCGCGCATGTCAATAAATATAAGTCCCCCGTGGTCCCGGCGGCGCTGCACCCAACCCATCAGCACCACCCGGCTACCGGCGTGTTCTCTCCTGAGTTCGCCGCAGTAATGGGTCCTCTTCAAATCACCCATAATTTCTACCATTTTTACCCTTTCCTCCCGTACTCAGCAAGTTAAAAAGGCAGTCAGCCGCTTCCTCCCTTTTTACGGTTTTCTGCTCACCGCTGGCCATATCCTTCACCAGCACGTAACCGGCTTTCAGCTCTTCTTCTCCCACAATTACCGCGCAAGCCGCTTTACTGCGGGCAGCCTGCTTCATTTGAGCTTTCACACTGCGGCCCATGTAATCCTTATCGGCAGCAATCCCCCGCCCGCGTATCTCCTGCAGCAGGGAAAAGGCCTCTTCTTCGGTTTTTTCACCGGCAGAAACTACAAAGACTTCCAACCCGCCCTCCTCCGGCAGTATTATACCTTGCTGGTCCAAAGCCAGTATAACCCTTTCCAAGCCGATTGCAAACCCCACACCGGGCGTTGGCGGGCCGCCGCAGGCTTCTACCAGGCCGTTGTAGCGGCCGCCTCCGCCCACCGAACTTTGGGCACCAATGCCGGGCGCAGTTATTTCAAAAGCCGTATGCGTGTAATAATCCAGCCCGCGCACCAAGCGGGGGTTGACTAGAAATTCTACTCCGGCCAGCCTTAAGTATTCCTTAACCCGGTCAAAGTGCCACCTGCACTCCTCGCACAGGCAGTCAAGCGTGAAGGGAGCACAAACAGCCGCTTCCCGGCACTTTTCATTCTTGCAATCCAGCACCCTTAAAGGATTTTTGGGCAGGCGCTGGCGGCAGTTCTCGCACAGATCAAAAAAACACCGGGTAAAAAATTCTTTTAGTTTCTGGCGCAAAATCGGCCGGCAGGCAGGACAGCCAACACTATTTATGTGCAGCTCTAAATTTTTTAAGCCCAGCCGCTGTAAGTAGCCGACTGCCATAGCTGCTGTTTCAGCATCTACAGCCGGGTCATACGAGCCAAAAACTTCTACACCGGCCTGGTGAAACTGGCGCAGGCGCCCGGCCTGAGGCCTGTCGTACCTAAACATGGGGCCGACGTAAAAGAGCTTGACCGGCTTTTGACCGTTGTAAAGACCGTTCTCCAGGTAAGCCCTCACTGCCGGGGCAGTGTTTTCCGGCCTCAAAGTAATACTGCGCCCGCCCCGGTCAACAAAAGTATACATTTCTTTTTCTACAATATCTGTGGTGTCGCCGACACCGCGCACAAACAGCTCGGTATGCTCGAACACCGGCGTCCTTATTTCAGTGTAGCCGTAAGTGCGGCAAATGCGGTAAAATTCTTCTTCCACATACCTCCACTTCCGGATCTCGTCAGGGGTGATATCTGCTGTGCCTCTGGGGCGCGTCGTAAGCAACGTCCATCCCTCCTATACAAAAACAAAAAAGCTCCCGGCACGCTAAAATCAACGCCCAGGACGGACTACAACTGTCCCTTATAAGCTGCTAGGCCTATAAAAACGGGTTGTAATCCATTTCTTCACCAATGGTCGTTTGCGGCCCGTGACCGGGATATACCCTCGTCTGGCGGGGAAACACGAGCAGCTTTTCTTTAATGGATCTAATGAGCTGGCTGTGGCTGCCGCCCGGGAAGTCGGACCGGCCTACCGAACCGGCAAAGAGAGTATCGCCCGTAATAACGGCGTCCGGAGCGCACTTTAAGGAAATGCCGCCCGGCGTGTGTCCCGGTGTATGGATGACTTCTAACTCCAGGTTGCCCACCCTGATTATGTCGCCGTCTTTCAAAAGCCGGTCCGGCTCCTTAAAGCTCAAGCCTGCGCCAACATAAACGGAGAGGTTCTTTTTGGCATCGGTAAGCATAGGAGCGTCATTGGCATGAATTAAAACCTGCGCCCCCGTTGCATTCTGAACTTGAGCCAGGGCCCCAATGTGGTCGACGTGGCCGTGTGTCAAAATAATGTAGCGGATTTTTAATCCCAATTCCTTCACCTTGCGCAGGATCAGATCCGCGTCTGCCCCCGGGTCGATTACCGCTCCTTCTCTTGTTTCTTCACAGCCGACTATGTAACAGTTGCACTCCAGCGGGCCTACCGCAAACCCTTTAAGTATCACAGATTTCACACCTCCAAAAAGTTCCCTCAAAAAAAATAATCAAAAAATCTTCCGGCTGTCCAGCAACAAAGTTACCGGGCCGTCGTTTATTATTTCTACCGTCATATGTTCACCAAAAGAACCCCTAGCCACTCTTAAACCTCTTTTTTCCAGTTCCTCTACAAAATATTCGTAAAGCCGCTTGGCTTCCTGCGGCGGCGCCGCCCCGGAAAAACTGGGGCGCCTGCCCTTGCGGCAGTCGCCGTAAAGTGTGAACTGGGATACGGCTAAAACCGAACCCCCAGTTTCTAAAAGGGAGAGGTTCATTTTGCCGTTTTCATCCTCAAACACCCTAAGACCTGCTATTTTTTCCGCCAAATAAGCGGCGTCTTCCGGCCGGTCTCCCTGCCCTACGCCCAGGAGGACCACGAAACCGCGTCCAATTTCACCGGCAAGCCCGCCGCCTACAGTTACGGACCCTCTGGTTACTCTCTGCACAACTGCCCGCAAAGCGCCCCGTCCCCCCGTTTTCTTATATTTTCAGCCTTTTCACCTCGTAGATGTCCCGGATGCGGGCTAGCCTGCCGATAATGTACTCCAGCTGTTCTATCCCCTTGACTTCCAGGGACAGTTCGATAACGGCACTCCCGTCTTTTTTTCCCCGGGCAGTGACCCAGTTGGCACTTATTTTCATGTCTGTGAGCACGGCCATGACATCGCCTAAGAGCCCCGCCCGGTCCAGACCATTAATTTCCAGCTTTACCTGGAAAGGCTCCCTGAATTCCTTGTCCCAGGCCACGTCTACCAGCCGCTCTTTTTCCTGCCGGAGGTAAGTTAAAATGTTGCGGCAGTCAGTGCGGTGTATGGACACTCCGCGCCCCCGGGTAACGTAGCCTGTAATGGGGTCGCCGGGAACGGGATTGCAGCAGTGGGCCAGCCGGATTAAAAGATTATCAATACCTTTCACCCGGATGCCCTGGGTGGGCCTGCCCCAGTCGCCGGCAGTCCTGGTTTCTGGCCGGAAAGCCGGGGCTTTCTCCGCTAAAGCGCTCCTCCCTGCTCTTGCTTCGCTGCCGCGCAATTTCGCCAATACGCTCGCGGCAGAAACAGCACCGTCGCCAATAGCGGCGTACAGGTCTTCCAGGCTGAATATGGTAAACTTCTTGGCTATTTCTAAAAGTTTTTCGCCTTTTAAAAGCTCCCCTTCTACACCGTATTTTTTGGCTTCTCTCTCCAGACACTCCCGGCCTTTTAAGATGTTTTCTTCTCTTTGTTCCTTTTTAAACCACTGCCGGATTTTTGTCTTGGCGTGGGAAGTCTTCACTATATTCAGCCAGTCCCGGCTTGGGCGGCCGTTTTTGGCGGTTAAAATCTCAACTATATCCCCGTTTTTTAATTTGTAATCCAAGGGGACAATCCGGCCGTTAACTTTGGCGCCAATACAGCGGTTCCCTATGTCAGTATGAATGCGGTAGGCAAAATCAATGGGCACAGAGCCGGCCGGCAGTTCTAAGACATCGCCCTTGGGTGTAAAAATAAATACCACGTCGGCAAAAAGGTCTATTTTCAGGCTCTCCATGAATTCCCGGGCATCTCTTAAGTCGTGCTGCCATTCTAAAAGCTGGCGCAGCCAGGCTAACTTCTTATCGAACTCCCGGTCTCCACGCCCGCCTTCTTTATAACGCCAGTGGGCGGCTATACCGTACTCCGCGGTCTTGTGCATATCCCAGGTGCGGATCTGAACTTCCAAAGGCTCGCCCTGGGGACCAATTACTGAAGTATGCAGCGACTGGTACATGTTAGATTTGGGCATGGCGATATAATCTTTAAAGCGGCCGGGTATGGGCGTCCACATAGTGTGAACAATACCCAGTGTAGCGTAGCAGTCCCGGACAGAATTCACCAGGCAGCGCACGGCCATAACGTCGTATATCTCGTTTAACTCCTTTTGCTGCTCAACCATTTTAACGTAAATGCTGTACAGGTGCTTGGGCCGGCCTTCTATTTCAGCCTCAATGCCCATGGCCGCCAGCTTGCCCTTTAAAACGCTGATGACAGAGTGAATGTATTCCTCTCTTTTTCTGCGCGTCTTGGCTATTTTTTCTACTAATTCAAAGTATTTATCCGGTTCCTTAAAGCGAAAAGCCAGGTCTTCCAGTTCCCATTTAATCCGGTAAATTCCCAGGCGGTGGGCCAGCGGAGCAAATATCTCCAGGGTTTCATTGGCAATCTCCAGCTGTTTGGGAACCGGGTGGTACTTTAAAGTGCGCAAGTTATGCAGGCGGTCGGCCAGCTTGATCAAAATAACCCTGATATCCTTGGCCATAGCCAGGAACATTTTGCGCAAGTTCTCTGCCTGTAACTCTTCTTTAGACTTGTACTCGATCCGCCCCAGCTTGGTTACCCCGTCAACTAAGAGAGCTACCTCGCTGCCGAAACGCTCCTCCAATTCGGCCAGAGTTGCCGTCGTATCCTCCACTGTATCGTGGAGCAATCCGGCAATAATCGTCTCCTGGTCCAGTTCCAGTTCGGCGAGTATCTTGGCAACTTCCAGGGGGTGGACAATGTAAGGTTCACCGGAAAAGCGTTTTTGCCCGCGGTGAGCCGCCTCGGCGTACTCAAAAGCCGAACTGACGGTAAAAAAGTCCGCCCGCGGGTTGTAAACCTTAATTTTATCCAGCAGTTCACCAAAGGAGGCTTTGATTCCTACCACGACGTCAGCGGCTGCTGTACTGTTTGCTTCATGTGCTTTGAACATAGCAGCCGTGTTGACTGCCGCGTTATGAGAAGAATTACAGGCTTTTGCTTCCATAGAAGGTCTTTCCCCGAGAATTTTTAATTGATCGATGCGCGTCTCTTATTATGTCTCATATTATACTGTATTCATCAATAATTGTACTGGACCAGTGATATTGTATCATAATCCTGCAGCTTTACTCTACCACCTAAGCCGGTCAGCTCGATTAAAAACACCGTACCCACCACTATGCCGCCCAGCTTCTCCACCAGCTTGATGGCCGTAGCCGCCGTACCCCCGGTGGCAACCAGCTCATCAACTATCAGCACCTTCATCCCGGGCTTGATGGTTTCCTTATTTATGGCCAGGCACTCTTCCCCGAATTCTAAGTCGTAGTGCCATACAAACTCCCCTTGAGGCAAATTGTCCGGCTTAGAGAGGAAAACCAGCCCAGTACCCAATATGTACGCCATGGGAGCACCGATCAGCAGACCCCGGGGTTTGGGACAGACAATGAGGTCGGCCTTCTTGTGCTCGCAAAGCCTTACCAGTTGCTGAACGGCCTGCCGGTAAGCCGCGCTGTCCAGTAAAAGAGTAGAGATATCCTTGTAGTTCATGCCCTCCCGGGGAAAGTCCGGTATCTCCCTGATTTTGCTCTTAAAATCCACAGTTAAAGCCCCCCTTGCGTTCTCTAAAACAACCCGCTATAGCAATTTAATTTAATTAATAAATTAAACATTAAAGCAGAAGCAGTTTATTTTCTGTACACGCGCACAAAATATTCTTCATAAAATTTGCCGATTCTTCCCTGATGAACTGCAATAACCTGAAAGTGGGAGAACTGGCCAGGTCTTTTTTTTCTTTAACCGGTATCAAACGGTAGTAGAAACCGCCGCTGCTGTTCGACCACTTGAGCAGGGAAAGTTCGGCCAGAACTTTGGCCGCCGCCTCCAGCGTAAAACGGTGGCAGTAGCTAAAGCCACTGCTGACAAGCTTTCTCAAAGCCTCATCAAAGTCTAAAAAACCCACCCCTTTGACCGGCTGGCAGCCGCGCAAAAGCCCGTAAAATGAAGCGAGGAAATCTCTGTTGGGGGCTACGGAGTAAAGGCCGGCTAAGTTTTCCTCTAAATCATTTTGGCTAAAGAGCAGCACCAGCTGCCCCCCTGGACGCAGAAGGCGCACCGCTGCGTGCAGGGCAGCTGCATCGAAGGGTAAAGAGTAAATTACGGCAAGACCGGCACTGCCTTCCGGTACTAATTGCATTGCCGCCCGGGGAGTGAGTACCAGCACCTTAAGGGGGCCGAAGACAAACTCACCGGACACATTTTTACTTTCTTCCGATGATAGCATATCTCCGTATGCAAAAGCTATTTCTTTATGCCCCAAGCCTGCAGCTGTGCGTAACATATAAGCAACTTCCACCGTGTGACAGGGGAAACCCGTTAAAAAAACCGCCTTTTCGCCCTCCCTGACCAAACACGCGGCAAGCTCTGGACGGCAGGGGAGGTTGCGCCAGTCCTCAACAATAATTCCTTTTTCCAGTAAAAGACGGTTAATGTCCGCTTCTTCAAAGACGTGCTTGCGGGAGACAGCTAGCTCCGGTTTAAATAGTTCGTCTTCCGCCAAACCTAAATCTTTGGCCAGAGCGGGAGTATGGCGGCACTCCGCCTGCCCGCACGGCAGCTCTATCTCTGCCGGCAATCCAATTTCCTTTAATTCCAGGCGGACAGTGCGCCGGCCGTTAAAATCATTAAACGCCGGCATAAAAGCGACATCCACTTCTCTGGCGTAAGCCAGTTCACCGGCGCAATTTCCGAGGTTGAAACCTATCCCCTCTAAATAATTTTTCCCGTTACTGACCAAAATCTTGAGGTGGGAATCTTCCCGGCCTACTGGCTTATAATCAACAACTTTGAGTTTTTGGCAGCCCAACAAGGGATGGGGATTGTCGGGACCAAAGGGTTCCAGCAGCTCTATTTCTTTAACAAGTTCTTCTGTTATTTGAGACAATTCGACCAGACAATCTATTTCTAAAAGAGGGATCTCTTCACCGCCGCCGGTCTCTGTGGCTGCACAGCTGTTAATTGCCCGCCGCAATTCTTCAACACGGCCGGCCTCAAGGGAAAAACCGCAAGCCATAGCGTGACCGCCATACTCCAGAAGACAATCGCTGCAGGCGCAAAGCGCCCTGTAGACATTAAAGCCGGGAATACTTCTTGCCGATCCTTTGCCCTTCTCGCCTTCTAAGGCGACCAGTAATACCGGCCTGAGGTACATTTCGGCCAGGCGGGAGGCCACAATGCCTATCACACCCGGGTGCCAGCCGCTGGAGGCGAGAACCATAACGCGGTCAGACGCCAGTTCCGGTCTATCCTTTAGCATTAAAAGGGCTTCCTCTAAAACTTTTGCTTCTGTATCCTGCCTTTGCTGGTTTATTTTGCCCAGTTCGACGGCCAGTAAAGCCGCTTCCCGGCAGTCTTTAGTGAGGAGGAGTTCGAGCGCTTTTTGCGCGCTCCCCATGCGGCCGGCCGCATTCAGCCTTGGGGCAAGAACGTACCCGACATGCCGGGGGCTAAGCTCTCCCGTCTTTAAACCGCTGACTTCCAAAAGTGCCCTTATACCGGGTTCTTCAGTTGCGGCAAGCAACTTCAAGCCGTGCTTAACGAAAATCCGGTTTTCACCTACCAGCGGCACAATATCGGCTATCGTTCCTAGGCATACCAGGCCGAGGTATTCACGCCACCCTTCGCCGCAGCTGCTCGCTTCTAATAAGGCCTGGGCCAGCTTTAAGGTCACACCCACACCGGCCAGTTCTTTAAAGGGATAAGGGCAGTCTTTCCTCTTCGGGTTTATGACAGCAAGGGCTTGCGGCAAGGAGGGCGGCGGTTCATGGTGGTCAGTGATTATGAGCTTTACCCCGTGCTCAGCGCACCACCTGGCCTCCTCTGCGTCGCCAATACCGCAGTCCACCGTAATCACCGTGCTTATGCCCGCTTCTGCGGCCTTGGCCAAAGCGGGCAGGTTCAGCCCGTAACCCTCTGCCAGCCGGTCGGGGATATACCATGATACGTCCACACCGAGGCGGGAGAGGACTTTGACGAGAAGAGCTGTTGCCGTTACACCGTCAGCATCGTAATCACCGTAGACCAAAAATTTTTCACCGGCCGCAGCAGCCTTTAAAATAACCTCAACCGCCCTGTCCATGTCTTTTAAAAGTGAAGGGGGGTTTAAGTCTGTAAAGCGGCACCCTAAAAAGGCCCGCCCCTGCTCAGCGGTAAAAATACCCCGGTTAATGAGGAGTTGGGCCGTAACGGGGGATATACCCAATCTTTTAGCAATTATTGCCGATAACAGCGGCAGCGGCTCTCTTAAACGCCAGCGTTTTTTATGATTACTGACCATTTTTTTCATAGATACTAAGATTATAATCTACCGGGCGCTGTTTGACAACGAGATAACATAAGCGCCCCAAGACACAAACGTTCAGTATGGGCGGCATGCGCTAAAAACCCAAAACCTTCAAACCCAGCATTTTTATCTAAAGCCAAACGAAAAAAGCCGGCTTTTTAACCGGCTTTACTCAAGTTGAGGTATTCCCAGCCAAGGTCAGTAAGGCTGCACATTTTACTTTTACCTTCCGTCGTCACCTCGACTAAGCCGAGGGCGTAGAGCTGCATTACCACGTGGTCGAGTACCGCTCTCTTTACTTTAGCTGTCAGGGACAGCTCTTCCTTATTCATGGGGCCGTGGTTGTCAAGTGCCCTTAAAACCCTTTCTGCCTCGCCGGGCAGGCGGTGCTGAACACCCGCAAAGTATTCGGCCAGCACAGAAGTCAACTGCCAGCAACCTCCTTTCCTTTGTGCTGCATTTCGCTACTAAATAGTATGGTCATCTATCTAGTTAAAAATAAGTAAAAAATAAAAAAAACCGGAAAAATTATTTTTCCGGCCCTTTTCTTGCCGGACAGCACAAGTCACACTCAAAGGCGCACGCCTTTTCTCTATCCGCTGCCCTTTCCACCACACAGTCCTTACAGTACTGTTCCCCGCAGGGCTCGGTGTGAATGAGAAGCTGTGCGCCTTTCAGCTCTCTGCCCACCTCTTCCTCAATCCGCTCACAAAGCTCGTGGACCCTGTTCACAGGCCATTGCCGCGGAACCACCAGGTGCAAGTCTATATACCGCTGTGAACCAGCCCTGCGGGTTCTCAAATTGTGAAACTCAACGTATTCGCCGGCATATTCCTCCAAAACCTGCTTTATGACCTTTTCCTCTCCCTCGGGCAGCCTTACGTCCAGCAGGCTGCGCATGGAATCGGCAATTAGACCTACCGCCGCTTTAATAATCAGAACAGCTACTCCCAGAGCAATTAAGGGGTCGAGCACGTAAAGGCCCGTAATCTTTATAGCCAGTATCCCGGCAAACACTCCTAAAGAAGTATAAACGTCCGTGCGCAGGTGCCAGGCGTCGGCTTCTAAAGCGGGCGACTCCGTCTCTCTGGCCACTTTCATTAACCTGGCAGAAACAAAAACGTTTACAGCTGCCGATATTCCCATGACTGCTGCTCCCAAATCCAGGGATTGAATCTCAAAATGCCCGGACAGCTTGGGTAAAGCGCCGGCTACAATGAGCACGGCAGCAATTAAAATGAGCAATGCCTCCACAATCCCGGCTATGTTCTCAAATTTTCCGTGACCGTAAAGGTGCCTTTCGTCAGCCGGCTTTGAGGACTGCCGCACGGAAAAAAAAGCAATGAGGGCGGCCACCAGGTCCAGCCCCGAGTGCACAGCCTCTGAAATAACGCTCACAGAGTTCATGTGCAGGCCGGTGCCAAGCTTACCCAGCGTCAAAATCGTATTGGAGGCTACAGAAAGAGATGCCGCTCTTACTTTTGGATTCACTAAAAACATCCCCAATCCCTGCAAAATAAAAAACCCGCCTAATTTTGACCCTAGCAATTTAAGATAAAAATAAGTGCGGGTGCAACCTGTCTTATTTTTTAACAGCCATTTAATATTTTTACCAAAAACCTTTTGTTTTTTCTAAAATTAAGCCCATTATAGCACAACGAAAAATGCCCTACAAGCAAAAGCCGGCCTTTTCGTGCTTTTCAAACTCCTCAAACGTATAATGTTCAGCTGCTTTTAATTATATGAAAAACTCTTTTGTATGGCCACTATTGCCGCCGTCCGCTTGCTTAACCGAAACGGCCGGTTATATAGTCTTCCGTGCGGCGGTCAGACGGCCTGGTAAAGATAACCTCAGTCTCCCCGCACTCCACCAGTTCACCGTTTAAAAAAAAGGCAGTAAAATCAGATACGCGCGCTGCCTGTTGCATGTTGTGGGTCACGATGACGATGGTGTACTTTGCTTTTAGGCTGGAGATCAATTCCTCTATCTTCATGGTAGCCGCCGGGTCGAGAGCAGATGTCGGCTCGTCCATGAGCAGTACCTCCGGTTCTACGGCCAGCACTCTGGCAATGCAAAGACGCTGCTGCTGCCCCCCTGATAATCCCAGAGCAGAACGGTGCAGGCGGTCGCGCACTTCTTCCCAAAGAGCCGCACCTTTTAGGCTCTTTTCTACTATTTCGTCCAACCGGCGCTTGTTTCTCTCCCCGTGAATGCGCGGGCCGTAAGCTACGTTGTCGTAAATGGACATAGGAAAAGGATTCGGTTTTTGAAATACCAGCCCCACTCTCTTGCGCAAGTCCGCCACGTCCACTCTCTGAGCGTATATGTCCTGACCGTCCAACAGGACTTGTCCTTCCACTCTCACTCCCTCAATTAAATCGTTCATGCGGTTTAAGGTGCGAAGGAAAGTTGTTTTCCCGCAGCCGGAAGGGCCTATGAGGGCGGTTATGCGATTTGAAGTAATATCGATACTGATATTTTTCAAAGCATGAAAGCTTTTGTAATAAAGATTCAGCTGGCGAACAGAAATTTTAACCATCTCCACCTAACTTCACCTTCTTAAAACTTACCCTGCACTTTTTAGCAATTAAAAGACAAAAAAGTTAATCAATTTTTAAAATGTTTTTTATAAACATTTAACGATAATACGGTCTAATTATGTTAAAACAATAAAATAAAATTTGAAATTGCCTTTATTTATTTATTTGCTTATACTTATAAAACAAAGTCCAAAACTGGCTGGGAGGAAAAAGCACTATGTATAACAACCCGTTAGATGCCGAACTCGAGGAACTCAAATCGGAAGTCCTGCGCATGGGGGAACTCATCGAAAACTCCATTTACCACGCGATTAACTCGCTTTTCTTTGACAAGCCGGAGGCCGCCAGTACGGTTGTGGCTTCTGATGATCAGGTCGACCGCTACTACAGGCTGGTCCAAGACAAAGGCTTGCGCTTGTTAGCCTTGCGCCAGCCTCTGGCCGTGGACCTGCGCACCGTACAGGCCGGGCTGCAGATCGTAACTGACCTGGAGAGAATGGGCGACTACGCCGAAAAAATTGCCAAGATCACCTTAAGGCTGCACAACATGAGGTCGATGTCGCACCCGTCCTGTCTGGAAACCCTGTCGTCCGCCGTGTTAGATCTAGTAGCCGATGCACTTACTTCGTACGCCCAAAACGATACTAAGAGGGCAACCGATATTATAGCCGAAGAAGACTATGTGGACGGCCTTTACAGGAGGTGCTTTGAACAGCTGGTTGAAATCATTAAAGAAGACCCGCAGAAAGCCGAGATGGCGGTCCAGCTCCTCTTTGCCTCCTACAGTTTAGAAAGAATTGCCGACCACGCCACCAATATCGGGGAGGCAGTTGTGTACATGCTCACCGGAAAACACGAAGACTTAAACGAATGACACCGCATAGCTACAAACAGCAAAAATTACCTTTAAGCACCGGTCAGCCGCCTGTACACTGCCCTTGCGGCCCAGCGCGCCAGCACGTTAAACCCTACCACTACCATCACCAAAACGGCGGCCGAACCGTCTGCTACCCGCCTTAAGTCCGGAATAAGCCCTTCTGTGTTTACCTTCCAGATGTGCACGGCCAGCGTCTCGGCAGGACGGAAAGGATTGAGCGGGGATGAAGTGCTGAAAACGTTCCAGTTTTTAAAGTTAAGGGCCGGGCTGGACATACCCGCCGTAAACAAAAGCGCCGCCGCTTCCCCAAAAACCCGACCGCAGGCGATAATTATCCCGCTCACCAGAGCCGGGAAAGCAGCTGGCAGCACGACTTTCAACACCGTCTGCCAGCGGTTTGCCCCCAGCGCAAGGCTGGCCTCCCGCAACACATCCGGTACACCGCGCAGCGCTTCCTCTGAGACACGCACCACCAAAGGTAAATTGATGGTGGTAAGGGCCAGCGCACCGGCCATCAGAGAATACCCCCACCCGGTAAGGTTGACAAAAACCAAAAGTCCAAACAGCCCTACCACTATGGAAGGGAGAGAACTCAAAGTTTCTACGGCCACTCTTACCATATCCGTCAGCTTGCCGGGCCGGGCGTACTCGGCAAGGTAAATGCCACCTAAAAGCCCCAAGGGGGCAGTAAAGAGCATGGAAAGCACGAGCAGGTAAAAAGAATTAAAGATCTGCGGGCCTATGCCGCCCCCTCCTCTTATAACCTGGGGGGGCTTAGTAATAAAATCCCAGTCTACCCACTTAATACCATGGTATAGCACATACCACAACAAAAAACCTAAGAGGGCAATAACTGCCAGAGCCACAGACCAGAAAATTGCTGTCGCCGCCCGGTCTGTAAGCCGCGCTACGTGACGCGTCACCACACCGCCCCCTCGCGCCGCCCCACCCAGCGGATGAGGAGAATAAAGAATAAGGAAATAACCAACAGCAAAAGGCCCATCGACCACAGGGCATTGTTCCACAGCGTGCCCGCCGGAGTATTGCCCATATCCATGGTTATGGCGCTGGTGATAGTGGTCACCGGCTCTAAAATAGAAGCGGGTATTTTCCTGGTGTTGCCGATGACCATTTGCACGGCCAGCGCCTCGCCAAAAGCCCTGGCCAGCCCCAGGATCACACCGGTCAGTATCCCCGGCCGGGCCGCCGGTAATAGGACCAAGCTAACGGCCTGCCAACGGGTAGAACCCAAGGCATAGGCTGCCTCTTTGAGTTCTGCCGGCAGTGCCCGCAAACTGTCGCTGGCAACGCTGACCACAGTAGGTAAAATCATCACGGAAAGAACAAAAATTCCCGCCAGCACGCTAAAACCAAGACCGCCAAAGGTTTGGCGGATAAAAGGCACGACCAGGGTTAGACCGAGATATCCGTAAACAACTGAAGGTATGCCGGCCAGCATCTCCAAGGCGGGCTGCAAGACATTGCGCAAAAAACGCGGCGCAACTTCCACCATAAAGACAGCACAGGCTATAGCCAGCGGGGCACTGAGCAGGACTGCTCCGCCGGAAACGGCCACCGAACCTACAATAAAGGCCAGCACACCCACGCTCGGGCCGCCTAACTCGGCCGGCCGATCCGGCTGCCAATGGGCTGAAAAAAGGAAATCTTTTAACGGGTAACCGCTGATCAAAAAGGTGGCCGTGCCGCGCCAGGTGATAAAAGTCACAATGGCAACCAAAAAAATAACTATCAGCGAGGCAGCGGCACCGGTGAGCACCCGCCCCGCCGTCTCGCTGAAAATTAAACGCATTAAATTCCGCCGCAACAATTCATTCCCTTTAGAGATGCTCCTGCCGCTGGCCATAATTTTACCTTGGCTTGAAAGCGGACATTCATTTGTCACCATTTTGTTACTTGCGTACCACATTTCCGTCCTTATCGCGAACAATCTTCATTTCTATTTCGGGGATATAACCCAGCTGGGGCACTACGGTCTTCTGCACCTCATCGGACATAAGGTAATCCAGGAATGCTTTTACCGCTCCTTGTGGTGTTCCCTTAGTGTAGCAGTGCATGTAGGCCCAGACCGGGTATTTTCCTTCCACGATGTTTTCTTTGGTAGGAGCCACCCCGTCAATGCTCAATGCCCTTACGCTTCCGTCGAGGTAAGAGAGGGCAAGGTAGCCAATGGCGCCCGGGGTCTCTTTGATAATCTTGCGCACGTTGCCTGAGGAATCTTCTTCAATTCCTGCCGCTTCTTCCGCTCCGCCCAGGGCGTACTTCTTAAAGGTTGCCCGCGTGCCGGAGGCCTTTGACCTGTTAACCAGGACTACTTTCTGGTCCGGGCCGCCCACTTCTTTCCAGTTGGTGATCTGGCCGGTAAAGATGTCAACCAGCTGCTGGCGGGTGAGGTTTTCTACACCCAGTGCCGGGCTGACTACTGCCGCCATGCCGGCCACGCATATCTTGTGGTCTGCCAGTTGTGAGGCGTCTATCCCGCCCTTTTCCTCAGCAAAAATATCTGAGTTGCCGATATCGGCGGCACCCTGCGCCACCTGGGTCAGTCCCGTGCCGCTGCCGCCTCCCTGAACGACCACTTTAACACCGGGGTGCTTGGCCATGAACTGGGAAGCCGCCTGCTCAACCAGCGGCTGCATGGCCGTTGAACCCACCGCCACTACGTTACCCGTCAGCGCCTCGCCCGAACCGCTTTTGCCGCCGCACCCGGCAAACACCAAGGGAACTGCCAGCAGCAAGAACAGCGCAAGCACTAAGACAGCCGGCCTTTTAAACATGGAGCACTCTCCTTTAAAAAGTATTTTTCTCTTGTAATTTTAAAATGTTATTTTTAAGAGAACGTTATCCGCGTGTTAAATTTACGTAAAATTTTTTGTCATAAGACAAAAAAGGCCGTGCCGACACCCTGGTTTCGTGCAGCACAGCCCTTTTTATTTTGTCTTTATTGGTATTATAATTATAACTGGTATTATAATTTTATAATTATTATATTTAAGTATAAAACCTTAATTATCAAACATTTTTTAACTTAAGGTTTTCATCACTGTACCTTAAATCCAGCCCAAACGGATTGTACTTAACCCCGTAGTCGTAGACGTCTAGCTTTTCGCGCTGTTTAAGCCAGCCCGCCGCCGCGTAAGTAAGCGGCGTGGCCAGCACTTCGTAAACAACTTTAAAGAGGTACTGGGCTAAAATCATATTGTATAGCACGCCGCCGGGAACCGTACCGGCGAAGACAATAGTTATGAATATCAAGGTGTCCACACCTTCGCCGACAACGGTGGAAGAGATGGTCCTAAGCCACAGGTGTTTTCCGCGTGTAGCTATTTTGAGGACGGAAAGAGTAACAGAATTGCAGAACTCTCCGCAGAAATAGCCAAGTACGGAAGCGAATACCACCTTGGGAGTAATTCCCAAGACCTGCGCATAAGCTCCCTGGTGGGGCCAAAAACCGGGGTAGGGCAGGGCGAGCACCAAGAGAAAAACTGCCGCCATGAAAACGTTGGCCAACAGCCCCGCCCAAATGACCAGCCTCGACCCTTTGAAGCCGTAAACTTCGGTAAGTATGTCCCCAAAAATATAGGTCACCGGAAAAAGCACCACGGCGGCAGGCAGAACGATGCCGCCAAAAGTGATCAGCTTGCCGGCTACAATGTTGGAAAGCAGCAGAAAAACAACAAATGCCACTCCGATCACAAAGTATCTCGGCGTTACTATAACCAATGACTAAACCTCCTAATTCAAATCAAAATAGTTTTATCAAAAACTTTATGGGGCTTGGGAAAAAATCCTCCATAGTCAAGCCTTCCCAAAAAACGTCCACATCCTTGGGCAATAGTCCGGCAAAGTCCCGAGCATCAGTAGAAAAAAGTTTTTCTTCCGGTATACAGATAAACCACACTCCCGCCTCCCTGAGCATTTTTTCCTTGATCAGCAATTCCTTGGTCTTACAAAAACTATCTCTGCAGGTTATGTCAACAGCTACCAGCCTTTTACCTGTCCAAAAAGCAAAGTCCGCTTTAAATGTTTTAAAAATTCCTGGCCCTTCACCGACCAGACCGCCTGCAGGCGGTTCTGAAGCGCCAATGTGAGCCTGGGGCAAAGGAAGCAATGCATAAAAGCACCACTCAAAGCGGTTTTTGGGCACCGGCAGTCCAGCCGCTTCAGTCCCGACCTCCCCGGCTGCCTCCGGTGTTACCTGCTCCTCCACTTTTTCAAAGTACAGGTCTAAAAACCGCCTTTGGGCTTTAGTCTGCAGGCCGCACTTTTCCTTTAAGCAATCCCGTATGTAAACCAAAGCTTCTCTGGGGCTGTCTATCAAAATCAAAGTTTCTACTGTTTCGGGGAAAATATCACCGATATTGTTCAGCCGTAAGGGTTTGCGGGCGGTCTTTTTTATACAGACACAAGGTAATTCGCCTTTTAAGTATAAAGCGTCAACCGCAATTCCAGCAACCGATATTTTTCCAGCATCCCACTCGGAACTCCCAAAGGGAATTATCAAGTAATCGTCTATTTTTATTTTAACCATCCCACACAAACTCCTTCCAAGGGAATAAAAAAGGCCGCACCGGACTGCTAACAGCAGGGCGTGGCACGGCCCTTTTTGGTTTTAACCTTCTAAAACTACGGCTACCCTTTGTTTGACCACAGGCCGTGAAGGTTGCAGTAACTGCGGAAAGTGGCATTTTCTGAACCCCAAGCCGGCATGAAATCAGCTGCTGGCGCTGAGCCTGGGTTTAAAAACACCCGGCAGATCTTGTCTTTGGCCCATACTTCTATCCATTCAATGTAATGTTTTTCTTCCATGGGGTGCTCAACGCTGCCCACTTTAACCCTTACTTTATCCCCCACCGCTTCTCCTACGGGAACGTGCTTTTCTGCAGAAGCGTCCACGGTGTTTTCCTTCAAAAGGTCCATAGGCTTTCCGCAGCACACCAGCTGACCCCTGCCGGCGTGCAAAACTTCAACAATATTGCCGCATATACCGCACTTGTAAACCTGGGCAAGTTCTGTCAATATATCGCCCCCCATCTAAATTTCTTAGGACATTGTGATTTTTACTGTCTTTCAGAGTCCCACGTCTTTTGCGAGGCGTAAAAATCCTCACCGCTTTGAGTAATGTTTTTCTTTAAAAGCAAGAGTTTTCCGATGTGCCTGTTCTCTTCTTCAATAATCTCGTCAACAGTGGACTGTTCTTCGACGGGCATGATTTTCTTCAGCTGGAGGTAGAAAATAATTGAATCTTTTTCTGCACCCAACGCTATATCTATAGCTCCTACCACATTCCCCGCCTTTTTGAGGATCTCGTCCACGTCTATATTCTTGGTGAAAACACTGCTGTCGACCAGCTGCTGCATGTACTCTTCGTATTCGTCTTCATAACTTTCCGGAATCTCGTACCCCTCGAATTTCGAGCACAGCTTTTCAAAAAACTGGTAGTGCTCTTTTTCTTCGCTGGTCATAAAGGCAAAGAGTGTTTTGGCCTCTTCATCCTCCGCTTTTTCCGCCAAAGTACTGTAAAAAATAATACCATTATTTTCGATCAGCATGGCTATACGCGCAATTTCACTCGGTCTGAACAGCATAGGCACAACCTCCATTAATGATTAGTTCTTGCAGTTTATTTCTTCTACAAAAAACAAAAATATCCTCTAAAATTTTCATAAAAATCATAAAAATCTTTAAATTTTTTATTTTAAAAATTTTGAAAATAAAGTACCGTATAACGGCAGGTAATTCAAGGGGAGCACTTGGCGCAGATTGAGCGGAACAAGGTTGTGCTGAGGTAGCGCTCGCCGCGGTCGGGCAAGATTGCCACAATAACTCCCGAATCCATCCGGCGCGTAAGGCGAAGCGCCGCCGCCACAGCCGCGCCGCTGGACATGCCGGCAAAAATCCCCTCCTTGGTAGCGAGCAGCCTGGCCGTTTCAAAAGCCTCGTCGTCCTCGATGACTATCTTTTCGTCTAGGAGTTCAGGGCGGTACACCTTCGGGACCATAGCCTCTTCCATGTTCTTCAGCCCCTGAATGGCGTGGCCCTTCACCGGCTCGACTCCGACGATCCTTATATCCGGTTTTTTCTCCTTTAGATATCGTCCTGCACCCATCAGTGTGCCGGTTGTGCCCATGCCGGCAACAAAAACGTCAATGTTCCCGCCCGTCTGGAACAGAATTTCCGGCCCTGTAGTCTCGTAGTGGGACAGCGGGTTATTTTCGTTTTCAAACTGGTTGGGCATATAATACTTTTCCGGCTCCCGGCTGATGATCTCGTAAGCCTTTCTTATCGCGCCGTCAGTTCCTTCCTCGGCCGGGGTCAAAACTACCTCCGCCCCAAAGGCCTCCAGGATACGGCTCCTTTCCGAACTGACGCAGCTGGGCATTACCAGCTTGACCCGGTAACCTTTTGCCGCGCCGATCATGGCCAGCGCTATGCCGGTATTCCCGGAGGTCGGCTCGAGGATAATCTTGCCTTTGACCAGTTCTCCGGACTCCTCCGCTTTTTTAATCATGTAATAAGCCGGGCGGTCTTTTGAAGAACCGCCGGGATTGCTCCCTTCCAGCTTGACTAAGATTTTTACTTTTGGGTTGCCGTTTAAGTTTTTTAATTCAACCAGCGGTGTATTGCCAATTGCGCTCAGCAAGTCCACAGATCGATTCCTCCAAAAAGATTTGTTTACAGCATTATTATTTGCTGTCCGGAACCCATCTTCCTGCTCCCGCTAAAACATTATCTTTAATCCGGAGCGCAATCCCGGCTTTATAGCCCAAAACTCTTTATTTATTTACCCAAAAAAATAGAAGTGACCCTAAAGGTCACTTTGGTTACTGATGGTGGAGGCGGGGGGAATCGAACCCACCGTCCGGAAGAACGACCACAGGAGCTTCTCCGGGCGCAGGCTGTGATTTGGCTTTGCGCCAAAGGACGCCCACAGCCAGGCTCCCCTTGGGCTATCTCGATAGATCTCGCTTGTGCCCTCCGAGAATTGGGCGCAAGCCAGCCCGTTAGCATGACCCCCTAGCCCGGGCCACGGGCCCAGCGCGGGTAGGAGGTTAGCCGCTGATTAAGCAGCTAAAGCGTATTGTTGTTTGTTGGCACTTATTGTTTTCCCACCGTTTTACGGGCAGATGGAACCCCGGCCCGCTTCTCCTGCCACCGCTTCCCCCGTCGAACCCATTACGCCCCCTTGAAAAATTATTTGCCCGACCGCCCAAAACCGCTACATATTCCGGCGCACCCGCTCTTTTACTGCCCGGTCGATCTCGCGCCTGGCATCCCTTTCGGCGATATCTTCGCGGCGGTCGTAAACCTTCTTGCCCCTGGCCAGGGCCAGTTCCACCTTCGCCAGCCCGCCTTTAAAGTAAACCTTCAGCGGAACCAGCGCCAGCCCCTTTTCCCTGGTCTTGCCCCAAAGGCGCAGGATCTCACCTTTGTGCATGAGAAGCCGCCGCACCCGCTTGGGCTCGTGGTTAAAACGGTTGCCCTGCTCGTAGGGGCTTATATGCATATTATAAAGCATAAGTTCGCCGCTTTCAACCCGGGCAAAGCTGTCCTGCAGGCTGGCCCGGCCGGCGCGCAGCGATTTTACTTCCGTGCCTTTTAAGGCAATTCCTGCCTCGTACGTTTCAATAATGTGGTAGTCGTGCCTTGCCCTCCTGTTTTCACAGACCACTTTTATTTTACTGTTTTTTGCACCAGTGCCGGTCATAGGCCCCAAGCCGCCTTCCCGTAAATTTTAAAAACTAAAGCCCCAGTTCGCCTGCTATCCCCTTCATGGCCTCTAAACCCATACGCATGAACTCCTCTAAGGAAAGGCCCATTTCCTCACAGGCCATCATTGTTTCCCTGCTGGCGCCACGGGCAAAGGATTTCTCTTTAAAACGGTTTTGCAGAAAATCAACATCAACAGCGGCCAGTTTTTTCTCCGGCCGGATGAGTGCCGCCGCCACGATGAATCCGGTCAGGGGATCAGTGGCGTACAGCGCTTTGTCCAAGAGAGAGAGGCGCGGCAGCCCGTGGCGGGAATTGTGCGCTTTTACGGCATAGACCACTTCTCTAGGCAAGCCGGCTTCTTCCAGCACGCGTGCCCCCTCTAGGCTGTGCCTCTCGGGTTCATCCTTTGTCCAGTCGTAGTCGATATCGTGCAGCAGACCCGCTATGCCCCACAATTCTTCATCTTCGCCAAAATGCCTGGCCAGTCGGCGCATTACTGCTTCCACAGCCAGTGAATGGTTAAAAAGGTTTTTATTAGTGAGGTTTTTCTTTAAAAGCACAAGGGCCCAATCTCTGTCCAGCTTACTCATCCCCTTTGCTCACACTCTGCGGTTTAACCACAAGGAACTTGGACCTGGCTTTGGCCGCTACTCTTCCGTCCGGCAGCAAAATTTGCGCCGACATTTCAATAAGGCGCCCTCTTTGGGAGATCATCCTGCCTTCAATGGTCAGCTCTTCCCCCACCGGCACGGCGTGACTGAAACGGATAGTCATTTCTGCCGTCATAGTCTTCAGACCGTTCTGCCACAGCCACTGGGCCATTGCCTCATCCAACACGGTAGCCACCAGACCGCCGTGCATCACACCGTTCCAACCTTGATGTTCGGGCCTGGCCACAAAGCGCGCCCGGCAGACCTCCCCTTCCATTTTAAAGGCCAGTTTAAGACCAATGGAGTTGTGCGGGCTGCAGGCAAAGCACATGTTTACAGCTTGCGAGCTTTTTTCACTCAACTTGTACCACCCGACCTAAACAGAGTGATAAGTAAAATGCCGGGAAAGCCCGGCGTTTAAAATCTTTATTGGAAAAAATCTTTAATTACCTCCATACTGCCAGGAACAGCGCTGTTGCTGCGTAAAGCACGGCCACTACAATAGTAATCTTCCCTAAAAGCTCATCCAAGCCCTTTTTCTTGCCAAAAAAACTCTCGGCTCCGCCGCTTATTACCCCCGACAGGCCGGCACTGCGGCCGGACTGCATGATAACCGCAGCAATCAGCGCCAGAGACAAAAGTATGTGAAAAGCGGTGAGTATAGCTCTAAGCACTTAATATTCACCCCCTTGCCAGCCCCCTTTGACCGGCTAAACCACGTCAATTATACCACGCAACACAAATTCTTACAATAAATTTGGCTCAGCAGTCAGCAGGCAAGACCCTCTTTTATTTGCTTTTTGTCAATTTTTCCTGTAGACGTGCGCGGCAGGGAAGAAACTATCTCCACATAGCGCGGGCACTTAAAGTTGGCCAAGCGTTTTAAACAGTAAACTGTTAACTCGCGCGGCGTGGTGCTGCTGCCGGGCTTTAATACAACGTAAGCCTTAGGCACTTCCCCTCGCAGCCCGTCTGGCACGCCGATCACGGCCGCCTCGGAGACCTGCGGGTGAGTGTAGAGCACTTCTTCTACCTCCCGCGGGTAGACGTTTAAACCGCCGACAATAATTAAGTCCTTTTTGCGGTCCACGATGTAAACGTATCCGTCCTCGTCTACCCTGCCCAGGTCACCGGTGTGGAACCAGCCGCCCCGCATAGCCTCGGCCGTCGCCTCCGGCTGGTTCAAGTAACCCAGCATCACGTTGGGCCCCCTAACGCATATCTCCCCCACTTCGCCTGCCGGCAGCTCTCTGTCCTCGTCGTCGACGATTTTGACTTCCACTCCGTCCAGCGGCGGCCCAACCGAGCCGGGCTTGCGCTTTTCCGGCGGGTTAACGTAAGACACAGGGGACGTTTCAGTCGGGCCGTTGCCTTCCAAAATAAGTATGCCGTATTCTTCTTCATAAATTTTTAATATTTCCAGCGGCATAGGCGCTCCCCCCGACACACAGACCCTAAGCGTCGAAAGGCATTCCCTGCCGAAAGAAGGCAGAATTTGCAAAAGTGCAGCGTACATGGCCGGCACGCCGCAGAACACGCTGACTTTCCTGTCCTTTATTTCTCTGAGCACTGTATCCGGCCTGAACTGGGGCAGTATAGTTATGCTGCCGCCCGTGAGCACGGGGCAGAGAAGCGAGCCCATCTGGGCAAAAGAGTGAAAGAGGGGCAGGGCGCACAAGTGAACTTCTTCCGGGCGCATTTCTACCCGCCTGATGCTAGCACAGGCATCGAAAACGAGATTGCCGTGCGTAAGCAAGGCCCCCTTGGGCTTGCCCGTTGTCCCGGAAGTGTAAAGGCAGGCCGCCACATCTTCTGAAGTAAGCCCTAAGTCCACCGGCCCGGACGGCACTGAAAGCAGCTCTTCCCAAGGCACTACCTGCCCGCCGCCTTCCCCGCCGCAAACGATCACCGCCTTTAACTCCGGCAGTGAAGGCCATATTATGCTCTCTACTGCGGGTAAAAAATGGGCAGCGGCAATTAAAAAGACAGCACCGGCATCTTTTAAAATGTACTTAATTTCCTCGCCTTTAAAAAGGGGATTGATAGGCACTATCACGCCTCCTGCCCGCATAACGCCAAAATAGGCGCGCACGAAATCGGGGCAGTTGCCTAAAATTATACCTATTTTTTCTCCCCGCTTCAAACCCATCCTTAAAAGGCCACGGGCCAGGCTGTCCACTTCGCGGTCAAGCTGTCCGTAAGTGATTACGTTATTACCGAAATAAACGGCCTCCCTGCCGCCAAAACTCTGCGCAGTGCAGCGCAAGACCTGGTCTATGGTCACCAATAACTCTCTCCCCTCGGCATTTTTTGTGTTTTATCATTACATATCGAGCACCATCACATAATCCATAGCCGGGTCGGCTGTACCGGTAAGCGTGCATTTTTCTTTCTTTAAAAGCTTAACGTAATCCACAATTTCCTCTGTTATGACCTCACCCATGCTGACTAAGGGTATGCCGGGCGGGTAAACCATGATCATTTCACCGGAAATTTCCCCAACACACTCATCCAGCAGCAACCTCCGCTTGGGCGTGTAAAAGGCCTCCCGCGGCGGCAAAACTACCTTTGGGTAAAACGAAATAGCCTCTATCTTTTTGATTTCCCGGTGTCCTGCCGTGCGGGCAATGTCTCTTAAGGCGCTAACAAATGCTTCCAAGTACTCGCACCGCTCACCTATGCTGATGATGGCCAGTATATTGTACATATCAGCAAGCTCAATTAAAATGTTGTAATCTTTGGCCAGCACGGCTTCTACTTCGTAGCCGGTAAAGCCAGTGCCGTGCACGTTCACCAGGAGTTTGGTCTCGTCGAAAGTAAAATGGCCGCTCTTTTCAAAATAATCTTTCCCCGGCGCAAATAAACCGTCAATTTTATTTATTTCCTGCCTTGCCCAATTGGCCATATCCAGCACGGGTTCTAAGATTTCTCTTCCCTTGGTGGCGAGCTGCTTTCTGGCCACGTCCAGAGAACAGAGCAAGATGTAAGATGGGCTTGTGGTGTAAGTCAGCTGCAGCACTTGTTTTACGTAACTGCGCTCAAATCGGCTACCTTTTAACAAAAGCCCTGAACTCTGGGTCATAGAACCGCCTGTTTTGTGCAGGCTGACAGCGCTCATATCGGCCCCGGCCTCCATAGCCGACAACGGGAAACTGGGGTGAAAGTGCATGTGCGTGCCGTGGGCCTCGTCGGCGAGCACCGCCATTTGGGCGGTGTGGGCGCAATTCACTATGCCCCGCATGTCTGAAGCTATACCGTAGTAAGAAGGGTTAATAGCCATTACCGCCCTTGCTTCTGGAGCGCTTTCTACAGCTTGGGCAACTGCCTCTGTTGTGACCCCTAAAACAATACCCAATTGGTTGTCCACCTCGGGCTGGACGTAAACCGGCACAGCTCCGCTTAAAATCAGGCCGTTAAATATCGACTTGTGGGCGTTGCGCGGCAGGATAATTTTATCGTTTGGCCGGCAGGCGCTCATAATCATGGCCTGCACTCCCGAGGTAGTCCCGTTGATCAGGAAAAAGGCGGCGTCCGCACCGAATGCCGCGGCTAAAAGCCCCTCAGCCTCTTCGATAACTGACGCGGGATCCCAGATAATATCGATACCCCTCGTTTCATTTAAGTCCATCCGCAAAACATTTTCGCCGACAAACTCTTTAAATTCCTCAAGCCCGTAACCGTGCTTGTGACCGGGTATCTGCAAGGGAACGGCGTTTCTTTTCACGTGGTACTTAACGGCTTCAAAAAGAGGCGCCCTGTTCTGGTCCAGCATTCCTATTCTCCATCCCCTTTAAAGCGCTTTATGTTACCCTCTGAGACTAAGACAACTATAGGCGTCTGCTGGTCGTCGTTGCCGTGGGGGTTATCTTTTAAGTACTTGACCAGCATCTCACAGTCAACACCGCCTGTGGCCGCCAGAATATCCACCTGTCCTATATCATTGACATCCGTCACCACGGCTTCGGCACCGGTAGCCGCCTTAATTCGCTCCACCACGTCCTGCGGGTCCTTGGGCCCTAAAACGATGTGCCTGTCATAAGGGTACATGGTACCCGCGAAATCGTCAATGAGGGCCAGGTGCCGCCCCGCCACCCGGTAGAAATCGCCCCTCCTGCCTACCAGCCGCCCTAGGGCAGCTGCCACTACCCCCAAAAGAAAGCGGCAAGTCCCCGCCTCCCAGATGGCTACCTGCAAGGACGGAGGTGCCGCCAGGCTGCCTTCTTTGCCCGGAAAGCGGCATAAGAGGTGGGCCAAAAGACCTGGTTTTACTGTTTCTGGCCGGATAGCCCGGCCTTGGCTGATGGCCACTACACTCTCCGCCACGGCTATAATGTCACCGGGAGCGGCTATGGGTCCCGCGTATTTTTTTACCACTTCTACGATGTCGTCGTTTTCTGTTACAATGTGCGTGCGTATGGAAATCCTGCCCGCTATCAACGAAAATCACCCTCAACCTCTATTGTTCGCAAAAAACTTGAGAAGGCCGTTAAAAATACCTTCTGCCGCCCGCTTGCGGACGGTTAAACCGCGCAAAAAAACTTCTTCTACTAAGTTGGTGATGGCCAGGACTTCTACTTCTATACCCGTGATATTTCCCAGGGAAGACAGTTCGCTGTTTGCTGCCACACCCCTGTCGCCCGCTTTGAGCTTTTTGACGACCTCTCCCTGTACCAACTGCGCCAGCGCAAGGCTTTGGTCGTCTGGTTTGTAAAGGGTAAGGACACCTTCAACATTTTTGTCGGGACCGGCGTGGTTGTGGATACCGATGTAAGCGTCTGCCCCGGCAGCGCGGGCTATACCCAGCCTTTCCTCAAGAGTAATGTAGGTATCTTCCTTTCTAGTCATTACCAGCAGGGCACCGGCCCGCACCAAAATCTTTTCCAAATTCTTAGCAATAAGCAGCACTATATCTTTTTCTAAAAGGCTTACCTGGCCGCGCCCCCCTGTGTCCCTGCCGCCGTGGGCAGGGTCGACCACTACCTTGCGTCCCCTAAAAATTTCCTCTATAGAGCCCCGGTTAAAGTAAGCTTCCAGGCGGAAAGGAAAGCCGTTTACTGCTTTAATATAAAAATCTGCCGGAAAATCGAGCTTCACTTCCAGCCGGGTTACACCATTATTATCCTCTATTGTGTTAAGTTCCCGTACCAGCCCGTCGTTGACTTCAATTGCACCCGCGGGCATATTGAGGATAACACCCCGGCCTTCAATCATTACAGATCCTTCTTTTTCGAAAACGCTGTAAGCAAACCGGCGGGTAGACTCCATAACCACTTTAGAGAGCCATTCCCCGCCCTCACCGTCCACCACTTTAGACCAGAGGTTGGTAATCCTGGGAGCTTCCGTACAAGACAAGTGCGGCCAACTCCTTTACCAAAACACTTTTAAATAACGACAAATAGAATTCTTTTAAAATCGGGGTTTTCCTGCAAAAGTTGAAGAAATTTAAAAATTAAAAACAAAATGCCCGCCACAAGTAAATTACGTGCGGGCGTTTTAAAGTTTTAAACAATTTCTGGTTTTAAACATAATCTCTTTTGTATACGAAAACCCCTTTATCCGGTACTATGTACCCCTTGCCCCATCGGTTGTGTTCTCCACTTCTCATAAAATCATACTTTTTTTCTGCGTACAGCAGGTCGAAATATTCTCTTATCATGCGGTAAGAGGAAAACTGCCAGTGAGCCATATCAATACTGGCCCTCATCATTTCTACCCACCTGGCGCGGTTTGTGTAAAAAGTGGGCATAACTTCCTGCGTCAGCACCCGGTAAAGGGCATTTAAGTCCTCTTCATCCTGGATCTGGTCAGGCCCGCCTACTTCCCGGCCTTCGATCAGCCAGCCGCTTATGCCGTGCTGCGGGCCCTCTCCCACCCAGCCGTCCACGACGCTTAAGTTGAGCACTCCGTTCACTGCCGCCTTCATACCCGAGGTGCCGCTGGCTTCCATAGGACGGCGGGGGTTGTTGAGCCAAACATCACAGCCTTGTACCATGAGGCGCGCTACTTCCATATTGTAATTTTCTAAAAAGACCACGCTCTCCTTGTACTTTTGATCCATCTCCGCCAGTGCCCTGATTATTTCCTTGCCGATGTGGTCATCGGGATGTGCTTTGCCGGAAAAAACGAGCTGCAGTTTCTTTTCATCGAGGAGGGGAGCTATAACGTCCTCCTTTCTAAAGAGGAGGTCGCTCCTCTTATAAGGAGCGGCCCGGCGGGCAAAACCGATCAAGAGCACCCCTTCCTCCAGCTGCGTGCCAGTATGCTTTCTTATGTAAGAAATCAGCTCTCGCTTTAAGTTAAGGTGAGGCTGCCAGAGATCACCGCCTTCCTTAAAAGCCCTGCTGATTCTTTCGTCTTGCCATGTCGGCAGGTGTACCCCGTTGGTTATAGAGATAATCGGGCAGGCACCGCTCACACTGCCCCACATCTTCCTTGCCGTCCAGCCGTGGGCCTTGGAAACAGCGTTGGCAAGGCGGGAAAGCCTTAGGGCCGCCGCTGTCATATTAAAGGGGTCGCCCCCCAAAGTTTTCATTTGTTCGTAATTAAGGCCATTGTAAGCCTCCATGTACCTCAACAGTCCGTGATCGTGCGACTCGTTGCCGGCGGCCACGGGAGTATGGGTGGTAAATACCACCTGTTTTCTTACTTCCCGCCAGGCTTCCTCGAAGGACATACCGTAAGAGTGCATTTTCTCTCTGATGAGCTCAATGCCGGCAAATGCTGCATGACCCTCATTAAAGTGGTAAATATCCGCATCTATCCCCAGAGCCCTCAGCGCCCGCACGCCGCCAATACCCAAAATCATTTCCGCAGCAACCCTGTCCTGCGGGCTGCTGCTGTAGAGCTGCCTGGTCATCCACCCGTGGGGGCTGCCGGGAAAATTCGTGTCCAATAGGTAGAGAGGGGCATTTTTGTACTGGTCAGCCAGGCGAACACGGCATCTAACCTCTTCTCCCCGCACGCGCAAACTTACTTCTATACCGGTATCTTTTAAAAAACTGTAGTCAATATTAGGAAAAATATCGTAAGGTCGCAGGTCTTTCCCGATAAACTGGTGCGTGTAGTCCTGCCGCCAAAGAATGCCTACTGCCACTACGGGCAGGTCAAGGTCGTACGCCGACTTAATGTAGTCACCGGCTAAAATTCCCAGCCCTCCGGCGTAAATAGGAAGGTGGTCAGATAACCCGTACTCCATACAGAAGTAAGCAACAACCGGCCGCCTGTCAATTGGTTGTGCCAATCACTGTCCCCCCAGCAAAAACGCAAATAAAAGGTTAAACTTATGTTCTGTTTTTTGGACCATATTTATTCACTTTAAAAATAAGAGTAATAAATAAAAAATAGCCCCGCCCAAATAAGCGGGCGGGACCTTACGATGAGGATTGGGAGGGATGGGTCACCTATTCTTCTTTGTAAAGGCCTCTTGGCGTGTAGTGAGTGTGGAGCAGTTCGTGGGACTTGTGGCCCAGCGGCTTCTCTAAGAACTCTTCGTAGAGGGCCTTTACAGCCGGGTTCTCGTGGGACTTGCGCAGCACC
>CAZLAK010000024.1:0-28902 GCA_964557545.1 uncultured Pelotomaculum sp.
ATAATACTGTCCCAACTACAATCGCCAAGTACAATTTTAGCTTTACCTGCAGTATTAGAAGGTGCTTTACTGTTACCGCAGCCACAAATTGCAGCAAACATAAACAAGATAACCACTCCAAAAAGTATTCGCATGTGCCACTTACCCAGAAAACTCATATTTACCCCTCCTTATCTTTCAATTAATTTACCGGTTTTTTTATGTTTTGGTAGATATCTCTAAAAATTTATTTTTGGGACCTCATCCCTCACTCCCAGCGAAAAAGATAACAATTACATGCGTACCATAACAGATAAGAAACTCATAAATTTCAGAACACCGGCAATTAAGTCCTTTTATGTGAAAAAAATTTTTTTCTGTGGCGCCAGAGGTCCTTTAGCGGTGCAATGTTAGAATGGAAAGTCGCTTGCGGGGTAACTGTCAAGATTGCAAATGACATTTTGAGAAATATTTGCAACAAAGACTTATTAGCAATATTTAGGGGAGCAACTCCATGCTCAGCCTCATAAATATATTTAAGCCTTTTTGGATTAGGTCGTTCTGTTGTTGCCGGTGAGAATCTTTACTTCTCCGGCTAAAGGTTCTGTTTTCCATGTATATTATAAGTCATAAACAAATAACTGACAACCACTTATTATTAAAAAAGTTGTTACTTGTTACCAAAAAAGACCAGGTAAACATCTGAGGCATCCTATACTTTAAAGCTGCTAGAGAAAATAAAACAAATTGAAAATAGAGTATGCCGGGTAAAATCTTTGTTAGAAGTTCATGCATTAAAAATATTGATATTAAATGTATATATTGGAAACTAAGATTAATTGTCCAAAATTGAAGGATCAAGCTACATTTATTTGAGTGCAAATGACAAAAATAAACCGGGTATTGATTTGAACCAACATTAATAATAAAATTAGTTCAAAATACTCATTCCCGGTGTTTTTACATTAATTTTGGAATAATTTAATTAAGTCAAGTATTCTAGTGGTTAAGTATTACTTATATGATTGATCTTTATTGAGGAAGGAGAGCTCTGTTGTTGAAAACGACAATTTTGTCCGGTCACGGTAATGGTAAGGTCGAAAGTAAAAACGTTTTTCCTGGCGGTTATAAGCTGGCCCGCTACGAAAAAATAGCTGTAGAAATCGCCGAAAAAATTGTGAGAAAAGAATACAGGCCCGGCGAAAAACTCTACGGGCGCTCAACCCTTGCCGGCCAGTACAACGTTTCACCGGAAACCGTAAGGAGAGCCGTGGCCTTGCTGCAGAGCGTTAATGTTGTAGTGGTGGAGCCGGGGCGGGGCATTATTATCGGTTCTAGAGAAGCTGCGGCAGAATTTTTAAGAGAGTTTGAAGCAAGGCGCCACCTGGAGGAAATGAGAAACCGCATAAACACTCTAGTGGAGGAAAGGAACAGGATAAACCGGGAAATAGATGAGATTTTAGGGGAACTCATATCTTACACCGTCAAGATGACAGGCAGGCTGTATAAAATTGAGGAAGCAGAAGTAGAAGAAGGTTCCTTCTTAGTAGGCAAAAGCCTGACTTCAGCCGGTTTTAGGAGCAGCACCGGCGCCACCGTGCTGGCTATGGTCAGAGATGGAAAGGAAATTTTTTCACCGGATGTAACGATGGAAATAAAAGCCGGAGACATTTTGGTTTTTGTGGGACTGCCTGACAGCAAGAGCAGAGTGGAGGAAATGACCAAGCGCAGGGATTAAAAATATAGGCTTAAGCGGCAAAGTTGTTTTTGCCGTTTTTTTTTGTTCTTTTATCAGTTTACATTTTTATTTTCTTTGAAATCGCATTTTTTGTAGTATTCGACTAGGCAGCGGTCTATTTTTTTGCTGATTTCTAAAATAACTTCTTTGCTTGAGTTGTTTTTATAAGCATTATACAGGTTCTCTCTCAGTTCTTCGATTTTTTTCTTTGTAGAAAAAGGTGTTTTGTCCACGTATGTTTTACACCTGCTTTCTGACACAGAATTACTTATTAACCATTATTTGAGCATATTATAACACAGCTTAGGCTGTTTGCCAATAATAAATGTCGGCTACTAGCACATTTTTATTTTTATTCTGAGGGGGTAAGCTTAAATGTAAAGCAGGAGTGGAGTAGAAAAGTGAAGGAAAAGGTTGAAATAAACAGAAGAGCTATAGGCCAGAGAATCCGTCAGGAAAGAGAAAAACTGGGTCTTTCGCGAGAAGAGCTGGCCGAGATTACCGGTTTTTCGGAGTATTACCTCGGCCAGCTGGAACGCGGTGAAAGGCAGATGAGCCTCCCTGCTTTAATTACAATTGCCAAAAGCCTTCACATATCTCTTGATTATCTGGTTTGGGGAACAGCAAGGAAGGTATCGGCCGGTTATGTCTGTGAAGGCGGTGAGTCATACATTGATCACAGGAGTAGGGATTGGGATGAAATAAAAAACATTCTTACGAGGTGTTCGGCGGAAGAGTTAAAGTTGTTTAAAAAAATAGCAAAAGTTATTCTCCCTTATCTTAAAGGGAATAATTAATTTTTCAGGGCATGCCTCAGCAGGGCTGCCATATCGGGGGGAAACGGAGCCGTTAAATCCAGAACGCTACCGTCTATGGGGTGGAGAAGCCTTACCCGCCGGCAGTGAAGGGCCTGGCGGCCTATGCCTTCGGGCCGCCCGCCGTAGAGCTCGTCACCCACCAGCGGGCAGCCAATGCTGCTGAAATGCAGGCGGATCTGGTGTGTGCGGCCTGTTTCCAGCCAGACTCGAAGTAAAGAAAAGCCGCTTAGGCGCTTTTCCACCCGGTAGTGGGTTACTGCCCGCCGCCCGCCTGCTTGTAAGGACTGCTTTATTATACCTTTTTGGCGGGGGGCGACTGACAGGTCAATGCAGCCTTCTTCGGGGAAAGGCCGGCCGTGGACGACGGCCAGGTATTCTTGAAAAAAGTCTTTGGTGTGCAGCATACCGGCCAGCAAAAAAGCTATGTGGGCATTTTTGGCAATCACAACCAGGCCGGAGGTGTCGCGGTCAAGTCTTGTTACGGGCCGGAAAACGGGCTCACAGCCTTCACTTTGCAGCCGGTATACTACGGCATTGGCCAATGTGCCGAAAGGCTCCCGTTTAACGGGGTGTACCAGCATCCCGGCCGGCTTGTTTACGACCAAAAGGCAGGAGTCTTCGTAAGCTATGTCTAAAGGTATGGGCTGCGGCTCTGCTGAAGGCGGCTTTATTTCATTTTGACCGGTTGTAAGAACCGCACGCACTTCGTCCCCTTCTGAAAGCCGCGTTTTGTAATGCGCCGGCCGGCCGTTTAGGGTTACTGCTCTTTTTTGTTTTAGACGGCGCAGCGTATGGCGGGAAAGTCCAAAAACTTGCCGCAAAAAACTTTCTAATGTGCGGCCTGCTTCTTCACTTTTTACCCGGCCGTACAGCTCCAATTTTTGTGCCTCCAGGACTCTCAGGTAAGCTTGTTGCCTTTTTTCTTTTATGACCTGATTACATTATAAATTATAAATTGTCTTGGATGGGTTTATAAAATAAAACAGTTTGGCAAGCAAAAATCTTTTGGTCGCATTTGTTTTATTAAGCCTGTATTTTAGGCCTATATTTTCCGCTGGTTCTAGTGTCTTTAGCCAAAGGGGTGGATTCAGCATATTATGTTTAAGGTAAAGAAAAGTAAAATCCACGGAAATTGACAAGCAAAGGGGCGGAGGCTATAATAATTTGAGATTTTTGTGTGGAAAGGGGTATATTTTTCCCGTGGGAGTGATGTTCGGCACCGACGGGGTCAGGGGAGTAGCCAACCGTGATTTAACACCTCTTCTGGCCTTTAAGCTGGGGAGGGCAAGTGCCCACCTCCTTGCCCGTAGCGGCACTGGTGATTGTATAGTAATAGGCCGCGACACGCGCGCCTCCGGCGACATGCTGGAAGCCGCTTTAATTGCCGGAATTTGTTCGGCGGGAGTAAACGTGCTGAAAGCCGGTGTTATGCCCACGCCGGCCATTGCTTACCTCACTAAAGAACTGGGGGCCGCGGCAGGTGTGGTTATATCGGCTTCCCACAACCCCGTAGAAGATAACGGCATCAAGTTTTTTGGTCCCAGCGGCTACAAGCTCCCGGACGAGACAGAGGCGGAAATAGAAGCCCTGGTGATAGACGACTGTGCCGGTGTGCCCAGCCCCACAGGCGGCGGGGTGGGCCGTGCCCGTGAAGCAGCAGACGCTGCTGACCGCTACGTCCGCTTTGCCCTCTCTACGGTAAATGTGAGCTTGGAAGGTTTAAAAGTGGTGGTTGACTGCGCCAACGGCGCTGCCTATCAGGTCGCCCCCCGGGTTTTGAGAGAGTTGGGCGCCACGGTTTACCCCATCTTTGACCGCCCCGACGGGGTGAACATTAACTGCAAGTGCGGCTCCACCCACCCGCAGGCGCTCATGAAAGCCGTGGTGGAATACGGTGCCGATGTGGGCCTAGCCCACGACGGCGATGCCGACCGCGTGCTGGCCGTGGACGCCGAAGGCAGGCTGGTGGACGGCGACCAGATCATGGTTATCTGCGCCCGGCATTTAAAGAGCAAGGGGCTTTTGGCCAACAATACAGTTGTAGTTACGGTCATGAGCAACCTCGGCCTGCACCTGGCCATGCGGGAGTCCGGCATTGGGGTGGTGGAGACCAAGGTGGGCGACCGCTACGTGCTGGAAGAACTGCTGCGCAACGGCGCCCGCTTTGGGGGCGAACAGTCGGGCCACATCATTTTCTTAGAGCACAGCCCTACCGGCGACGGTATCCTCACCGCCCTGCAGCTGCTGTCCGTTATGGTGGAAAGCGGCCGCTCTCTGGCTGAACTGGCTTCCCAAATGGAGCGCTTTCCCCAGCTGTTGGAAAATGTTCCCGTCATGGACAAGAAAAAAGTCATGGAAAGCGAACTCCTGGCGGCAGCTGTGGCGGAGGAAGAGGCCAGGCTGGGCGGCAGCGGCCGTATCCTGGTCCGGCCTTCGGGCACTGAGCCGTTGGTGCGGGTAATGGTCGAGGGAAAAGAGCTTCCTCTTTTGCAGGAGATTGTTAAAAGATTGGCGAATGTAATTATGGAAATAGACCGCGCTGGGGGTGATTAAAGGGTAAAATTAAAGTAAGGGGTTATTAAAGCTAATGATAAAAACCACAACTGAATAGTCAAGCGCCAGAACCCGCCGCTTTTGGCCGGCGGGTTGACGAGGAGGGGGTTAATCGAATTTTTCGGCGGGTGCCCCCCGGTCCGGCCGGACCGTTAAAGGCATCACAAAACCGCCGGGCAACCGGCGGGACAAAAGTGCCGGCGGCCATGACGGGCGGCAAGTGCCTTAAAGAGGTGTACTATTGCCTTTTTAAAGTGAAAAAATTTTTGCCAGAGACCGTGCTGCGGCCTTGTCGTGCACGGCATTTTCGTTTTGGGAGGTAATTTTTCCATGTGCGGGATTGTTGGATATATCGGCTGCCGGCCAGCCGTTTCCCTGTTAATTGAAGGTTTGGAGAAACTCGAATACCGCGGTTACGATTCGGCCGGTGTAGCCGTGCCGGCTGCTGACGGCGGCGGCATCGTCATCTTTAAAAAGGAGGGCCGTATAGAAACTCTTAAAAAGAGCTTGAACGGCTTTTTCCCGCAGGCCAATCTGGGCATAGGCCACACGCGCTGGGCTACCCACGGCCGCCCCTCGGATGCCAACGCCCACCCGCACGCCGACTGCAGCGGGCAGTTTGCCGTGGTGCACAACGGCATCATTGAGAATTATTTAAGCTTAAAAGAGTGGCTTTCTTCGCACGGCCACGTCTTTAAGTCGGAAACCGACACCGAAGTGCTGCCCCACCTGGTGGAGCACTTTTACCGCGGAGACCTGGTGGAGGCGGTGCGCCAGGCGGCCTCTAAACTGGAAGGTTCTTACGCCCTGGCCGTGATCAGCTCTTTAGAGCCGGATAAAGTGGTGGCCGTGCGCCAGGACAGCCCGCTGGTTATCGGTCTGGGCGAGGGCGAAAACTTTCTGGCCTCGGACATACCGGCCATTTTGAAGCACACCCGGCGCACCATCATTTTGGACGACGGTGAGATTGCCCTCGTGGGGGCAGACGGCGTAGCGGTTATGGACCGGCTGGGCAACAGGACCGGCAAAAAAATTGTGGAAGTCAAGTGGGAGGCAGCCCAGGCCGAAAAAGGCGGCTATGAGCATTTCATGCTAAAGGAGATCCACGAGCAGCCCAAGGCGCTCAGGGACACTTTAAGGGGACGCCTTCTGCCCGGCGGTTTGGGAGTAAAGCTGGACGAAGTTTCGCTTGACGGTGAAGGGGTGCGCCGACTGCAGCGCATCGCAATCACTGCCTGCGGCACGGCTTACCACGCCGGCCTGGTGGGCAAATATATTATCGAAAGACTGGTGCGCATACCCGTAGAGGTGGATATTGCCTCCGAGTTCCGCTACCGCCAGCCCGTTATCGGGCCGGAAACCCTGGTAGTGGTGATCAGCCAGTCGGGCGAGACGGCCGACACCCTAGCCGCCATGCGAGAAGCCAAGCGCCTGGGGGCCAGGGTGCTGGCGGTGACCAACGTCGTGGGCAGTTCGGCGGCCAGAGAGGCCGGCGACGTAATCTACACCTGGGCGGGGCCGGAGATTGCCGTGGCTTCCACCAAGGCTTACACTACCCAGCTCTTGACCATGTACCTGCTGGCCGTTTATCTGGCCCGGGAGCGCGGCTGCCTTTCCCCGGAGGAAGCCGGTGAGATCCTTTGGGAGATGCAGCAGCTGCCGGCCAAAGTGCAGGCCGTTTTGGACAGTGCCGGCGCCCTTAAAGAAATTGCCCAAGTGCTCGCCGCCCGCAAGGACATCTTTTACATCGGGCGGGGTCTCGATTACGCCGTGGCCCTGGAGGGATCGCTGAAATTAAAAGAGATCTCCTACCTGCACGCCGAGGCGTACGCCGCCGGCGAGCTAAAGCACGGCACCCTGGCCCTCATCGAAGAGGGCGTGCCAGTGGTGGCCCTGGCTACTCAGGAATCCCTCTTCGACAAGATGCTGAGCAATATCCAGGAGGTTAAAGCGCGGGGTGCACACGTCATTGCCCTGGCCATGAAGGGCAGCACCGAAGTGGAAAAAGCGGCCGACCGCGTCTTCTATATTCCCAAAACATCTCAGCTTTTGGCCCCGGTGCTGGTTGCCGTGCCGCTGCAGCTGCTGGCCTACTACACGGCTGTGGCCCGCGGCTGCGATGTCGATAAACCCAGAAATCTAGCCAAGAGCGTGACGGTGGAGTAGTGAGAATGATGAAAAAAACCGTAGCCTTTGTCTGCGTGCACAACTCCTGCCGCTCTCAGATGGCTGAAGCTTGGGCCAAAAAGTTGGGCGCTGAAGTGCTGGAGGCCTATTCTGCTGGCACAGAAAGTTGCCCTGAAGTTAACCCCCTGGCGGTTGAGGTAATGGAAGAGGCCGGCGTCAGCATGAGCGGCTACCGCCCCAAGCTCTTAAACGAACTGCCTGCTAAACATAGATATTCTAATAACTATGGGGTGCAATGTGGAGTGTCCGCACCTGCCTTGTGGTAATAGGGAAGATTGGGGGATCGATGACCCTTTGGGCGGACCTCTAGATGATTACAGGAAGACAAGAGATATTATAAAGAAAAAAGTAGAAGAACTGGTGAAAAGACAAAAAAACAACTTGGCTTGAGGTAAGAAACTATTAAAGTATAAGAATTTTTTTGGCTAGAGGAGGTATTATGGACTGCTGCGATAAAAACTGCAATATAAACTGCTGCGGGAGTTATGCATTAGAAAGCAGAAATGACTGTGCGGGCAGGAAAAGAGTTGTAATCGATTTCATGTATTTGGACCTAAATGTTTGCGACCGCTGCCGGGGGGGCAGAAAATGCGCTTATGGAGGCTGTTGCCGGCGTGGCCAAAGTGCTTGAGCTGGCGGGGGTTGAGGTGGTGGTAAACAAGATCCATATCGACAGCGAGGAAAGGGCGGTGCAGCACAGGTTTGAAAGCTCGCCCACTATCCGGATTAACGGAAAAGATATTCAGTTAGAAACGAGAGAATCACTTTGTGAGTCGTGCGGAGAGCTGTGCGGAGATGAGGTTGACTGCCGGGTATGGGTTTACAACGGCCGGGAGTACAATGTGCCGCCCAAAGCAATGATCGTGGAGGCCATGCTCAAGGAAATATATGGCGGCGGTTTAGAGGGCGCTGGCAAAGGCGAAAAAGAAAAGGAATACAGGATGCCTGAAAATCTTAAAAAATTCTTTGCCTCCGCGCGGCAGAAAACCCAATAGAAAAAACTTCCGCTGCTTAAAGCGCCATGTTATATTTATTTTACGGTAAAAAATGAGGAGGTGCGGTATGAGGGTTAATCAGGAGGCCTGCCTGGCGCTGTTTTGGGCTGCGGCCTTTTTGGTTCTGTCTTGCTGGTGCGCGGGTCAGGCGGCCGGGTCGCCGGGGCAGGGGGCGGTGTTTTTTGCAGGCAGGGAGTGTTACGTGCTGGACGGAGTGGCTAAAATCGGCAGTGCCGCTCCCAAAATCGTGGAAGGGCGGGCATACCTGCCGGTCCGCCAGATGGCGCGCGCTCTGGGGGCGGCGGAAGAAAGCGTAGTCTGGGACGGGGAAAGCCAGTCGGCGGAGTTTTGGCTGGACGGGACAAGAGTGCGCTTTGAAGCCGGCAGCCCGCTTATCCGCGCCGGCAGCAGCACTTCTGATATGGGTGCGGCCTCCTTCTTAGACAGCGGCCGCCTCTACGTGCCGGCGCGCGCCGCGGCCGAAGCGCTGGGCTACGATGTGGGCTGGGACGAGGCGCTGCAGGCTGTGCTGGTGGGGCGGCCCGGAGCGCTGCCCAAAGCGCTGGGCAGCGGAGGCGAGCTTCCTTCGGTAGGAAGTTACGAGAATTTAAAGGAGCTTCTCTCCGCGGCCCCGGCGACAACAATTTTGCGGGACGGCGCGGGCCTTTTTGTGGCTCCCCGGGCGGCTTCAAAGAGCGAGGGAGTTGGTGAGGCAGCGGCCGGTGCCGGTGCTTACTCACGCACCAACGTCCAGGTGGAGGGCGTTGACGAGGCCGATGTGGTGAAGACGGACGGCACTTACATCTACAGCGTGCGAAGTGGCCGCATTACGATTGCCCGCGCTTACCCGCCGGAAGAGATGGCAGTGGTTTCGGTTATAAATTACGCCGGCAGCTACTTCGAGCCGCAGGAGATTTACGTTGACGGCGACTGGCTGGTAGTGGTCGGCACAAGCCAGCGCACTTTTGGGGTGCCGCTCGGCCCCTTTGAGGGGGAGGGGTTTAAAGAGAATTACACACATATTTTGCCGCCTTACTGGCGTCCGGCCGTAAAAGCTGTGGTTTATAACGTGGCAGACCGCGCCAAGCCGGCCAAAGTGCGGGAAGTAGAGCTGGACGGTCACTACGTATCTTCCCGCAAGATAGGCAGCGCCGTATATCTGGTTTCCTCGAGGGCAGTTTACTGCCGCCCGTATGGGGAAGTGGAGGACCCCAGGCCGTTTTACTCCGACAGCGCCCAGGGCGGCACTGACCCGTTGTTTTTTGACTACCCGGAAATAAAGTGCTTCCCGGGCTGCATTTGGCCCAACTACCTGTTTGTGGCCGGTTTTGACTTAGAGCGACCTGAGGAAAAGGCCACGGTGGGAGCTTATTTGGGCGGCGGCGAGGTCGTCTACGCATCGGCTAAAAACCTCTATGTGGCCGTGCAGGAGCAGACCGTTCGTATTATGGGCGGCATTTTGGGCGCAGCCGGCAGCATTTTGCCCCCCCTGCCGCGGGAAGATACCGTGATTTACAAGTTTTCTTTGGACGGCGGGAAAATATTTTACGCTGGCTGCGGCTCGGTGCCGGGCAGGGTGCTCAACCAGTTTTCTATGGACGAAAGCGGCGGCTTTTTCCGGGTGGCCACCACATCCGGCTACGAGTGGCGCACGGACGAAGCCGCTTCTAAAAACAACCTGTACGTCCTGGACGAAAACCTGAAAATCGTGGGGCGGTTGGAGGGGATCGCCCCCGGCGAGAGGATCTACGCCGTGCGCTTTGCCGGCAGCCGGGCCTACGTGGTCACTTTTAAAAACGTCGACCCCTTCTTTGTCCTCGACGTAAGCGATCCCTATGCTCCCCGTCTTTTGGGCGCGCTGAAGATCCCTGGCTACAGCAACTACCTGCACGTTTACGACGATAACCACATAATAGGCTTTGGTAAGGACACCGTCGAGCTCACCGTAAACGGCGGCAACCCCGCCTGGTGGCCTACCGGCACGCAGGCCTTTTACACCGGCATGAAAATGGCCATTTTTGACGTGACCGACGTAGCCAGCCCCGTGGAGCTCTTTGTGGAAAAAATAGGCGACAGAGGAACAGACTCCGACCTTTTGTACAACCACAAGGCACTTCTCTTCTCCAAAGAAAAGGAACTTTTAGCCTTCCCCGTGACCCTCATGCTGGTAAAGGAAAACCAGCGGCAGGATTTGGACGGCTTGCCGCCCTACGGCGTGTTCTCTTTCCAGGGGGCTTACGTTTACCGCATAAGCCTGGAAAGGGGCTTTGAACTTAAGGGGCGCATTACGCACCTTTCAGAAGAGGACTACCGAATGGCCGGCAACACTTGGTACGACTCTGAAAAGAACGTGGAGAGGGCCCTGTACATCGACGATGTGCTCTACACCGTATCCGGCAGGTACATCAAAGCCAGCGACCTGTCCAGCCTTGACGAGATCAAGACTTTAGAGTTGAAGTAGTTAGTTAAGGAAATTATAGAAGACTAAATTTAACACACCTATTTAGCCCCCTAACTATTTCGGACAAAAAGTCTTAAGTCTGCTAGATTAAAAGAAGGGGGCAATAATAATGGAACGGAAGAAATATCCAGTAGAACAAAAGTTAAAGATCGTCCAAGAATGTCTCGACACCGGAAATTGTGCAGTAGTAGCCAGAAGATATGGGCTCTCTTCCAGCATGGTTAATCGGTGGACGAGAAATTATCGTCGAGATGGGGAAGCGGCCTTTACAGGGAATGGCGTCCCGACCCAAAAAGGAAAAAAAGAGATATGGCGGTGGCCGTCCTATCAAGGGTTATTCCTACAACAGGCAACAAGAACCGATTAGTGATGAACAAATAAAAGAATGGCTAAACGAGCTGATTGAAGGCGAAGGATACGCCTATGGCTACGTCAAGCTGACCATGATGTCTTTGACCGTTCCATTATCGACTATCATATAGGTTTAACCTGTGAAGCCAAACATGTTGTTTATACCTTAAAATCAGCGCTATGGAAACGCCGGCTGGATAAGAATGCTGCCAAACCAGTCACAGCATCCTGGAGGAGGAGCGCCTGTCATTGCACGAATTTAATAGTTACAGGGAGGCCTATGAGGTACTACATAAGTTTATGGATTACTATAACAATGTCCGTATCCACTCGAAGATAGGTTATTTAACTCCGGCAGAATATTATAAGGCTTTTAAGTGTAATTCTGTAAAAGCCTTACCTATTTGCGCTTGATGTCCAAAATTAGGGGGTTAATCCGTGTGCAGTTTTTGGTTTTTGGTTTTTACGGATTTAAACCGAGGGCTTTTTTAAATTCTTCTACTCCCATTCGGCTCATAAATCTGGGCGCCCTTTCCCGCGGTTTGGCGTTTTCCTTGTAGTAATCAATGCATTTCTTGGCCAGTTCGAGTACCTGTTCCTCGTTTAAGCCTTCTGCTATAACATCCCCGATGCGCGGCCGTGAGCCCGAATTGCCGCCGAAAACCAGCGTCCAGCCGTTTTTCTTGCCAAAAACGCCGAGGTCGCGCACAAAAGCTTCGCCGCAGTTGTTAGGGCAGCCGGAGACGCCGATCTTGAATTTAGCCGGCAGTTCATAGCTCGATAGGAGTTCGTCAAGTTTAGTTCCGAGGCTAAAAGTGGGCTGCTGGCCGAAGCGGCAGGCAGCCGTTCCCGGGCAGGCCTGCACGTAATGGACGCACAGGCCTTTGGGTCGTCCGTCTTCCATGCCCAGGTCCTGCCATATGTTCTCCAGATCTTCTTTTTTTATGCCCACCAGGGCAATCCGCTGGGCACCTGTAATTTTTATTACCGGTATTTGGTATTTTTTAGCAACCTCTGCAATTTTTATGAGAGTGTCGGGGTCGGTGAGTCCCATAAGTATTTTCGGAACAATGGCGTAGGTCTCTCCGTCGCGCTGTATAATGGCGGTTTTGGCAGATTCCTCCATTTTCCCACAGCCTCCTTAAAGCAGTTTTTTAATTGTGTTGGTTTTAATTATTTAACAGGCGAGATTTTCCTGCCGCGTTAAAAAATAAATTTTTTAAAAAAGAGCAGCGCAGTTGTAACAATATAAGGTAATATTTAAGTAAGTCAACAGCAGCGAAAAGAGGAGGAGGGTGGCCTTTGAAACCTTACAAGATAGCAGATGGTGTTTACCAGATCGGCGGCCCCAGAATTACTGACCCTGAGGACTGCTGCGTTTACCTGGTCGACGGCGGCGGGGAACTGGCCGTTATCGACGCAGGTCTTGGCTTCAGCGCGCCGCAGTTGGTGGCCAATATTGAGGCGCTTTCCTTTGACCCCGGTTCAGTAAAGTACTTGGTGGCTACACACGGCCACATAGACCACACGGGAGGGCTGGTTTACTTAAAAGAAAAGCTGAAAGCCGAAGTGGTGGCCCACCAGTACGAACTGGCGGCAGTAGAGGGCAGAAACCCCGCTTTAACCGCGGCCGATTACTACGGGGTTGAGTATAAGCCGGTAAAAGCAGATATTATTCTGCGCGGCGAAGAAGAAACTCTACCGCTGGGCAGCTTAAAGCTGGTAATGCTCCTCACGCCAGGCCACACGCCGGGGAGCATTTCGCCTTATGTGGACACAGGCGGGCAGAGGGTATTATTTGGCCAGGATATCCACGGCCCGTTTGATCCTGCCTGGAGCTCGGACTTGGAAGCCTGGAGGAAATCCATGAGAAAGCTCCTGTCTTTGAAAGCCGACATACTGTGTGAAGGGCACTTCGGCGTCTACCGCCCTGCCCAGGAGGCGGAGCGTTACATTAAAGAATACCTGAATTACTATCAAAAGAGGTAGGAGGTAGTTTATGAAAAAGTTTATAGCCGGTGTTATCGTGGGGTTTTTGCTTTCACTTTCAGTGGTTGGTTTTGCTGGAAACCAAGTAAAGCTAATCGTAGATGACCGTGAAGTTGAATGCGATGTTCCACCGCAAATTATAAACGGCAGAACTCTAGTGCCGGTAAGGTTTGTTGCTGAAGCGCTGGGCGCCAAAGTAGAATGGGGGACGAGTCCAACTGGGCAGTTATCATTTCGACGTATAATAGGGAATTAGTAAAATTAAAGTTCACTAGCGGGGTGAACTTCTCTGACCAGGGTGACTGGGTGGTGGTCAAAATTAATAGCGCTGAACTGCCTTCGGAAATGAAAAACTTTAAAAAAATTATGGTCAGCGCAATTAATGAAAATTCACCTAAGATGATATCATTTGCAATTGAAGAAACAATTAAGCATAAAAATTATTGTGATTATGACACCAAAAACGGTTTTGTGGAGCTGGCAGATGGACCGTATTACGTTGTTACGTTATTTGATGACATCGGCAATTTTTTGGGCTACTCCGTAGTTGAGCGCTAAAGAAGCTGCCGCCTGCGCCCGAAAAAGAAAAAAGGCTTAAGGCTGTCTGCTTTAAGCTTTTTTTAACTTTACAGACAGTTAGCTAACATATAAAGTGCAAAAGGAGTCAAGGCTTTCGGCAATGAACACGGGCGCTTCCCGTTTTGACAAAAACGTGTCACAGCCTGCCGGTATTATCTAAAGAAACAGCTTTTGAAGGAGTTGGTGGGCGTGACAGTTTTGGCAGAGTTTTTGTCCTCTTTGCGGGTGGGCGAACTGCAGTCGTTCGAGAACCTGACTATTTTTCCGCTGATAGGAAACCGTTTTTACAAATTGGGATACCTTCTGCTGGAGGAGGCCCTGGCACAGGGGCTGCTGGAAGTGCGGGAAGTGAGTGAAGCCGGCAGCGTTAATGAGATCCTGGTAATCCACAAGGTCAGTCCGGAAAGCCTGCGCAAAATGTATGCAAAGATGGTCGAAAGCTACGCTTTAGATGCGCTGGAACAAACCAGCCGCAGGAAAAAGGGGCAGAAAGAACTGGCCGCAAGCGATGTCGGGAAACTGCTGGACGAAATTGCTTCGTCTGAAGTGAAGGAGTACCCTTCTGTAGGTCTGGGCGAAGACCTGCGCCTAAAGGCCCCAGGGGCTGGCCGGATCCTGCCTGGTGCTGGAAAGCGCGGTTGTTCACCTGGCCGTCTTTGCCGCTTTAGAAAGAGAAAGGCGCAGCGGGGGAGGCGAATTATGCGCTCCCAGCAGGAGGCGAAAGGTATATTATTAAAATTCAAAAAAACAGGCTGGAGCGGCAGGAAATTGCACCATTCCGGCGAAACCGGAAGCGGGCAGCAGAAGATTTCTACGGGAGCCTCTTGAGAAGATTATTAAATTACCCCCTAAAGGGGGTTTTTTGTACATTTTTGTACATAAGATTAAACACAGTGCTGCCAAAAAAAGGTTGACAGCGGCGCTGCGTGCCGCCTATTATGAATTTAGGTTTTGTTTGATGAATCCCGGTTCATTTACTGACTGCAGATTCACTAGTTTAGCCGCACGGAGGCAGCTGCTGATGGACGGCTCCGGCATTACCAGAAGAGAAAGGGAGCAGCTTCAGCGCAGGGCGGAGATCGTAAAGGCCGCCGCGGAGCTTTTCTCGCAAAAAGGCTATCATAATGTATCCATGCAGGAGATAGCCGAGCGGGCAGAATTTGCTGTGGGTACTCTTTACAAGTTCTTTAGAAACAAAGAGGAACTGTACAGGGAAATTTTATTAGAAACATCAAAAGTATTTTATTCTGCGCTGTCAGCTGTGCTGGAAAACGGAGGGGACGAATATGCCAGGATAAGGGAGTACCTGAGAGCCAAGTGCAGGGTTTTCCTGGAAAACGCCTGGGCAGTGCGGCTTTTCTTAGCCGAATCGGGTTTTGCGGCCAGGTTCAGCGTCAAAAGCGAACTGACAGGCGAGCTGCGCGATTTCTACACCCAAACAGTCCAAAAACTGGCCGCTGTTTTTCAGGAAGGCATCAAGAAAGGAATTTTCCAGTCTCAAGACCCCTACTGTTTGGCCCAGGCTTTGGAAAGCATGAGCAACGGCCTGCTCTTTTACTGGATGGAAGACCCCGAAAGGCGTTCTGTAAGTCCGGAAGTAATTGAGCAGATCTTCTTTGACCGGGTGTATGTGGGGCAGCTGAGTTAAAGGCCAGAGAGCGCGGATAAGGAGGGTGAATGCAAAGTTGGATCTTAAAGTTCTTAAAACCAAAAAAGGTATTATTGCTGCCCTGGTTTTGGTTTTAATCCTTGCCGGCCTAGCAGCCCTTGCATACCACCGGCAGGGAACAAAGAAAAATGCCGCGGTAGAAGGAGGAAGAGAAGCTGAAGTTGTGCCCGTGCGCGTGGCCGAAGCGGCATTGGTGGACCTCCAGCACGTGCTCGACCTTACAGGAGAGCTGAAACCGGCAGCGGCAGTGGAAGTCTACCCCAAGGTAGCGGGCAAAATAATCCAGGAAATTTTGGTGGAAATGGGCGACTTCGTCAGTGAAGGGAGCCTTATAGCTGTTTTTGACGACAGTACCGTAAGGGCCCAGCTCGAAGATGCGGCGGCAGCCTTGAACGCGGCCGAAGCGTCCGTGCGGCAGAGTGAGGCAAACCTGCAGTTAGCAGAAGCGGACTTTGCTCGCATAGAATCGCTTTACAATGCGGGAGCTGTCTCTAAACAGCAGCTGGATCATGCCAGCGCCCAGTATAAGGCCGCTTTGGAAACAAAAAGGCTTGCCGAAGCCCAGGTGGAAAGGGCAAGGGCAACCCTTAACCAGCTGCAAATACTTTACGGCGATCACAAGCTGTACGCCCCTATTTCGGGGTTTGTGGCAGCACGCTACGCCGAGCGGGGGGGGCTTACCAGCCAATCTCAGCCGGTTGTGCGCATTTCCCGGGAGGACGAGCTGAAAATCGTCTGCAGTGTGACGGAAAAAGATTTCCCCGCCGTTAAAAAGGGGATGAAGGCGGAAATAACTGTGGACGCCCTGCCGGGAAAGGTCTTTTGGGGCGAAGTTTCCCTGATCAGCCCGACCATTGACCCCTCCACCCGCACGGCCCAGGTTGAGATCCGCATTTCCAATCAAAATTACGAGCTCCGCTCCGGCATGTACGCCCGTATCAAGCTTTACCTGGGTGAAAGGAAGGTCCTGGCGGTTCCCAGTCAGTCAGTCAGCAAAATGACGGGGACGGCAAACTACTATGTCTACGTGGTCGAAAACGGAAAAGCCGTGATGAGAAACATTAAGACCGGCATAACCCAAAACAACCTGACCGAAGTGACCGAGGGCTTGAATGAAGGGGAGCAGGTTGTTACCCGCGGCCAGAGCCGGCTTTTTGACGGCGCGCCGGTTTCTGTAGAGGAAAGAGAGGTCGTAGGCAGTGAAGCTTCCTGAGTTTTCCGTAAAGCAGCCGGTAGCCACCTTAATGCTTTTCTTGGCCGTTATTATACTGGGTGTGTTTTCCTTGTTCAGGCTGCCTATTGATATGCTCCCGGAGATCGAGATGCCGGCGGTGAGCGTGCTGACCGTCTGGCCCGGGGCGAGCGCCTCCGACGTGGAGACGGAGGTCACCGAGCGCATTGAAGACCAGGTCAGCATGGTGAGCAACCTCGACAAGGTCACCTCTAAGTCTTTAGACAACATTTCCGTAGTTACCTGCACGTTTGAGTGGGGCACTGACTTGGAGGAAGCCGCCAACGACATCCGGGACAAGCTGGAGTTGGCCAAAAAAGACCTGCCGGATGATGCAGAAGAACCGTTGATTTTTAAGTTCAGCACTGCCAGCCTGCCCGTGCTGGTCATGACCGTCACGGCAGACGCTAGCTGGCCTAGCCTTTATTATTTAACGGAAAATAAAATTGCCGATGAGTTAAAGCGCGTGCCCGGTGTCGGTGCCGTTCAGCTGATGGGAGGGATGAAGAGGCAGATAAACGTGCAGTTTGACCTGCAGAAGATCGAGGCTTACCGGCTCAATTTAGCCCAGGTCAAGCAACTGCTGGCGGCACAGAACTTGAACCTGCCGGGCGGCAGCATAAAAGCCGGCACTCTGGAATATTATGTGCGCGTGCCGGCGAGGTATAAGGACGTAGAGGAAATAAAGAACACGGTGGTAGGTTATTACAGCGGCAAACCGGTCTACTTAAAGGACGTGGCTGAAGTCGAAGACGCTTATAAAGAGCAGACCGTAAACGGCTGGGGTGACGGCAAAAGGGCTATAGTTCTCGTTTTGCAAAAACAGAGCGGCAAGAACACGGTAAAAGTGGCCGAGGAGGCCAAAGCCAAACTGGAAGAAATTAAAAAGGGACTTCCCTCCGACGTGGAAATAAACACGGTAATGGACAACTCGGAAAACATACTGCGCACGGTTAGAAACCTGCAGAAAGAGCTTTTGAGGACTACGTGTGTGGTAATCGTTGTGACCTTCTTGTTTTTGCGCAGGGCCAAGGCGTCTGCTATCATCGCTCTCACCATCCCCTTTTCCCTGATCATCGCTTTTATCCCCCTGGCCCTGTCTGACCGGACTATCAACGTGATCACGCTGCTGTCCCTGGCCATTGCCTGCGGTCTGGTGGTGGACGACGGCATCGTAATTTTAGAAAACATCACCCGCCACGTAGAGCGCGGCGGCCGGCCCTTGACTAGCGCCATATACGGTGCCGGCGAGGTGGGTATGGCCGTTGTGGCGTCTACCATGACTATCGTGGTGGTGTTTGTCCCGCTGATGTTTGTGGGGGGCATCACGGGTGCGCTTTTTAAAGAACTGGGATTTGTTATTGTGGTGGCCCTGCTGGCGTCCCTTTTTACGGCCCTTTCCATGACGCCGATGCTCTCGTCTAGGTGGCTGGGGGCTTACACCAGGCCGGGAGCGGGGAGAGAAAGTGTCGGGAGCAGGCTTTACGCCGTCACTGAAAAATGGCTCGTTTCCCTGGAAAGCGCCTACAGCCGCTTGCTCGGCTGGGCCCTTTCCCGCAAGGCGGTTGTAATCGCAGCTTCAATCCTGGTGTTTGCCAGCGGCCTTGCCTTGATCCCTCTCATCGGCACCAGCTTTGTGCCCGAGATAGATTCCGGCGACGTCAGCGTCGAGTTCCGCCTGCCGGAAGGGACGCGGCTGGAGGAAACAACCAAAGTAATTGAAAAGCTTATGCAGACCTCCGTATCAGCTGTAAAGCCCGAGGAGATGAGGCACTTCTACGCCTTTTGCGGGCAGAGCGAGGAAGGCTTAGGAGCGGCTATGGGCATGGAGTCAGGTCCCAACGTGGGCAGGATTGGCTTTAAGCTGGTGGACAAAGACAAGCGGGAGCGCAGCGCCGCCGAGATTGCCGATCTCTTAAGAAAACAACTGGGGAAAATCCCCGGCATAAGCAGTATGAAGGTGACTGCCACGAGCCCCATTTCCTCTTTATTGTTCGGCACTGGCAAGCCGGTATCAATTGAAATTACAGGCCCCGACCTAGATACCAATCTCCGGGTGGCAGAGCAGGTAAAAGAAGTGGTTAAGAACGTGCCCGGCACAGCTGATGTCTCTATAAGCCAGAAAGCCCCTCGCCCCGAGCTCTGGGTGGAGGTGGACCGCCAAAAAGCGTCTTCCTTTGGCCTGAGCGTAGGCGCGGTTGCCAGTGCGGTGCGCCAGTATTTCTACGGCGACACTCCGACTGAGTTCCGGGAAGAGGGAGAGAGGTACGATGTTTTTATCCGCTTAAAAGAAGAAGACAAGAATAAGATAGAAAACCTGGCGGAAGCCCCCGTCTTTACGCCCGACGGCAGGATGCTTAAGCTGAAAAACATCGCCGAAATAAAAATAGGCGAGGGCCCTGTAGAAATTGAGAGGGAAAACCGTCAGCGTATTGTTAGAGTGGAGGCGGACAGGGTTGGCCGCTCCTTAGGAGAAATCACCGCTGACATCAAAGAGGCGCTAAAAAATCTGGAAATTCCACCTGGGGTTTCAATAGACTTCGGCGGGGAAATCGAACAGCAGCAGGAAGCCTTCAGAGACATGGGATTAATGCTGATTCTGGGAATTGTTCTGGTTTACATGATCATGGCTTCGCTTTACGGCAACCTGCGGGACCCGTTTATCGTCATGTTCTCAGTGCCCTTTGCCTTAACGGGCGTGTTTTACGCATTCTTCTTGACGGGTACGACTTTGAGCCTGGTCACCTTCATGGGCATTATCATGCTGGTCGGCATAGTCGTCAAGAACGCCATTATACTGCTCGACTACACCCACCTGCTGCAGAACAGGGGCCAGCCCCTGCGTGAGGCGGTGACCAATGCCGGCCGCCACAGGTTAAGACCGATCCTGATGACCTCTTCTACGGTATTTTTCGGCATGCTACCGCTGGCCGTCTCCAATGAGGTGGGGGCCGAGCTGTGGAACCCGATGGCCGTCACCTTGATGGGGGGCCTGGCCGTTTCCACTCTGGTTACGCTGGTGTTGATCCCCACGGTTTACTGCCTGCTCGAGGAAAGAAGGCTTAAGAGGGCGGCCGCCAGGTAGGCGGGCGCCAAGGGGCGGGCACGGCGGAAAGCTGCCGGCTGTTTTGGCAAAAAGCCTTCTTTCATTCTTTGCAGCGCCTTTTTTAAAGGCTCTTTTTCCCCGGCCCTGCTTTTACTAAGGTTGTAAGGGGTGTGGCGATGAAGCTTCTTTTAATCACTTATGATGCGATTTATGATGACAGCGTGATGGAAATACTGGAGTCGTCTGGGGTTGAAGGCTTTACTAAATGGGAAAAAGTTCTGGGCAAGGGGAAGAACAGTGAGCCCAAGCTGGACAGCGCGGTGTGGCCGGGATTCAACTGCGCCGTGTTCACTGCAGCCGGCAACGAGGAACAGGAAAGGGTTATGGAGGCCTTAAGGGAATTTTCCTCGCAGGTCGGCGGCAGGGGTTTTAAGGTGTTCGTGCTCCCGGTTTTAGAAGTGATTTAACGGTTTGACGTCTGGTATATTTACGACGAAGCAGCCGGTGATGTGGAGAGGGGAATCGCACCGGGAACAGTTATTTGTTTTACCGGTTTTAAGGAGCTGTTGGGCTGTGCGCGCAGTGCTTATTGAAACTGGTAAATCATTTGTGTGGCAAAAGCGTCTGGCAGGCTGTGCGGGCGGAACGCTTCACCTCGACCGCTCCGGCTACAAGTGCATGAGTTCAAAAGAAGTGCTCGCCTCGCTGGCGGCGCGGCTGGAAAGCTTTTCGGCAGATCTCGTCTATCTGGGCAGCGGGGACTACCACCACTTGGCCTTGCCCCTCATTGTTAAAAAGGCGCGCCTCGGACCCTTGAGTGTGCTTGTCTTTGACCAGCACCTCGACTGTTTTGCAGCTCCAGAAGGCTACGTGACCTGCGGATCGTGGATCAGGGAAGCGGTGAAGATCCCCGGGGTGCAGCAGGTGGTGGTAGCGGGGGTGAGCGAGAAAAATCAGACCGCTCCGTTAAAAGTTACGGTTTTATCGGCTGCCGAGTGGCTGCGCTGCTGGCGCTGGCCGCGCTGGTGGGAGTCCCTTTTGCCTGGAGGAAATCTGTATATCAGTATCGACAAGGACGTTTTTGCTGCCGCGTTTACGGACTGGGGAATTGGCAGGCTGCCGCTGGGGCAGGTATTTGCTTTTTTACGCCGCTGCCTGGCTGGGCGGCGGCTAGTTGGCGCGGATATATGCGGAGAGCTTGTGCCCCGCGGGCCGTGGCCGACATGGGAAGAAGCTAGGATAATTGCCCGTCAGGAAAAAATAAACCTTGCCTTTTTGCGGTTCTTTAGGCGCTTAGAGCGGCCGCTTTTTCAGCGGGCAGGCGGTTTTTGAATTCGGTTTAAACCCGCCGATTGCATACCTATCAATCTGCAGAAGAATTTAGGGTGGAGGTAGCGGTGGGTGTTATGAAAAGACATTTGTGGGCCCGGGCTCCATAAACAGTTTTATTTTCTCTTACCCCAAGAACCAGGCCGCTTATCATGATCCAATTACCACCCATATCAGTTATTCATTTAAACCCGGAGACTTAAGCCGTGCCCACTGACCCTGCAGGACATGCATCTGGCTATCATAAGCTGCAAAAAAGCCCGGTCTTTTTGGGTGCCGGAGCTTTCAGTGAGGAACGGCAAGGTCCTAGACAACTGAGCGGGAAGGCAGGAAATTTCCGCCGCCTGCAAGGCGTGCTGCATGACGCCGCCCTTTTTAACTCCTACCGGCTCTCCGGCCAGCTCCACCAGAACTGTGACAGTGACCTCTTCCTCCATCGTGACCTGGTGGAAATCAACGTGCCTCAAGCGCCCTGTCAGAGTGTCGTACCGCGCTTCTTTTATGATCACCTTAATAATTATCAAGATGCGGTGATGATTAGCGTGAAAGTTTTGCATCAGGAAAGTTATTTTTGTACGGTTAATAGAGCAAGAAGCGGTGAAATAAAGTCAGAAACCAGGTATTTAGGCCCAGATATGGAGGCGTCAAGCCAATTAGTAATTGATATTCCCAGCTACACAATCAATGAGGCGAGTTGGGAAATATGCCGTTCGCCGGGTGATAACTTTAATGGATGGGGGTTTTTACCCGAATTAAAAGGGGTCGGGGCCCATTTTGGTGCCGGTAAGCACTTAAAGTTCTTGGCAGATAAGGGCGAATCCGGAGAATTGATAAAAGAACTGGTAGCTGAGTGCATTAGGGGCGCCATTCAAGCTGAAACTTATCTTTTTAAAGAAAGGGGCTTTCCCACAGAAGAAGATTACGAGCAGCACTGGAGCAAGGTATTTGGCGTATCGTGCCGGTATTGCTGTTTCCATGACAGGACTGAAAGAAGCTGGTTTGAGTACATTGGCGATTACAAAAGAAAACACTTTCTCTTTAACAGAAATAAAACTGTGATTATTTCTAGGCAGGATGATGGGAGTATTAGTGCTGCAGGCGCTTTTATTGATTCCTTCCATGAATTGAGTATCCGGCTGGTTTTTGACGAAAAGAACGGGAAAATAATTTCAGCCGGCGGAAATTTTTTGAGGGCTCCGGATAAAGTTTGCTTTGAAAACGAAAGCCACCTTTTATTGCTAACTGGCAATAGTGTTTTTGATCTCAGAAAAAAAGAAGTGGCAGCAGTGGCCGGAGGGAAAGAAGGGTGCTTCCACCTTGTTGACATTGTTACTGACGTTTTAAACGCCGTAAGAAAGGTATTAAAGTAACCAAATTCGCCAGTGCACAAAAGGTTTCCCGGTATTCTGCATCAAGCACGTCATGAAATCAGCAAGCGGTGTAGGAGGGCTGATTTTGCTTTGTCCCATCCCTCAGCCCTTCCAGCGGCCCGGCCGCCTTTTTCCAGGTTGAAAAACTTCCCCTAATCTGTCTTCAAGCAGGGGCAGAGCGCCCAGTGCCTCGCCGTTAGCAAAAGTCGCCCAAGAAGAAATGGGGGATTAAGATGAGCAGGTTCGTGTTGAACGCGAAGGTGCACCTGGTTTAAGATGCCGCGGAGTCAAGGTTTAAGGGTAAACTACGAGTTAAACACGGAGACTTAGGCCGTGCCCGCTGACATGCATTTGGCTGCAGTAGAAACTAGGAAGTGAGAGGCTGCAAAAACGGTCAGAGCCTTTTTGCAAAATTCTTGTCCTTGGGGAGTGGAACAGCTACTATAATTTACAACAGGAATATACAACTGGGCAGGTTTAGAATACAAAAGGGCAAGTGTAGAAAAATAGCGGGCGCGATCGGCTCCTGGGAAACCCGCTTGATGAGGGTATGAAAGTTGTAGGCATTGTGGGCAGTCCCAGAGCAGGCGGCAACACGGAAATTCTGGTGGAAAGGGTGCTGGCCGGCGCGGCTTCGGCAGGCGCAGAAACCCAAATGTTCTGCCTTAACGACATGAACATAAGGGGCTGCCAGGCCTGTTTCCACTGCAAGGAGCACGGCCGCTGCAAACAGGAGGACGAGATGGCTGTTCTCCACCAGGCATTGCTGACATCCGACGGTTTCGTTTTGGGTTCGCCCATCTACATGGGGTACCTGACAGCCCAAACCAAGCTCTTCCTCGACCGTCTTTTTGTCTTTATCAAACCGGGCGAAGGCTGTACCCTTCCGGCCGGGAAGAGCGCTGTTCTCGTCTACTCCCAAGGGGCCGGCGAAAACGGCAGAGTGGTGATGGAAAACGTGAGCACGTTCCTATCAACAGCAATGGGAATTGAAGTAAAAGGAATTGTGGGCGGTAACGGGCTCAATGAACTGGGGGCGGTCAAGGAAAGAAAAGACATCCTGGAAAGAGCTTTCCAGTTGGGCAGGGAACTGGCCGCACAGTAAAAAAAGAGAAAAGGAAAGGGCCTGGCAGCAGCTCACTAACCACAGCACCCGCCAAAAAGCCCCGGAACTTTTGGGTACCGGGGCTTTCATTTCTTTGGCTCCTGTTAATCCTGTTAAGAAGCAATGTGGTGTTCCTCTTCCTCTTCTTCTTCTTTTTCTTCTTCCTCAGAAGCTGTACTTTCTAAAATATTGACCAATTCTTCCTCAGGGTCATTAAGAACCCTTACTCCTTGAGGAACGGCAAGGTCCCGGACAAAAATTGTATCTCCGATATCCAGACTGGATACATCCACTGTAATAACCTCCGGAATCTGAGCGGGAAGGCAGGAAATTTCTACCTCCCGCAAGGCGTGATGCAAGACGCCGCCCTTTTTAACTCCTGCCGGCTCTCCGGCCAGCTCCACCGGAACTGTGACAGTGACCTCTTCCTCCATCGTGACCTGGTGGAAATCGATATGCATCAAGCGTCCTGTCAGAGTGTCGTACTGAACTTCTTTTATGATCACCTTCTCCTGACGTTCCCAGTCACCGCCGGTAATTTTAAGGTCGAGCAGCTTGGCCCTGCTAGTCTTATCTGCAAGAATTTTCTTTATCTCCGGCAGCGAAACCTCTAGCAAAATGCTGCCCACCGATTTGCCGTAAACCACAGCCGGTATTTTTCGCCGGGCGGCCAGCCGGTTCCGGCACCCCCTGCCGCGCCCGGTTCTTACTTCTGCCACAAGCACTGTTTCTCCCATGATGTTCAATCTGCCCCCTTTCAAGATATTTTAGTTTTATTTAAATTTCGCCGGCGTTAAAAATAAAATGCCCTCCACAAACACTGTCGGACACGGTGCTTGAAGCAGGACATAAAAACCGGTCATCTTGAAACTGGGGTCAGGAATTCAAAAAGGTTTTAAAAGTTTAAATGATTTTTTCTGTGAATATTATATAGTTCAACAAAAATTTATCAAGATGCGGAAGACCATTCTTAAAGTCTGCGCCAACTCCGCCTGACAGCAATGTGTCCAAAGGGCCTGCTATATTATTGGCAAAGAACAGCTAATTTTATTTGTTCTTAATCTCAACAGGAATCACTGTACCTGCTGTAAAATTTTAGAAATAAACACGGCGCGCACGGCAGAAAAGGCCATCATGAGCTGCCCGCGTACCCGGGATCACACCAGGTCGGTGATGAAAATTTTGCTGACCTGCACATTATAAAGCGCATCAACCTCCTCGTAAGATATTTTTTGTAGCCTCAATCAATTCAACTTCTAAAAAAACCCAACTTAGACAAAAACGCTCCTTGAAAACTGGAAATTTAGTATTCACTTTTGACGGAGTCCCAGGCAAAATGTAGTCGTAAGATTATGTTCTGGGTAGGTATGTCGCTCCTTGAGGTCCGACCTCTCGGAAAGCCTGGCCCCCAGCCCATAACCTGCACTCCTGACACGTAAGTTGCGCAACCTCTCAAGAACCCTGTCCAATAGTAGCAGGTTGGGCAGATTAAGGTCCTGACAGGAAAGTGTCGTTTCCGGCGAGGCTGTTGACCGGTTATGGTGCCTGGGACCCCGCATAGTCTTTCACCATTTCTCCATAGGAGCGTGGTTATTTCTATGGCGTGGGTTACTGTTTTAAACTAAGTCCGGCAGCACAATGTTGCCGGAGAGTGGTGCCTTTGTTTTTAGATCGGTGAAAGACGTCTTTGGATCTTGTCCAAAAGGCCCTGGAAGAATGCTGGATTACTCTGCAGGAACTGGGTGAAGCCTTTGACAGGCTGAGTTCTGAGGCGGCAGGTTTTAAACAGGTCGCCGAAAGTGTGTGGGTTGCCGGATTGTTTGCTCCGGGCTAAAAGCCCGCCCCGCCTCCGGTCTGCCGGCCGGGGACGGGAGTTTTTTGCTGGGGCGTTAGAGTGCGCGCACCGACCCATCCCCCCCCACCCAGAAAACCTTTACCCCCGGCAGGCCGGGGTTTTGGGGCTTAACGTCCCCAGCGGTGGCGAAGACCAGCACTTGGTCGTATTCGTCCGCTTTTCACATGCCTTCCCCCGTGAAAGGCGGGCTTGAGCTTTTCCCCCGTAATCATCATTTGAAGGTGTGTTAGGCCCCCGCCCGCTTTTCCAAACAAAAAAAGGCCGTGACCAAAACTCACAGCCTTTTCTTTAGGGTTTTTCGGTGCCGGAGGGCTAATTTTTAATTTATCCGCTCACCGGTATAAAATATCCGTCAGTCTTACCCGGGCCCATTTACAAGCCGCAAGCAGGATGGGACGGGGCTTTTCCATACTTACTCTAACTTCAACTTCCCTGTGGTGATACAAGTACCAGAATTTTCATGATAACATCTGCCACTACTTCCGCTGGGGCCTTACATACAAACTGTGACCGGCGTGCCTGCCAGTCAAGACTTTTGATTTGGTCGGCCAGGACGACCCCCGAAACTGCCATACCTGCAGGCAATGGCACCTCAAACGGATAGCCTTTCGCCCTGGAAGTGATTGGGCACACAAGTGCCAGCCCTACTTTCTCATTATAGGGTTTAGGGGAAATTACCACAGCCGGCCGTTTGCCCGCCTGTTCGTGCCCGGCTTGCGGATTAAATTCAAGCCAAACGACATCGCCCCGTTCGGGAATATAAACACCGGGTGCTACCATATTTCTTTGCCCACCGGAGCTCCTGTATCAAATTCGTCATGAATATTGTCAGGGGTGATCCGGGAAAGAAGTTCTTCTAAGCTATAATGCTTACGGCGTATTATCAGAGCGTCTTTTTCAACTTGGAAATCAACCACCACGCCCTCAATAAGACCAGCTTTTTTAGCTACCGACACGGGAATGCGCACTCCCAGGCTGTTGCCCCACTTTACAATGCGCGATTGCATAACATCACTCACCGCTTTCTTTGGTTTACACATAGTATATACATTACGGGGACACAAGTAAAGTTTTTTGTTGTTTTGCGGGGAGAACCCGCAAGACGTGCAGAAAAATTGCTCAGCTCAGCGGACAGAGCACTAAAAAGTGGTGCGCCGCCGCTTTCTTAAATTTTAATTTTTTAAGTGGCCGGGGTACGTGCAAAAAACTTTAAGTTTTGGTCTTTGTCCTTTAAAGAGTGGAAACTTTAACGCTCGGGTGACAGCGGCATGCTGCGCCGGGATTAGTTAAAAAAATAAACCAAATAAACCCAATTGTGGCCTGCGTAATTCGCGGGCCAATCGACGCAAAGACTACATTCTTCCGTTAATCTTTTTAAAGCCTCTTTCCGACGTTTTTGAAGATGGGCTGGAAGAACTGGGCGAGGCGGCGCGCTACGTTTTTTGAGCGGGGAAGACCGCGCCCTCGTGCGCTTTTACATCCCGGAAAACGCCCTCTGGCGCAACATTGCTGTGCAGACCACAGGGCTGAGGGGATACCTGACGGACGCCGTCCGGGCTGTGGCGCGCGAAAACCCTAAGCTGCAGGGCGTCATCGACATTGTCGATTTCAACACCACGGTGGCCGGCCAGCCCATTTTGAGCGACGAGCAGCTGCGGGCGCTGATTGGCGTGCTCTCGCGCCAGCGCCTGGGACTAAAAGACGTCGAGCCTGATATCCTCGGCCGGGTTTACGAGTACTTGCTACGCAAATTTGCCGAGGGCTCGGGCCAGAGCACCGGTGAATTCTACACCCCGCGCCAAGTAGCCGTGCTCATGGCCGACATCCTCGACCCTGAGCCCGGGGAGACGATTTACGACCCGAAAGTAGCGGGCGGCGGCAGACTGGGAACTGGAAAGTGAAGAATTAGTTGGCAAGACGGCATATTTTTCTTTAGACGGAGATTGTGTTCTTTCCATATCACATGACTAACTATTATAAGACCAATAGACCCTAGGATAGACGCTTATTGGCTTGCTAAACAATTGCATTATCTTTGGTACCGTCGGTATTCCCAGTCTGTATGTCGTCGCCATTTTAACCAAGCAAGTATAAGCCTGGCACGGTTAAAAGGTATAATTATCCCTCACCCCCAATTGCCGAGCAGCGCCAAATCGTCCGGATTCTCGAAGGCGTAGACAAAAAGATCCAGGCCGAAGAGGCCAAAAGCAGGCCGTGGAGGCGTTGTTCAAGAGCCTACTCCACAACTTGATGACACCGGGAAAATACGGGTTAAGGGTATTGTTGTGCCCGAGGCCAAAAAGAGTGAATGAGCTTTAAAACTCGACCGCTCCGGGGCCACAAAAAAGCCCGAAAGGAGGCCCGCTTTTTAGATGTATCCCGCAGAAACCCCAAAGGCCGACCCGGAGAACCTCCTTGGCGTAATGTGCCTTATCACGCGGGCGGGCGCCCGTGACTTTTTAACGGGCCAGCAGGCCGTACTCCACACCTGCCAGGACGACCACATCTCCCCGCACAGTGTTTACGGCAAAACTCAGCCCGTCGACCTCGTCTTAAACCGGACGCTTATTTCTGTGGAGACCAATAACAGAAAACGGGACAAGGCCCCTTCGGAATTCTTAGGCGATTGCCTTGCCGGACATAATGGGGACGAAAAGCGCCTTTTGGAGACTCTGCGCACGCATTTTATTACAAAAGACGCCTACGAAGCCCTAAAGCAAGATAATTTTGAGGTCTTTGTTGCCCACAGAGAAGATGCCTTGAGGAAAGCCGTTCAAGAAGCCATCCGGGGAGGTTATGCGGAGTGTCACCTTTAGGCAGCGAGCGCCGCACCGTCCAGGACCCCCTCGTGCGCTGCGCCGTAGAAGCCGGCTGGACTTGCCTTCCCCCGGAGGAGGTCCTGCGCCTGCGGCGGGGCGAGGACAGCCCTATCTTGTAGGAGGTGTTTATCAACCAGGTCCAGCGCCTCAACCCCGGGGCTGTTGACTGCCTGGCGGCGGAAGAGCTCGGCAAGCGGCTAGTGCGCGTTCCCCTGAATATTCAGGGCAACCTCGTGGTTTGGGAGCACCTGCGGGGGCTGGGGCGCATCTTTGTTCCCGCCGGGCGGCGTGAGCGTAACGCCCGTCTTTTGGACTTTGACAACTGGGAGCGGACACCTACCACGTCACCGACGAGTTCAGCTTTTTCAACGGGGTCCGCCGCATCCGCGGCGGCCTCGTTTTTCTCATCAACGGATTGCCGGTGATTATCGTAGAAACAAAAGCGGCCACCAAACTCGAAGGGATCGCCGATGCTTTTAACCAAATATAGCGCTACTAGAGCGCTACCAACGCGAGGGGCCGGAGCTTCCGGCCATCTTACAGCTCTTTGCCGTTATGCAAGTCACAACGACGGCGAATTGCTCAAAAAGTACCACCTCGGGGAAGACGAAGAGATGGTGCTCAAGTATTTATCCGCTACCCAGGGAAGGGCGATCGACCGCCAAAACCGGCTGGCCGAAAAGAAAATCGTGGACTCGTACGTCCACGAAATAAAGGTTTTTTTCCGATAAAATCGATGTAGTTTTGAAGTTTAATCTCGGTGCGGATAAGGGTGGTGTCGGAGGCGGGACTTGAACCCGCACGGTTTCCCACACGCCCCTCAAACGT
>CAZLAK010000025.1:0-26712 GCA_964557545.1 uncultured Pelotomaculum sp.
GTGGGTCAATTTTATTTGCACATAGTGGGTCAAAAGTGTTGACGATCAACATTTTAATGAATGAATGTAAAACAAATGTTAAAATAGATAGATAAAACAAAGCTCCTGCCCATTTATGCAGGAGCCATCAGCCTCTAATGAAGAGGCGGTTAGGCGAGCCCCTTCGCCGGTTTTTCTTTGTGTATAATAATACTACTTTTGCCAAAAGTCAATTTTACAAAAAATAGGCGCCTTTTTTTGTAAAGAGCAGCGAAGTGTTGTAAAATATATACGTTTTCTTGAGATGTGTAGAACGGAGGTGCTCTAGGCCTTTGTTTAACATCCTTATCTTGGGGCTGGTGAGCTTTCTCACCGACGTAAGCACAGAGATGATCTACCCTTTGATCCCGCTTTACCTGGTAAGCGTTCTCGGGGCGACACCGGCGGCGGTAGGGTTAATTGAGGGTATTGCCGAGAGCCTGGCCAGCCTCTTAAAAGTTTTTGCAGGAGCTGTTTCTGACCGCCTGGAGCGGCGCAAGCCACTGGCCCTTTTGGGTTATGGTCTGTCTTCTTTTGCCAAAATTCCCATTATTATGGCTGTTTCCTGGACTTGGGTCCTGTGGGGGCGAGTGGGTGACCGCTTTGGCAAGGGGGTGCGCACCGCCCCGCGCGACGCCCTCATCGCTGAATCGGCCCGGGAAGGTGCCATGGGGAGCGCTTTTGGCCTGCACCGCTTGCTGGATACCCTGGGTGCGGTGCTAGGGGTGGCGCTGGCTTACTATTTTTTTACCCGTCAAGGCGATTACCGGCCGATTTTTGTCTGGTCGCTCGTTCCGGCCTTTGCCGGGACAGCTGTTATTTTTTTGGTGCGCGAGGCCAAAAGCCGCCGCGGTGTATCACCGGTCAAACAAAAGCATTCTATTGCCGCTTTGCCGGGCAGAATACGCGCTAATTGGAGGGATTTGGACCCCCGCCTGAAAAAATTTTTGGCCGTCGTCTTTGTCTTTGCTCTAGGAAACTCCTCCAACCAGTTTTTAATCCTGCGGGCGGCGGATTTAGGTTTTGGGCCTGCTGATGCGGTACTGCTCTACCTGGCCTTTAATATCGTCTATGCCCTGGCTTCTTTTCCCGCGGGTGCGCTTTCCGACCGCATAGGCCGCCGGGTTTTGCTGGTAGCGGGTTATACGGTGTACGGCTTGGTTTACCTCGGCATGGCGGCCGCCGGCGGCCCGGGTTTGGCCGTTTGGCTTCTCTTTGGGCTTTACGGCCTTTACAGCGGCGCCACCGAAGGGGTAGAAAAAGCCCTGGTGGCCGAAATGGCGCCGGCGGAGCAGAAGGCCTCTCTCCTGGGCCTGCACGCTACCCTGGTCGGTATTGGGCTTTTGCCAGCTTCTGTTCTGGCCGGCCTTTTATGGAGGTTTTTGGGTCCGGCCGCGCCTTTTTGCTTTGGCGGCACACTGGGCATTCTGGCGGCTGTTGCTCTGGGTGTTATCCTGGCCGGCGAGAGGACCGGGCGGCGCAGCTAGGCTTTTATAACTTCCACCTCGTCGCCGTCGCGGATATTGTCCAGGTCTTGGAGGCTCCCGGTTATACGGCCGAAGACGTTGACCGCACTGGCCGCCCGCACTTCACTGCCCGTGCTGGCCGGAGTGGGGCCAAAGAAAATACAGAACGCCTTGCCCGGGGGCCAGTAACCGAGATCGCCGGGTGCGACGGTTTCTTTGGCGCCTTCCTCCAGTTCGGCAGCTACCGGCACGGAAAAGTAAATTTCCTTGCCCCAGCGGTTAGCCCGCCCTCTTAAGGGCAGGGCGTCCCATATAAGCTGGCCGGTAGGCGTGTCGAAGATTTCCGCCCGCCAGGACGATATCCCGGAAGTTATAATAATTTCCACTTGCTTCACCGTCCCAAACCTGCAATCACAGGCATTTTAGCCTTATTACGTCTTTATTATAGCTTTCCCGCAAGAGCTTGGAAAGGGTCAGGCAGTTTGGACAGTTTCACAAAAAATGCCGGAGTCTCCTGTTGACAAAAGGCGAAGGGAACATGAAAATATAGAGTATATTGGTTATATTTGTGTTATACTTTTTCTGGGCGCGTCTTTTAAAACTGTATTTGCTTTAGCATCCTTGTCTGGAGGTGGTGCGAAAAAGCTTTTTGTAATCTTTGTGTAATATTTTTGCTTTAAAAGCCCGATCTTAATCTAGTTTTTAAGGTGGTGTTTTGATTTTGACGGCAGGAAGTTTTCCAGTTTACGCCATTATTGCTTCTATTACCGGTATACTTTTTGCCCTCTTTTACGCTTCCTGGGTGCTCCGCCAGCCGCCTGGCACGCAGCGGATGATAGAGATTTCCGGTGCTATCCAGGAAGGGGCCATGGCCTACCTAAACCGGCAGTACAAGACTATTGCCGTAGTGGGACTGGTCATCGCCGTGGTGTTGTACTTTGGTCTCGGGCCGGTAACCACGCTGGGTTTTGTGGTAGGCGCCGTATTTTCGGCCTTGTGCGGCTACGTGGGCATGAACGTATCCGTGAGGAGCAACCTGCGTGTGGCCGAGGCAGCCAAAAAAGGCCTCCCCTTTGCCCTGCTGGTGGCCTTTAAGGGCGGGGCAGTAACCGGCCTTATGTGCGTGAGTCTGGGCCTTTTGGGCGTGGCCGGTATGTACTTCCTCTTTCACGACCCCAATTCCTTGGTGGGCTTGGGCTTTGGAGGCAGCCTGATCAGCGTCTTTGCCCGTCTGGGCGGGGGCATCTACACTAAGAGCGCCGACGTCGGTGCCGACCTGGTGGGGAAAGTGGAGGCCGGCATACCTGAAGACGACCCGCGCAACCCGGCGGTTATTGCCGACAACGTGGGCGACAACGTGGGCGACTGTGCCGGTATGGCCGCCGACCTTTTCGAGACCTACGCCATCACGGCCATCGGCGCCATGCTTTTAGGACAGATTTTCTTCCCCGGCAAAGCCGAGTACGTGACCTACCCCTTGCTCTTAGGCGGTATTGCCATTTTAGCGACCATCATAGGCAGCTTTTTCGTGCGCTTGGGTCAGGGACAGGAGATCATGACCGCCCTCTACAAGGGGCTGGCCGCTTCGGCCATCATCTCGCTGGCCGGTTTTTACCCGGTAACTGTTTACCTCTTTGGGTCGCCGCAGCTGTTTTACGCGGCTTTAGTCGGTGTGGCCGTTACGGTAATCATTGTTTTCCTGACCGACTACTACACTTCCAAACGCTTTAGGCCGGTGCGGACTATTGCCAAAGCCTCGCAGTCCGGTCACGCCACGAACATCATCAGCGGTCTGGCCGTGGCTATGGAGGGCAGCGTTCCCCCGGCGTTTACTATTGTGGCCGGCATTCTCGCCTCTTACGTCATCGGCGGCCTGTACGGTGTAGGTATTGCCTCTATGGCTATGCTTTCCATGACCGGTATCATCGTGGCCATTGACTCTTACGGCCCCATTACGGACAACGCCGGCGGTATTGCCGAAATGGCCGAGCTGCCGCCCGAAATCCGCAATATCACCGACCCGCTGGACGCAGTGGGCAACACGACCAAAGCTGTTACCAAGGGTTACGCCATCGGTTCGGCGGGGCTGGCGGCCATCGTCCTCTTTTCTGCTTATACCCAGGAAATTGACCGGGTGCGCGAGCACTTGGGATTACGCGATAAGATCAGCTTTATGGTAGACGACCCGTGGGTGCTGGCCGGCCTCTTGATCGGCGCGGCTCTGCCGTTCATTTTCTCCTCGCTGGCCATGGGTGCTGTGGGGCGCGCGGCTTACGAGGTGGTCAATGAAGTGCGCCGCCAGTTTAAGGAAATCGTGGGCCTCATGGAAGGCAAAGCGCGGCCCGAGTACGGGCGCTGCGTGGACATCGTCACCAAGCGGGCTATTAAAGAGATGATGGCGCCCGGTCTCATCCCTGTTCTTGCTCCCCTTTTAGTCGGTTTTCTCCTGGGAGCCAAGGCGCTCGGAGGTCTTTTAATGGGCGTGATCATTACCGGCCTGTTCCTGGCCATCATGCTCACCACCGGCGGCGGTGCCTGGGATAACGCCAAGAAGTATATTGAAGAAGGCCAGTACGGCGGCAAGGGCACCCCAGCCCACGCCGCGGCGGTAACAGGCGACACGGTGGGCGACCCCTGTAAGGACACGGCCGGCCCGGCCATCAACCCCATGATCAAAGTAGTAAACATCGTCGCCCTGCTCATCGTGAGCTACGTGGCCTTGATCGTGCGCTAAACTTAAAAAACCGGCCTTCTTTTGCGCTTGGTCCAAAAGGCGCGCAAAAGAAGGCCTTTTTAAATTTTTTGGGGGCAGTTGCCGTTTTGGGCCCGGGACCGGCGCTGTCAGCCGGCGTAAGCTCCGGCAGCCGCTTTTTTCTCGAGATAGAGGGCGTTTAATTCTTCTATTTCTGCGTAGAGCGGCAGTTCTGCCGGGTGGTCGTAAGGGACAGCGTGGCCGTAGTAAACACAGTTCTTTAAGATGCTCTTACCCCGGTAATCGTAGTGGCCGTAAACGCGGCAGGAGTAGGGACGTACCGGGTAAATAGTGCACAGGGCGCCCTCCTGAAAGGGGCACTGGCCCGTAATATCACCCCAGATTTTTATTTTGGTGCCGGCGGCAAAATCTAAAAACTTCTGCACTGCCGCCTCGTCCTTTACAAACTTCCGAATGTAATCCGCTTCCAAAGGCCGCACTCTTACAGAAACGACTTGCCGGCAGCACTCACCGCACAGCCCGCAGTCCCTGGCGGTGGCGTGCAAGATACCGTCCAGCCGGTCGTAGAGGTGGGCCAGTTCCTTCCAAAGGGCGTCCATGCCAGCACCTCCCTCTTTTCTTACTTGGTTTTGGTTGTATTGTCATGTTTATTCTAGCATATGTTCAATATTTTTAAAATATTTTTAAATTTAATAATTTATAAAATTATCTGTAATTTTTATTTAAAAAATATAATTCTATCAGCTACCCAGTAAAAGTTTTTATAGCTAAACTGAAAATTGTGGCTGAAAGCTGCAGGAATTAGTGAAGGAAGCGGGGTGGCCGGCTTTCTTTTTCGGCAATTTCTTCTTCTATGCTTTTTACAAGCTCTTCAAAGAGCTTTTGGCCGGCCTTTTTTATTTCACCGGGCTGGTAAGGGAAAGAAGCGGGCTGGTCTTTGGGCAGTAAAGGGCTTTTTTTCTGTATAGCGGGGAATTTTTTTATTTTTTCTATTTCCAGGGCCGGCTGAACAGGTATGGCGGCGGTGGCCGGTTCATTAATCCTGCCTTTAAGGGCTAAAAAACACTCCTGAGGGGATCGGCCGGCAGCTAAAATATTTTGAAAGAAGTCCCGCGGTGCCCGCAAAGTAATAATGCAGGGAAGAGCCGTCGCGCTGCTTTCTCCGCCGTTCTCAAAATCTTCCGGCGCGCCCAGTAGCCGGCCGTTGAAGACTGCCTGGGCTATGTGCCTTTCACCGCCGGTCAGAAAGACAGCCCTGACAGAACTCAAGGCGATCTGTATAAGGAGCGAGGCGTAAAGGGTTTCCCACTGCTCATCCGGCATCTCATGTGCTACCACGTCATCCCCTTCTTCGCTGTAGGTGTAGCGTGCGGCCCGCGGCAGCTCCCAGGGAGCGGGCAGCAGGCATTCGACGACGGCAAGGCGCCCGGCCCGGTCGTAGGCTGCAGCGAAAGAAAGGTCGATTTCCGGCGGCACGATAATGCTGGATAAGGCTATGCGCATCAGGCATTCAACTGCCCACGTTTCGCCTCTCTCAAAGGCCAGGTGCAGCTTTTCTACTTCGTTGTTGTAGGCGGTCTGTTCGCTGATGTAGGCGGCCCTTTTCAGCTCATAGGCTGCGCGTGCCTCTTCCCGCCTCTTTTCGTATTCGGCGGTTAATTGTTTAAAGGTTTTTTGCGCTTCATCTTCTTTGGCCAGGCGGCGGCGCCTGGCGGAGGGGCAAAAAAATTCAAGTAATGGTTTTTTAGGCGGCACTCCCAGTTCGCTGGCAATTTTTTCGTAAGCAGGTGGTGATTCTTCAAAAACAAAAGGGGGGTACGGGCGGTCGTCGTAGAGGGAAGACCAGTCAATGTAGCTTGCCACCTTAAGATTGGCGCGCAGGAGGCTCTGGCAGGCGGCGATGAACTCGCTGGCCTGCTCAGTAGCCAAAGCGGCCAGTTCTCGTTTTTGGCCGGTTTCTTCTCTTACCCTGCTCTTCTTTTCCAGTTCTGCCCACTTTTCTAAAAGCACTTTGGTTTTTGCTTTCAGCTCGGCGGGTGAGGCGCCGAAAATTTCGCGCTCTTCTCCCAGGTAATCATTTTTTACTGTCGTTCTGTAGGTGGGGCCATCTGCCATTTTTGGCAAGCCTCCTTTTAGAGTCTTTAAAAAATGATTTTACAGTGTACAACAGGGCTGTGCTCGTGCCGGCTGCTTTGGCGCCGGATCAGGCGAGAACTACGGGCGAGCGGTCCTGGTCGTAGGGGTTCATCCTTACCGCCAAACTGTACAGATAGGGGTAATTCTTTTTTAAGTGAGCGAGGTATTTAAGCCAGTAAAAGCTCAGTTCTCTGTAAGCCCTCTGGGTGTCTTGGGCTAAATGTTTTAAGTCGCTCTCCGGCAGGTCTTCTAGCCGTGTCCTGCTTTCTAGTTCGTCGAGCAGGTGGAAGAGCGCCAGCATACAGGCGGTGAAAGATTCGTTTTCTAAAAGGGCGGGGTTTTCTAATAGGCGCAGGAGGAAATCTTTTTTGCCGGTAAGGTAATTTCTTAGTTCTGACAGAAAAGGGGCGCTTAGCCTGCAATTAAAGCTGTGACGGGCTAAAACCGATTTTAGTCTGGTATGCTCCTCAACCTCCCATTTTTGTACAGCGCGCAGCTGCTCCTTAATTTCTTGTGCGTCCGGGTCTCTGCCGGCGAAAAGGGCTAACAGCTGGCTGCCAAAATCGCTAAAAAAAATGCCGGCAATAACGTTGATTTTATCTTCTCTTTCTTTTTTAGCTCTTATACTGAGGAGTTTGTTTAATACCAGAGTTACTAATAGCACATTAATGGGCAAAAATCCCAGGGCGTTGAAAACGTACATGTAAGTGTTTTTAGGATCCCCTAGGAGGAAAAACTTGACGGTGTATACAGATAGAGAAAATGTAACCAACGCGGCGGCCAATTTTAGTTCCCAGCTCTTTAGTTTCATAACCATGCACCCCTTTTTTGTGCCGGCTGCTGCCCAGGGCGTCTTAATATAGCCGGCTGTCTTTTGGTGGACGGCTCAAATAGTGTTCTAGCTGAGATGTCCATTTCCCTGCCCGGTGTTTCTTCTGCAGTAAAATTAAAAAAATAGTGCCTGCCGGGGTGTGTTGTGAAATAATTGCCGCAGCGGGAAAAATAAAGACTCACAGCAAGCCCTTCATAATGTTAAACGTTTGCCATAAAATGCAAGGCATTTAAACACGCCTTCTGCAAAAAGTTTGTGCCAGTTAATTTTTTTCTTGCCGCCTGCTGCCGCCTTATTGTACAATTAAGAGCGAAGGACGGCAGGACGGCTTAAAGGGGCGAAAGGGACAGTTCGCGAACAAAAGCGCCTTTCCTGTCGAAAGGCGTTTTTGGTTTTTGTGCCGTCCAAATTAATTTGCTTTAGTACGGAAAGGATGGTGGGCTGTGGCTGTAAGTTTGCCGCTTGTAAGGGAGAAAAAAACAAAGAGAAGTCATTGAAATAGGCATTATTGGGAGTCCCTTTGACCGGACGGTGGCCGTTTTGGAGGAGTTTGTGCCCGGTCATAAGGACTTTATTGTTTACCCCGAGCAGTGCGGGGTGGCGCCGCGCCGCGTTGCCGGGGCTGCACCGCGGGAAGTAGAAGTGACCGTGCCTGCCCGGCTGCACGTTTCTGTGCTAGATATGAACCGCTTCAACATCAGCCGTCCCGGAGGCGGGGGGCTGGCGGTGGGCGTTTACTTTAAGGCCAAGGTGTGCGCCGTGCCGGAGCCGGAAATAACCGTCAAAGGGCAGCGCCAGCTGATCGTTTCCCACTTTGCCCGCGTTTTTAAAGAAATTCTTGGATATTCCGGTGGCTTTGAGATTGAGCTGTACGACCACGGCCGCCGCCACGTGGGCATGGGTTCTTCTACTGGCACGATGTGTGCGGCCTGTGTGGGAATCAATGAAGTGCTGGGGCGCCCTTTCAATAACCGGGAGCTGCGCCGCCTCATCGGTTTTAATGCCTGTGAGGAAAGCCCCCGCAGCAAAGAATTTTTGATCCGCGGTTTTGAAACAGGTATTGGGGCTATGGCCAGCATCCACGGCGGTATGGTCTTGGGGACCGACGATTTAGAAATGGTTTACCGCACTGCCCTGCCGGGGACCAAAGCAGTCATCGTCATTCCGGATGTGCCGAGCTTAGAAAGTGAATATGCCGGCAAGGACACGGCGGCCGAATCGGAAGTGGAACTGCTCATGCGCCGGGCCAGGTACTTGGATTACCTGCAGAGCTGCACGAAGTCGCAGATCGTCCTGTTAGATCTCTTGCCGGCCATGGTCAAGGGCGACTTAAAGGGCATTGGCGACGCCCTCTTTGACCTCGCCTTTTTGGGTTCTAAGCGGGCGGAGTGCGAGCAGCACGGCCTGGGCGGCACGCCTATTTACGATTACATCTGCACCTGGCGCAAGCTGTGGGCGGAAGTGGCCGGCATGAGTTCGGCGGGGCCTACTGTCTTTGCTCTGACCAAAAGCCAGGCGGTGGTGGAAAGGATACTGGCTCACTTAGAGCGGCGGGGAGTGGCCTCCTCCCGGGTAATTATAACCGACGTGGACAATACGGGAGCCCGCATTGCGGCGGAGGGAGAGGAGAGAATTTACGCCTGTGAAGGTTGGCTTAACGGTTAAAATCTGCGGCATCACCAATCTGCCGGATGCACACCTGGCTGCCAGCGCCGGCGCCGGTTACGTGGGAGTGCTGGTAGAGGTGGCTTACTCGCCCCGTTCCCTTTCTGCAGAAGAAGCCGGGGCGCTCATAGCTGCCTCTCCCGTGCCGGCGGTGGCCTTAGTATGGGATTTGGGCTGGGAGCGCCTGGCCCGCCTGGTTCGGGTGTACAGGCCGCGCGCCGTGCAGTTCTTACGGCCGGTGGACGGAGAAACGGCAGGCAAGCTCAAAAAACTCGCCCCGGAGCTTTTAGTGTGGCAGTCCGTTTTTTTGCCGGCTGGAGCGGGAAGTGCCAGCGCGGCCGAAGAGGCTGTAAGGCGCGAGCTGCACGAGCTGCCGGTAAAGGGTGTGGACGTGGCGGTTATCGACGCTGCCGCCGGGAGCGGCGGCCAAGTGAGGTACGGGGGTACAGGGAAGGCAGTCGACTGGGAGGCGGCGGCGCGCCTCGTGCGGGCTGCGCCCCTGCCCGTATTTTTGGCAGGCGGCATAAGACCGGAAAACGTGGCCGAGGCGGTGAGGCGTGTCCGGCCTTTTGGCATTGATTTGTGCTCCGGGGTGGAAGAGGCGCCGGGTAAAAAGAGTGCTTTCAAACTGGCCGCCTTAATGGATGCCCTGCGGGGAGAGGGGGTAATTGGGCGGTGACGGAGAGCATGCTGGCAGCGGTGGTGCACGGTCCGGGCGACGTGAGGGTAGAGCGTGTTCCCGTGCCGGAAATAGGTGATGGCGAAGTGCTGGTCAAAGTGACTGCCGCCGGCATCTATACTACAGACTTAAAAATTTTAAGGGGCGAAGGAACTTTGCGGCACCGGCCCGGTATTTTGGGCCATGAAGTGGCAGGCGAAGTGGCCGCAGTCGGCCGTTCTGTGAGCGGGTACGAGATCGGGCAGCGGGTGGCTGTTTATCCCATAGCTGTCTGCGGGGAATGCTTTTACTGCCGGCGCGGCAGGCACAACCTGTGCGAGAAAGAGTACGGTTTAGCCCACGGGATAGACGGCAGCTTTGCGGAATACGTCCGTATCCCCCGTGAGATCGTCTGCATAGGCGGTCTTGTGCCTTTGCCGCCCGGGGCTGGGCGACGAACCGGCTGCCCTGGCCGAACCCCTGTCCTGCTGCCTGGCGGCGGCCCGGGCGGCCATCACTTCGCCGGGGGACTTGGTGCTGGTGGTGGGGGCCGGACCCATGGGGCTCATGCACCTTTTGGCCTGCCGCTGGCGGGGTGCGGATGTGGCCGTGGTTGACCCCGACCGGCGCCGGCTGGCAGCAGCTGAAGAGCTCGGTGCCGCCGCCTGTTTTGACCCTCACCGGCAGGACGTAACTAGTGAGGTGCGCCGCCTGACCGGCGGCCGCGGGGCCGACCAGGTTATCGCTGCTGTAAGCGATCCTGAGGTGGCAGCCGGTCACTTTAGCCTACTGCGCCCCGGGGGTTTTTTAACGTTTTTGGCGGCCCTCCCGCCGGGCGGCCGGTGAAGGTAGACCTTAGGTGGCTGCATTACACTGAGGAAGTTTTGACCGGGACATTTGCCTCTACGCCGGGTGATTTTCGCCTGGCCCTTGATTTAATTGCCGGCGGCAGCATTGACGTAAGAAAGCTTATTACCCACCGGTTTGGACTGGGAGATTTTTTAGAGGCTGTGCGGCTGGCTCAAGGCGGCACCATGCTAAAAGGCGTGATCGTGATAGATGATAAAAATAATTTAACGCAGTTTAAGAGGTGGTAAGCGGTGTGGACGGTTTAGCATGGCGTTTAAAAAAGGTCCTGCGGGGAAAACCGGCCGCTCTCTGGTGGTGGCCGTGGACCACGGTATGGCTTTAGGCCCTCTTAAGGGCCTGGAGAGGGTAAAAGACACGCTGGACAGGTTGGAGGCCACGGGCTATGTGGACGCCTGGCTGCTCACCAAGGGCGTGCTGCGGTACGCCTTCGAACCCCGTGGTTTTCCGGGTCTGATTATGCGCATCAGCGGAGGGGCTACTGTAGCCGGGCCGGAACTGACCAGGGAGGGACTTACGGCCTCGGTGGAAGAAGCTCTGGCCGCCGACGCCGTGGCCGTGTCTGCTTTTATAGGTTCGCCGCACGAACATGAAACCCTCGTCGGGCTGGCGAAAGCCGCGGGCAGCTGCCGCTGCTGGAACGTGCCCCTTTTGGGTGTGGCCGGTCTGGGGAAAACTAATGAGGATAAAAAGAAAGATCCCCGCTTTATTGCCCTGGGGGCGCGGGTGCTGGCCGAACACGGCGCGGACATAGTGAAGACTTACTACACAGAAGAGGACTTTGAACGGGTGACGGCGGGGTGCCCCGTGCCGGTCTCATTGCCGGCGGACCCAAGTGCGAAACCGAACTGGACACGCTGAAGATGATCGCCGGGGCGCTCGAAGGCGGGGCGGCCGGCGTGGTTATGGGGCGCAATATCTGGCAGAGCCCCTGCCCGGAAGCCCTTCTGGCCGCGGCTCACGGCCTCATTCACGGAGGCTTGGAGGTAAAGGAAGCTTTTGAACTTTACACGGAGGCAAAAGAACAAAAGAGGTCGCAGTTTTAAAGGGCGTTAAAAAGTTTTGATTTTTTGTAAAAAATTATTTTTTGTTTGCACCGGTATTCAGTTGCCTAAATATTTAGAAAATGATAAATTATAGTTAAATTATGCCTGAAAATAGCATAAGGAGGCGGGAGCGGTGAAAAAGAACATCTGCATTGTGGGTATGCTGGTCAACGAGAAGTCAGTTCAGGCGCCAGAAGTGCAGAAAGTGCTTTCCAAGTACGGCAGCCTCATCCTCCACCGCAGCGGGATTCCCTACTCAGAGTGCGACCGGGGCATTATCAACCTCACCATTAAAGCTACGACCAGCGAGTTAGAGGAGCTCAAGGGCGAACTGGGTAAAATTAAGGGGCTTGTTTTTAACGCCATGTGCCTTGTCGAGGACGCCGACAGCCTGCTGATATGTGAAAGGTAGTTTTGGGGGAGGTGCGCTCCCCATTTTTGTTTGTAATTTTTGTAGTTTATTTGAACTTTGCGCAAATATGTAGCGCGGGGGTGACAAGGTGAAGCCTGCTCTGGTATTCGACTGGGCTTACTTGGACCACGAAACCTGGGGTCATTTAGAAAGCCCGAAACGCTTAAAGGTTACTTACGCTGAGCTGGAATCGTCCGGCGTGCTGGAAAAAATAGACGTAATAAAACCGCGCCCGGCAACTTTAGCGGAAGTAGAACTAGTCCACGTGCCCGTTTATATTCGTGAAGTGCGGGATTTTTCGGCCAGAGGGGGAGGGGTCTTTTTTCAGGACACCGTGGGCTCGGCCAAAACGTACGAGACGGCCCTGCTGGCCGCCGGCGGCGCGCTGACAGCGGTGGATGCCGTCATAAAGGGAGGGGCCAGGGGTGCTTTTGCCTTGGTGCGGCCGCCCGGCCACCACGCCAAGCCGGACAAGGGCATGGGCTTTTGTTTCTTTAACAACGCGGCCATTGCCGCCCGTTACGCCCAGGAACAGTACGGGATTAAGAGGGTGTTGATTGTGGACTGGGACGAGCACCACGGCAACGGCACGGAGTACATCTTTTACCGCAACCCTTCGGTGCTCTATTTCTCCGTGCACAGGGACTGGAGCTACCCGGCCACCGGCTGGGCGTCAAAGGTGGGCGAAGGGGACGGCCGCGGCTACAACATCAACGTCCCCCTGCCCAAGCGTTCCGGCAATGCCGATTACGAGTACGCTTTATGGGAGGTTCTGGTACCGGTTGCCGGGCAGTTTAAACCTGAACTGGTGCTGGTCTCTGCCGGCATGGACGCCCACGAAAGAGACCCTATAGGGATGATGAAGCTGACGGCGGCCGGTTATGCCCGGCTGGCCGGTATCGTTAACGAAATTGCCTATTCTTGCAGTGGAAAAGGCCCGGTTTACATCTTAGAAGGAGGTTACCACCCGCCGTCCCTGGCGGAGTGCGTTTTGTCCGTCTTTCACGCCTTGCTCGGCGGTGGAGGTGCGCAGGGAGAAGAAGCGGCGCAAAAGAGACCGGCGGCAGGAACAGGAACGGTCAAGCGGGGCGTGCTGGAAGCCGTCGGCGAGGTGAAAAAGCACCATGCCCCTTACTGGGAATTTAAATAATCAGGCAGTTTATTAAATTTTGTTGATAACCTAGAATATACAATAATGTTTAATAATGTTTTGACGGCCGCTCTTTTAATTTTTTGTTTCAGCTGGTATAATCGGGGAAAATACGGGTTATAAAAGTTCTTTTGCATTTTAGGGATGGTGGCCGGTGTATTTTCCAGTTTCTGGGGTTGAGGTTTTTCCCCTGGTACCGCCGCTGGTAGCTTTTGCTGTGGCGCTGCTGACGGCTTCGGCGGGTATGTCAGGGGCTTTTTTGCTTTTGCCCTTCCAGGTGAGCGTGCTCGGTTTTGCCAGTCCCGCCGTGAGCCCGACCAACCTTATTTACAACATAGTTTCTACGCCGGGCGGCCTTTACCGCTATATAAAAGAAGGGCGGATGAGCTGGGCGCTGGCCCTCGTCCTGACTGCCGGCACGCTGCCGGGCGTTTTTTTAGGCGCCTTAATCAGGGTTACCTGCCTGGTGCAGCCAGCAGCTTTTAAGCTCTTTGCGGGGATCGTCCTCCTCTGCCTGGGAATAAGGGTGCTGGCGGGTTCAGCCGGTTTAGGGCCCGGGCTTTCCGCTAACGGGGGAGGCTTTTTGGCGCTGGAAAAAAAGTTTGCCGGGCTAGCCGGTGACAAAAAGAGCCGCAGGGGTCTTTTCGGCGCTGCCGGACTGCCGGGGGAGGCGCGTGTAAAAACGCTTTCTTTTACCTGGCGCCGGGTGGAGTACGAGTTTTGGGGCGAGACTTTTTCTTTTAGCACCCCGGCTGTTTTTTTTCTTTCCCTGGCCGTGGGTGTAATAGGCGGGATATACGGTATTGGGGGAAGTGCCATCATTGCTCCTTTTTGCGTTTCCTTTTTAGGCCTGCCGGTATATACTATTGCCGGGGCAACCTTGGCTGGCAACCTGGTTACATCTGTTGCCGGTGTTTTATTTTTCTCGCTGCTGGCTGCCGCTGATGGCCCGGGTCTGGCAGCCAGCGCTGCTCCCGACTGGGCTTTGGGTCTTCTGTTTGGAGCGGGAGGATTTTTCGGGACTTATTTGGGCGCAGCCATGCAAAAATACCTGCCGGAAAAGTTTATTCGCACCTTTATAGGGGCGCTGACCGCTTTACTGGCCGTAAGTTATATAGTACAATACTTTAATCGTTAGCAGGATTCATAAAGAGGTGTTTTGCTTGCCGGGATTTGACCGGAAGATTTATGCCGTTAATTTCTTGCTGAATTTTGCTGTTCAGGGTTCGCTTATTTTTATCCCCCTGCTGGGAGCCCAGCTCGGGGGTTCTGACTTTCAAGTGGGCTTGATCGGTTCTGCTTACGGCAGCGCTTTTTTAATATCTTCGCTCGTGTCGGGCTGGAAGTCAGATACGAGCGGCCGGGTGGTTTTTGTGCGCCGCGGCCTTTTAATTTGCTGTGCGGCTTTTGCCGCCCAGCTTTTGTCTTTTAATCTCTGGCTTTTAATGGCTTTGCGCGCCCTGGTAGGTTTTTCTTTGGGAATCACCGTGGCAGCAGCCATTGCTTACGCTTATGAAGCGGGGGCAGACATGGGTGTGTTCAGCTCTTACGGTTCGCTGGGCTGGATTTTTGGCTCCATGACAGCGGCCCTTTTGGGCGATATTCACTTGCTCTTTGTGGTAAGTTCGGCTGTGTGTTTTTTGGCCTTTTTAATGGCCCGGGGATTTAGCGAAAATCCCGGTGCAAGGCCTGCCGGGCAGCCGAGCTTGTGGCAGGTAGTCGTGAGAAACCGCCGGGTTTATGCGGCTGTTTTTTTGCGGCACCTGGGAGCTACTGCCGTGTGGATCATCCTCCCGCTTTACTTTGCCTCCTTGGGACTCAATAAGTTTTGGATTGGCTTTCTGTGGAGTATTAACTTTGCGGTGCAGTTTGTGGTCATGCGCGGCCTGGAAAAATTTTCGCCCTACAAGACGTTTGCCTTTGGGCAGCTGCTCTCGCTTATTGTCTTCGTGGCTTACGCTTTTGTCGCCAAGCTTTGGCCGCTTATTATTGCCCAAGCCCTTTTAGGCATAGCCTGGTCCTGCCTCTACGTGGGGGCGCTGCTCATCGTTTTAAAAAGCGGCGAAGAGAGGGGTACGGCCAGCGGCATCTTCCAGTCCACTCTCAATTTTTGCAATGCCGTTGGGCCGCTTCTGGGAGGAATATTTGCCCAGTTGTGGGGTTACCGGGGGGTAATGCTTATGGCTGCCGCCCTGGGCGCGGCCGGCATGCTGGCAGCCGTGCCGCGGACAGTGCCGGCAGAGCAGGGCAGTGCGGGCAAGGCTTAAACATTTAAGTGTAATATTTTGCTACGTATGGTTCATATTAGGTTATAGCAAAAATATAGTTATAGTAAAAATATCAATGCTTTCAGTTTTTATGTTTTTATTTTTTATAAAGATTTTATTGGTCTTGTGGAAAATTAAAGGAGGAATTTTTTTGTTGGCCGAGAACTAATTTTTGGTGGTTTGCTTTTTAAACCCCGTTGGGTGAGAAAAGGAGATGGTTATGGAAGCAATATTTTACGGAACCCAAGCGTTTTTGACCCTGTATGCTTTTTACTACTTTGTTATTTCCCTTTTTGGTTTTTACCGCCGCCCGGAAGGTGAATTGCTGCCGCCCAAGTCCAGGTTTGCTGTGGTGGTGGCAGCGCACAACGAAGAAAGAGTAATCGGTGAGCTTATAAGAAACTTAAAGAGAATGGATTACCCGCGGGAGCTTTATGACATCTACGTCATCGCCGATAACTGTACGGATAATACGGCCAAAGTGGCGGCCGAAAACGGGGCCCAGGTAATTGAGCGCTTTAACAACAAAGAAAAGGGCAAGGGTTACGCTTTAGAGTACGGCTTTAACCAAATTTTTGCCACCGGCATACCTTACGATGCGGTAGTGGTTTTTGACGCTGACAACTTGGTGGAAACCAACTTTTTATCCATCATGAACACCAGGCTCTTAAGAGGAGAAAAAATAATCCAGGGCTACCTCGATACCAAAAACGCCGATGATACTTGGATAACGAAATCTATATACGTATGTTACGTGCTGACTAACCGCTTTTGGCAGCTGTCTAAGTACAATTTGGGCCTGACCTGCGCCTTAGGCGGCACGGGCATGTGTCTGGCTGCAGACGTACTCAAGAAGTACGGCTGGGGTATGACTTCCCTCACCGAAGACCTCGAATTCCAGACCAAAGCCCTTTTAAACAACATCAAGGTGACGTGGGCCCATGACGCCAGGGTCTACGACGAAAAGCCGCTTACCCTCATGCAGTCTTGGCGCCAGCGCCGGCGCTGGATGCAGGGCCACTGCAACGTGGCCGGCCGCTATGCAGTAAAGCTTTTTGTGGAGGGCATACGCACCAGGAACTTTGCCATGATCGACGCCGCTCTTTACCTCATCCAGCCCTTTTTCTTAATGTTTACCGGTATCGGGATGATCACCAATATCTTTATGGGACCTGAACTTTTGGGAGAAAGGCCTTTCTGGGCGGTAGCGGGTTTCTTTGCTCAGTTTTTCTACTTCGGGCTTGGACTGGCCCTGGAGCGGGTGCAGTTTAGGGTTTACTGGTGGCTGTTTTTCTACCCCATTTTTGCGCTCACCTGGGTGCCGGTAGCTTACGTGGGCTTTTTCATGCGCAAGAAGAAAGAGTGGGCGCACACTTTACATATCCGCAACATCAAGTACGAAAACTTAAAAAACCTCTACCTGCCGGCCAAGGCTAACGGCAGGAAAGCGAGCTGAATTGCGGGTTTTAAGGATCGACAAGGGCGGCAACACCTTCGCCGGCGGGATGCCGGCGAATTTCTTCTAAGGGGGCGCACTGTACTATCCGGCCGTCGAGCATTACTGCTACCCTTTGGGCCAGTGGGTGGATTTCGTGATAATCGTGGGTGACCAGGAGGGCGCTGATGCCCGTGTCTTTTAAAATGACAGTAAGTTCCGCAATTAAAGCCTTTCTGGTAGGGTAATCCAGAGCGGAAAAAGGCTCGTCTAAAAAGAGTATCTCCGGTTTTAAAGCAAAGGCGCGCGCCAGGTTTACCCGCTGGGATTCGCCGCCGGATAAGGTGCGCGCCGGCTGCCGGGCCAGGTGTTCGATGCCCAGCCGCCCCAGCCACTCACTTACTCTTTTTTCCACTTCGGCGCGCTCAATTCCCCGCAGCAAAAGCCCGGAGGCCACGTTGGTGTAGACCGAAGCGTCTAAGAGGAGAGGTTCCTGAAAGACTACGGCCATTCTCCGCCGTAAAGACAGCTCGTTTCTCGGAGTAACCTGCTCACCCAGCACGAAAATCTCACCGGAAGAGGGGCGCTGCAAAAGAGCCAGCACTTGCAAGAAAGTGCTTTTGCCGGCGCCGTTAGGGCCGATGAGGGCCATTATTTCCCGGCGGTGCAGCACAAACTCTTCGACGTTCAGGATGGTCTTTTTTTGGCGGTAAAGGGAAATACCCCTGGCTTCAATAGCTTTTTCCAATTTAATGCTTACCTCCTGGTCACTTGCCGGTAAAATTTTTGTTTTTTCTAAAAATACTTGTTGACTTGCGGCCAGTCCAACTGCTATTATAAAGCACATAGAAGCAATAGGAAAGCCAAAGAGGCGATGAAGGGGAAAAGTAGGCGGGAAGCTGCTGTTCAGGGAGAGGGTGCCGTGACTGGAAGCGCCCTTACAGTGTGGCCCGTTGAAGTTCTCCCCGGATGCTGCCGGGCTGAAAACTGCTGTATGGGGCGGTGTGTAGGTCCGGACGGAGTCTCCCGCCGTTAAAAGGGAGGGGGTATAAGGAGTGAAGCACTCCCGTACCCTGCCGGAAAGAGCGGGCCCGTCTAAGCGGCGGGTCAAACAGGGTGGTACCGCGGAAAGTAATCAGCCTTTCGTCCCTGAGGACGGAAGGTTTTTTATTTAACCGCAACCGGCAGAAGGCGCATTATAGCTTGTGCTCTTCGTACCCTTACCCGAAAAGAGTGGGCCAAAAGGTGCTTTTGGCCAACTGGGGTGGTACCGCGGAAGCCCGCCGTGCTTTCGTCCTCAGGCGAAAGAGGCGGGCTTTTTATATTGTGGGCAAAGGGGGTGGCCGCTTTCTTTGGCGGGTTTAATATAAACGACTTAAGAGGCGTTGAGAGGGAATATACTTTAAAAATTTTAAGTTAAAAAATTTTGGGGGGAATTTATTTCATGAAAAAACTGCGGGGTGTAAAGCTGTCATGGGCAGCGGTTTTACTGCTGGTGGTCTTTACAGCAATGCTGGCTGCCGGCTGCGGTCAGTCCGGCACGGGACCGGGCAAGGCTGGCGGAGGCGTGGAAAAATATAAGATCGGAGCAGTTTTAGACATAACTGGGCCCTCGTCTTCTTTAGGCGTTCCGGAGCGCAATACGCTGGAGATGCTGGCGGCTAAGGTCAACGCGGCCGGCGGCATTAACGGCCGGCCGCTGGAAATGATTATACTGGACAACAAGAGCGACGAAACCGAGGCCGTGCTGGCGGTGAAAAAGCTCATCACTACTGATAAGGTGCTGGCCGTGATTGGCGCCAGTTCCAGCGGGCCGTCCATGGCCATGCTGGAGGTGGCCCAGAAAGAAGGGGTGCCCATGATCTCTTTAGCGGCGGCTTCCAGGATTGTAGAGCCGGCGGCCGAGAGAAAGTGGGTTTTCAAGACGGCCCAGAGCGACCTGGTGACTGTTTCCAAGCTGGTCAGTTATTTAAAAGAAAAGGGGTTTAATAAAGTAGCCTTTTTGTACATGAACAATGCCTACGGGGACGGCGGCCGGGCGGCCTTTGTTCAGGCGGCCCGCCAGGCGGGTATTGAAGTGGCCGTAGAAGAGAAGTTTGAGGCTGCCGACAAAGACATGTCCCCGCAACTCACTAAGGTAAAAGCCGCCGGCGTTCAGGCCGCCGTGGTGTGGGCCATACCGCCCTCGGCATCCATTGTGACCAAGAATTTTAGGGATATGGGGCTTTCTATCCCGCTCTTGCACAGCCACGGGGCCGGCAACCAGAACTTTATAGACCTGTGCGGCGGGGCGGCCGAAGGTGTTATTCTGCCGCTGGGCCGGCTGGCCGTAGCCGAGCAAATTCCCGCTTCTGACCCGCAGAAGGCGGTCTTAGACGAGTACAGGTCGGATTACCGCCAGAAGTACGGCGAAGAGCCGAATTCTTTCGGCGGGTACGCCTACGATGCCTTCTGGCTTTTGGTTAAAGCCCTGGAGAAGGCTGGTGCCGACCGGGCAGCTGTACGCAATGAACTGGAGAAGATCAGCGGTCATGTGGGGGTTTCCGGAATTTTCCGCCTATCGCCGGAAGACCACAACGGTTTGAGCGAGGATTCGCTTGTGCTGGTGACGGTGAAAAACGGCCGCTGGGCGTTGCTTGAGTAAGGGGGGATGGGTGTTGCACGCCGAACAGGTGCTCCAGCTGGTTTTCTCCGGCCTAACCACGGGGAGTATTTACTCCCTCATAGCTCTTGCGGCTGTGCTGACTTACGCTTCTACCGGAGTGCTCAACCTTTCATTGGGGGAGTTTGTGGCCTGGGGGGCTCTGGTGGCCGTTTCCGCCCGGTCGGCCGGACTGCCGCTGTGGGCCTGTGCGGCGGCAGCAGTTGCGGCATCCGCCCTCCTGGGGGTGGCCGTGGAGAGGGCTGCGGTGCGGCCGGTGGCCGGTGCACCGCCGCTGGTGCCGATTATCACCACTCTGGGTGCTTCCATCTCGCTCAGGGGGCTGGCCTTGATTATCTGGGGAACCAATCCTTATGCCCTGCCCGCCTTTACGGGCGGCGGGCCACTGATGGCGGGCGGGGCGGCCCTTCCCCGCCAGGGGCTGTGGGTCATGGCTACCGTGCTTTTGGTGTTTTTGCTGCTGGCCGCCTTCTTTAAGTTTACCCGCGCCGGCAAGGCCTTGCGGGCTTGCATGCTCAGCCGGACCGGCGCAAGACTTGTGGGCATTTCCCCGTACACTGCCCTCACCTGGGCTTTTGCTGGCAGCGGAATGCTGGGAGCATTAGCCGGTGTAACGGTGGCCCCCCTTACCCTGGCCACTTACGATATGGGTTTTATTCTGGGAATTAAGGGCCTGGTAGCCGCTATTGCCGGGGGCATGCACAGCGCCGGCGGGGCGGTCTTGGGCGGCCTGGCTTTAGGGCTCTTAGAAGCTTTTGCGGCCGGCACCATTTCTTCCGGTTTAAAAGACGCCCTGGCCCTGGCGGCCCTCATCGCTTTGTTGCTGGTAAGGCCGCAAGGCATATTCGGGCTTTCCTGGAGAAAGATGTAAGGTGGTGGTTTGCGCCATGCGGCCTAAACGGCAATTGGCGGTTTGCACAGTGCTGGCGGCTGTCCTCCTCGCCGCCCCGCTCGTGTGGGGAAACAACTACCTTTTAGGCATTCTGGTAGCGGTGGCCATTTACACGGTGGCCGCGTCCGGCCTGTCCGTCTTAATGGGCTTAGCCGGCCAGGTTTCTTTCGGTCACGCCGCTTTCATGGGGCTGGGAGCGTATGCGGCGGCCGTGCTATCCACAACCTACGGCTGGCCGGCGCTGCTGGCTTTGGCGGCGGCCCCCGTTTTACCCGCCCTGGCAGCAGGAATTGTCGGCCGGCCGGTGCTAAAGCTCAAGGAACTATACCTGGCGCTGGCCACCCTGGCCTTTGGCACGCTTGTCCACCTCCTCTTTAACGAGTGCCGCAGCATTACCGGCGGCCCGTCGGGACTTGCCGGCATACCGCCCTTAGAGTTTTTTGGTTTTAAGTTGAGGGGCGACCGGGAGTTCTACTGCCTGGCCTGGGCAGCAGCGGTGGCTGTGCTCGCCGCCTGCCGCAACCTGCGCCGGTCGCCGGTGGGCAGGGCGCTGGCCGCCATTCACGAGTCAGAAGAGGCGGCGGGCGCCTGCGGCATCGATACGGCTTCTTTAAAGTTAAAAACTTTTGTCTTAAGCGCCGCTCTTGCCGGTTTGGCGGGGGGCTTGTACGCCTTTTATATCTCATTTGTCAGCCCTTCACCCTTTGGCTTTCATTCGTCCGTGCAGCTCGTGCTCATGGCTGTACTGGGGGGCAGCGCCGCCTGGGGTCCGGCGGCGGGGGCGGCAGCGGTCATCTTTTTGAGTGAATTTTTACGGTGGGCAGCGCCGCTGGTACTGCCGGGTGCCGGTGCCGAGTGCCAGATTGTGGTTTACGGCGCCGTACTGGTAATAATTACTGTGTGGAAAGAGGCGGGGGTTGGGAAAAAGATGCTGTTCCGGCTGTCAGCTGGGAAAGGAGGAAGGGAGTATGCTGCTGGAAGTGCGCGCCCTTTATAAGCGCTACGGAGGGGTAGTGGCCTTAGATAACGTCAGCCTTACCGTGAGAGAAAGAGAAATTTTCGCCGTCATCGGTCCCAACGGTGCCGGCAAAACCACCCTCTTTAACGTCATTGCCGGGGCCGTCAGGCCCGACAGCGGGCGGGTGTACTTTGGCGGAGCGGACATCACCGGTCAAAGACCGCACCAGTTGGCCAGGATGGGCATAGCCCGGACGTTCCAGAACCTCAACTTGTTCAGCAACATGACCGTTTTCGATAACGTTTTAACCGGCACACCCTGGTGCACGGGTGCAGCTTTCTGGCCGTCGCTCTTTGTCCGGCCGGGGGAGGCCGGTAAAAAGGGCCGCAGCGATGTACTGCTTTTACTGGAAAAACTGGGACTTTTGGAGGAAGCAGACCTGCCGGTCAGCCAGCTTCCCCCGGGCCGGCAGCGGCGGGTGGGTCTGGCCAGGGCTCTGGCCTCAAAACCTGTTCTCCTCCTTTTAGACGAGCCGGCTGCCGGCCTTACACAGGCAGAGATGGACGAACTCGTGCACTGCCTGGCCGCTCTAAGAGAAGAGGGTGTGACTATCGTTTTGGTCGAGCACAATATGGAAGTGGTCATGGGGCTGGCTGACCGGGTGCTGGTCATGGACTGCGGAAAGACAGTGACCTGCGGCACGCCCGAACAGGTCAGCACCTCGCCTGATGTCATCAAGGTTTACCTGGGGAGTGAAGAGTGTGTTGCTTGAAACCAGGAGCTTAGAGGTGCGGCGCGGGGGAACTCCTGTGGTGCGAGACCTCTCTCTTAATGTAAAGAGAGGCGAGGTGCTGGCTATTCTGGGCGCCAACGGGGCGGGCAAGAGCACTCTCTTGAACTCGCTGGCCGGTTTTTTGCGGCCCTCCGGCGGAGACGTTCTGCTCAACGGGATGCCGGTGGCCGGTTTTCCGCCCGAGCGGATGGTGAAGCTGGGTGTTGCTCTGGTGCCCGAGGGCCGGGAGATCTTTGCCGGTATGACGGTGCTAGATAACCTCCTCCTAGGAGCCTACAGCCGGCGCTTGAGCAGGAAGGAAACAGCAGCCGCACTCCATGGCGTGCTGGACGTTTTTCCGCCTTTAAAGGACCGCCTGAGTGAACTGGCCGGCTCGCTGAGCGGGGGCCTGCAGCAGATGCTGGCCATTGGCCGGGCACTGATGTCCGGGCCGCGCCTTTTGCTTTTGGATGAGCCCTCGGCCGGTCTTGCTCCTTTGGCGGTGCGATCTATTCAAAATGCTCTGGCGGGCTTGAAAGGAAAGGGGCTTTCGGTTATTCTGGTAGAGCAGAATCCCGCATGTGCCGCCCGGGTGGCCGACAGGGTAGTGGTCATGGAGGGCGGGCGGGCAGTGCTTGAGGGCCGTCCGGAAGAATTTGCTGACATTGAAAAAGTGCGCCAGGCTTACCTGGGGCGGCCCAAAACAAGAGCGCAGAGTAATTAAAAATTTTTATCCGGGTGGTGGTACGCTTTGAGTAAAGCTTTAAAGGTTTTGGCCCAAAGCAAAAGTGGCGCCTTTTGGCAGCCGGAGTATGAGACCATGCCAAGAGAGAAGCTATTAGAGCTGCAGCTGGTGCGTTTGAAGGAAACGGTCAAAAGGGTTTACGAGAACGTTTCCTTCTACCGGCAAAAACTCACAGAACTGGGTCTTGAGCCGGACGACATAAAGTCACTGGACGACTTAAAAAAGCTCCCCTTCACCACCAAGCAGGATTTGCGGGACAACTACCCGTACGGCCTGTTTGCTGTGCCGCTTTCTGAGGTAGTGCGCTTGCACGCATCTTCCGGCACCACAGGCAAACCTTCAGTGGTCGGCTATACCCGGCGGGACATCGAAAACTGGTCGGACTTGGTGGCCCGCTGCCTGGTCATGGCCGGGGGCGGCAGGGATGACGTTGTCCAGGTAGCTTACGGCTACGGGCTGTTTACCGGCGGCCTGGGCCTGCATTACGGGGCCGAGCGCCTGGGGGCCACGGTGGTGCCGGTCTCAGGCGGGAACACGGCCCGGCAGCTCATGTTAATGCAGGACTTTGGCACCACTATACTGGCCTGCACGCCTTCTTATGCCCTTTACCTGGCCGAAGAAGGGGAAGCCGCGGGTGTTAATTTTGAAAAGCTGCCGCTTAAGGCGGGCATTTTTGGGGCTGAGCCGTGGTCGGAGAACATGCGCCGGCAGATCGAGAGCAAAATGCACTTAACAGCTTTAGATATTTACGGCTTAAGTGAGATAATGGGGCCGGGAGTTTCGATGGAATGTCCGGCCAAACAGGGAGCGCACATCTTTGAGGACCACTTCATTGCCGAGATAATAGATCCGGACACCGGTGAAGTGCTGCCGTGGGGGTGCCAGGGCGAACTCGTAATCACGACCATTACTAAGGAGGCCATTCCGCTCTTGCGCTACCGCACGCGGGACATTTCTGCTCTCACCGTAGAGGAGTGCGCTTGCGGCCGCACTCACGCCCGCATGCAGCGGGTGAGGGGCCGCACCGACGACATGCTTATTGTCCGGGGTGTCAACGTCTTTCCCTCCCAGGTGGAGAGCGTACTCTTGGAGTTTGGCGAAACAGAGCCCCACTACCTCCTGGTGGTTGACCGCAAGGGGGAGCTCGACGATTTGGAGATCTGGGTGGAGCTTTCTGAAAAGATGTTTACAGATGAGGTTAAAGGCTTAGAGAGGCTAGAGGAGAAGATCCGCCACAAAATTTTAAGCGTGCTTAACATAAATGCCCGGGTTAAATTTGTAGAGCCGCGCACCATTCCTCGCAGTGAAGGCAAAGCCAAGAGGGTCATCGACCGGCGGGAAATTTAATAAGTTAATAAGTTAAGTGCCTGGCACCGTTTAAAAAGGTCTTTTTGTGTTCATTATAATATCATAAGAATTTTTCAATGTGTCAATGTGTAAAAACGGAGGTTGTATCTGTTGGAGCAAGAGCAAAACACACAAAACACAAAAACAAAACCCAAGCACAAACTGGTGTGGGCCGCGGCTCTCTTGTTGATTGTTTTGGCGGCGGCCGGTTACGCCGCCGGCGTGCACCGAAAGCCCGTCATTAGTCCCAGTGTGCCGGCAGGCACAGTAAGCGGGGAAGATAAAGCGGCAGAAGTTTTAACGGCGGACGCCGGCAACGGAATCGGCGACGGCAGCGGTGCTCAAAAACCAAGTGATAAAGGCAGTGAAACGACCCGTGAGAGCGCAGAAAATGAAAAGTCAACGCTTTCACCCAGCACCCAGACAGCCGATGCCGACCGGCGGGGCTGGGGCCTTAAACCAAATGATGAGCACCGCCAGCCGGAAATGCCCTCCTATATTTCTTCTTTGTTAAAAAAGTACAATGCCTACTGGATTGGCAGGCCGGATGAGAAAGTCCTCTATTTAACTTTTGATGAAGGGTATGAGGCCGGCTATACTCCTAAAATACTGGACGTGCTGAAAGAAAACCATGTGCCGGCAGCCTTTTTTGTTACCGGCCACTACGTGAGGTCTCAGCCCGAACTGGTAAAGAGGATGGTGGCCGAGGGGCACATTGTGGGCAACCATACGGACAGCCATCCCAGCCTGCCGGATATTTCCGATGAGGAAATTAAGAAAGAGCTGGCCGTGGTGGAAGAAGAGTTTACCCGGGTCACCGGGGTGAAGGGCATGAAGTACCTGCGCCCGCCCAAGGGTGAGTACAGCGAGAGAACCCTGGCCGTTACCCGCCAGCTGGGGTACTACAATATTTTTTGGAGCCTGGCACTGGTGGACTGGGTCCCCATGGCCGGCGGCTCCCAAGAAGCTTACAACTCGGTAATGAAAAACCTGCACAACGGCGCGGTTATTCTGCTGCACGCCGTTTCTGCCGATAATACCGGTGCACTGGACAGGATTATAAAAGATGCTAAGGCTCAAGGGTACACATTTGAGACCCTGGACGACCTGGTAGCCGGCTAAAAAATTAAAAGCCGGCCCTTTTATTGAACCGGCTCGTTGTTTTGGCTGCCGCCGTCAAAACTTTCACCGGCAGCCGGCGGCGATTGTGTGCTCTTGCGCTGCTCCTGGAGGATCCATCTCACTATGCGGTCCTGGGTTCCATGCCTTATGCGCACGAATTTTATGCCCGCGAGGCAAAAAGTGCCCTCCTGGGAAGACTTTTCTTCCACCCAGACCACCTGAGCGGTCAAATTAAACTGCAAGCCAGGCTCTAAAGCAAAGGATACGTTTAATTCTTCGCCCGGCAAAAGATTCTCGCTGACTTTTAGCAGCATGCCGCCCCCGCTGATGTTCACCACACTGCCCCGGCCCGAAAACTCCTGTGCCCCGGCGCGGCTAAAACTGACCTCCCGCTGGACGGCTAAGCGCACCCAAGCCCGTTTTTGAGATGCGCCGGGCTGGGGAAGCGTATCGCCGGTGTTTTTGTCCTCTTCACCCTGCAGGCCGGAAGATATGAGGACAGCGGCAGTGCTGCGGCGGTTTTTTTGCCGGCGGTGCAAGACGGCAAGAAAGTAGGCCAGGGCGCCTGCGGCCAGGAAAAAAATAAAAAGCCAAAGCCAGTCCTGTGCCTCCTGCTGTCGTACAGCTTCGCCGAAAGAGCGGGTCAGCTCCCAGGTATGCTCTCTGGCCGTTTTGGGCGCGGCAAAAGCCGGGCCGCTTGCCTGCATGGTTAGAGCGGTCAGTGACGCGGCGGTTAGAGCAGAAGCTCTTATCAAAAATAAATAAGCCGGCTTATAAAAAAATTTTCTGAATATTTTTCCTATTCCCAAAATTATATTTAAAAACACGATTAAATTACCAATCCCCAAAGAAAAATGGAGCTTTTTTGCTGGCTATATTATACCACAGGTATTTTTGGACAAAAATGCCCGTTGATAATTAAGCTTGCGGCTGTTAATATTAAGATCCGGTTGAGAACCGGAATAAGTCCGGTTAAAGTGTAGCCGCTGGAGTACGGCGGGCAGTCGCTGCCTTGCGCAAGAGCAAGGTAGAGGAAAGTCGAGACACGCACACCGCAGGCGCTTTTCGCCGGCGGTGTAAAAGGGCGCCCGGCGCAAGCCGGGGCAGGGCGACCTGACGACGGCCAAAGGAACTCACGCAAGGTATTTGCGGGAGTTGCGAGTAGCCGTAAAGTGCCACAGAAACCATGTTGCCGGGCGACCGGCAAGTGCAAGGGTAAACTCCGCCCGCGTGCAACCCAAATAGGCGGCCCGCTGCGGCGGGTTGCGGGTAGGGGCACCCCCAAACAGGGGGAAGGGGGCAAAAAGGCCGTGTGCCGTGGCAACACGGCGGCGCCATAAGCCCCCTTAGACGGATGACTGCCGAAAACAGAATCTCGCTTACGGCCGTGCTCCAGCAGCTGCTACAAATTACCGGTTGCCACAGGGCGTGCAGTGATGGTAAGATACCTTTTGCCGCTGCCCAAAAGGGCGGGATGAAAAAATAAGCCGAAGCCCTTGACTAAGCGGCGGGAGGTATGCTAACATAAACACTGCCGCCCGGCAGAAAG
>CAZLAK010000026.1:0-22594 GCA_964557545.1 uncultured Pelotomaculum sp.
GCGGGTTTTAGGGTTCTTACCCCCCTGAAAATGGGGGGCAACTGATAAAGTCAAGGGGTGAGACGGCCGGCATGTATACTGTGTTATAAACGAAAGGCCTTAAATTTTTGATTTTTAATTTTTTATTGCCGGTGTTATAAATTTTTATCATAAATTTGAGTGTTGTTTAAAAGGCAGTGCTGTGTTAAAATTAAAAAACAAAAGACGGTATCCTTTGTGGAACCGTACTGTTTTATATTGTCTTTATGATGATTATTTATAATGTCTTTAGGTTATGATGTTAAAATTAATTGCTAAAACCGCTTGGAGCCGGAAGTGGACCGAGACGGGAAAGAGGACTTTCGCCTTTCGGGTTTTTCCGGAAGGCTTTTATATTTTGGAGGGATTAGGTTTTGAACAGGCCGCCGCTGGCTGTTGTTGGTGCCGGCCGGGTAGGTTCGGCGCTGGCTATCCTCTTAAAGCGCAAGGGCTACAGTATAGTAGGTGTGGCTAGCAAGAGCATTGACTCTGCCGCCCGGGTAGCGGCAGAAGTAGGGGCTGTGGCTTCTACCCAACCGTGGGAGGTAACGCCCGCGGCTGAAATAATTTTCATCACCACGCCCGACCGGGAAATAGCCAGGGTGGCTGAAAAAATCGCTGCCCGGGGCGGCTTTAGGGGTGGCCAGGTGGTCTTTCACACCAGCGGTGCACACTCCGCTGATGAAGTGGGTGCTGCCCGCCGCTTTGGTGCATTGGCAGCCTCGCTCCACCCCTTGCAGTCATTTGCTGATCTTAAAGCCGCGGTGGAAAACCTGCCGGGTTCCTATTTTGCTTTAGAGGGGGACAAGGGTGCCTTAAGTCTGGCCGAGCAAATTGTGAGCGACTTGGGGGGCAAGAGCTTTTACATCGATGCCGCGGACAAGCCTCTTTACCATGCGGCAGCCTGTATAGCTTGCAATTACCTGGTTTCTTTGCTGCATTTATCTTACGCCCTTTACGCCCGCTTTGGCTTAAGCCAAAGAGAAGCCATGGAAGCCTTGCGGCCGCTAGTGGAGGGAACTCTTAAGAATGTCCAGCGCGCAGGACCGGTTGGCGCCTTGACGGGCCCCATTTCCCGGGGAGACGGGCCGACGGTAAGAGATCACTTGCGCGTGCTGCGGGAGGTGGGAGAACGGGAAATAGATGTATATAAGGCGCTCGGCGCCTACACCGTCGGTATTGCCCTGGAAAAGGGGACGCTCAGTCCTGCCGGGGCCGAGGAGCTTTTGGAAATAATTAGAAGGGGGTAGGGTGCGTTGAGCAGGGAGAAGGTAACAACGGCTACAATCAGGCGGATGAAAGAAGAGGGTGTTCCCATTACCATGTTGACGGCTTACGATTATTCACTGGCCAAGATGGTTGATGAGGCGGGTATTGATATGATCCTGGTAGGGGATTCCCTGGGCAACGTTGTGCTGGGTTACGATTCTACCTTGCCGGTAACTATGGAGGACATGCTGCACCACGTAAAGGCAGTTTGCCGCGGGGTTTCCCATGCCCTGGTTGTGGCCGATATGCCGTTTATGTCCTACCAGGTTTCAGCGGAAGACGCTTTGCGTAATGCCGGCCGTTTTTTAAAGGAAACAGGTGCTCAAGCCGTAAAGCTGGAAGGCGGGCGTGAGGTGGCAGAAACTGTCCGGAGAATTGTAGATGCCGGCATTCCTGTGGTAGGTCATATCGGCCTTACCCCCCAATCGGTGCACCAGCTGGGCGGTTACAGGGTACAGGGCCGAGATGAAGAAGCTGCCAGGAGACTCGTTGAAGACGCCAGGATTTTAGAGGAAGCAGGCGTATTTTCCATCGTTTTAGAGTGCGTACCGGCGCCGCTGGCCCGCTTCATCACTCAAGAGGTAAAAGTTGCTACTATCGGTATAGGGGCCGGCCCGCACTGTGACGGTCAGGTTTTGGTTTTGCACGATATGCTGGGTATGTACCCGCGCCCGTCCCCGCGCTTTGTCAAAAAGTACGCCAGTCTCCACGAGCAGATAGCCGCCGCCCTCGCCGCTTACCGGACTGAGGTAAAAGAACGTGTTTTCCCCGGCCCCGAGCACAGTTTTAGCATGTCAGAGGAAGTGATAAAACGTCTTTACTGATGATTATTAGAGGTAAAACAAGCTTGGCAAGTGCTTTAACTGCACAATTATAAAGGAGGAAGATATGAAAATTTTTCACACTGTACCCGAGATCCGGGCTTACGTCCGCCAGGCCAGGGAGGCCGGTAAAACGGTTGGGCTGGTTCCCACCATGGGCTACTTGCACGAAGGACACTTAGAGCTTATCCGCCGGGCTGTGGAGAAGTGCGGTACGGTGGTGGTCAGCATCTTTGTCAACCCCACCCAGTTTGGGCCCGGTGAGGATTACGAGCGCTACCCGCGCGATTTAGATCGGGATGTCCGGCTGGCCGAGCTTGCGGGAGCAGATGCCGTCTTTAACCCGCCGGTAGAAGAGATGTACCCGCCCGGTTACTGCACTTATGTGGAAGTAGAGCGGCTTACCGGGGTGATGTGCGGCCGCTCCCGCCCGGGGCATTTTCGCGGGGTGGCTACAGTGGTTACAAAACTTTTTAATATTGTAAAACCCGACGTAGCTTTCTTTGGCCAAAAAGATGCCCAGCAAGCCCTGGTTATTGAGAGAATGACGGCCGACCTCAATATAGATGTGGAAGTGGTTACTGTCCCCACAGTACGGGAGCCAGACGGGTTGGCCATGAGTTCCCGCAACGTTTACTTAAACACTGAAGAACGCCGGGCAGCTACTGTTCTTTATAAAAGCCTTTGCCTGGCAAAAGAAGCTTTTGATAAGGGCATGCGCCGTGCTTCTGGCCTGCGGCGCCTGGTTGAAGATACCATCCGCAGCGAGCCCTTAGCGCATATCGATTACGTGGAAATTTACACCTACCCGGAACTAGAGCGCGTGGAAGAAATTGAGGGGCCGGTTTTGCTGGCCATCGCGGTAAAAATAGGCAGGGCAAGACTCATAGATAATATAGTCCTCGGCCGGGACGCCAATATCTACGCCAATATCTAAAGAACAACTGGTGCTTTTTTTGCACGATTACAATGTCTTTGGGGGTTTTAAAAAATGTTTCTCACCATGCTCAAATCCAAAATTCACCGGGCTACTGTTACCGGCGCTGATTTAAACTACATGGGCAGCATCACTATTGACGAGGCTCTCATGGAAGCAGCCAATATCCTGCCCAACGAAAAGGTACAGGTGGTTAACAATAATAACGGCTGCCGCTTTGAAACTTATGTTATTCCAGGGCCCCGCCATTCCGGTATAATTTGTTTAAACGGGGCAGCGGCCCGCTTGGTTCAGCCGGGCGACGTGGTGATCATCATTTCTTACGCCATTATGGACGAGGAAAGGGCGCGCGCTTACCAGCCGGTGGTAGTTATGGTAGATGAAAGTAACCGTATTGCCGAAGTGAGAAAAAGCGAATCTTGCGGCGGTGTTTCGTAGATATTTTTGCAAAAAACAGCACTTGCCTTGACACCCGGGGAAGCAGGCGGTTAGAATTTATAAAAAAGTTTTGTTGAGATAATTTGCCTTTTCTTGTTTTTATTTGCGCTTGTTATTTAACACTTTAAAAAACAGTGATTTTAAAGGGGTTGAATTTTTAAATGCCGGGGCAGGCCACGCAGCAGGAGCTTTCCAGGGATATAAGAAAGCTTAAAGAAGAACGCAAGGCAGTCATTTTGGCTCACGTTTACCAGAGGCCTGAAATACAGGAAATAGCCGATTTTGTCGGTGATTCACTGGGTCTTGCGCAAAGGGCGGCAGCAACGGAGGCGGAAGTAATAGTCTTTTGCGGTGTTCACTTCATGGCGGAGAGCGCTTCTATTCTCTGTCCGGATAAAACCGTCGTCCTGCCCAGAATAGACGCTGGCTGCCCAATGGCCGACATGGCCGGCGCCGGTGATCTCAAGAGAAAAAAAGAAGAGATTGCCGGTGCCGTAGTCGTCTGTTACGTCAACACTACAGCTGCCGTGAAAGCGGAAAGTGATATTGCCTGTACCTCCGCTAACGCGGTGGAAGTGGTAGCTTCACTGCCCAAAGATAGACCGGTTATTTTTGTTCCGGACCGCAATTTGGGCCGTTACGTTGCCCAAAAGACAGGACGGGAAATGATCTTGTGGGAAGGCTTTTGCCCCACACACGACGGGCTGTTAGCGGAAGATGTAATGGCGGCAAAATCTGCTCACCCGGATGCGCTAATTCTCGTTCATCCGGAGTGCCGGCCGGAAGTGGTGGCTTTGGCCGACTGTGTAGCCAGTACGACGGGGATGATCCGTTTTGCCGCCGAGAGCAGCGCCCGGGAGTTTATTATTTGCACAGAAGAAGGCATCCTCTACCCCTTAAAAAAGCGCTGCCCGGAAAAGAGGTTTTACCTGGCATCTGACCGCCTGGTCTGCCCGACCATGAAACTCACTACTTTAGAAGACGTGCACCGCGCTCTTATTGAGCTTAGGCCGCGCGTAGAGGTGCCGCCGGCAGTGAGAGAAAGAGCTGTTCGCTGCTTAGAGAGAATGTTAGACTTAAAGGGCGGCTCTTAGTACTATGCATTGGAGGGGGTCTTTTTGCCCGAAAGGTATACGGTGAATTTTGATACCCGGGAGCTGCCGCGGGAAGAAGACGAGTACCTGGTTTTGGGAAGCGGCATTGCCGGGTTGTATACTTCTCTGGCCGCTTCCAGGTCCGGGGGATCGGTGACTGTCCTTACCAAACAAACCATGATGGATACCAGTACCGACAAGGCACAGGGAGGGATTGCCGCCGCTTTGGGTGATAACGATTCTCCGGCGCTGCACAGGGAGGATACCCTGGTAGCCGGTGCCGGACTGTGTGATGCAGAAGCTGTGGCCGCCTTGGTCAGTGAAGGTCCGGACCGGGTAAGAGAGCTCATTGAGCTGGGGGCTATCTTTGACTGTGATCAGAACGGCTTAGTGTTTACCAGGGAAGGTGCCCACAGCAGAAGGCGCATCCTCCACGCCAGCGGTGACGCCACAGGGGCTGAGATCCAGCGGGTGCTGACGGCACGCGTGCGCGAGGAAAACAGGGTACGGGTGCTGGAAAATCACTACGTCGTCGACCTTTTAGTGCGGGAAAACGTATGTTACGGTGTACTGGCTTACGATAAGGCAGACGAAAGACTTAAGGTTTTCAGCGGCCGGGTGGTGGTGCTGGCGACTGGCGGTTTGAGCCGGCTTTTCGAGCACAACACCAACCCAGAAATTGCCACCGGCGACGGTGTGGCTATTGCCTTTAGGGCCGGTGCTGAGGTTATGGACATGGAGTTTGTCCAGTTTCACCCCACCGTTTTGAACTTGCCCGGTGCCCCGCGCTTTCTCATTTCCGAAGCTGTGCGCGGAGAAGGCGCCTACTTGCGCAACAGCGAGGGCCAGCGCTTTATGCCCTTTTACCACGACATGGCCGAACTCGCGCCGCGCGATGTAGTGGTGCGGGCTATTCTTAAAGAGATGGCCTCTACGGGCACCAATAAAGTATTCCTGGACCTTACCCACTTAAACCCGGATGTGGTAAAACAGCGTTTCCCAAATATCACTAAGACATGTGCCGATTACGGCCTTGACATCACCGTGGATTGGATACCGGTAGCACCGGCTGCCCACTACGCAATGGGTGGCGTTAAGACCAACCTGATGGGCGAGACGAGCATTGAGGGGCTGTACGCCTGCGGGGAAGTGGCTTGCCCCGGTGTCCACGGCGCGAACCGGCTGGCGAGCAACTCTCTTTTGGACGGGTTGGTTTTTGGCGCCCGCATAGTAGAAATATCTAAAACATATGTAAAAGAGAAGGGTTTCAGACGTTTTCCAGAGTTTGCCTGCGATTGGCTGCTGGAACCAGCTAAAGTGGACTTTGCGGGCTTGCGCAAGGATCTAGAGGTGCTGATGGGGAACAAAGTGGGCCCCGTGCGTACGGAGGAAGGTCTCCAGGAAGCCCTAAATTTCTTTGACAGGTGGGGTTACCTGCAAAAGCACAGGGCGGCCGGTGTGGACCAGATGGAAGTAAAGAATATGCTCCAGGTGGGCGAGTTAATTGCTGAGGCGGCTTTAGCCCGCCGGGAAAGCCGCGGGGGACATTACCGTGCCGACTTTCCAAATACGCACCGGCGCTGGCAAAAACACATCATTTTCAGGCGGTGAGGGAATTGCGCTGGCAGGTTGGGTTAAACAAAGGTCGCCTGGCAAAAAGTCTTGCCGCAGCGGCTGTCGTTATTTTATTTTGTTTTGCCGCCGGCGGCTGTTCGTATATTAAAGGTAGTGAAACGACAAGGCCGCTCACCATAAAGGCCGAGGACTTTTCTATATTTCTTTTTGAATCGTCAGAGGAAATTTACCGGGCCAATGTAAAGGACCCCCAGATGTGGGCTTCCTTAAAGACGCACGCCGAGCGAGATAAAGATTACGCTTTGCATTACAACTGGCTCTACTCCAGCTACGCCAAGTGGGATGAAAAGCGGCGCAGCCAGCTCAAAGAAATTATGTCCAGCTACCACCCCCAACCCATGGCCGAGCGCCTTATTCAAAAAGGGTACCAGGGAGCCGGTTTAGATGAGATCATAAATTTTATCAAAACAGACCGTTTTTTTGCCAAAAACAGAGGTACGCTCGTAGATTTTTATTCCTGGTACGGGTCCAATTACGCCCTGCCCCATTACCATGAAATAAAGCCCGCCCTGCAGCAAAAAGTGGAGGCCGCCAGGGCCAAAACAGAACAGGACTTCGATATAGTGGGTTTTATGGAAAGGGAAACCGGCATAAAACTAAAACAAAAGCCGGATGCCTTGGAGCTGCAGCAAAATATGCGGGTTATCGGGGCTTTTGGTTTCAGCCGCAAAAAGGATTCTATCTATACCATCCAGTGGAACAGCACGCCGGAAAAAATTTGGTGCGCTGCGTTCCACGAATTTGGCCACGAATTTTTCCGCACCTTTACCGGCAAGTGGACTTTTAAATATTATTTAGCCCGCAAGCTTAAGAAAGACGAACAGCTGGTAGCCCGCTACAAAGAAGATGTTCCCTACACGTGGGAAGGCTGGATCGAGGAAAACTTAGTAGAAGGTTTTGCCCGTTATCTAAACGTCAAAAAGGGTATAGCCGCCAGCCCCGGCGAGGGAATATACATTTTTGACCGGGATTACGCAGTGGCTCTTTTGGAAGGCTATGACCCCAAGAGGGCTTCGCTGGAAGATTTTACAGTTAAGTTTATAAAAAAGAGGTTTGATGTATAGGCTTAAATTTTGGGTTTAAATTTTAAGTAACATGGAAAGAGGCGTGAAGTAAATTGGACTTAGATTTTTACGGGTTAGAAAGCCTTATTGACCGCTGCCTGGCCGAAGACGTGGGTCCGGGAGATATCACTACTGACAGCATAGTGCCGCCCGGTATTCGGACTACAGGCTACCTCGTGGCCAAGGAAAGCGGTGTTCTGGCCGGCTTGAAGGTGGCCGAGAAAGTTTTTGCCCGCTTAGACCCGGCGGCAGAGTTTGTGGCCCGGGCATTTGACGGCGACAGGCTTTCCCCTGGCATGGTAATTGCCGAAGTTAAGGCCTTGGCGCGCGCTGTACTCACCGGCGAAAGGCTGGCTTTAAATTTTCTCCAGCGCCTTTCAGGAATTGCTACCTATGCCGCCCGCCTGTCCGCCCTGGCGGGTGAGTACGGGGCTGTTATTGTGGACACGCGCAAGACCACGCCCGGCTTAAGACACCTGGAGAAATACGCCGTGAGGGTGGGCGGTGCCAGGAACCACCGCTTTGGCCTTTACGATGCTGTCTTAATTAAGGACAACCACATTAAAATAGCCGGCAGCATTACAAAGGCTGTGGAGGCGGCTAAAAAGTTCTGCCCGCACACAGCCAAGATAGAGGTGGAAGTCGAGGATTTAGAAGGTGTGCGTGAGGCCCTGGCCGCCGGGGCAGATATCATCATGCTCGATAACATGAGTATTGACGAAATGAAAAAGGCCGTGTCCCTGGTGGCCGGCCGGGCGCTTTTAGAGGCTTCCGGCGGTGTGAGCGAAGAAAGAGTGCGTTTGATAGCGGCAACAGGGGTAAATTTGATTTCTGTAGGCGCCCTTACCCATTCAGCCAAGGCGCTCGACATAAGCCTGGATGTCGGCGAAATAAAGCGGAGGAAGAGTTGAAAGAGGAAGTTTTAAAAATTCTAAAAGAGAGCCGTCCGGGCTTTGTTTCCGGCGAAGAGATCTGTCAAATGCTCAAAGTTACGCGGGCAGCGGTGTGGAAGCACATACAGTCATTGCGGGAGGACGGTTACTGGATAGAAGCCCGTCCCCGCGCCGGGTACATACTCCACTCTGTGCCCGACAGGCTTTATCCCTGGGAAATTGCCGACGGCCTTCCTACTGCCGTATTGGGGAAGAAAATTTATTACTACCCTTCCCTGGCCTCTACCAATGACCTGGCCAAAGACCTGGCCAGAAGCGGCAGCGAAGAAGGTACGCTGGTGGTAGCCGAAGAACAGACCGGCGGTAAGGGGCGGCTTGGGCGGACCTGGCATTCGCCGCCTTATAAGGGTCTTCTTTTTTCGCTCATCCTGCGCCCGGCGGTAGAACCGCGGGTTGTTGCTCAGGTTACCATGGTAGCTGCTGTTGCCTTAGCCTGCGCCGTGAAAAAAACATCCGGCGTTCCCTGCGGGATTAAGTGGCCTAATGACTTGCTCGCCGGCAGCAGGAAGTTTGGCGGCATTCTCACGGAATTAAGCGCCGAGATGGACCGGGTGAGTTTCTTAGTTGTAGGTGCCGGGATTAATGTTAACCAGGAAGAAGGCGACTTCCCTCCCTCTATTTCTAATGCGGCGACATCGCTCAAGTTGGAAACCGGAAGGCACGTGGACCGGGTGAGGCTGTTGAAAACCTCTTTGTGCGAACTGGAAAGGTGGTATACCGCCTGGTTAGCGGAAGGTTTTTTGCCTATCCTTGCCAGGTGGAAAGAGCTTACCGTATCTTTGAACCGGCCCGTGGCCGTTCACTCTCCAGGCGGTGTGATAGAAGGGTGGGCGGAAGACGTGGACGAAGACGGTGCGCTCGTTTTGCGCACGGCAAGCGGGGAAATAAAGAGGTTTGTTTCCGGGGAAGTGTCTTTAAGATCTTAAACCCTTAAAAACAAGAAGCTATTAATCAAGGGCAAGGGGGTGAATTCCCTTAAATGTTCCGGCTGGTCAACGTAATGGAATACACCGTGGAGGAAACATTAGACGAGGTTTTGCGCTCCAGGGAGGATGTCTGCAAGTGCCAGAGGTGCCGTTTGGACATCATGGCCATTGCTTTAAACAGGCTTCCGCCTGCTTATGTAGTGACGAGTAAAGGCGAGGTAATAGTCAGGACTAATGCTCTGCGGCAGCAGTTCAAAGTTGACGTAATCAGGGCCATTGCCGAAGCCATTGAAATTGTGAGCAGAACCCCCCACCACTCCCGGCAGGACAGTTAGAGCGCAAAATAAGCAAAAGGAGGGGGGGGTTGGAAGTGATCCTGGTCTTTGATGTGGGCAACACCAATATTGTCCTGGGCGTTTTCCGGGAAAAACAGCTCATTGCCAGCTGGCGCCTTTCTACCCAAAAGAACAGCACGGCCGACGAGTACGGGGTAATGCTTAAAGCGCTCTTTGATCTGGCGGGGATCGAGATGAAATCTGTCCGGGCAGCGGTTCTATCCACTGTAGTGCCGCCGCTTACCCACACTCTGGAGAGAATGTGCCAGAAGTACATCGGGTACAAGCCCTTAGTAGTCGGCCCGGGCATTAAAACCGGCCTGTCCATTAAAGTAGAAAACCCGCGGGAGGTAGGGGCAGACCGCATTGTAAACGCGGTTGCTGCTTACGAAGAATACGGCGGCCCGCTGATTATCGTCGATTTCGGCACAGCTACAACCTTCTGTGCTGTAAGCGCTAAGGGCGAATACTTGGGTGGTGCTATTGCTCCGGGCATCGGCATATCCATGGAGGCCCTTTTTGCCAGGGCTGCCAAACTGCCCCGGGTGGAACTGGCTGTGCCGGCTTCGGTCATCGGCAAAAACACTGTGGCCGGCATGCAGGCGGGTATCTTCTACGGTTTTGTAGGCCAAGTAGAGTACGTGGTAAAAAAGATGAAAGTGGAACTGGGCGGTGAAGCCAGGGTTATTGCCACCGGCGGTTTGGCCGGGCTCATTGCTCATGAGAGCGGTGTTATTGAAAAGGTCGACCCTTTCCTGACCTTAAAAGGCCTGCGGTTAATTTACGAAAGGAATGCGCAGCGGTGAAAATAGGCAGTGTGCAGCTGGAAAATTCAGTAGTAGCTGCCCCCATGGCGGGGGTTACTGACAAGGCTTTTCGGATACTGGCAAAAGAGGCTGGCTGCGGCCTGGTATGTACCGAGATGGTGAGTGACCAGGCCCTTTTATATGGCAACCCTAAAACCTTAAAGCTGCTCGACTTAAGCGGAGAGATGCCGCCGGTCTGCGTGCAGATTTTCGGCTCCCAGCCCGCGTTTTTGGCGCGGGCAGCACAATTGGCCGAGGAACGCGGGGCCGCCATTATTGATATTAATATGGGCTGCCCCACACCTAAAATTGTTAAAAACGGTGAAGGGGCTGCCCTGATGAGGGATCCGGCCAAGGCTGCCCGGATCGTCAGGGAAGTGGCCGGGGCGGTGAGCGTACCGGTAACGGTAAAGATGCGCAAGGGCTGGGATGAGGGTTCAGTTAACGCCGTGGAGGTGGCCAAGCGTGTGGAGGAAGCAGGGGCTAAGGCGGTAACGGTGCACGGCCGGACGCGCGTCCAGTTTTATTCCGGCCGGGCAGACTGGCAAATTATTGCGGAAGTCAAAAAGGCGGTCCGCGTGCCGGTTATTGGCAACGGTGATATCTGGACACCCCAAGACGCCCTGGCTATGCTTGTAGAGACGGGCTGTGACGGTGTGATGATCGGCCGGGCTGCCCTGGGCAACCCCTGGATTTTTTCCCGCACTGTCCACTACCTAAAGACAGGGGAAATTTTGCCCGAGCCTTCCCTGGAGGAAAGAGTTTCTGCCGCCTTGCGTCACGCCTGCCTTTTAGCGGAGATAAAAGGGGAAAAAATAGCTGTCTTGGAAATGAGAAAGCACGCTTCTTGGTACATAAAGGGGGTGCGCGGGGCAGCGGGCTTAAGAGAAAAAATTGTCCGGGCCCAAGGCATTGATGAGCTGAAAGAAATTTTACGAGGTGTTATTGACCGGTAAAGCAAAAAGCATAATAGAGTGACGGGGGTTGTCTGTTGGGCCTCCCTCTGTTAATATAATTCTGTACACATACTTGTGCACAATACGGGTATTTTTATGAGTGCAGGGGTGAAACGTGAGACGGTGGGAATTAATCCGCCTCGGCGACAAGGTTGTCTCCAGGCGTAAAATAGAGAGGTTTGTAGACAAAATGCTTGCCTTGAGGTCCGGAGGGCTTTCCCAGACTGAGGTGGCCAGCCGCCTGGGGGTTGACCGCACGCTGGTCAACCGCCTGGAAAATTTAGGTGAAGTTAGGAAGGGGGCAACTTTAGCCGTAGTGGGTTTTCCCGTTTTAAACAAGGCTGAGCTGGAAGAGGCCCTGGAACGGGAAGGGGTAGATTTTATTTTCCTCATGACAGAAGAGGAACGGTGGAATTTTGTAAGACAAAAGAACGGAGTAGACCTTTTAAACGCCGTTATGGACTTAATTGCTAAAGCCCACTCTTTTGATCATATCATCATTATTGGCTCTGCTCAGCGCATAAAAATTTTTGAGGCTGTACTCGACAGGGATGTAATAGGTTTTGAAATAGGTGAGTCCCCTATCGTGGAAGATAAGTACGTCAGCGTAAGTGACGTCGTCCAGATAGTGCGCACCATAAAAGGATAGGAGGGTATTTTTTGCCTAGCTTTGCTTTTATGATCCACCCTATGGATGTAAACGATGTAGCCCGTAAATTTAAGTTTGTCCGTTTTTTGCCGCCGGCTCTTCTCGAGCGCTTCTTGGTTGCGCTGCCCCCGGTTAAAGTTTCCCGCATTACCGGCGTGCGCTCTTCTCACGGGGAAGCGGACGGCTGGTTTGTCGCCTGCCCCCTTACGGCCGGCATGATGCAGAAACTTCCCGCAGATTTTGTCTTAAGAAAAATAATCCAAAGCGGCCGCCTGGCCGAAAAACTGGGAGCGGGTATTTTGGGCTTGGGGGCATTTACTAAAGTGGTCGGGGACGCCGGTTTTACTGTATCCCGGCACTTAAAAATTCCGGTAACTACGGGCAACAGTTACACGGTGGCTACGGCCATTGAAGCTACCGAAGAAGCTGCGGCCAGAATGGGTCACGATTTAAAAAAGGCATCAGTGGTTATTCTGGGGGCTACCGGTTCTATAGGAAGGGTCTGCGCTCTCATGCTGTCGCAAAAGGTGCGGCGGCTGACTCTGGTGGCACGAAATGAGCACAAGCTGGAAGAACTGGCCGCCAAAATACTTTACGATACGGGGCTGGCTGTGACCGTTACTAAAGACATAAAGGGTGCCCTGCGTAACGGCGACGTGGTAATCGCCGTAACCAGTTCGGTGGATACTGTTGTTGAGCCGGAGGATTTAAAACCCGGGGCAGTAGTCTGTGATGTGGCAAGACCCAGGGACGTTTCCCAAAAGGTTGCCGAAGTACGGGACGATGTGCTGGTCATAGAGGGCGGTGTTGTAGAAGTGCCGGGTGATGTGGATTTTCGCTTTAATTTTGGTTTTCCGCCGCGCACGGCTTACGCCTGTATGGCCGAGGTGATGATTCTGGCCTTAGAGGGGCGCTGGGAGAGCTACACCCTGGGCAGGGAACTCACCATTGGACAGGTGAAAGAAATTGCCTCCCTGGCCCGGAAACACGGCTTTAAACTAGCGGGCTTTCGCAGTTTTGGCAGGGCTTTGAGCGAGGAAGAAATCGAAAAAATAAAGCTGCGCTCGCTGGCAAAGGTTGCACCCGGGTCAGAACTTCTTGACAAGGGGGACAGGGCTACTTATAATGTGTAAAAGCAGAATTAGCGGGTCAGCCTTTGGTTTGAGCACTGCAAGAGGTTATCTTTTGCAGTGCTTTAAGTGTAGTATAGGCCTTTTTATGCGATTGCAAGAATATTATTTGTAAGAGAGTTTTAATTTTGTTTTGTGCTTTTGTTATTATTTAAGCAAGTAAGGGGATTGTAAATCAATGAAAGAAAAAGAAGTGATTGTTACTGTCGATGGCCTAAAGAAACTGGAACAAGAGCTTTATTTATTAAAGTCAGTCCGGAGAAGGGAAGTTGCCGAGCGTATCAAGCAGGCCATCGGGTTTGGAGACTTGAGCGAGAATTCTGAATACGAGGATGCCAAAAACGAACAGGCGTTCATAGAGGGCCGTATACTTACACTGGAAAAAATGCTCCGCAACGCCAAAGTTATTGACGGCGAAAACATTGGGACAGAGGTTGTTTCTATAGGTTCTAAAGTCCGCTTAAAAGACCTGCAAGAAGGAGACGAAATAGAGTATACCATTGTCGGCCCTGTGGAGGCGGACCCAGCCCGCAATAAAATTTCTAATGAATCTCCGGTGGGCAAGGCCATCCTGGGCAAAACGAAGGGCAGTGTGGTGGAAGTAAGTGCTCCGGGCGGCCTGTTGAAGTACGAAATAGTAGATATTGTCTGTTAACCGGCTTGGAGGTAGCACAAAAGATGACACAGCAGAAAGAATTAGAGAGCAGAACTGCGGTTGCCGGGCGGCAGGAGGAAGAGCTGAACGAACTCTTAAGAGTGCGCCGGAACAAGTTAAACGAGCTGCGGCAAATGGGAGTAGAGCCGTACGGCGGGCGGTACGAGCGTACGCACCTGGCCTGCCAGGTTGTGGAATCATTCGCTGAACTGGAGAACAAAACGGTAGCGGTGGCCGGCCGCATCATCTCCAAGAGGGGCATGGGCAAGGCTACCTTTGCCCACCTTCAGGACTCAAGCGGCCGCCTGCAAATATACTTGCGATTAAACGATGTGGGCGAAAAAGCTTACGATCTTTTCGGCAGGCTGGATATTGGCGACATAGTCGGCGTACAGGGAAGCGTCTTTAAGACCCGCACGGGAGAAGTTACGGTGGCTGTGGAAAATTTCCAGCTGCTGGCTAAGTCGCTGCGCCCCCTGCCCGAGAAATGGCACGGTCTGCGGGATGTAGAACTCCGTTACCGGCAGCGCTACGTGGACTTGATCGTTAATCCCGAAGTTAAGGAAGTTTTTGAGACCAGGAGCCGGATCATCCGGGCTATGCGCCAATTTTTGGACGCCCGCGGTTTTCTGGAAGTAGAGACGCCGATGATGCAGGTCATTCCCGGCGGGGCGGCGGCCAGGCCGTTTATTACCCACCACAATGCCCTGGATATCGACCTTTACTTAAGGATTGCCCCCGAGCTGTACTTAAAGAGGCTGTTAGTAGGCGGTTTTGAGAAAGTTTACGAGATCAACCGTAACTTCCGCAACGAGGGCATATCTACCCGCCACAACCCCGAATTTACCATGCTGGAACTCTACCAGGCTTATGCCGATTACAACGACATGATGGACCTCACCGAAGAATTGATCTCCTCGGTGGCCCGCGAGGTGCTGGGCAAAAGCGTCGTCGACTACCAGGGCGTGGAGATCGATCTCACCCCGAAGTGGCCCCGCCTGCCCATGCTGGAAGCGGTGCTCAACTACTCTGGGCTGGACTTCACCAGCTTAAAGACCGCCGAAGAAGCCCGCCAGGCGGTGGAGCGTTCGGGCATTGCTGTGGAAATTTCGCCTTCCGACACCTGGGGAGACATACTGAACAAGGTCTTTGAGGAAACGGTGGAGCCGCGCTTGATCCAGCCTACCTTCGTGGTCGACTACCCGGTAGAGATTTCGCCGCTGGCCAAGCGTAAAGCCGAAGAGCCGGAGCTTACCTACCGCTTTGAACTTTTCATCTACGGCCGGGAGATCGCCAATGCCTTCTCTGAGCTGAACGATCCCATCGACCAGCGGGGGCGCTTTTTGGCCCAGGTGGAAAAGAGGAAGGGCGGCGACGAGGAAGCGCACATGATGGACGAAGATTACATCACCGCTTTGGAGTACGGCATGCCGCCGGCGGGGGGGCTGGGCATTGGCGTGGACAGGCTGGTGATGATCCTCACCGGGGCGCTGTCGATCAGGGACGTCATCCTCTTCCCCCTCATGAAACCGCGCGAGTGATCGTTAAGAAAGCCTTTAGAAATTTTTGCCTAGATTTGTAGCCCCTAATTTTAAGGGGGCTTTTATTTTTCTTGTTTGACCCTTAGAAAAAAATTTTTCAAATGTTTTCTTGACAATATCCTAGTATGTTAATAAGATTAGTATGATATCGATTTACTGAAAGACGCTTTTCGAAGACATTTTCTGGGAGGTTTTTGCTTGATGAGGAGAGTTTATTTCGACCACAGCGCCACTACGCCGGTTCACCCGGAAGTTGCCGAGGAAATGTACCGCTACCTTACTGGCAACAATTTTGGCAACCCTTCGAGTGTCCACCATTACGGTCTTTTGGCCCGTAAAGCAGTAACAGCAGCACGGGAAAAGGTCGCTTTAGCTATTGGCGCCTCGCCTGAAGAAATAGTTTTTACCAGTGGTGGAACTGAATCTGATAACATAGCTATTCACGGTGCTGCTTTTACTAACAAGAAACGCGGAAATCACATTATTACCAGTGCAGTGGAACATCATGCCGTATTAGATGCAGTAAAAAACCTGACAAAATATGGCTTTGAAATTACCTTTTTACCGGTAGACCAGTACGGTATGGTAAGAGTGGAAGATGTAGAGAAAGCAATTACTGACAAAACTATTTTGATCACCATTATGCACGCTAACAATGAGGTAGGAACCATTATGCCCATAGCGGAAATTGGCAGGATAGCTAAGCAACGGGGAATTGTCTTTCACGTTGATGCTGTGCAGAGTTTTGGAAAAATCCCGGTAAGAGTTGACGAATTAGGTGTCGATTTATTGTCCATTTCCGGACATAAAATATATGGTCCTAAGGGTATTGGCGCGCTTTATATCCGCAAAGGCACTCCCTGGAGGCAAACTCTCATTTTTGGGGGAGGCCAGGAGCGCCGGCGGCGGGCCGGTACGGAAAACGTTCCGGGTATTGTCGGGCTGGGCAAAGCAGCAGAGCTGGCCGTGGCCAATATGGAAGAAGAAAACAAGAGGCTGATTGCCTTGCGCGACAAGTTGATTGAAGGGGTTTTAAACAGGTGCGAACATGTAAAGTTGACCGGTCACCCAGTAAAGCGCCTGCCGAATCACGCCAGCTTTTGCTTCGAGTATATAGAAGGGGAATCCATATTGTTAAGCTTGGATATGAAAGGCATAGCCGCCTCCAGCGGCTCGGCCTGTACTTCGGGTTCTTTGGAACCCTCCTACGTGCTTCTTGCTATGGGTATTCCGCGGGAATTAGCTCATGGTTCGCTGCGGTTAACCCTGGGTAAAGACAATACTGAGGAGGACGTGGATTATTTCCTGGAAGTTTTGGTTCCTATTGTGGAAAGAATGCGGGCCATATCGCCTTTTACCGGGAAAGCCGGCAAGAACCAGCTGGATATAGCCGGTATTAGCTAAAAGAGAAAGGATGAAAGCCCGTGTCTGGCAGTAAATACGTGCAAGAGTTATCAAGAGAAATAGTCAAACTGAAGGAAAGGCGCAAGGCTATTATATTGGCACATTATTACCAGAGGCCAGAGGTTCAAGAGGTAGCCGATTTTGTTGGTGACTCTCTGGGACTTTCCCAACAAGCAGCTAGTACCAGTGCAGAAGTCGTTGTTTTTTGCGGTGTCCACTTTATGGCTGAAACCGCTTCCATACTTTCCCCGAATAAAATAGTCCTCTTGCCTGATGAAGAGGCAGGGTGTCCAATGGCGGACATGGTTGATGCGGTCCAGCTGGAGCGGAAAAAGCGGAAGATGCCGGGTGCAACCGTGGTTTGCTACGTGAACACAAGCGCCGAGGTGAAAGCGGAATGCGATATTGCCTGCACTTCGGCTAATGCTGTCAAGGTGGTGTCATCTTTACCTGGTGACAGACCCATCTTGTTTGTCCCTGATAAAAACCTGGGGCGTTACATCATGGCAAAAACCGGCAGAGAAATGGTGCTGTGGGATGGTTACTGCTACACCCACGACCGCCTTACTCCCGAGGACATTTTGCAAGCTAAAGCTGAGCACCCGGAAGCTCTGGTTCTGGTTCACCCGGAGTGCCGCCCGGAAGTGCTGGCTCTGGCCGATTCGGTGTCCAGTACTTCTGGGATAATACGCTTTGCCAGGCATAGCAAAGCTCGTGAGTTTATCATTGGTACAGAGGCAGGTATATTACACCAGTTGCGCAAGCAGTGCCCGGAGAAGCAGTTCTACTTAGCTTCGAATGAACTTATCTGCCCGAATATGAAGAAAACAACCTTGGAAAAAGTTTACAGGGCGCTTGTGAACCTTGAGCCAAGAGTGATTGTGCCAGGGGAAGTCAGGGAGCGGGCTGTCCGTTGTCTTGAAAAGATGCTGGCGTTAAGTTAACCCCTTTTAAAAAGACATAAAAAGGTAAAATGCAGCTTTAACTTCGAGACTCTCCGGGGGTGTGTTGGTAATGAGCGATCCGTTAAACGTACTTACCAAAAAAACACCCACGCAGTTTGACCCCCCAGATTCCCCGCATTCCGTGGGTTGGACAGTGGCGCGCCGGGTAAGGCTTGCTGATGAGGAAAACCCTCTTCCGCTTGATTGCGGAAAAACAATTGCGCCAGTTGATGTGGAGTACGAAATTTACGGAAAGCTAAACGAGGCGCGGGACAACGCCATCCTTATCTGCCACGCCCTGTCGGGGGATGCGCATGCCGCCGGCTGGTCTGCTGATGCCGTCAGGCTTGGCCGTCCCTGGTTGAAGAACCGCCCCGGCTGGTGGGACGTGATGATTGGGCCGGGGAAAGCTTTTGATACCAATAGGTACTGTGTAATATGTTCCAATATCTTGGGAAGCTGTTACGGAACCACGGGCCCTTCCTCAATTAATCCGGAGACGGGAAGGCCTTATGGTCTTCGCTTTCCGGTCGTTACTGTGGGCGACTGGGTAAGGCTTCAAGAGCGGTTAATCAGTTACCTTGGGATAGAGCGCCTGCTCGCCGTGGCAGGTGGTTCCCTGGGCGGTCAACAGGCCCTGGAGTGGGCGCTGGCCTACCCCGCTCGCTTAGGATCAGCCATTATTATTGCTTCCGCCGCACGCCTGAGCGACCAGGGCCTTGCTTTTAATGTGGTGGCCCGCAACGCTATTATGACTGATCCAAATTTTAAAAACGGGGATTACTACGGAACTTCTGCGCCCGAGCGGGGTCTGGGGGTTGCCCGGATGCTGGGACATATAACTTACCTTTCGGAAACTTCCATGCAGAGAAAGTTTGGCCGCAGATTTTGCAACGGTAAAGGGCCGGGATTTCACCTGGGGGTAGATTTTGAGGTTGAGGGGTACCTCCAGCACCAGGGAAAAGCGTTTGTGGAGAGGTTTGACGCCAACAGCTACTTGTATATAACCCGGGCGATGGACTACTATGACGCCTCGGCGTGGGGCGAAGGAGACCTTGATAAAGCCTGCCGTAGAATTGAGTCCAGGATGCTTTTGGTTTCGTTTTCCTCGGACTGGCTTTATCCGCCGGCGCACACGAAAGAACTGGCCCTTGCCCTGGGGCGGGCCAGAAAGCAGGTCAGCTACGTAAATATTGAGTCATCTTACGGACACGATGCATTTCTATTGGAGGCCGAAAAGCTATCGCACATTATCAAATGCTTCCTTGGAGGGAAGGTGTCTGGATGAGCAGATGAGCAACAGCAGGTACCGCTTCGACCACGAATTTATTTACGAAATTGTCCCCCAGGGGTCTTCGGTACTTGACCTGGGATGCGGAGATGGTGAGCTACTTGCAAAGCTAATAATTAATAAAAAGGTTCAAGGGCTGGGTATTGAAAAAGACATCGATCAAGTGGCCAAGGCCATTTCCAGGGGCGTTCCCGTCCTCCATACTGACCTTGACCTGGGGCTTGCGGGTTTGCCTGACAGCTATTTTGATTTCGTGATCCTTGAAAAAACCCTCCAGGTGGTCAATAAACCGCTTTTGGTTCTCGAAGAAATGCTGCGGGTGGGAAGAGTAGGGGTAATTAGCTTCCCCAATTTCTCGCACTGGAATGTTGTCGCTTCGCTGGTTTTGACGGGCAGAATGCCGGTAACACCTGTTCTGCCCTACCAGTGGTATGACACCCCGAATATACACCTTTTTACTGTCAAAGACTTTCTGGATTGGGCCCGTAAAAACAACGTTACGGTGGAGCAGGGATTAGCGTTGGTGAACGGGAAGGTTGTCCCTTTGAATGAGGAGGAAGATATTTTCGCCGAGGAGGTTTTGGTTGTCATTTCCCGCCAATCCCGATCCTGACTTAAATAGCGAAGACTTGCGCGTCCTTTAGGACGCACGTTCGCGCTTGGAAAAGAATAAGCGTGCGCAGTCTGTTGCGCAGACCTTAGCAGTTCTGAAAAATTAAATGGCAGTTTTAAGGAGATTTAATTATTTGAAGGAGAGGTTGCCATGTCGGTTAAGTTGAGGGGCTTTGAAACCCGGGCCATACACGCCGGACAAAAGGTTGACCCTGTGACGGGGGCCCGGGCCGTGCCGATATACCAGACAACTTCCTACGTGTTCAGAGATTCGGAACATGCAGCGCGCCTGATTGCGCTGCAGGAGGCAGGAAATATTTACAGCCGGTTTACGAACCCCACCGTCGATGTGTTTGAGCAGCGGATGGCCGCCCTGGAGAACGGGCTGGCCGGCCTGGCTACCGCTTCCGGGCAGGCGGCCGAGTTTCTGGCCGTTGTAAACATTGCCGGGGCGGGGGACGAAATTGTTTCTGCCAGCAGCCTGTACGGCGGTACATATAACCTGTTCAACGCGACGCTGCGGCGGTTGGGTATTAATGTTGTCTTCGTCGACCCGAGCGATCCGGAGAATTTCCGCCGGGCCATAACCCCCAGAACCAAGGCGCTATACGCCGAATCCAGCGGCAATCCCAAGTTGGACGTAATCGACTTTCAAGCGGTGGCGGATATCGCCCATGAAGCCGGTATACCGTTTATTGTGGACAACACCGTTCCCAGCCCGTACTTGTGCCAGCCCCTTGAGCACGGTGCGGATATAGTAGTCCACTCTGCCACCAAGTTCATTGGGGGGCACGGGACATCAATTGGAGGAGTAATCGTGGATGGTGGGAAATTTGACTGGGCCAACAGCAAGTTCCCACAATTCACCGAGCCGGATCCTACCTATCACGGGGTAGTGTACACCGAAGCTTTCGGGCCCGCTGCTTTTATCGCCAAGGCCCGGGCGCAGCTTCTGCGCGACCTGGGGCCGTGCCTCAGCCCGTTTAACGCCTTCCTGCTGTTGCAGGGATTGGAAACTCTGCCGCTGCGGATGGAGCGGCACAGCCGGAACGCCCTGGCCGTGGCGAAATATCTGGAACAGCATCCCAAGGTGGCCTGGGTGAATTATCCCGGCCTGCCCAGCCACCCCTCGCATGAACTGGCCAGGCGGTACTACCGCAACGGCTTTGGCGCCCTGGTGACTTTTGGGGTCAAAGGAGGACGGGAGCAGGCCCTGCGCTTCATCGATGCGCTGCAGATCTTTTCGCTGTTGGCCAATATAGGTGACGCCAAGTCGCTGGTGATTCACCCGGCTTCAACCACTCACCAGCAGCTTACAGTAGAAGAACAGTTAGCTGCCGGGGTAACTGAGGATATGATTCGCCTGTCTGTAGGGCTAGAAACCATTGATGACCTTTTAGAAGACTTGGATTGGGCGTTAAGCAAAGTGAAATAGGGTAACTTTTGTTACCTTCTGTTATTTTCTGTTAACACTTTGGAATTGCTTAGTACTTTAGTACTATAGTCACAAGGGGGATAAGAAAATATTGAAATTTTCTACCCGTGCCCGGTATGGCTTGCGCGCTATGGTAGACTTGGCACAAAATTATGCTGCGGGGGAACCAATACCACTCTTTCAAATAGCAGAGAGACAGGGGATTTCAGAAGGTTACCTGGAGCAGCTAATAACCTTTCTGCGTAAGGGGGGGCTGGTACGGAGTGTAAGAGGGGCACAGGGGGGTTACCTGCTGTCTAGGGAGCCTTCCAAGATCACTGCGGGCGAGATTATCAGGTGTTTGGAAGGACCATTAAGTCCTACAAATTGTGTGAGTGAAGATGACCCAGAAACTTGTGAACGGGCTGATGCTTGCGTGACGCGCTTGTTGTGGGAAAGAGTTAGAAAATCAGTAGCCCATGTCCTGGACACGACAACTCTTGAGGATCTTTGTAGAGAAGCGGAATTTTCTCGCTCCTCTAGATAAATGCTAGACAAAGAAAATGTATTTGAATATTTTATTTTAAGGGGCAGGTACTATGCCTAAGATAGCTGAGAGTCTTACAGAACTGATTGGCAACACACCTTTGCTGCGCCTAAAGAAAATAGCGCGGGGTGTTGCCGCCGACCTGGTGGTCAAGCTGGAGTCTTTTAACCCCGGCGGTAGTATCAAGGACCGTACGGCGTGCAATATGATTAAACGGGCAGAGGAGCAGGGGTTGTTGGGGCCCGGCTCGGTGATCATTGAGCCGACCAGCGGCAACACGGGGATTGCCCTGGCCTTTTTGGCTTGTATCCACGGCTACCGCCTTATTTTGACCATGCCCGACAGCATGAGTGTTGAGCGGCAAAAATTGCTGAGAGCGTTTGGCGCCGAGCTCGTCCTTACGCCGGGTGAACGGGGAATGAAGGGGGCCGTTGAAAAAGCTTTGGAACTGGCCCGGGAAATACCCAATTCATTCATTCCGCAGCAGTTCGAAAATCCTGCTAATCCTGAGATCCACCGGCTTACTACGGGAGAGGAGATCTGGAGGGATACCAGCGGGCAAGTGGACATCGTGGTGAGCGGCATTGGTACCGGCGGCACTATTACCGGCATTGCTCAGGCCATAAAGCCAAAGAAGCCGCAAGTGAAAATTGTGGGGGTGGAACCGGCCGCGTCAGCCGTCCTCTCGGGAGGGAAAGCGGGGCCGCACAGCATCCAGGGGATCGGGGCCGGTTTTGTTCCCAAAGTGCTAGATCTTTCCCTTATTGACGAGATTGTCACGGTAAGCGACCAGGACGCCTTTAGTGCTGCCCGCAGGCTGGCCAGGGAAGAGGGAATACTGGCCGGCATATCCTCCGGGGCAGCAGTCTTTGCCGCCCTGGAAATAGCCAGGCGCCAGGAAAACCGGGGAAAGCTTATTGTGGCCATCTTGCCCGATACAGGAGAAAGATACCTTAGCACGCCGTTATTTCAGAGCAGTGAATGAGATTAAGTAATTAAGTTTTAGCTGAATTTGTAAAAAAACTGCTAAAAAATAAAGTGAAACAATCCTTGACGGCGGCCCACAATGATGTTAGAATTATTCTTGCTTCACAAATAAGCGGTCCTTGAAAACTGAACAGGGGATGCCGAATAGAAGTACGGACAGCGCGAGAA
>CAZLAK010000027.1:0-21257 GCA_964557545.1 uncultured Pelotomaculum sp.
ACCCAACCCTACTTTAACTCACCGCATTACTTAGGGTCAGGCTCTATCCCTAAGGCAGCCCGGCTGCCGTAGGCGCTTTTGCGCCCTTAGGCCCGCGGCTTTGCGCGCCAGCCCTTTCGGGCGGGCTTGCCCTTGCAAACTAAAATTTCTTTATTTAAGTTTTCTAGATTTAATTTTTCTAGCACACTTGTTAGTTTATTTTATACAGCCTTTGCCTGCCAGTCAACTGCCAGTTTGCTAAAAACATTTAAAATCTTTTCGGCGCCGCGTTTTTACAGCTGCCCAGCTTGCCTGCCTTTACTTGCCTTTGAAGCAATGCTTTAGAAAATCGGCTTCAGGAACCCCGGCCTTTACCACCGCTTTTCCTATCCTAAGCGGCAGGACAAAAGTGAGCCGGCCGCCGATGCTCTTTTTGTCGCGCCGCATGTAGGCCAAAAGCTGCTCGGGGGAAATCCCGCCCGGCAGTTCTTGAGGCAGGCCGGCGCGCTCCAAAAGCGCCAGCAGGCGGCGGTAGTCTTTTTCTGCCAAAAGCCCCAGTTTCACGGCCAAAAGCGCCTCGGCCGCCATCCCCGCCGCCACCGCCTCGCCGTGGGTAAAAACGCCGTAGCCGGCCGCGGCCTCCAGAGCGTGGCCCACGGTGTGGCCGAAGTTCAGTACAGCCCTCAACCCCCGCTCCGTCTCGTCCTCTCCCACCACCTGCGCCTTTATGCGGCAGGACTCCTTCACGGCGCACGCCAGCGCATCAAAATCCCCGGCCAAAAGGCGCTCTAAATTTTCTTCCAGCCAGCTAAAAAATTTTTCGTCCCAGATCACGCCGTACTTGATGACTTCGGCCAGGCCGGAGCGCATCTGGCGCGCCGGCAAAGTGGCCAGTACACCCACGTCGGCCACCACCAGCACCGGCTGGTAAAAAGCGCCGATCACGTTTTTGCCGCGCGGGTGGTTGACGGCCACCTTGCCCCCCACGCTGCTGTCCACCTGCGCCAGAAGAGTGGTGGGTATTTGCACGAAGGGCACGCCGCGCATGTAGGTGGCGGCCGCAAAACCGGCCAGGTCGCCTACCACCCCGCCGCCCAAGGCGATCACCGGGCAGTAGCGGTCAAGGCCGGCCTCAAAAGCGCGCTCGTACAGCGCCCCGGTCCAGGCCAGAGTCTTGTGCTCTTCGCCGGGCGGCACCAGGGCCGCTTCCACCTCAAAACCGGCTTCCCGCAGGTTATCCGCCACAGCCCCGCCGTACAGGCCGTAGACAGTCTCGTCAGAAACCACAAGCGCTTTCCGCCCGGCAACCAGCTCAGCCACCAGGCGGCCGATCTCGGCCAGGAGGCCGCAGCCGATCATTATCCGGTAGCCCCTCAAACCCAGCAGGACCTCCACTTCGGCAAAAACATTCACCCCTCCACGCGCCAGCACCCCCCCAACCCAAATTTACCTGGTTCTACTCGGTTATGCCTATCTCGCTCAAATAAGACACAATTCTCTCCACCGCCTCGTCCACGCTCACTTCTCCCGTGTCCACTGTGTAAGCGGCTATGCTGCTGTAGACCCCTTCTCTTACCGCCAGCAGGGAAGCTATGCGCTCTTTTAAGTCGCCCTTTAAGAGCAAAGGGCGGTTTTTTTTGTTTTTGAGCCTCTGGTAAATCACCTGGGGGGAGGCTTTTAGAGCGATAAAAACGCCGTTTTCCCCCAGCAGTTTCACATTCTCGGGGTTTAAGACCAGCCCCCCGCCGGTGGATATAACCAGCCCCTCCCTGGCGGCCAGCTTTTTGGTCAATAGCGCTTCTTCGGACCTGAACCTCACCTCGCCGTCTTTAGCGAAGATCTGGGCCACCGTTTTTCCGGTAAGCTTTTCGATCTCCTGGTCGGTGTCCACGAATTCCCTCTTCAAGCGCCAGGCCAGGCGGCGCCCTACGGCCGTCTTGCCGGTGCCCATAAAACCGATCAAGACAATGTTTTTTTTGCTCATTTTGCCTCCAAAAAAAGCGGTTTAAAAATTTTCTGCGTATAATTTATAGTTATGCAGGTTCTCTTTCAATTCGGCAAGGCTGTCGCCGCCAAATTTTTCTAAAAAGGCGCAGGCCAGCTCCCAGGCCACAACCGCTTCGGCTACGACACAGGCCGAAGGCACGGCGCAGACGTCGGACCTCTCGGCCGCGGCCGGCGCCGCACCTTTGGTCTGTATGTCCACGCTGGCCAGGGGCCTTTTTAGGGTGGGGATGGGCTTCATGGCCGCCCGCACCACCAGCACCTCGCCGTTGGTCACCCCGCCCTCAAGGCCGCCTGCCCGGTTGGTCCTGCGAAAGAAACCCCGCCCGGACTTGTAGTAAATTTCGTCGTGCACCTGCGAGCCGGGCAGGCCGGCTGCGGCAAAGCCCAGGCCGATCTCCACGCCTTTAATGCCCTGGATGCTCATAACCGCCCCCGCCAGTCGGCCGTCCAAACGCCTGTCCCACTGGGCATAGCTGCCCAGGCCCGGCGGCAGGCCATATGCCCTTATTTCAAATACGCCGCCTAAGGTGTCGCCGGCGGCCGCGGCCGCCGCGATTAACTCGATCATTTTTTCCTCGGCCGCCGGATCAGGGCACAAAAGCCGCGAGCGGGACAGCGCCTCTTCCAGTTCAGCGCCTTCCGGCGGCACACTTTGCACCTTAACGCCGCTCACCTGCAGCACCAGGCCGTTAATCCTTACGCCCAGCTCCTCCAAAAGCCTCTGCGCCACGCTGCCCGCCGCCACCCTGGCCGCCGTTTCCCTGGCACTGGCCCGCTCCAAAACGTTGCGGATGTCCCGGTGCCGGTACTTGATCGCCCCCGCCAGGTCGGCGTGGCCCGGCCGGGGCCTGGTAAGCGGCTGCACTCCATCCAACTTGCCCGGCGAGGGATCCATGACATCCCGCCAGTTGGCCCAGTCCCGGTTCTCCACCAGGATGGCTACAGGGCTGCCCAGGGTAAGCCCTCCCCGCACGCCGGAGAGCAGGCGGGCAGTGTCCCTTTCAATCTCCATTCTGCCCCCCCGCCCGTAACCTTTTTGGCGGCGGGCCAGGTGGGCCGTTATGTAGTCCTCCGCAAGCGGCAGCCCCGAGGGAACCCCCTCTACTACGGCTACCAGCGCCGGGCCGTGAGACTCCCCGGCCGTCAAAAACCTAAGCACCGCTCTTCACCACCTTTCCGCTCTGTGCAAAAAGCGCCCTGAGCGCCGCCTCCTCCATAACTTTGAGCGGCGGGGCCGCACCCGTCCACAGCTCAAAGGCCAGCGCCCCCTGGCGGACCAGCAAGCCCAGGCCCCCCACAGCGGTGGCCCCGCGGGCTTTGGCCTCGCGCAAAAAGGGCGTCACCGGCGGGTTGTAGACCGCATCAAAGGCTATCTGACCCGGCCGCAGGCGGCGGTAGGGCAGCGGGGGCAGCTCGTCCTTTAACTGCCCCATGCCGAGCGGCGTCGTCTGGACCACCAGATCGGCACCCTCCAGCGCGCTGTCCGGCAGGGTCCGGCCCGGCTCTGGCCACTCTAGGGCTTCGGCCTTTGCCCCGGCCTTTTCTTCCAGCAGGCGGCAAAGCGCGCGCGCCTTCTCGTACGTCCGCCCGGCCACGTAGAATTTTACGGCTCCGGCCAAGGCCAGGCTGACCGTCACAGCCCTAGCCGCACCGCCCGCCCCCAGCACCAGCACCGTCTTGCCGGCAGCGCCAAACCCCGTCTCTTCGGCCAGCGCCCGCAAGAAACCTTCTCCGTCGGTGTTGTAGCCGCAGAGTTTCCCGCCCCGGTTAACCACGGTGTTTACCGCTCCTGTGAGGAGGGCAGATGCGTCCAGTTCGTCCATAAAGGGAACCGCCGCTTCCTTGTGCGGCACGGTCACGTTCAGCCCGGCCAGGCCCAAAGCGCGCACAGAAGACAGCGCCGCCGCCAGGTCTTGCGGTTTAACCTCAAAAGCCACGTACACGCAGTCCAGCCCCAAAGCCGCAAAGGCGGCGTTATGCATGGCCGGGGAGAGCGTGTGGGAAACCGGGCAGCCGATCAGGGCAAAGACTTTCGTGCTGCCGCTAATCGCCCGCTCCATTTTTTACCTCCAGCTCTTTTTAATTTTGGCTAGCACCAGCTTTTCTAAAGGGCGGTTAATAAACCTTGTGCCCCAGAATTCCTTTCCCGGCAGCGGCTCAACCAGGATGGTGTACAGGCCGGCAAGGTTGCCGCCCAAAATATCGGTAAAAATCTGGTCGCCCACTAAGGCCGTCTCTTGGGGTTTAGTGCCCAGCAGGGCCAGCGCCTTCTTAAAGGGCGCGGACAGCGGCTTTACCGCCCGGTGAACGGCCGGGACCCCTGCCTGCCGGGCCAGATCCTCCACCCTGCGCCGGGAATTGTTGGAAATGATGGCTACCCTAAAGCCCTCGCTTAACAGGGACAAAATCCACTCCCTGGCCTGCGGCGTAAAATGTGCCTCGTCGCGCCGGACAATAGTGTTGTCCAGGTCCACCAAAACCGCTTTCAGCCCTAAAGACTTCAAAAACCCGGGCTCTATATCGGAAAACGACTTAAAGTAGCGGCGCGGGTAAAAAATCTTCATTAAGTGCCGGCACCCCCGCTTTCCGGCAAAAGGGCGCTCCTGGTCATTTCACGCGCCTTTTGCAAGTCGCGCGGCGTGTTGACATTGAAAAATGCCACCTCTGGATCGGCAAAGGCTCTCAGTTCCTCTTCGTCCAAAAACTTCACCCGCACCTTGGGGAAAAAACCCGTAACTTTGCGGCACCCGGCGGAAAGCTGCTCTTCCACCGCGGGAAGGCAGCTCTTGGCGTAGACGGCAAAAAGCGGCTCTAGAAACTCGCCGCGGCGGGGCACCGCCACGTCGTAACCGGCCGACTGCTCCACCATGAAAGCGGCCATCGGCGCGCTGATAAAGGGCATATCGCAGGCCACCACCAGACACCTGTCGTGCGAAATGCTGTGAAGGGCGGCGTGAATGCCGCAAAGCGGCCCCCCGCCTTTTATTATATCTTGGACCACCCTAAGGCCCAGCCTGCTCCCGGTCTTTTCGCACCCGCCGCAAACCAGCACCTCGGGAAATACACGCTTTAAGACCAGCGCCACCCGGCCGATCATTTCCTCTTTCCCTATGGACAGGAGCGCCTTGTCCTCTCCCATGCGCCTGCTCTTCCCACCGGCCAAAATGACGCCGGATGCTTTAACCATTCCCCCACCCCATTTTAAAGGCCCAGCCGGCAACTTAATAAATGCATGCTTAATAAATAACGTTAATAACGTTCAACAAATTTGGCCAAAACCCTTTAAAATTATTTAACCGGACGTGCACCAAAATACCAGGCAGCGTCATATTTATAGCATGCACGCAAAAATTGTGGAGGGATGCGCACAGTGCTGCCCGGTCTTTGGCTTTTGAGCCTGGTTTCTTTAGTCAACGGCATTTTGCTGCTCGTTTCCTACATTGCCAGCAACACCTTTCCCCAGCCGCTGTCCGAAGAAGAAGAAGCTTTTTACTTAGACGAGCTGCGCCAGGGAAGTGAAAGGGCGCGCCAAATACTGGTAGAACGGAACCTGCGCCTGGTAGCCCACATCGTAAAAAAATTTGACAGCACGGGAGAAGAAATAGACGACTTGATTTCCATCGGCACCATCGGCCTTATCAAGGCCATTAACACTTTTAACCCCGGCAAGGGCACGAGGCTGGCCACTTATGCCTCGCGCTGCATTGAAAATGAAATTCTCATGCATTTAAGGCATTTAAAAAAAGTCAAGTCCGAAGTCTCCCTCTATGACCCCATCGGCGTCGACAAAGAAGGAAACGAGATCACGCTCATCGATATCCTGGGAACCCACCCCGATGTCGTATCCGAAACAGTAGAAAACAACTTTGAACAGCGACGGCTTAAAGAAAAAGTGCGCCGCCTGACCAAGCGGGAAAAGAGAGTGCTGGAACTGAGGTTCGGGCTGGTGGACGGCCTGCGCAAAACCCAGCGGGAAATCGCTAAAAGCCTGGGCATCTCCCGCTCTTACGTGTCGCGCATTGAAAAGCGGGCCATCAGCAAGCTTACCCAGGAATTTTCTTTATAAAAAATAATTGCAATTGCTGTTGTGCGCGTGAAAACACCGTGCTATAATGAGTAAAGCCCAAATATAAAAAAGGATTAATTTTCCTCAAAACCAACCCTCCTTGTAATTTGCCGGAGCGGTGATTTTAGGAACAATTATATCCGGTCAGATTAAAGGAGGTGTTTTAGTTGGCCGACAAAGTTCTCACGTGCAGGGATTGCAACGCGGAGTTCCTCTTTACCGAAGGCGAACAGGCCTTTTACAAAGAAAAGGGCTTTGAAAACGATCCCGTCCGGTGCCCGGACTGCCGCAGGGCAAGAAAGCAGCAGAGAAACAGCCAAAGAAACGGCGAAAGAAGCTACGCCAGCCGGTGGTAAAGTAGCTGCCGGGCAAAAACTAAAATACTTAGCAGTGTTTTGGTGCTAGAGGGGCATGCCGCCCCTCTAGCTTTTTTCTTGCATCTCTTTAAATATTTAGTTAAATATTTTAGCTTCTCAAGCGCGCCTGGTGGCGGCGGGCCAGTTCTCTCTCCACAGCCGCCACCGCCGCGGCCGCCTCCTCGTCGGTCAGCGTGCGGTTACCGGCGTAAAAAACCAGCGAAAAAGCCAGGCTCTTGCAGCCGGCCGGCACCTGCTCCCCGCGGTAGACGTCAAACAGCTGTACACTGCGCAGCAGTTCCCCGCCGGCATCCCAAATACACTTCTCCACCTCTGCCGCCGGCACGTCCTCGCTCACTACCACGGCGATATCCCTCTCCACCGCCGGGAATTTGGGCAGGGGAGTGTAAACTAAGGGACGCCCGGAGGCTTCAAGGAGCAGGGAAAGGTCGACTTCCCAGGCTGCCACTTTTTCCGGCAGCTCAAACCTCTCCGCCGTATCGGGGTGCAATTCGCCGATTACGCCTATCCTAGCGCCGGAAACCTCGATGTAAGCCGACCTCCCGGGGTGGAAGCCCGCCTCGCCGGCAGCCGCAGCAAAAGCCGCCGGGCCGCACTTAAGCGCCTTAAGAAGGTTTTCCAGCACACCCTTTAAGTAGAAAAAGTCCATCTCCCTGCCGCTGCCGCTCCAGCCGCCGGGAGTCCTGCCCATTGCCGCCGCCGCCAGTTTGGGGCGCTCTTCGGGCAGCATACCTTCGCCGCGCGGGTAAAAAACCCTGCCCATTTCAAAAACTGCGCCGTCTTTTAGCCGGCTTCGGCTGTAATTTCTGGCCAGCACTTCCAAAAGGCCGGGCAGGAGCAGAGTGCGCATAATGGAATGCTCCTCGCTCAAAGGGTTTCGGATTTTAAGGGCGCACCGCAAAGGGCTGTCTTGCGGCAGCCCGAATTTATCGAAAATGCGGGTGCTGGTAAAGCTGTAGGTGACCACTTCATTTAGACCGGTAGAAGACAGCACCCGGCGGATCAGGGACACCAGGGACTGTTCTCTGGACATCAGCCCGCAGGTGGTTGCACCGTACGGCAGGGTGCCCGGCACCCGGCCGTAACCGTACAGCCTGGCGATTTCCTCGATGAGGTCCACCTCTATAGTTACGTCTGGCCGGTGGGTGGGCACGCTCACCAAAAGCCCCTCGCCTGCCTCCTGGACGCCGAAGTGAAGTCTTTTAAGAATTTGGGCGGCTTCTTGCCGGGGGATATCCACGCCCAACAGATAAGACACCCTGGCCGGGCGCAGGACAATCTTCTTTTCGGCCGCCGGTTTTGGGTAGTTGTCCACCTTTCCGGCCACAATGTCGCCGGCTCCTATTTCCGCGATCAGCTGGGCCGCCCTGGCGGAAGCCCTGTCGCAGCCCCCGATGTCAATGCCCTTTTCAAAGCGCAGCGACGCCTCCGACCTTAAGCCCAAGGCCTTGGAAGTCTTGCGGATGCTGACCGGGTTAAAGTAAGCCGCCTCTAAGAGCACGTTTACCGTTTTATCCGTCACCTCGGTGTTAAGGCCGCCCATCACGCCGGCCACGGCCACGGGGCCGGAAGGGTCGGTGATCAGCAGCATGTCCGGCAAAAGACTGCGCTCGGCACCGTCCAAAGTCACGATCTTTTCTCCCGGCCGGGCCCGCCGTACGATAATGTGCCCGTCCGCAAGCAGGTCGTAATCAAAAGCGTGCATGGGCTGGCCCAGTTCGAGCATAACGTAATTCGTAACATCGACAATATTGCTTATCGGCCTTACCCCCGCCGAGCGCAGCCGCTGCTGCATCCAAAGGGGCGAGCGCCCGACCCGCACGTTTTTCACCAGCCGCCCGACAAACCGCCCGCAAAGGTCTTCTGCCTCGATGTCCACCCGCACCCGGCCCTCAATGCTCTCGGGCAGCTCGGGGTAGGCCGGTGTTACGGGCTTTAAGGGCTTATCCAGCAGGGCGGCCACTTCCCTGGCCACGCCGTAAACACAAAGGCAGTCGCCGCGGTTGGGCGTCAGGTCGAGCTCCAAGACAAAGTCGTTCAGGCCGAGCACTTCTTTGGCGTCTTTGCCAAGCGGCGTGCCCGGCGGCAGAATCATGATGCCGTGGGCTTCTTCGGGCGGCATGGTCTTGGGGTCAAGCCCCAGCTCCTGGCCGGAACACATCATTCCCCTGGACTCAACGCCCCTTAGCTTTGCCCGCTTGATGGTAAGACCGCTGACCAGTTTGGCCCCCTCCAAAGCTACGGGCACCACATCGCCCTGTCTTATATTGGCAGCGGCAGTAACCACCTGCAGTTTTTCCGTTCCCACGTTGACCAAAGCCACCTGCAGCCGGCCGGCATTGGGGTGCGGGGCCAGATCTTCAATGCGCCCCGTAACCACCCGTTCTATACCTTTGCCCAGTTCGATTACCCTCTCCACGGCTATGCCGGCCAGAGTCAGCCTTTCGGCCAACTCAAACGGGTCAATGTCGATATCTACAAATTCTTTCAGCCAGTTAAAGGAAACGCGCATACGCTAAAAGCCCCCTTGTGTGTTGTATAAACGGCGTCTATATTTGAGCATAATTATTTGAGCTTAATTTGAACCTTACTGTGAAGCCGGTTTTAAAACTGCCGCAGAAAGCGCAAGTCGTTATCGAACAACAGCCTTAAGTCGTCAATGCCGAACTTGAGCATGGCTATCCGCTCCACTCCCATGCCGAAAGCAAAGCCTGTAACCTCTTCGGAATTGTACCCGGATACCTCCAGCACGCGCGGGTGCACCATGCCGCAACCCAGGATCTCCATCCACCCCGTGTAGGAACACACCCGGCAGCCGCTGCCGCCGCACATCACGCAGGAGATGTCCACCTCGGCGCTCGGCTCGGTAAAGGGAAAGTAGCTCGGCCTAAAGCGTGTCTTGGTTTGGGGACCGAACATCTCCCGGGCAAACAGGTCGAGGGTGCCCTTTAAGTCGCTGAAAGTTATCCGCCTGTCCACGGCCAGCCCCTCCACCTGGTGGAACATGGGCGAGTGGGTGGCGTCGTCGTCCCGCCGGTAAACCTTGCCGGGTACAATAATTTTCACCGGCAGCTCCGGCGCTTTTTTCTCCATGTAGCGCACCTGCACCGGCGAGGTGTGGGTGCGCAGTAGCACCTCTTCCCAGATAAAAAAGGTGTCCTGCATGTCCCTGGCCGGGTGGTCCTTGGGCAAGTTGAGGGCTTCAAAATTGTAGTAATCGCTCTCTACTTCCGGCCCGTCGGCGATTTCGTACCCCATACCCAAAAATATGCGCTGGATCTCTTCTAAGACAATGTTGAGCGGGTGCACGCCGCCAAACGCTACCGGGACACCGGGCAGGGTCACGTCTATGCGCTCCTGCTCTATCTTTTCTCTTTTAATTTTCTCTTTGAGCGCTAAAGAGCACTCGGCGATTTTTTTCTCAATGGCCTGCCGCACTTCGTTGGCCAGCCGGCCCAGGCGGGGCCGCTCATCCTCGCTCACCGAGCCCATGCTGCGCAAGATCTGGGTAAGCTCGCCTTTTTTGCCCAGGTACTTCACCCTGATTTCGTTGATTTCTTCCAGCGAGGAAGCCGCACTCAAAGCTGACATGGCGTCTTCCTCCATTTTTTTAATCTTTTCTTCCATCGGTTAACCCCCCAGTTCAATAAAAAACCGCCCCTCTACAGGGACGGACTTTTTCTTTCCGCATACCACCCTCTAGTTTATACCTCACGCGCATAAACCACAGCATTCGTGCAGGTTTGCAGGCAAACCGCACCGCTTCCCCCGGTAACGGCGGGGCACCGGCTTTAAGCCTACTCGCCGCGCTTTCAGCTGCAGCTCCGGGGCGAACTTCAGCAAGCATCATTCTAGGAGAGCTTCCAGTCTTGCCGCGGCCCCCCCTCCCTGGAGAATACCGCCTGCCTACTCTTCCCCTTCATTACCTTTGGCCTTCTCTTTAATCTTTAAGTTTTTGAAAAATTTATGTAAAACCACCTTATTTTCAAGTTTTATATAAATTTTATATAAAAACCTACTTGATTTATTTATTCCCCCTAGTGAACGGCTAATCTCCTGTATAAAATATAGGCCCTAATTGAGCCGGTTGCTTCAAACAGCCTCCAAAAAAATTCGGCGGTTAAAAGCATTTAACCACAACCTTTCCTCAATTTTTTTGGGACCTTTTCGAGTTGATTATATCATATAAAAAAATCGTTTACAAGAAAGTTTACTGAAAAATCGGGCACCCCTGTGTCCCGCAAAAAGGCGCAAAGAAAAGCTTAAATCCCGCGCGCCCAGCGCTGGCGCACCGCCTCGTACAGGATGATGGCGGCCGATACAGCCGCGTTAAGCGATTCGGCCCCGCCGGGCATGGGTATGGAGACCGCCTCATCAGCCCCGGCCATAATCTCACCTGATATCCCGCTGGCCTCACTGCCGACGGCTACGGCACAGGGCCCCCTTAAATCGCACTCCCATAAGTTCTTCCCGCCTTCCGGCACGCCGGCCAAAATTTTAACCCCCATGCCGGCAAGAAAATCTATGACCTCACCGGGCAGGAGGTCCTGAATGACCGGCAGGTGAAAAATAGAGCCCATTGTGGCCCTCAAAGTTTTGGGATTAAAAGCGTCAGCCGTCCCTTTTAAAATAAGGACGCCGCCCGCCCCGGCCGCGTCTGCCGAGCGGATAATCGTCCCCAGGTTGCCCGGGTCCTGAACACCGTCCACCACCACGAGGAGGGCAGGACAGGGGGCGCGCCCGACATCTGCCAGGGTAAAATCCCTGCGCCTGACCAGGGCTAAAACTCCTTGCGGGGTTACTGTGCCGGCCATCTCTAAAAAGTCACGTTCACCGGCTTCGACCAGCAAACCCTCCCCTGCTGCCCGCTCTACGAGCTTTTGGGCTCGCTCGCCCTTTAACAGGGAAGGACAGTAGATCACTTCTTCCACGCGCCAGCCGGAAGCAAACGCTTCCTCCACCGAGCGCACACCTTCCACCAAAAAAACCTTTTCCTTATCTCTAAAGCGCCTGGACGCAAGGCGCCGCCAATATTTGAGCCGTGAAGTCCTGCCGTCCCCCACTAATCCCTACATCTCCTCCAAGCTTCTTAACTTATCATTGCGCCCGACTACCACCAGCACGTCACCTGCTTCAATCCGGTGCTTGGCCCCCGGCGAGATGATAATCTCATCCCCCCGGCGGATGGCCAGCACAGTCACGCCGTGCTTGACTCTGATAGCCCCTTCGGCCAGTGTCTTGCCCACAAACTCATCGGGAGCAACGAGCTCTATAATGCTGTAATCGGGTGATATGTTGATTTGGTCGACGATATTTTTCGAAACCAGGGCGTGGGCCACTCTCACACCCATGTCCCTCTCCGGAAAAACGACCTTATCGGCGCCGACTTTCTCCAGCACCTTGCCGTGCAGCTCAGAAACCGCTTTGGCCACCACTTTCTTTACTCCCATTTCTTTGAGCATAACCGTAACTAAAATATTGGACTGGATGTCGTGGCCGATGGCCACAATGGCCACGTCGAAGTTGCGTATGCCCAGCGATTTCAATGCCTGCTCGTCCCTGGCGTCGGCCTGCACGGCGTGGGTAACGTGCTCAATTATACTGTTGACCTTCTCTTCGCTGCAATCTACGGCCAGCACATCGTAGCCCATTTTGGCCAAAGTGAGGGCCACGCTCCTGCCAAACCTTCCCAGACCGATTACTGCAAACTGCTTCATAATAAAGCCCATCTGCCTCCGTGTAAAAATAATATAAAAATAATAATTGAAACTTAAAAAAGCATGACCTCACGCGGTCATGCCCAAATCTCGCCTTGCCTGCTCCCCTAAAGTTAAAGTTTTGCTTTGGCTAATTCTACTAGCTTGCCAAAAGCAGCGGCGTCGTTAACAGCCATATCGGCCAGCATTTTGCGGTTGATTTCCACCCCTGCCCGCTTTAAACCGTTGATAAAGCGGCTGTAGGACATACCGTTCATCCTGGCCGCGGCGTTTATCCTGGCTATCCAGAGTTTGCGGAAATCACGCTTTCTGCTCCGGCGGTCACGGTAAGCGTACATCAAGGACTTCATGACCTGCTCGTTGGCCACACGGTAGAGCTTGCTCTTAGCCCCCCGGTAACCTTTGGCCAGCTTTAAAACTTTTTTATGTCTTCTGCGTGATACAACGCTGTGTTTAACGCGCGGCATAGCATTCCCTCCTTAAAATTCGGTAACTGCTAACTTAAGGCAAAAGCCTCCGCAAGCGCTTGGCATCGGCCGTACCCAGTACAGCCGGGCGGCGCAGGGAGCGCTTGCGCTTGGACGACTTCTTCCCTAAAAGGTGGCTGTGATAAGCGTGCTTAGCCTTAAACTTGCCGCTGGCCGTTTTCTTAAATCTCTTAGCGGCCCCGCGGTGGGTCTTAATTTTGGGCATTGACTACACATCTCCTTCCTAGCTGTCTTGCTTCGGCGCCAGAATCATGATCATATTTTTGCCTTCCAACTTGGGTTGTTTTTCTACCACCGAAAAGTCCTTGACGTATTCGGCCAGTCTCTTTAAAAGCTGGTGACCCAGCTGGGTGTGCATTATTTCGCGCCCGCGAAAAACTATCGTGGCCTTTACTTTGTCCCCGTCCTTTAAAAACCTTACCGCATTGCGGGCTTTTACTTCGAAGTCGTGGTCCTCGATATTAGGCCGCAGCTTGACTTCTTTGATATTGACAATCCTTTGTTTTTTTCTGGCCTCTTTTTCCCTTTTACTCTGCTCGTACTTATATTTCCCGTAATCCATCATTTTACATACGGGAGGCTTAGCCGTAGGCGCTATTTCCACCAGGTCAAGCTGCCTTTCATCGGCCAGTTGCAGGGCTTCTCTTACGGACATTATGCCTATCTGGCTTCCGTCCACATCGATAACGCGTACTTCTTTTGCCCTGATCTCTTCGTTGATGCGGAAGTCCCTTGTGATAGCGGGTCCACCTCCTAAAATTTTAAGAAACATAAAAATAACATAAAAAAGCGGGACTTACCACCCGCTTTTTGGCAACAGGACATCTACCTTCACGCTAAACCCTACTGGCAGCCCTGCAGGCGGGCGCCGTAAGGTGAGAAGCGGGCAGCTTCTGCTTGGAGCGCCTTTCTCTAATTTGCTTGCGTCATTATAGCATAAGGCATAAAACTGTGTCAATAAATGTAAGGCCGGCGCCGCAATTATTTTTTTATCAGGCCTTGGTTTTTATCTCTTTTATTAACATTTCCAAAAAGGACTCCAGCGGCATGGAGCCGAGGTCTCCTCTTTGGCGGTGGCGCACCGCCACACTTCCGCTCTCCGCTTCTCTGTCTCCCACTACCAGCATGTAAGGCACCTTCTGAGCTTGAGCTTCCCGAATCTTGTAGCCCACTTTTTCGTTGCGCGCGTCCAGCTCTACCCGCACGCCTTCCTGTTCCAATGTTTCGGCCACCAGCCGGGAATAGGCGTGGTGGCGGTCGGTAATGGGCAGCACCCTCACCTGCACGGGTGCCAGCCACGCCGGAAAGGCGCCCGCAAAGTGTTCGGTCAGTATGCCGATAAATCTCTCGATGCTGCCGAATACGACCCGGTGGAGCATTACCGGCCGGTGTTTTTGGCCGTCCTCGCCGATGTAAGTTAAGTCAAATTTTTCGGGCATCAAAAAGTCCAGCTGTATGGTGCCGCACTGCCACGTGCGGCCGAGGCAGTCCTGCAGGTGAAAGTCTATTTTGGGCCCGTAAAAGGCCCCGTCGCCCTCGTTAATCCGGTAATCAATGCCTTTTTCTTCCAGGGCTTCTTTGAGGGCATTTGTGGCCAGTTCCCAGATTTCATCTGAACCCATAGCTTTTTCCGGCTTGGTGGACAGCTCCACCCGGTAGGGAAAGCCAAAGACCCGGTAAAAATCGTCCACCAAATCGATAACGCCGATAATTTCTTCTTTTACCTGGGAGGGGAGCATAAAAATGTGGGCGTCGTCCTGGGTAAAACAGCGGACGCGCATCAAGCCGTGCAGCACGCCCGACAGTTCGTGCCTGTGCACAAGGCCCAACTCGGCCAGCCTGACGGGCAGATCCCGGTAGCTGTGCAGTTTGCTCTTGTAAATAAGAATGCTTCCCGGGCAGTTCATGGGTTTAACGGCAAAATCCACATCATCTATGCGGGTAAAGTACATGTTTTCCCGGTAGTGATCCCAGTGGCCGGACCTTTCCCAAAGAGAGCGGTTTAAAATAATAGGTGTGCGGATTTCTTTATAGCCGCGCTTTTTGTGCTCTTCCCGCCAGAAAGCTTCCAGTTCGTTGCGCAGCACCATCCCTTTGGGGTGGAAAAAGGGAAAGCCGGGCCCCTCTTCCTGGATGCTGAACAGGTCCAGCTCAGCCCCCAGCTTGCGGTGATCCCTTTTCTTGGCCTCTTCCATCCTGGCCAGGTAATCGTCCAGCATCGACTTTTTGGGAAAGGAAGTCCCGTAGATGCGCTGCAGCATTTTGTTTTTCTCGCTGCCGCGCCAGTAGGCCCCCGCCACGCTCAAAAGCTTCACGCAGGCAATCCGGCCGGTTGAAGGGACGTGGGGGCCGGCGCAAAGGTCTATAAACTCTCCCTGGCGGTAACAGGAGATAGTTACATCCGGCGGCAGCTCCTCAACCAATTCGACCTTGTAACTCTGGCCGGCGTTTTTAAATAAATCTAATGCCTCGGCTCGGGAAACTTCTATGCGCTCAATAGGGAGGTCGGCCTTTATAATCCTTTGCATCTCTTCTTCTATTTTTACCAGGTCATCCGGTGAAAAAGGCTGCGGCACATCAAAATCGTAGTAAAAACCTTCGGCAATGGCCGGGCCGATGGCCAGCTTGGCCTGGGGGTAAAGCCGCATCACCGCCTGGGCCAGTATGTGGGCGGTGCTGTGCCGGTACACCTGCGCGCCCTCTTCATCTTCAAAAGTTAAAAAGCGAACCTTGGCTGGGCCCGCAAGACGAACAGAAAGGTCAACCACCTGCCCGTCTAAACTGGCCGCCAGGGCATCTTTATAAAGGCGCGGCCCGATGCTCTGCGCCACTTCCGCCAGTGTGGTTCCCAAAGGGTACTCCCGGACCGCACCGTCTGGGAAAGTAACCTCTGCCATTTTATCACTCACTGTAAAACACTCCTTTGACATACCCTGCAAATTTAATGCCTGCACGCGCCGGCAAAAAACATAAAGCCCGGTCCCCTACCCAGGGACGGGCCCAAACCCGCGGTTCCACCCTGCTTAAGGGGGGCATAAAAAATAACCCCCTTCACTCAAACAACAGGTTAACGGCTGCTGCCGGCACGGCCTACTTTTTAGGTTTCAGCCTGCGACTCCGGGGCGGTTTTCGGAAAACGCCTGAACCTTAAAGGTGCTCTCAGCCCGCGGCACCTTCTCTCTTTTAAGGAAAAGCGCACCTAATCTTCCCCTTCACCGTCTTTGGGCGCTTTGCTTTATGAAGAATTATATTGGCTGCACCCTTTCTTGTCAACAACCAAACCCCAAGGGAGGGGACACCCAGCCTTTGTACTAATAGTTTGTTAGCAAAAAATTTGTTGACAAAGTATATTGTGTGTATTTAAAATTTGAACTAAAAATAGGGATTTAAAAGTCATTGCCTGCTGCTAAAAGCACCGGCATGGACGGAAAGCTCAGAAAACAAAATTTAAGGTGGTGAGTAATATGAATTTTAGGCTAACCGAAGAGCAAGAAATAGTGCGCGCCAACGTAAGAGAATTTTGCCAGAAATACGTAGAGCCTATAGCCGATAAAGTAGACCAGGAAGCATACTTTCCCATGGAGAACATCAAGAAGTTAGCCGAACAAGAGTGGACCGGCATACCTTATCCCGTAGAATACGGCGGTGCCGGGTCAGATTATTTGACCTACATCATTGTAGTAGAAGAATTATCCCGTGCCTGCGCCACCACTGGGTTTACCCTGGAGTGCCACACCTCGTTAGCCAGCTATCCCATATACAAATTCGGCACTGAAGAGCAGAAACAAAAATGGCTGGTACCCTTGTGCAAAGGCGAGATACTGGGGTCATTCGCCCTGACTGAGCCCGGCGCTGGCACTGACGCAGGGGCAATCAGCACCACCGCCGTGCTTGATGGAGACGAGTACGTGCTAAACGGCACCAAGATGTTTATTTCCAACTCTCCTGTTGCCGGCGTATTCATCATTTTTGCCATGACTGACAAGAGTAAAGGTACAAGAGGTTTAAGCGCTTTTATTGTCCCTGGCGGCAACCCCGGGCTTAAAGTGGGTGAACATCTTAACAAAATGGGTATACGGGGTTCACTTACAGCAGAAGTAGTGTTAAAAGACTGCCGCATACCCAAAGAGAACCTGTTAGGCAAAGAAGGTGAAGGTTTTAAGATAGCCATGATGACCCTAGACGGCGGCAGGATTGGCATAGCCGCCCAGGCGGTGGGCATAGCCCAGGCCGCCTTAGACGAATCCATCAAGTACTCTAAAGAAAGAGTGCAGTTCGGCAAACCCATCAGTTCCTTCCAGGCCATCCAGTGGATGATTGCCAACATGGCCACAGAAGTAGAAGCCGCCAGGCTTTTGACCTACTACGCCGCCTGGCGCTATGACCAGGGGTTGCCTTACAGTAAGGAAGCAGCTATGGCCAAATTGTTCGCCTCCGAAACCGCAGCCCGGCATACCAACAGGGCAGTGCAAATACACGGCGGCATAGGGTACATTAAAGGACACAAAGTCGAGCGCCTGTACCGTGACGCCAAGATAACCGAGATCTACGAAGGAACATCTGAAGTCATGCGGATGGTCATATCCAGGGACTTGCTGCGTTAGACAAACAAAGGGCTCTCTTTGTGAAAACTGGCTAAAAGCATAAAAACAAGGGGCGACGGCGTATGCTCAAAATCATAGCTTGTTATAAGTGGGTCATAGACGAAGCAGATATCAAAGTAGATCAGAAAACCCGTGAGCTGATTAAAGACCGGGTTGGCTACAAGATCAGCGATTATGACCGCAACGCCATAGAAGAAGCCGTACGCTTAAAGGAAACGCACGGCGGGAGCGTAGTGGCTGTGACCGTAGGGCCGCCTTGGGCCAGGCAAAGTTTAAAAGACGCCTTATCCCGCGGGCCAGATAAAGCCTGGTTTATTAACGATTCAGACTTTGTCGAGCTTGATCCTTCCCAGACCGCCGCCATATTGGCCCAAGTCATAAAAGCAAAAGGTGATTACGACCTCATCATCTGCGGCGAAGGCTCAAGCGACCTGTACGCTCAGCAAGTAGGGCCGGCTTTAGCCCAGCGGCTAGGCATACCATGCGCCACCTACGTCAACAAAATAACCATTGTCGAAGGCAGCAAGAAAGTCATAGCCCAGCGCAAGCTCGACGACGGCTTAGAAACAGTATCCGTAGAGCTGCCTCTACTCATAACAGTCCTGCCTGACATCAACACTCCCAGGATCCCCAGCCTAAAACAAGTCCTCGGTGCGGCCAAGAAACCCGTAGAAGAGATTAAAAAGAGCGAACTCGGGCAAGGGTATGAACCCAAGCTAAAGACTCTCAGCATAGTAGGAGCCGCTGTGAAGCGGCGGCAGTTGAAATACAGCGCGAGCGCAGCCGATATCAAGGCATTTGCAGACGCACTGTTAAAAGAAGGAGCAATAGTTTAAAGGGTGGTCACAAAAATGACAGGCATATGGATATTTGCAGAGAACCGCGAGCAGACTCTGGAGCTTTTAAGCGCCGCTATTGGCTTGGCAGGCGAACTGGAAGGAGCCAAAGTAGCCGCCTTCTCGGCCAGCCGAGAACTTGCCGGAGAATACATCAGTCACGGGGCAGACCAAATTTATTTGCTGCCGCCCCTGGAAGACAGTCAGCCCTTAGAAGCATACGTGCCAGTAATAATAGAAGCCGCCCGCAGCGGCAGTCCCGACATCTTTCTAATAAGCGGCACACAGCGCGGCAAAGAGATAGCTGCCCGCATAGCTGCCGCCCTTGACACCGGCCTGTGCAGCGGATGCACCGGCCTTAAGCTGGATAAAGAAACCAAACAGCTGGTCATGGAACGCATGATCTACGGCGGCGCGGCCGTGCAGACAGTAGTATGCACCAGCCGGCCCCAGATAGCTACTGTGCCCCCCCGGACCTTCGAGCCCAGCCCGGTGCAAGAAGGCAGGCAAGGAGAAATCATCCAGCTGAGGGGTGGCCAGCCCAGCCCTGTAATCATAGTAAGCAAGACACCCAAAGCAAAAGAAGCAGTAGATATAACCGAAGCTAAGGTGGTGGTCTGCGTCGGGCGCGGCCTAAAAAAGAAAGAGGACATAAAAATGGCATATGAACTAGCCGATCTATTAGGCGGCGCAGTCGGCTGCTCCCGGCCCGTAGCTGAAGAGCTGCGGTGGCTGCCCGAAGACGTATACATTGGCATATCGGGCAAGAAAGTCAAACCCAGCCTTTATATCGGGATTGGAGTATCCGGCCAGATCCAGCACATAACCGGCATGCGCGACAGCAAAACAGTATTCGCCATCAACTGCGACGAAAATGCCCCCATATTTGAAGCCGCAGACTACGGCATAATCGGCGACCTGTATGACGTTGTGCCCAAGCTGATAAAAGAACTGAGAGCAGCTCTAAACAAATAAAACACGTGGGGTTCACAATTATGGAAGAAAAATTTGCAGCCATAGTAATAGGCGCCGGGCCGGCAGGCAGTACAGCCGCCTACACTCTGGCCAGGGAAGGCCTCGAAGTTCTCCTGCTCGAAAGAGGAACATCTCCCGGATCTAAAAATATGTCCGGCGGGCGGATGTACAGCCACGCCCTGAATAGGATCTTTCCGGGTTTTTGGGAAGAAGCCCCCGTAGAAAGGGTAGTAGTTAAAGAGATCATTACTTTCATGAATCAGGGCCAGAGCGTGTCCCTGAGCATACAGGACTTAAGCTGGACTAAGCCACCCTACCATTCCTTCACACTGCTGCGTTCCGAGTTTGACGCCTGGCTGGCTGCCAAGGCCGAAGAAGCAGGTGCTGTGCTTGCCTGCGGCGTCCGTGTAGATGACGTGCTAATCGACAAGGGCCGCGTGGTAGGCATAAGAGCCGGTGAAGACGAGGTGCTCGCCGATGTAGTAATAGCAGCAGACGGTGCAAACTCACTGATAGCTCAGAAAGCAGGCCTCGCCAGGATGTTCTCCCCCGGCCAGGTAGCCACTGGGGTGAAACAAGTAATCAAGCTGCCTCCAGAAAACATCGGCCAGCGGTTTCAAGTAGACAGCCACTGCGGTGCAGCCCAGCTGTTCGTAGGCGACTGCACAAAAGGCATGCAAGGCGGCGGGTTTATCTACACCAACAAAAGCACAATTTCCTTAGGGCTAGTAATAAAAGCAGAAGAGCTGCAAAAAACTCATTACAAAGTAACTGACCTGATAGAAGACTTCAAACTAAACCCCCACATTCAGCCCCTCGTCGAAGGCGGAGAAGTAGTAGAGTACTCCGCCCATTTGGTGCCAGAAGCCGGAATTTACATGATGCCCCAGCTGTTCGGCGACGGCATCCTGGTAGCAGGCGATGCAGCCGGGTTCGTGCTCAACCTGGGTTATACTGTGCGCGGCATGGACTTCGCCATAGCCTCAGGCGAAGCAGCCGCCAAAACAGTGCTGGAAGCCAGAAAAAACAGGGACTTCACAAGACAGGGGTTAAGCGTATACCTCCAACTGCTCAAAGAGAGCTTTGTGTTAAAAGACCTGGAGTTTTACCGCAACGCACCGCACTTTATGAAGAACCAGCGCTTGTTTAAAGCTTACCCGGAACTAGCCTGCAGCCTGTTAAGCAAAATGTTCACTGTTGACGGGGCATCGCCGGTGCACCTTATAGGGAAGCTGTTGAACCAGCTTAAAGAGAGCAAAGTTAGGCTGACCCAACTGGTTGGCGACGGCTGGAAAGGAATGCGAGTCCTGTGAAACGGCTTAGCATAGAACAACTTTTAGCGGTAAACAAGTTCAATGTTGACGGAGATGAAGCCCATATTACTTTAAATAAGGAAAACTGCGCCTCCTGTACCGGCAAACCCTGCACCTTTGCCTGCCCGGCAGGACTGTACACGGTCAAGGAGGGCGGCGAACTGAGCTTTGATTACGCCGGCTGCCTGGAATGCGGTACCTGCAGGGTTGTCTGCCCTGTGGAAGGTGCTTTAACTTGGGGCTACCCCAGGGGCGGCTTTGGTGTCAGCTTCAGGTACGGGTAGAAAATAGCTGCCTTAGGCGTTTAAATTTAATGAACCTGGCAAAAAGAAACCCTTATGGGTTCAAAAAATTCTCCGGATGTTTTAGATGCTGTTGCGAGAACTGTTTCTGTTATTATTGTGTACGTGATTGTGTATGTGGCTGCTAGATGGCGGAGCAAACTTGTTTTGAGAAATTCTTTCCAAGAAATTCTTAAGCAGGGCTTGCTCCTCCTCGGTAAAGATTTTTAAGACATCTTTGTTAGTAGATGAAATAACCTCATTAAGGGGCTCCATTAACTGAAGCCCTCTTTCTGTTAATACCACCCTGATGGCTCTCCTGTCTTCGGGGTCTGGTGTTCTTACTAAAAGCCCCTTGGCCTCCATCCGGTCGAGAATGCCCGTTATAGTGGAGCCGTCCAGGCAAAGCTTTTGCGCTATTTGGGTAGGAGTCTGGCTTTCTTCAGACCACAAGCAGTTTAGAATGCCGTACTGTACTGGTGTAATATCAAACACAGCAAGCCTCGCCCTAAAATATTGAAGGACTGTTTGTTGGGCTTTTGTTAGCAAAAAATTGATGCATTGATTTAACTCCAAATTGTCCACCTTCCTGCTGAGAGCATGTTGCTTTATAT
>CAZLAK010000028.1:0-3621 GCA_964557545.1 uncultured Pelotomaculum sp.
GCTATAGGGCTGTCACTAAGGACAAAAAACTCAATGCAAACCCTTGGTCTTTCTACGATGCAGTGTTTTTTACGGACACGGCAGATCTGATAAAGATAGGAGACGTTTGGTACAATAGGATATGCGGGCCGATTATTGACAGAGTTCAAGAATTGAAAATAAAGTGCATGGTGTATGAATGTCACAACTATTTTTTCAGATACCCACGCTATCATTCATCCTTTTTTCTTCAACCGCGAATTGATTTTTTGAAGGTGAAAGCGTTTTTAAATAGCAAAAAAGGTGCCCCGAAAAACTTAATTTTACCGCAATGGGAAAATTTCAAAAGGTTCTTGGCAACAGAAGGATTTGAAAGCTTTATTGATGAAAAGAGACTTTTTTTCGAGATTGAGTTTATAAAAAAACTTGCGGATTACTTTGGCAGGTTGCTCACAATTAATAAACCTAAGGTAGTTTTCGTGGTATGTTATTACGATTATGTCGGGATGGCACTTTGTCTTGCGGGTAAACGGCGTGGCATACCGGTGGTAGATGTCCAGCACGGGGTCCAGCACGAAGCCCATGTTGCCTATGGCCGCTGGGTGCGGGTTCCTCCGGAAGGGTATGATTTGCTGCCGGATTATTTCTGGGTGTGGGGTAAAGAAGAAGCCAAGGTAATTAATGAGTGGGCAGAAGGAACCCCGCATAAAACCATAGTAGGCGGCAATTGGTGGTTAGAGCTGTGGAAGGAAGGAACAGCCGATTTTGTTAGGGTTTACCGTGAACGTATTAACGGACTTGTTCCCAAAAAGGCGGTTAATATCTTATTCACCTTACAAACTAATTTTGAGCCTCCAGAGTGGTTATTTAGGGCTATAGAGCTGTCTCCTGCTAATTGGCGCTGGTGGATTCGATTGCATCCCGGCATGATGCAGATGCGCCGGTTTATTAAAGATTTGTTTTCTAGATGCGATCCTTCCAAGTACGAGATTGATCAGGCAAGCGACTTGCCCTTATTGGCCTGGTTAAATCATATTGATATACATGTTACCCTGTTTTCATCGGTAGTACTTGAAGCGGAGTGTTTCGGGGTGCCTTCGATTGTTATACATCCCACAGGAGCCATTTATTACGAAAAACAGATTAAACGGGGCACTGCTTGTTTTGCTTCCAATGAAGATGAATTGATAGAAGCCATTCACGCTTTTCTAAGGAAAAAAGGAAATTTGCAATTTGCTTCTTTGGGGAAAATTGAGGCTGACAGCATTCTGAAGCATTTTCTTTCGTAATAATCTTGTGAGAGGAGAGTACTTTAAAGTATTGCATGCAATAAATTGGATTACTGGCCGGGCAAGAGGCGTAGCAGGTTTTACTCTGATTAAAACTGCTAGCATATACGTGTTTGCTAACATTATTAATTCTGCAATCCCTTTTTTCTTAATGCCGGTCCTTACCCGCTACCTTACACCGGCCGATTATGGAATTGTCGCGATGTTCGGAGTTTTAGTAGGGTTAGTTAGCCCTTTTACGGGTCTTAATGTGCATGGCGCAGTATCGCGGCAGTATGTGAGAAGAGATTACATAGATCTGCCGGAGTATATAGGAAATTGCTTGGTTCTGTTAACGGCAAGTTCTAGCTTAGTTGCGGCTGCCCTATGGCTAGGGAAAGAAACCGTCAGCCGGCTCAGTTATTTTCCCCAAACTTGGCTGTGGGCAGTAGTTGCAGTTTCTGTGTGCCAGTTTGTCATAAATATTGTTTTAGTTTTGTGGCGAATGCAGTTTAAAGCCTCAGCATACGGGGCTTTTCAGATAGCTAACACTCTTGCTAATGCTGTGTTTTCAATACTTTTGGTAGTGGTTTTTAAGCAAGGGTGGCAGGGCAGGGTAGAAGGGCAAGTTCTGGCGACAGTTATATTTGCAGCCATTTCTTTGGTTATTTTGATCAACGGCAATTGGGTGAAGCTGCGCTATAACAGAGAGTATCTGGTTCATGCTTTTAAGTTTGGAGCTCCGCTGGTACCGCATGCATTGGGGGGCTTTTTGCTTACCATGACGGGCCGAGTGCTGGTTGCAAATATGGTAGGCATTGCGGAAACGGGGTTGTATACAGTGGGGTACCAGGTAGGAGCGATCATTGGTCTTTTAGAAAACTCTGTCAACCAGGCTTGGGCACCGTGGCTTTTTGACCGGTTAAAGCGAGGTGGGCAGGAGGAAAAGGTTAGACTGGTAAAGGTGACTTATGCCTATTTTTTAGGATTGCTAGCAGTAGCCTTGTTGTTATCTGTTTCAGCTCCCTGGTTTTTAAGGTTTTGGGTGGGCAAGGAGTTTGCGGGCTCAGTAGCGTTTATCGTATGGATTGCACTGGGATACGCCTTCAACGGCATGTACAAAATGGTGGTGGGATATATTTTTTATGCGGAAAAGACGTACATTCTAGCGTGGGTCACGTTTATTACGGCAGCGGCTAATTTGGTTTTGAGTTATCTTTTCATTAGGCTCAATGGAGCGGTTGGGGCTGCTCAGGCCATGACTGTTTCTTTCTTCCTCTCGTTTATAGGCACATGGGTTTTATCGGCAAAGGTTTATCCTATGCCGTGGAAACTGTGTGAATTTTTGGGCAACAGGAGATAAATTTATTGATTTTAAGTTGGGAGCTAAATATTTAAGTAAGCTAAGCAGGGGTTCGCAGGGGTAAGCATTGGCATGAAGGGCTCAATTATACGATTATTGGGAAAGCTTGTTATTAAACTTTTCAATAAAGCAGAAAGCGTTTATTGGGCGATGATTTATCGACAGTATCGAGAGTTATACGACGTTCATTCCTCATTTAGATTTAATGGCAAAGGCATAATTTTTTACGGGGGGGGGGGAGATTGAGGCAGGTGAAAGAAGTTATATCGGCAGATACTCTACGATCCAGTCTGCTCGAGGATGTAAAGTTAAAATAGGAAAAGGATGCAGGATATCCCACTGGGTAAACATATATACTTCCAACAGCTGGGCGGATCAAGATTTCAGCAGAAAGGAAGTTATTAAAGGTAAGAGCGGTGATGTAATAATTGGCGATTATTGCTGGATTGGGATAAAGGCTTCTATTATGGGGCCGGTAGTTATAGGGGAGAATGCAGTCATAGGGGCTAATTCCTTGGTTAATAAGAAGAATATACCAGCTCATTCAATAGCTGTTGGGGTTCCAGCTCGTGTTGTTAAGTTTAAATCTTATTTAAGCGAAGAAGAGAAAAAGATCCTCGCTTTAAAGCATAAAGAAGTGTTGTCAGATGATTTAAGAAGAAAGTTTGGGTTTTAGATTATAGAGGGGAAGTAAAAAAGTCTTTGCAAAGAAGGGAAGTACCAGTTTTGGCGGATGCAGCAAAAGGAAACCGCAGCAAAGAAATACCCTATGTTTACTCTCTTTTCCAGCAGCCTTGGTGGCTGGATGCGGTGGCCCCGGGGCATTGGGGTGAAGTCGTAGTTGAAAAAAACAATGAAGTTGTGGCGCGAATGCCCTATGTGATAAATAAGAAGTGGGGGCTTACTTTTCTTACTATGCCTCCGCTTACCCAGACTTTGGGCCCTTGGCTTCGGCCTTCCCAAGCTAAATATGCTAATCAACTGGGAGAACAAAAAGACCTATTGGAGGAG
>CAZLAK010000028.1:3721-20912 GCA_964557545.1 uncultured Pelotomaculum sp.
TAAGGCTTCGCCGGCCTGCTTGTCTGAGAAAGAATACATATTGAAGGTGTTGCTTAGAGAATTTTTGGGGGTTCCTTACCAATTTGTGGCCGAAGAACGCGGCGATGTTGCTATTAGTGCAGCAGGAGATTCTTCCGGCAAGGAGCTTATATTGTCGGATTGTTTTTTTAAAAATGCTGCAGAAAAATGGCTTTCAGAGGCTTCCCTTCCCCCTCGCCCGCTGGGAACTTGGGATATTAACAATACTTTTCGCAAGCTGTGGGCAAATTCATGGATAAATTGCATAGAAAAAAAGATGATCCGTGCTTCCCTTCCCGTCATTTATGGAGAAGATCCTTCATCGCCAAATTTTTTGGAGGCTGATGAAAAAACGGTGCGCCTGGGCTTAGACATCTTCGGCTCTGCCTTTTTCATGCTTAGCCGCTACGAGGAGGCAGTTAAAACCGAGCGGGACGAACACGGCCGTTTTCCTGTCCGGGCTTCTTTGGCATATCAGGAAGGCTTTCTGGAGCGCCCCATTATAAACGAGTATTTGGAAGCGCTGTGGGAATGCTTGAAATTCCTGTGGCCTGGGCTGACGCGAAAGAAGAGGGAGTTCCGAGTGCTCTTAACCCACGATGTAGACAGCCCGTTTGTGTTCATGGGCGTTTCTCCGTGGCAGGTTTTTAAAAACTGCGGGGGCGATGTTCTAAAGAGGAGAGATCTATCTCTGGCGCTGAGACGGGCACGGGCTTATTGGCAGGTCAGGCAGGGAAAATACGAGAACGACTTGCACTACACTTTTAGAACCATAATGGATCTGAGCGAGAAGCTGGGTTTAAGGAGTGCTTTTTACTTTAAGACCGGCGGCAGCGATTTGCAGTTTGATCTTCCTTCTTATTCGGTAAACCACCCCTGGGTACGGGCGTTGATTCGGGAAATCAGGGACCGCGGGCATGAAATAGGCTTCCACCCCAGCTACAGCAGTTTCGGCAACGTTGAGGGCTTTAAGCAGGAGGCCAAGCGCTTCCGCGAGCTGTGCGAGGAAGAGAAAATAGAACAGGAGCAATTTGGAGGAAGGCAGCATTACCTGCGCTGGGAGGCGCCAGCTACCTGGCAGAACTGGGAGGAAGCGGGTTTTGATTACGACAGCACCTTAAGCTATGCCGACTACGTGGGCTTTCGCTGCGGGATTTGCTACGAGTACCCGGTTTATAACGTCAAAACCCGGCAGGCGCTTAAACTGCGGGAACGGCCTTTGACAGTTATGGAAGGGACGGCGCTGGAAGAAAAATACATGGGCTTGCCAGCGGAAGAAGCGAAAAAGAAAATCCTTGCTCTTAGAGAACTTTGCCGCCGCTTTGACGGTGATTTCGTGCTTTTGTGGCACAACAGCTTCCTGATTTCTGATTGGCAGGTTAAAATGTACAAAGAGCTGTTGCATGAATTAGGGTAGGGAATTAGGATTTAATGACAAAAATTTGGAATGTAGAAATTTTTAAAGTCGGTTTTTGTTTTTTACAGCACTCATTAGAATCCCGTATTCCAATCAGGCTTTTAAAAATTATGCTCTACAGGAAAGGTTTGTTTTTTCGGATGAAAATCATTTCCGTCGTCGGCGCACGGCCGCAGTTTATTAAGGCGGCAGTGGTTTCAAAAGCTTTGCGAAGCCGGGAAGGCGTTAAAGAGATAATCGTTCACACCGGCCAGCACTACGATGAAAACATGTCCCAGATGTTTTTTGAGGAAATGGAAATACCTCCTCCCGATTATTACCTGAGGGTGGGTTCAGGGCCGCACGGGCAGCAGACGGGGCGCATGCTCGAGAGAATAGAAGAAGTGCTGCTAAAAGAAAAGCCGGACTGGGTGCTGGTTTACGGCGATACCAACTCTACCCTCGCAGGCGCGCTGGCAGCGGCCAAGATGCATATTCCTTTGGCGCACGTGGAGGCGGGCTTGCGCTCTTTTAACCGGCGGATGCCTGAAGAGATTAACCGCGTGCTCACCGACCACATGGCAGACATTTTATTTGCACCCACAAAGACAGCGGTGGAAAATTTGCGCCGGGAGGGCATTCCCCAAGAGCGCGTTCACTTAGTGGGTGACGTGATGTACGACGCCGCGCTGTTTTACGGGGAAATGGCGGAAAAGAAAAGCAGCATTTTAAGTAAACTGCATTTGAAACCAAGGGGGTATATATTGGCCACTGTTCACCGGGCAGAAAATACCGATAGCGCCGCCCGCCTGCGGGCAATTTTCTGCGGCTTTCAATTAGCGGCAGCGGAAAACGGGCTTGTAGTGGTTGTTCCCTTGCATCCCAGGACAAGGTCTGCCCTGGAGCGGGAAGGCCTTTTAAGGTTTCACCTGGAAAAACAAGAATTAACGCTGGCTTTTGGGTGTGCAGGGGTAAAACTTGTCGGACCGGTTGGTTATCTGGATATGCTGGTTCTAGAAAAGAATGCCAGGCTAATAGCTACCGACTCCGGGGGTATCCAGAAGGAGGCTTTCTTCTTTCGCGTGCCCTGTATCACCCTGCGGGGTGAGACGGAGTGGATAGAACTTATAGAGTCGGGGTGGAACCGCCTGGTGCCGCCTGTAAATGCAGAGGCGGTGGCAGAAGGCATAAGGAAAGCGTTGATAGAGGAAAAAGACAAAGGAGAATTTGCAGGATATACCGGTTTTGGGGAGAATGAATTGTTTGGCGGCGGCAAGGCAGCGGCAAGGCTTTCAAAGGTTATCTTCAACTGCTGAAAATTAGAAAGGCGGGTATTATTATAGATGCCGAGCGTTGTGGTGCTGGGAAGCCACTCATTTTGCAATTCATCGGTGAAAGTGGGCTTGCAGTTTATTGCCGAAGGGCTTGCCCGCCGGGGTTGGCAGGTGGATTACCTGTCTGCTTCTTCTTCTCCCCTCGATCTCCTGAGCAAGACGAGGCGCTGGAGGTGGAATAAAAGTTGGCTTCAAAGAGTTGACCTGCGGGGTATAGAAATAGCACCCAACCTTAAGGAGTACATTTTGCGGGCGCCTTTTCCCCTGCACAAAAGCGTTTTGCGCTGGGGGTGGCAGTCCCGCCTGTACCCGGTTTTCCTGCCGAGCGCCTTTCGAAAAAGGGTATATGACGCCTGTATTTCTGAAACGGGCGGCACCATACTATTTTTACCGCACTTACAGGCAAGAGCGCACATCTGGAGGTTAAGTGACCTGCCGCGCGGCTTTTCGTATGCCACTTCCCCGCTCGTGGCTGATGCAATTGAAGGGGCGGCTGCAGGCGGCCTGTTTGCCGAAATTTGGGCCGTTTCTCAGCCGCTGGCCGACTACGCTTATCGGCTCGGGGTGCCGAAAAAGACGGGCGTTTTAGTGCTGCCGAACGGTGTGGACCTGACGGCATTCACAAATCGAGGATCGCTTTGCGAAGAGAAGCGTCTTCCCCGCTCGGCCGTTTTTGTGGGTTCAATAGAAGAGTGGGTGAATGTAGAGCTGGTCGACAGAGCGGCATCTCTGATGCCCGGCTGGCAGTTTGACTTTTACGGCCCCCTGCGCCGCACCTGGGCGGTCAATTCTCCGAATGTAAGGTATTTAGGCCCGGTAAGCCACGACAGCGTGCCGGAGGTGCTCTCGCTCTACGAAGTGGGGCTTATACCCTTTAAAGATGTGCTGGGGCTAATGGAAGCCGTAGAGAGACCGCTTAAGTTTTACGAATACTTGGCTTCCGGTTTGGGCATTGCCAGCACGGACATAGGTGGGCTGCGGCGGGGCATGGGGGATTGGGCCTTCTACGGCAATACCCCGGAAGATTTTGCGGCCGCCGTCGAAAAAGCGTCTTTGAGCAGGACAAAAATGAATGAGGCGAGAATAAAAGAATTTTTAAAAGGCTGTTCTTGGGCGGAAATTATTAATACTGCAGAAAGAAGATTGAGTAGTCTTTTAAAAATTTAAGTACTTTAAATTTTATAAAAGGTAATTATGAAATGTATAGAAATGGATCATTTGTGTTCGGTTAAGCCCTAGATATACCAATAACAGCCAGAGATAGGGCTTTGTCCCTGGAAAATAAATAGCGGGAATTGTACTTTGAAAAGAAGGAGTATGCCCCTTCCTTTGTGGAATTCTCCTCCAAATAATGTTCGCGAGGAGGTTCTACATTGGCTCTAATTCCCGGAAAAATTAATCAGCACGAAATAGAAAAAGTTTTGAACAAGATGTTCTCTCCGGAGTGGCTAAGGGAAACAGCGGCTAAAGTCGGATACGTCCAGCGCAACCGGAAAATCGACCCGGTCACATTTTTCCGGGTACTGGTGCTCGGCTTTGGAGTTGGACTGCAGCGCACTATTGCCTCCTTAAGGAGGGCCTACGAGACGGCCTCGGCAGAAACACTCGTTCCATCCTCTTTTTATGACCGCTTCAATAAGGGGCTGATCGCCTTTCTTAAAGAGTGCCTGGCGCACGGTATAGCGGATCTGGCCAGCCACACCAGCCTTACGCTTTCAGATAAACTAAAGGGATTCAAGGACCTGATGGTGGCAGACGGCACCATTATCAGGTTGCACGATAAATTGGCCGAACAGTTTCCCGGGGCGAGAGGTAAGGCCGAGCTCAAGATACATACCGTCATCGGGATCACCGGCAACACGAAGAGCATTGCCATCTATCCCGGCAAGACCGCTGAGATCAAAACCATGCGCATCGGCTCCTGGGTGAAGGACAACATCCTTCTGTTCGATCTCGGCTATTTCAAGTACGAGTTGTTCAGCAGGATCAGAAAAAACAAAGGCTACTTCGTAAGCAGGCTCAAGCAATCGGCCAACCCGACCATCGTCTCGGTGCTGCGTGCCTACCGGGATAATCCGGTCGACATTGTCGGCAAAAAGCTCAAGGAGATCCTTCCCCGGCTTAAAGGAGAGGTAATCGACGTTGAGGTGGAGGTCTCCATCAAAGGCAAAGTCAAGAAAACCGAGAAAGACGGGGCGTTCGAGATCTATCGACCCACGTGCGGCACACCGAAGGTTAAAGAAACCTTCCGCCTGGTGGGAGTGCTCGATGAAGAAAGCAAGACGTATCATTTCTACCTCACCAACATCACGCCGGAACAGCTTTCAGCAGAGGATGTGGCGCTCCTTTACCGGGCGCGCTGGAGTATCGAACTGGTTTTCAAGGAATTGAAGCGCCTCTACCAGCTGGATGTGATCTCCAGCGGGGCGCCTGCCGTGGTAGAATCTCTGGTCCTGGTGGCCATGCTGACCCTGGTCGTAAGCCACCGGCTGCTTAACCACATGCGGTTGCTGGCTCCGGAGAAAAGCGCTCGCTTTACTCCTTTGCGCTGGGCCGAGTCGTTTTACTCTATTGCGCCGGTTATAATGACTCGTGTACTCAAGTTTATCGGAATTGACGAAGATCCTCTCCTGCTCATAATTTACTTCATGGCTGAGTGCGTTGATCCCAATGTCAACAGAGAACGCCTGTTGTCACCCTGGGTAAAGGCAGTCAATTCCCAGGCATTAAATGGTATTGAGTAGAATTTATGGTAAACCGATCACGTATGAGAAATGGATAATATGATAATATATTTATTTTTGGTTTCATTTTTAAGTATTATATTATATATTGTTTGTCGTTTCTTTTGATTACTGTATTGTTCGTTGTATTTAAAATATATTAAATTGCTATTAATATAACGATATTTATACCCTAAAATAAAAGGAGTTTAAATTTTGTTGAAATGATATTACAAAAGCTAAAAGTTAAGATTCCTTTGTATGAAAAATTTTTAATTTTAATGATGTTTTTATATATTTGCTCAGGTAATTTATTACGTCTTGGTAGGTTTTCTGAATTAGGCGGCTTCCCGATTTTTGAACTGTTTTTTTATGTATTTGGGCTTAGTTTTTATTTTTTTAGAAAATTTATATTACCCAAAAAAATTTTTTTAATCATATTAATTTTTTTCGTCTCATGGATTTTAGGCATATTAAGATTTTATGGTGAAACAGAAAAAACAAATATTTTACTAGCATTAAGCTATACTTTAAGAATAATTAATATGTTACTTGTAAGTAATGTTTTTGGTTTTATTTTTTGTTATTATTTAAATAAAAAAGATATTAAGAAACTATATTTATTATTATTTTTATTACAAATTTTTTTATCAATTGTTTTTTTTGCACTATTCCCAGATGCAACAGAAATGTGGAAATTTCTTGCTCAATACGGTATTGTTTTCTACGGCGATCCTCATATAAAAAGATTGATTGGCCCCCCTCTCGACCCCAATTTTTTTGGTAACTTACTTGTAATGCCAACAATTTTATCTTTGTCTATGTTGATAACGGAGAGGCCTAAAAATAAATTATTATTAATGTTATTTATTATCTATTTAACTTCACTATTACTCACTATTTCCAGGTCAAGTCTTTTTGGTCTTATTGTTTCAATCACTATTATTATTTTCACTATAAAAAAACCAAGCAAAGTACTAACTAGTTTAGTGCTTATAGCACTTTCATTGCTTTTAATAGGCATTTTTTCATCAGATTTGTATAATAATTTGATTAAACGCTTTTCTAATATTTACGAAGATCCATCTGCTCATCATCGTTTAAATAGTTTTCTAGGAGGTTTATCCTACCTTAAAGATCCATATAACTTAATTATTGGCATAGGATACAACTATATACCATTTGTAGTGGATAGAAGGTATATAGTTACTGGGTTTGATTCATCAATACTGAATTTCATTTTAAGTTTGGGAATTCCATTATTTTTTACCATTTCAGCTTTAACTTTAAAATGGTGTAATAGCTGTTTAAGAGGACTTAAAAACTTAGATTTTAGTATATTTACATGTTGCCGTGCATACTTAATAAGTAGTGTTTTTATGTCGATGTTTAATCATTTATTAGCCTATCCATTATATTTAGCTACTATTCTTCCCCTTTTGTTTTGTGGATTTTGGAATTCAAAAGTCAAATATGGCTATTTTTCTTTAAAAAGAGCTAATTTCAAAACTCCAATCTTTTATAAAACTAGGGTTTCAGAGCACCAATAAATTAGATTTAATCACTAAAAATTTTGTAACAACAACTAACAGAGATAGAAAAAAGAGGTCTCTCATAAATGCTTACGGTAGACCCCGCATTGCCGGAAACTGGCCAAGCAGAGCATTAACCGCAGTAAAAAACGTATCGAATGACTGATGAGAGAAGCGGGTGTCAAGCCCCTCCAGAAACGTAAATTCATGGTGACCACCGACTTCAGGCATAACCTTCAAGTGGCGTCGAATATGCTGGACAGAAACTTTTTCGCTAGCAGTCCCAATACGAGTAGAGTATCAGACATCACGTATATCAACACCGATGAAGGCTGGCTTTACCTGGCTTAAGTCATGGACCTCTTCTCCAAGAGGATCATGGGCTACTTAATGCAGAAATACATAACCCGGGAGTTGGTCATTGAAGCCATGAAGATGGCCATTGCCGACCGTTGCTCCATGTGTCGCAATGGCGATTGTTGGGACAACCCTCAAATGGAGAGTTTTTTCAAAACATTGAAAACGGAACTGGTGTACCACCCACAATGTAAAACACGGGCAGGTCCGAAGCTAGAAATCTTCGAATACATCGAGGTTTTTTACAACCGAGTCAGGCTGCATTCAGCCCTTGGTTATTAGAGTCCTGAAGAATTTGAGAAAAACCATGAAAACCAAAGTAAAGTTGCTTAAGTTGGTGTCTAATTAACACCTGGGTATATCCAGCAGAGCTTTATTTCCTTTTTTAGTACATTTATTCAATTTATTTATGTCGGCTGTAGGAAAACTTTTTTACGGGATTAATTTTTATAATCCGTGGCAGTAATACCTATTTATACCATCTGTTTTTGGCATTTTGCAATTGGCACAATAAATGTTATTGTGCTAATGGTATATAATAAAACGAGATTCACTAGAAAACAAAATTTTTAACTGGTTTGTTAGATAATGATACTTTTATATGATGATGCTACATTAAAAGTAAAATAAAGTTATATTTCAAGCGAGCGTGTAAACTATGAAAATTTTTGTTGATTGCCGCATGATTAATATGTCTGGGATCGGCCGCTATATTAAAGATTTAATATGGGGTATCGCAGAGTTAGACACAGAATTACAGTTTATGCTAACGGGAAATTTAAAACAGATTAAAGGTTTCTTAAGTTCAGCACCTTCTATCAGACAAACTGTAACGGCAATATTGCCCTTCACTAGTCCAATTTATAGTATAGACGAGCAAGTTCGAGGTAGTTTATTATTATGGCGTCAACGCAAAAGCGCAGATGTATTCTTTTTTCCTCACTATAACGTACCAAAATTTACGCCTTTACCTTTAGTAATTACAGTGCACGATCTTATTCATTTTAAGCTTCCCCACCTTTTTGGCAAGGCTAAAGTTGCATTAGCTAAAGTCGTATTAAAAAGTTCTTTAAAAAGAGCAAGTAGGATTATCACTGTTTCTAAGGCGACGGCTGAAGATGTTAGCAATTTTATGCCTGAAGTCAAAACAAAAATAAGGGTAATTCATAATTTTCCTAATAAATTTTTCAGCTTGCGTCCAAAATCTGAAGATGTCAAAGTATTTAAACTAGAGAAGGGACTGAATCAGTATATCCTTTATGTTGGAAATAGAAAACCCCATAAGAATTTGGGAAGACTTTTACAAGCTTTTGAGCGTTTGAAACCAAATTGTCCCGGACTTCAATTGGTTATTGTGGGAAAAGTATTCGATCAATATGATGATGTTGCCTCAATTATTCATAGCCGAAGCCTGCAAGATGTCATGGAAATAAGGGAATGTAGCGACGACGAGTTGCGACTTCTTTATTACGGTGCTCAAGCCTTTGTCTTTCCCTCTCTCTACGAAGGCTTCGGCCTTCCCCCTTTGGAAGCTATGGCCTGCGGGACGCCGGTGGTGGTTTCAAACGCGGCGTCTTTGCCCGAGGTGGTCGGCGACGCCGGGGTTTACGTCGATCCTTACGACGTCGATGACATCGCTCGGGGCATTTACCGGGTGTTGACCGACGGGGAATTGCGGCGCCGGCTGCGGGAAAAGGGGCTGGCCCGGGCTAGGCTCTTTACGTGGGAAAAAAGCGCCAGAGAAACCTTGAAAGTTTTCGAGGAAGTTTTAGAAGAAAAGAGGAATAGCAGGAAATGAACCTCGCCCTCGTCCACGACTGGGTTGTAACAATTGGCGGCGCCGAGCGCTGCCTGGAGGTATTCCACGAGCTCTGGCCGACGGCGCCTCTTTACACACTGGTTTACGCCCAAGAAAGCGTTCGGCGGCTGGGCTTTGAGCCGGGCCAGGTGCACGCTTCGTTCCTGCAGCGCTTCCCCAGGGCGCAGAAGTGGTACCGCAAATACCTGCCCTTTTACCCGCTGGCCGTCGAGCAGTTTGACCTTTCGGGGTACGACGTGATCCTCTCCAGCAGCCACGCGGCGGCCAAGGGGGTCTTGGTGCGCTCTGACCAGCTCCACCTCTGCTACTGCCACACGCCGGTGCGCTACGCCTGGGACCTCACCCACAGGTACCTGGCGGAAAACGAGCTGGAGAGGGGCTTGAAGTCGTTTTTGGCAAGGACAGTTTTGCACTACATAAGGCTTTGGGACACTCTGACGGCCAACCGGGTGGATCACTTCATAGCCAATTCCCGCTACACCGCCGGCCGCATCTGGCGGGCCTACCGGCGGGAGGCTGCGGTGATTTACCCGCCGGTGGATGTGGGGCGGTTTGGCGTGTGCGAAAAGAAAGACGGTTTCTTCCTGTTTGTCTCCAGGCTGGTGCCGTACAAGAGGGCGGACCTGGTGGTGGCGGCGTTTGCCGATTTGGGCCTGCCCCTGATAGTGGCGGGCGACGGCCCGCAGCTTGCGGAGTGCCGTAAGCTGGCGGGGAGGAATGTGGAGTTTATCGGGTACCAGGACGACGCCGCGGTGGCGGACTTGATGTCCCGGGCGCGGGCGCTGGTGTTTGCCGCGGAGGAGGACTTCGGCATTGTGCCCGTAGAGGCCCAGGCCTGCGGCACGCCGGTCATCGCCTACGGCAAGGGCGGGGTGAAAGATACGGTGGTGCCTGCATCTGGGGACAACTGGGAGTCGGCCACGGGGGTTTTCTTCTACGAGCAGAGCGCGGCGGCGCTGGGGGCCGCGGTGAAGCAGTTTTTGGCCTGGGAAGGACGTTTTAGGCCGCAGGTGCTGCGAAAGAACGCAGAGCGCTTCAGCCGGGAGCGTTTTAAGCGGGAAATCGAGATGTTTGTCAGTCAAAAATGGACACAGGCCGACCAGTTTAAGAGACGGCGAAATGGGGAAGGGAAGGTTTTAGGGTGAGTTTCAGCGTCGTTATAATGGCCGGCGGGTCGGGCGAGCGCTTTTGGCCCTGCAGCAGGGAAGAAAAGCCCAAGCAGTTCCTGCCGGTGGCCGGCGAGGGCACCCTTTTGCAGCAGGCAATACGCCGCGCCAGGCTCCTTGCGCCCTGGCCGGACATCTACGTCGTTACCGGCCGCCAGTACCTGGACCTCGTGCGCGGGCAGGTGCCCGATTTGCCCCAGGACAACCTGCTGGCAGAGCCCGTGGGGCGGGACACGGCGCCGTGCATCGCCCTGGCGGCCGGCGTGCTCTGGGCCAGGAAGCCGGAGGCCGTCATGGCGGTTTTGCCCTCGGACCACGTGATACTGAACGAGGAGCGGTTTGCAAAAACCCTCCGGGAAGCCGCGGCCGTTGCCCGCCAGACCAAAGGCCTGGTAACTATAGGCATAAGACCCACGCGGCCGGAGACGGGGTACGGCTATATCCGCGTCGGCCCCGTTTCCCGGACGGAAAAAGGGTGCGCTTTAAAGGTGCAGAAGTTTACCGAAAAGCCGGACTTAAAGACGGCTGCGGCTTTTCTTGCCAGCGGGGAGTACCTTTGGAACAGCGGCATGTTTGTGTGGGAGGTCCGGGCCATTCTAGGTGCCTTCGAGCGCTTCCTGCCCGAGCTGGCCCGTTGCGTGCGGCTCCTTGCCGAGCGCGCGGGAACGGCCGGTTTTGAGGCTGCGCTGGCCGAGCATTTTCCCCGCCTGCCCAAAGTATCTGTCGATTACGGCGTTATGGAAAAGGCGGATAACGTCTGGGCCGTTCCCGGGGATTTCGGCTGGGACGACCTGGGTACCTGGACGGCCCTGGAGCGGGTGGCCGGGAAAGACGGAGACGGCAATCTGGTGCAGGGGCGGGCCGTGCTGGTGGACACCAGGGAAACCATTGTCCGCAGCGAGAGCGACGGTAAGCTGGTGGTGGCCTTTGGGCTGAAAGATGCCCTGGTGGTGGACACGCCCGACGTGCTGCTGGTGGCCGACAAGAAGAGGGCGTCGGACTTAAAAACGGTGCTAAATGAGCTCCGGCGGCAGGGGCTGGGGAGATTTTTGCGGCAAAGCATCTCTGCCGGGCATGAGGGCAACTAAAAAAGGGGAGAAAGGCGGGGCTGTGAATGAACCCCCGTGTTTTTAAAATGTACGATATAAGAGGAGTAGCCGATGCGGACTTTCCCGACGGCGAGGCGGAGCGGCTCGGCCGCGCCCTGGGGGCCTATTTTTTGCCGCGCGGCCACCGGCGGGTGATAGTGGGGCGAGATAACCGGCGTCACTCCCTGCGCCTGCGGAACGCCGTGACGCGGGGACTTGTCGCGGCCGGCTGTGATGTGCTGGACGTGGGAGAGGTCATCACGCCCGTTTTTTATTTTGCCCATCACCTGTACGGGTGCAAGGCCGGGGTAATGATCACCGCCAGCCACAACCCGCCGCAGGACAACGGCTTTAAGATTTTCTGCGGGGAAGGCACCATTTACGGGGAAGAAATCCAGCGCCTAAGGCTGATTTTAGAGGAGGGCAATTTTCCCTGCGGGCAGGGTCAGGTATTTTATGCCGACCCCCAAGGCGACTATATTAATTACATAACCGAGCGCGTCCGCTTAGAGCGGCCCTTGAAGGTAGCGGTGGACGCCGGAAACGGCACGGCCGGGCCGGTGGCGGTCAAGCTGATGCGGGCCTTGGGCTGTGACGTCCTCCCCCTGTACTGCGATCCCGATCCTTCTTTCCCCAACCACCACCCCGATCCCACGGTATTGGAAAACTTAAAAGACTTAATGCGCCTGGTGCGGGAAGCGCAGGCGGATGTGGGTTTTAGCTTTGACGGCGACGGGGACCGGCTGGGCGTGGTGGACGAGAAGGGGCGGGTGATCTGGGGCGATGTGCTGCAGGTGCTGTTCTGGCGGGAGATCCTGCCCCGCTTTCCGGGCGCGCCGGGCATTGTGGAGGTCAAGTGCAGCCAGGTCTTGTTCGATGAGATCGCCCGCTTGGGGGGAAAGCCTTTCTTTTATAGGACCGGCCACTCCCTCATTAAGGCCAAAATGCGGGAGACGGGGGCTCCCTTTACGGGGGAAATGTCCGGGCATTTCTTCTTCGCCGACGAGTATTTCGGGTTTGACGACGCGCCTTACGCCGCGGCCCGCCTGTTGAGGATCATGGCCCGCTCCAAAAAGCCCTTGTCGGAGCTTCTGGCGGACATCCCAATGCCGTTTTCCACCCCCGAAATCCGAATCCCCTGCGAGGAAGAGCGAAAAGCGGAAGCGGTAAAGCACGTTATCGAGTCTTTTCGCCGTGAAGGCTATGAGGTAATAGATGTGGACGGCGCGCGCGTCCAGTTCCCTTTTGGCTGGGGCCTGGTCCGGGCTTCCAACACCCAGCCGGTGCTGGTAGCCAGGTGCGAGGCAAAGAGTTTGGCGGAGCTGAAAGAGATTGCGGCCAGACTTAAAGACGCCCTCATCCGCGCGGGGGTAAAGGATTTCCCGTGGGTTTTTCCGGGGGAGGAGTAGGCTGAAATTATGAAGTATTTTTCGGCTGCGAGAATATTTTGCGACCGCCAGTTTTTGATCCGCTGGCTGGCGGTGCTCTTGTGGCTGTCCGTGGTTGCCCACTTTTCGGCCCAGCCCTTGATCTTTTTAGGGCAGAATTAAAATCCGATAAAATTTTTCTATAAAGGAAGGATTTTTAAAAAGAAAAATGAAGTATTTACCACAAACATTTGTTCTGAAGAAATCTTGGCGGATAGGAGTTGGTAAAACATTGCATGATTAAGGGAACATTTAAAGACGGGGTTATAATTCCTGATACCCCATTAAATTATGAAAATGGAACTAGGCTTTATCTTTATATAGTAGGCCATCGGCAAAAAGAAGAAGATTACCCTTATTGGTTTCGTGATCCGGTCCACGGTTTTATTAAAGTCTCTGCTAAGGAAAAAGAGATAATCGATCATCCGTATTTTCAGAGATTACGCCGGATAAAGCAATTAGGAATGACTCATTACGTTTATCACGGTGCCGAGCACAACCGTTTTGGCCATTCATTGGGTGTAATGGAATTGGCTACCCGGGCAATTGATTTGCTTTGGGAAAAACACGCCAGTTTATTGCAATGGACGCCATTAGAGAGACGATATATCAGGCAATTAGTACGTCTGGCAGCACTTCTCCACGACCTGGGGCATCCGCCGTTTTCGCATGTAGCCGAAAGTCTTTTGCCGGAAAAAAAGAAGTTGCCCGGAGGGAAATCTAACGAGGAGAAGCCGGCAAAGCACGAAGATTATACGAGGGTTATTTTACTTCATTCGGAGTTAAAAGATTATATTGAAAAACTTTTTGCTGATATCCAATTGAGAGCAGAAGATGTATGGGCTTTAATTAAGGGAACGGCGGTTAGATATCCTTTTCCTTTAAGAGAAAACTTCGTTGATCCCGCAGTCTTGTTGACCCAGCTGATTTCTGGCGAACTCGATGTTGACCGGATGGACTATTTGCTTAGAGATTCTCTTTATTGTGGCGTAGCTTATGGGAAGTTTGATGTGGATCGGCTTATTTCCTGCTTGACCATAAATATGGAAAATGGAAACGCGGAGCTGGCTATTGAAGACGGCGGGGTTTATGCCGTAGAAGGGCTTTTGATTGCCCGTTATCACATGTTTTTGCAAGTATACTTTCATGATATTCGCCGCATTTATGACTATATATTAACCAGATATCTGGCTTCAAAGTTGCCTGGAGGCAAGTTCCCAGTTGATATTGATAATTTCTTAAAGCTGGACGATTCTAGAGTGGAGAGTTGGATTACGGAAGATTTTGAAAAAAATGAATGGGCAAACCGGCTTTATTACCGAAGGCACTTAAAACTTTTACGTGAAACAGCACACCATCCATCGAAAGGAGAACTCGAGTTTATTCAGGCAAAGAAAAAGTTCTTAGAAAGCAAAGGAGTAAGAGAGTTATATCTTGATGACGGAGCAGAAGGGATTTTAACCAAATTAAAACCAATGCGGTATACAGATGAAGAAGAAAGAAAAATATATGTTATTAAAGAAAATGGTGAAAAAGTGCCGCTGCAAGAAGTATCCAAGGTAATTGAAAAAATAAATGAGGAAATAAAACTTTGGCGGCTTTACTGTCATGAGGATGATGAATTAAAAGCAAAACAGATACTTAAAGAAGAACTGGAGGCAGAGAATTAAATGAGAGAGGATTATAAGCTGATTAATTTAATAAAAGAATTTTTTCATCAAATAGGAAAGGCGGTACCGGGGAAAAAAGCTTTACAAAAATTGGTATATTTTGGCCAGGTAGAAGGTTTACATTTGGGATTTGATTACATTCTCTATAAATACGGTCCGTACAGCTACGAATTAGAAGATAAAATAAAGGAAATGGAGTTTTTCGAGTTTATCCAGGTCACTCCTGATGATTTGGGCTATAAAATCACTTGTGCGGTGGACGTGCCCCCTCTTACCGGCGAAGAAAAAAGAATAGCCGAGAGGGTAATTCAAAGGTATGGTGCATTTAGTCCACGGGAACTCGAACTTTTTTCTACAGTGCATTTTATAGCTGTAGATATGTTAGATATTTATAAAGAAAACGATCCGGGGGAAATAGTGGCGCGGGTAAAATCCATAAAACGTGATAAATATTCCTGGGAAGAAATCGAATCTGCTTATCAGGTTTTGAAAGAGTGGCAGTTGATTTAGTTAAAATGACTATATAGAGACATTGCCAAAGGTAAAAAGTGAAATAAGCAATGTTTATAAGGAACGGCGGTTTGGCCCTGGCCACCTCCATAGCGGCACTGGTAGGCTGGGCGTTGCTGTTATTTTTTTTTAAGGCGGCGCTTTGGTCGCCTGGGCGGGCGCTACTTCGTAGGTTAGACGGCCAAGGTAACCGTGGCGGCCCTGGCAATGGGCGCAGTAGTATGGCGGCTTAACGCGGCGGTGGAATTGCCTTTTGTGAAGGCGGTACAATATGCGGCCTATTTCCTGGGTAATGGCCTGGCAAGGTTTGCCGTTTTGGGCCTGCGGCTTGGTATGCTTGTCTTTGTTGGCGCCGCGGTGTATGCCGGCGCCTGCCGGCTCCTCGGCGTTAGGGAGATGTTTTACGTGTGGGGGCTGGTCGGTGAAATGATGGGGCGGTTGTACCGGCGGAGAGAAAAAAGCGGTGCAAGTTACTAACGGTTGGCGGGTGTGTTGAAAATGCAGTTGTTTGCCCTTTTGCTGAAGAGGGGTGGAAACGGCCAAGGCGGCATAAGCGTCCTTATGACCCAAGCTTATGTGCGTAAAAGCCGGGGCATTAACCTTTTCTTTATGCGGCCGCAGATTTTAGATTAGAATTTATAAGGAGGGTTTTGCTTTGCGAGTGTTGGTGACGGGGGGAGCGGGGTTTATCGGATCTCACCTGGTCGATGCACTGGTCGCCGAAGGGCACCGCGTAGCGGTGGTGGACGATTTGAGCAGCGGAAAAGAAAAAAACTTGAACCCGGACGCCAGGTTTTACCGCCTCGACATCTGCTCTCCCGAACTGGAGAAGGTCTTCCGTGACGAAAAAATCGAATTTGTGAACCACCACGCGGCCCAGATCGACGTGCGCCGCTCCGTGGCCGACCCCAGGGAGGACGCCCGGGTGAACATCCAGGGCCTATTAAACATTTTGGACAACTGCCGCCGCTTTCAAGTGCAAGGCTTGGTGTTTGCCTCTTCGGGCGGCGTGGTTTACGGGGAGCCGCAGGACCTGCCGGTGGTCGAGGACTATCCAAAAGGGCCGCTTTCGCCCTACGGGGTGAGCAAGCTGAGCTCGGAGTATTACCTTTACTGCTTTGCCCAGGTTATGGGCCTGCCCTATGTGGCCCTGCGCTACGGAAACGTTTACGGGCCGCGGCAGGACCCCCACGGGGAGGCGGGGGTGGTGGCCATCTTCGGGCTGAAGATGCTGGCGGGAGAAACGCCGGTGATCTACGGCGACGGCGAGCAGCTGCGGGACTACGTGTACGTGGGGGACGTGGTGCAGGCCAATTTGCTGGCCATGAGGAGGCTTTTGGACGGGCGGGACAAAAAGGGCGTCCCGGGCAACGGGGGCGGCGCTGCCTGCGCCGGTGCGCCGGGGAAAAGCGCATTGGCGCCCGGCATGCCCGGCATAGACGGCCCGGCCTACAACATCGGCACCGGGGTGGGGACCTCCGTGAACCAGCTTTTTGACCTCCTGCGCGACCTCACCGGGTACCGCGGGGAAGCGCAGCGCGGCCCCGAGCGGCCGGGGGAACTGCGCCGCATCTACCTCGACTGCAGCCGGGCCTTTCGGGAGCTGGGCTGGCGGCCGAAAGTTTCCTTACGCGAGGGCCTTGGCCGCACCGTGGAATTCCTGGCCGCTGCCGCCCACTCAGCTTGTTAACTGAGGAGGCGGGGGCTTAAGCCGATTTTGTGCGCCTTTAACGTTAAATCAGCCAGCCTTCGAAAATGTTTTCTAAAGAGACGGAAAAACCTGAAAGTACGGCGGAAGAGATGTTGCCGGTTTTTTCTGCTTCGCCGTGAAGGTAGAATTTGCCGTTTTTAAGCACAAAGACCTGTACCGATTTTTCTTCGGGATCTACAATCCAGTATTCCTGGACACCGCGCCGCTCGTAAACTTTAAATTTTTTGCGCAGGTCGTAATAAGCGGTTGCGGGAGACAGGATCTCCACCACTAAGTCGGGGGCGCCGTTTATCCGCTGGGGCTCAATAATATTCATTCTTTCTCTTGAAATGTAGACAATATCTGGCTGGTAGGTTTCAGTCTCTTCTAGGTAGACATCTGTGGGGGTGTTGATCGTCAACACTTTTGACCCACTATATGCAAATAAAATTGACCCACCT
>CAZLAK010000029.1:0-20126 GCA_964557545.1 uncultured Pelotomaculum sp.
GGTGGATCAGTTTTATTTGACGATTGGGGGTCAAATGTATTTTACGATCTACACATTAAAACGGGGAGGTTTTACCTTGCTGGACCAGTACCACGCCCAAAAAAGCAAACTGCTGGCAGTAATGGAAAGAGCACGTCTTTTAGCCGAGCGGCGCGCCAACAGTGCGGCGGCCAGTCTGATTGCTGCCAGTGCAGAGAGGCTTTCCCGTGAACAGTTTACACTCGTTGTCCTCGGCGAGTTCAAAAGGGGTAAGTCCACCCTGATCAACGCCCTCCTCGGCTGCCCGCTCCTGCCGTCGGCCATCGTCCCCTTAACGGCCATTCCTACCGTCATCAGCTACGGTCCGTCCGAGGAAGTGCGCGTGATCTTTTTAGACGGAACAGAAAAGAAAATAGAGATTGGCGAAATTGCCTCTTACGTGACCGAAAAGGAAAACCCCAAGAACGAAAAAGGGGTTCAGGAAGTGCACATCAACTACCCGTCCGACTTTTTGGCCAAGGGGGTCATGCTGGTAGACACCCCGGGGATAGGCTCTATCTACCAGCACAACACAGACGCCGCCTACGGTTACCTGCCGCACGCCGACGCCGCTCTCTTTGTCACTTCTGTCGACGCCCCTTTGAGCAAGAGCGAACTCGAATACTTAAAGGATATCGCCGGACACGCCAAAAAGATCTTTTTTGTACTCAACAAGGCCGACAACGCCCTGCCGCAAGAGGTGGCCGAAGCTGTCGAGTTTACCGCTGCCGCGCTCACCGGCGTCCTGGGCTTTGGGCGCCCCTATGTTATCCCTGTATCCGCCCGGCTGGCTCTTTTGTCCCGGACCGGCGAGGCTGACGGCGGCCTTTTAGAAAAGAGCGGTATTATCAACTTAGAGAAAACGCTCGGCGGCTTTATAGAAAGCGAAAAGGGTAAGCTCCTCATCGAAGCCTGCGCCTCCAAGGTGCAGAGGGTTTTAAGCGAGTTGGAGCTCGAACTAAAGCTCCTTGAGCGGGCTATGGACAGCACGGTGGAGGAACTGGAGAGCAAGATCACCGCGCTCAACACAGAACTCAGCAAGCTCGAGGAAGAAAGAGAAGACTCGATCTACCTCCTCTACCGGGAAGTTGAGCGCTTGGGCCGGTACATCGAAGAGCGGATGCAAGAGTACTACTCTGCGCATGCACCCCGCCTCTTAGCCGAACTGGAAGACTACTACCGTCAAGAAGCGGCCGGCAGGCCGGCCAAAGAAGTGGCGGGTATGCTGAGCGAGTTCACGCGGGAAATCATCCAGTTGGCCTTAAACGAAAAACGCCAGGAGGAAACCCTGGCCATTAAAAAAGAAATGGAGCAGATCTCCGCCAAGTTCTTCTCCCGCATAGAAGAAATCGTCGACCGGATGATGGCCGCTTCAGCTACCGCTTTTGAGCTGAAAATAGAAAAAACCGCCGCCCGGGAATACATCCTGGACACCAAAAAGTTCTTCTTCCACTTTGCAGAACACCCGACCTTTATTCCCTCTTTTGAGACTCTGGCGGCTACCGGCCTTATCCCCGGCTTTCTGGCCAAAGGAGTTCTTTTAAAAAATTCCAAAAACAAGCTCACCGAACTCTTTGACCGCAACTGCGGCCGGCTGCGCTACGAGCTGGCGGAAGGAATAAAGGAGGGCGCAAGGGAGGTCGCCGGGGAGCTCAGACTGCGCTCCGACGCCGTCTTAAACGGCATTAAAGCCACTTTAGCCAAGGCGTTAGAAGAAAAGAAGCTGAGTGAAGCCGAACGCCTGGAGAAAAGGAAGGGATGGGAAGAGGAAATGGAAGAAATAAAAGAAATACAAAAAACACTGGCTGCTGCACTCTTAAATTAAAAGAGTTTCAAAACTATTTAACAAAAAAGCTTTGCCTTAAGGTTACTTTGGGCAAAAATAATACCTAAAATTGAAATTTGGGGAGGTCGTGCAATATAAACCGCGCCAAACTAAACTTTATTACCGACGCCGTTATGTTCTTTTGTCTTATGGCCCTGGCGGGCACGGGGTTCTTGCGGCACTTTCGTCTGAGCGGCCAGGGCTTTGGACGGGGGCGGGGCGCAGGCGAGGGCGGGCAGGCCGCTTTTTGGGGTATTGACCGGCACAGCTGGGGCGATATCCACTTGTGGCTGGGTTACATCATGCTGGGGCTTTTAGCCCTGCACATAACCTTGCACTGGCGGGAAATCACCGGCATTTACCGCCGGTTAATCGCCAGCCCTGCCGTCCGGCTGGCCGCGGCCGCCACCTTTCTAATCCTGTCCCTTTACGCCCTGCTCTTCCCCTTTTTGCCCTAGGACACGGTCAAGAGGCCGAGTATGCGCTCGTAGAGTTCGGGCAGGGGGCGGCGGGAGGGGCTGCGCCCAGCGTGGGGCAGTTCGATTTCCAGCTCTTCGAGCACTCTCGCCGGCCGGGGCGACAGGACCACTACCCGGTGGCCTAGGAGCAGAGCTTCAAAGATGTCGTGAGTAACCATGACTACCGGACGGGGCTCCTCGGTCCACGTGGCGGCCAAAAGGCGCACCAGGGCCAGCCGCAGCGGCGTGTCCAGAGATTTAAAGGGCTCGTCTAAGAACAGGATGTCGTGGGGGTAGGCAAAGGCCCGGCACAGGGCCGCCCGCTGTTTCATGCCCCCGCTCAGCTCCTTGGGGTAGCTGTCTTTAAACTCCCAAAGCCCCATGGCCCGCAAAAAGCGCTCGGCCGCCTCCTCACCCGCGGCCGGCACCTCGATACCTTTTAAGACAAATTTTATGTTCTCCCAGACCGTCTTCCAGGGCAAAAGCCGCGGCTCCTGAAAGACATAGCTGAGGCGCTTGCCGGCAATGCCTTCCACGCGCCCGGCGTCCGGCTCTTCCAGCCCGGCCAAGAGCTGCAGCAGCGTGGTCTTGCCGCAGCCGGAAGGCCCGACAACGCAGGTTATTTTCTTTTCAGGCATGTCCAGTGAGAAATCCCGCAGGACTTCGGTGCGGCCGTAACTCTTGCAAAGCCCGACAGCGCGGATCAAGGCAGCAATCACACCCAGTGCTTTAGTTTGACGTTTACCAGGTAAGCCAGCGCCCGGTCGGTGCAAAGGCCCAAAATAACCAGAAAAACCGTCCAGGCAAAAAGCGAAGCCGTATCGAGGTTAATGCGCGCCACGGCCATGCCCGACCCGATACCTTTTTGTACGCTCATGAACTCGGCCATGGCCACCGCCTTCCAGGTGACACCGAGGGCGGCCGACATGCCGGCCAGGACGTAAGGGGCTACCTGCGGGAGGTAGACCTCCAAAAAAGCCCTTGCCGGCGGGACCTTAAAGACGCGGGTCATCTGCACCAGCTGCCGGTCAATAGCTGCCACCCCGGCGGCGGTATTGATGATGATGAGCGGCAAAGTGGTGACAAAGACGACAAAAGTGGGCACCCGGCTAAACCCCAGCCAGATCATGGCCAGGAGCAGCCAAGAGATGAGGGGAACCACCTGTAGCACAACCACTGCCGGTCGCAGTAAGACAGCCGCCAGCGGGCTCAAACCGGTCAAAAGCCCCACCGGCAAGCCGGCGGCCACGGCCAGGCCAAAGCCGCACAACCCCCGCCAGATCGAATGGCGGGCGTGCTCTGCGAGCTGGCCGGAAGCGGCTAGGGCAGCAAAAGACTTAGCCACCTCCGCTGGCGGCGGCAGGATTACCGGGTTGTAAAAGGAGGAGAGGACCTGCCAGGCGGCCAAAAAGAATAAAAAACCCAAAAGCGGGGCAAAGCTGCTTTTAAGCCGCTTACTCCGACCAGAAGAAATTTTCATCCGGAAGCTTTCCCCCCACCATATCGGGCGAAAATTCTAAGAGCTTGGACAGGTAATTTAAAACGTCCGGCTTGGCCAATAAAGCCGGCACGCTCGCCAAGCGCGTGCGCTCCATGCTCTTCACAAAAACTGCCGGCGGGATCTTTAAGTTGGCTTCGACCAGCTGAGCGGCCTCGCCGGGGTGAGAAAGCGTCCAGTCTAGGGCAGCGGCGTAACCGTCCAAAAAAGCCTTGACTGCCGCCGGGTAAGAGCTAGCAAAACCGGCTCGCACCACTGTGCCGGCCTGCGGGAGGCGGGCACCTTCCCCCTCAATGCGTCGCCACTCCTCGTAGAAATCGACAACTGACCGCACCCGTTCGTTTTTGAGGAGCGCTTGGGTGGCCAGCGGCTCGGGCAGGACGGCGTTTTCGGCCAGCCCGTTGATCAAGAGCTGGGCTATCTCGGTGGACTCCAAGTAAACAACGTCCACCTCTCCTCCTTTAAGGCCGTTTTTGGCCAGGAAGTAAGTAGTCAGCACGTCCGGCGTTGAACCCCTTGCCCCCACGTAAAGCGTCTTGCCTTTCAGGTCGGCAAAACCCGCCACGCCGGGGTCGGCAGTGAGCAAGTAGAGGATGCCCCAGGTGCTGGTGTTGACCAGGCGCACCCCCACATCCCGGTTGTAGAGCTTTGCCGCCGTGTTGAGCGGCAGAACGGTGAAATCGGCCTCACCCTTGACCAGGCGGGCAGTGGCCTCCTCCACGTTGCGGTAGACGGTCAGCTCCACCGCAACCCCGCCCGGCAGGCCGTCTTCGGCCAGTTTGAAAAGAGGCGCTGTGGGCGGCCCTACCGGCGCCTGAACGGTGATCTTTTCCGGCAGGACAGGTTTTTTTTGCACTTGCTCCTTTTTGGTGCAGCCGCCGGCCAAAACAGCGCATAACAACAAAAATACAAAAAACGCCAGCGCTATAAACCGCCTGGGGCTAAGCCCGGCCGCAAGCGGCCGCAAAACATTTTTTTTGCCTTTTAAGTTTAATCCCAATAAATCTACACCCCCAACAGTCTTTGGGCCGGCGCATAACAGGCCGGACGGCGGCGCACGCCTTAATTCCGGCCAGCCCTTGCGTGCCCGCTGGCACCTGCCCTCCCGGCGCCCTTAAAGCCATGATAACAAGGGGGACAGCTGTCAGTCAACAAAACACACAGGTCAACCTCCAAGTTTTTCCACAATAGCCAAAGCCATCTCCAAAGTGCCGGCACTTCCGCCCAAATCGTAGGTGAGGTGCTTCTTCTCCTCTAGGACTGCCAGCACCGCGCTTTCCACGCGCCCGGCCGCCTCCCCTTCTCCTAAGTGGCGCAGCATCATTACGCCCGACAGGATAGCGGCCAGAGGGTTGACCCGGTTTTTCCCGGCGTGCTTGGGGGCGCTGCCGTGCACCGGCTCAAAGACAGCCGCTTCATCGCCGATGTTGGCGCCGGGGGCCACGCCCAGCCCGCCCACCAAGCCGGCGCACAGATCGCTTATTATGTCCCCGTAGAGGTTGGGGGCCAACAGCACGTCGTAATTTTCCGGAGACTGCACCAGCTTTAAGCACATGGCGTCCACTATCATTTCCTCGTAAATAATATCGGGGTAGAGCGCGGCTGCCTCCCGGGCGCACTCCAGGAAAAGCCCGTCGGTGAGTTTCATTATATTGGCCTTGTGCACGGCGGTGACCTTTTGGCGGCCCCATTTGCGGGCCAGCTCAAAGGCAAAGCGGGCAATGCGCTCTGATCCCCGGCGCGTGATGATCTTGATGCTCTCGGCGGCTTCTTTCCCCACGCGGTGCTCGACCCCCGCGTAGAGATCCTCGGTGTTCTCCCGCACTACGATCAGGTCCACGTTCTGGTAGCGAGACGGCACACCCGGCAGGTTGCGCGCCGGCCGCACGTTGGCGTAGAGGTCGAGCTCCTGGCGCAGGGCCACATTTACGCTGCGCATGCCGCCCCCCACCGGGGTGGTGATCGGTCCTTTTAGGGCCACGCCATTTTTCTGGATGGAGGCTAAGGTTTCGGGCGGCAGGGGTGTACCGTGCAGCGGTATGAGGGATTCACCGGCCAAAGCCACCTCCCACTCGATTTTCGCCCCGCTGGCGTCGATCACCCGGCGGGCGGCCTCGATCACCTCGGGTCCCACGCCGTCGCCGGGGATGAGGGTGACCCGGCGGGCCGTCATTTGCCCTCCTCTCCCAGCGCAAAGCCGCCGTGCTTTTGGAAATGGGCGGCCAGACCCCCGTCCTTCAAGATGGCCAGCATCACCGGCGGCAGCGGTTTGACCGCCAGCACCAGGTCTTTGGTGAGGTTTACCAGGCGGCCGGCCGCCAGGTCCAGTTCCAGCATATCGCCGGCGTCGATCAGATCGGTGTTGCACTCCACGGCGGGAAGCCCTATGTTAATAGCGTTGCGGAAGAAAATGCGGGCAAAAGACTTAGCCAGCACGGCCGAAAGACCGGTGTGCTTTATCACCAGGGGTGCCTGTTCTCGGGAGGAGCCGCAGCCGAAGTTGCTGCCGGCCACCAGAAAATCGCCCGGGGTTATTCTGCTGTAAAAGCCGGGGTCTATGTCTTCCATTATATGACAGGCGAGCTCTTTCAAATCGAGTGTCTTAAACTTGTACTTGCCGGAGATGATGTAGTCGGTGTTGACGTCATCGCCGAATTTGTGGGCCTTGCCGCGCAAAATCACGTACCATCACTACCTTTCCGTAAAGTGGCGCGGGTCGGTTATTTTGCCGGTCACGGCCGAAGCGGCCGCCGTGGCGGGGGAGGCGAGGTAGATAAAGGCCTTGCTGTTGCCCATGCGCCCTTTGAAGTTGCGGTTAGCGGTGGAAATGACGTTTTCCCCGTCGGCCGGCACGCCGTTGTGCGTGCCCACGCACGGCCCGCAGCCGGGGGTGATCACCGCCGCCCCGCTCTCCACCAGCGCCTGGATAATTCCCTCCCGCATGGCCTCGAGGTAAACCCGCCGCGAGGCCGGCGCCACCACTAAACGCACATCTCTGTGCACCCGCCGCCCGGTCAGAATGTTGGCTGCCACCCGCAAATCTTCCAGGCGGCCGTTGGTGCAGGTGCCGATGAACACCTGCTGCACGGGCGTGCCAGCCACTTCTTCCACGGGGCGGACGTTGTCTACCCGGTGGGGGCAGGCCACCTGGGGGGTGAGGGCGGACACATCGCACTCTTCCACGCGGGCGTAGCGGGCGCCGGGGTCGGGGAAAACGGGCACGTAATAGCGGCGGGTGGAGCGGCCAAGCCAGGCGTAAGTCTTGTCGTCGGCCAAAAACAAGCCGGCCTTGGCCCCCATCTCCACGGCCATATTGGCCACTGTCAGGCGCCCTTCCACCGAAAGCTCGTCTGCTGTCTCGCCGGCAAATTCCACGGCCATGTACGTTGCCCCGTCGGCCGTAAACCTGCCCACCAGGTGCAAGATAAGGTCCTTGGCGTACACACCGGACGGCAGCCTGCCCTTTAAGACGATTTTAAAGGTTTCCGGCACCTTAAACCACGTGCGGCCGGAAATCATGGCAGCCGCCACATCCGTAGAGCCCATGCCAGTGGCAAAAGCGTTTAAAGCCCCGTAAGTGCAGGTGTGGGAGTCGGCGCCGACGACTAAAGAGCCGGGCCCCACGCGCCCGCTCTCCGGCACCACCTGGTGACATATGCCCTCGCCCACGTCGTAGAGGTGGATGCCCTGCTCCCGGGCAAATTTACGCAGGAGCTGGTGGATGTTGGCCACCCCTTCGCTGGGGGTAGGGGCGCTGTGGTCGATGACAAAGGCCACCCGGTCGGGGTCAAAGACACACTTGCCGCCCATTTCTGCAAAAGCGCGGGCGGCTAAGGGGGCAGTGCCGTCCTGGCCCATGACGAAGTCCACCTGCGCTACCGCCAGTTCGCCGGCGTAAACTTTCCGGCCGCAGTGGGCAGAGAGGATCTTCTCGGCTACGGTCTGGCCCATTGATTTCACCTCTTTCTGCCGAAATAATCTTCGTAAAGGTAGACGATCTCCTTGTCAAAGAGCGGGCGCTTCAACTGGACACACAGGGCGCGCACTTTGGGCAGAAGTTCTTGGGCCTGAAACTCGCTTAGAAAAATGCCGTACTCGGCAAACTTGGCCCTGAGCGCGGCCGTGCCCGAGTGCTTGCCGATGACGATCTGGCGCTCCAAGCCCACTTCTTCCGGGTGGAAGGCTTCGTAAGTCTTGGGGTTTTTCAGCGCTCCGTCGGCGTGAATGCCTGATTCGTGCACGAACATGTTGGCACCCACAATGGCCTTCCAGGCCGGCAGTTCCCGGCCGGAAGCGCGCGAAACGTACTCGGCAATCTCGCGGAACATCCTGGTGTTAAACCCCAGGTCAATGCCCATGATGTACTTTAAGGCCATGACCACCTCTTCTAAGGCGGCGTTGCCCGCCCGCTCGCCCAGACCGATGACGGTCACGCCCACGTACTTGGCCCCGGCCCGCACTCCGGCCAGAGCGTTGGCGGTGGCCATGCCCACGTCGTTGTGGGTGTGCATCTCGATGTCGATGTCCACGCTGTCCAGAATAGCCCTGACCCGCTCGTAAGTGATAAAGGGGTCGAGTATACCCACCGTGTCGCAAAAGCGCAGGCGGTCGGCGCCGGCCTCTTTGGCCGCCCGGGCAAACTGGATGAGAAAATCGGTGTCGCTGCGCGAGGCGTCCTCGGCGTTGGCCGATACATATAGGCCGTGTTTCTTGGCATACTCCACCGCTTTGACCATCTGCTCCAACACTTTCTCCCGGGTGGTCCTGAGTTTGTACTTTATGTGGATGTCCGAAGTAGAAATGGATATAGCCGCGGCGTCCACCCCGCAGGCCAGCGAGGCGTCAATGTCGGATATAACCGGCCGGTTCCAGCCCATGACGCTCGCCTTTAAGCCCGCCTGTGCGATCTCCCTTACGGCCTCCATCTCGTCGCCGCCCATGGCTGGTATGCCCGCCTCGATCTGGTGCACCCCTATTTCATCCAGCATTTTGGCAATGCGCACCTTTTCCTGGTTGGCAAAAACCACCCCGGCCGTCTGCTCGCCGTCTCTGAGCGTAGTATCTACAATGTAAATTTCGGGCGGCGTGCGGTCCGGGAAACTGTCCGGGCTCAATGTGCCTTCTTTCATCTTGTGACCCACCCCGCATTGTTTTTTCTTTCTTTAATTACTCAAGTAGTAAAAAAATAATACAACAAAAATCAATTGACTGAAAAGTATTTATTTTTTCTCCGCCAATATACTATCTCCGCCGGTCAGGTAGCGGTGACACCAGCGGGCCGCTTCCCGGCCCTCGGCAATGGCCCAGACTACCAGACTGGGACCCCGCCGCAAGTCCCCGGCGGCAAAAACGCCCGGTACGTTGGTAGCGTGCCCCTGCCGCAGGGATTTTTCCTCCACACCAAACTCTTTTAGGAGGTGTTTTTCCGGACCGGCAAAACCAGCGGCAATGAGAACCATCTGGGCCGGCAAAACCCGCCTCGTGCCCGGCACCGGCGTAAAAGTATAACGGCCCCCGGCGCCTTTTTTCCAGGATACAGAAACCACTTCTACACCGCGCACCCGGCCCTTTTTATCACCCAAAAATTTTTCCACCGAGACGCAGTAGACCCGCGGATCACGCCCGTAAAGGACGGAAGCTTCTTCGTGGCCGTAATCCACTTTGTAGAGGCGGGGGTATTGCGGCCAGGGATTATCCCGAGACCGCGTTTTGGGCGGAGGCGGCATGAGCTCTAGCTGAACAATGCTGTTGCACCCCTGGCGTACGGCAGTGGCCACACAGTCGGTACCTGTATCGCCGCCGCCTACCACCACTACATCCTTTCCCAGAGCAGACAGTTCTGCGCTAGCCGCCCCAAAACCTCTCATCACGGCTCTGGTCGTCGCCCCTAAGTAATCTAAGGCAAAGAAAATGCCCGCCAGCTCCCGCCCGGGAACGCTTATATCTCTGGGAACCCGCGCGCCCGCGCACAGGACGACGGCGTCATATTTTGCCAAAATCTTGTCCGCCGGCAAATCTACCCCCGCTTCGACGCCGGTTACAAATTCAATACCCTCTTCCTCCAATATAGAAATTCTCCTCAAAACAACCGTCTTACTCAATTTCATGTTGGGGATACCGTACATCAACAAACCCCCGGGCTGTTCGTCGCGTTCAAAAACAGTAACCGCATGGCCCAGGCGGTTCAGCGCGGCCGCACAGCTCAGGCCGGCCGGCCCCGAACCGATTACAGCTACCTTCTTGCCCGTGCGCCAGCGCGGCAGCCGCGGTGCCGTCCACTTCTCGGCAAAAGCTTTATCAGCAATCGCCCGTTCAATGGACTTGACAGCAACCGCCTCTCCGGCCAAGGAAGCCACGCACGATCCCTCGCACAGGGCCGGGCACACCCTGCTTGTAAACTCCGGAAAGGGGTTGGTTTTGGTCAGCCTTGCCCAGGCTTCCCGCCAAAGGCCCCGGTAAACCAGGTCGTTCCATTCGGGAATGAGATTGTGGTTAGGGCAGCCGATAAACCACCCGTTAACCGCCACCCCGCTGTGGCAAAAAGGAGTCCCGCAGTCCATGCAGCGGGCAGCTTCCACCCTTGCCAGTTCTTCGGAGAGCGGGTATTTAAACTCCCACCAGTCCATAATCCTCTCCAGCGGCGGCCGCTCCACGGTGCGGATCCGGCAGTATTCCATAAATCCGGTCGGTTTTCCCACGCTTCATCCCTCCCCTCAGTTTCCGCTGACCCGCCTTTCGTCCTGGACGTTTTCGGCAAAGGCGGCGGCAATAGCCTCGTTCCCGCTCAAACCGGCAGCGCGCGCTCTCTCTAAGGCGGCCAGCACCCGCTTGTAATCCACCGGTATCACCCGCACAAAGCGCGGCCAATAATCTTCCCATTTTTCTAAGATCAGCTTCCCGCGCTCCGAGGCGGTATAGCGTACGTGATTGGCGATCATCTCTTTTACCAGGGCCGCTTCTTTTCTGCTCAATCTCTCCAAGAGCACCATTTCTTTATTGCAACGCCGCTCAAACGTGCCGTCTTCGTCCAGAACGAAGGCTATGCCGCCGGTCATGCCGGCCGCAAAGTTCCTGCCGGTGGGACCGATGACCACCACATGCCCGCCGGTCATGTACTCACAGCCGTGATCGCCCACCCCTTCTACTACGGCATTGAGGCCGCTGTTCCTCACGCAGAACCGCTCACCGGCCCGGCCGCGGATGTATGCCTCACCGCCGGTAGCCCCGTAGAAGGCCACATTGCCGGCAATGATGTTCTCTTCAGGCAAAAACTTGGCACCGGGCGGCGGGTATAGGATGATTTTCCCTCCGGAAAGACCCTTGCCGAGATAATCGTTAGCCTCGCCCTCTAAGATGAGGGTGATTCCCCGGGGCAGGAAAGCACCAAAACTCTGGCCTGCCGCCCCGCTGAAGTGCAGCGTAATGGTGTCGTCCGGCAATCCCTTGCCTCCCCACCTCCTGGTCAACTCGCTGCCCAGCATGGTAGCAGTTGCCCGGTCGGTATTCTTGACCGGCAAGCGCGCATAAACCTTCTCCCTTTTTTCCAGGGCCGGCCGGCACAGGTCCAGGAGCACCCTGTAATCCAGACAGCGCTCAAGCCCGTGGTCCTGCTTGATCCGGCAGTGCCTGCCCACTTCTTCCGGCACCCGCGGCTGCCATAAAATGGCGGAGAGGTCAAGGCCGGCAGCCTTCCAGTGGGCTTTGAGTGCCGGATCCACTTCGAGCACATCCGTGCGGCCGATCATCTCGTTGACCGTGCGAAAGCCGAGCTTTGCCATAATTTCCCGAACTTCTTCGGCCAAGAAGAGCATGAAATTCTCCACGTGCTGCGGGTCGCCGCGAAAGTTCTTGCGCAGTTCCGGGTTCTGGGTGGCAATGCCGCAGGGACAGGTATCCAGGTGACAGACCCGCATCATGACACAGCCCAGGACGACCAAGGGTGCGGTGGCAAAGCCGTACTCCTCAGCGCCCAACAGGGCCGCTATTACCACGTCCCGGCCGGTCATGAGCTTGCCGTCCGTCTCCAGAACCACGCGGTCGCGCAGTCCGTTGAGGAGCAGCGTTTGATGAGTTTCGGCCAGTCCGAGTTCCCAGGGCAGACCGGCGTGACTGATGCTGGAGCGCGGTGATGCGCCCGTGCCGCCCTCGCAGCCGCTGATCAATATGACGTCTGCCTTGCCCTTGGCCACCCCGGCTGCAATAGTGCCCACACCCACCTCAGAGACCAGTTTGACGTTAATCCTGGCCTGGGGGTTGGCATTTTTGAGGTCGTAGATAAGCTGGGCCAGGTCCTCAATGGAGTAAATGTCGTGGTGGGGCGGGGGCGAGATGAGACCCACCCCGGCCGTCGTGCCCCTCACCTTAGCGATCCACGGGTAGACCTTGCGTCCGGGGAGCTGACCGCCCTCACCGGGCTTGGCCCCCTGGGCCATCTTGATCTGAATCTCATCGGAGTTGACCAGGTACTCGCTGGTCACCCCAAAGCGCCCTGAAGCCACCTGCTTGATGGCACTGCGCCGCGAGTCGCCGTTCGGGTCCGGCACGTAGCGGGCGGGGTCCTCGCCCCCCTCGCCCGTGTTGCTCTTACCGCCGATGCGGTTCATGGCAATGGCCAGAGCTTCGTGGGCCTCGGCGCTGATCGAACCAAAAGACATGGCCCCCGTTTTAAAGCGGGTGCATATGGACAGGGCCGGCTCCACCTCTTCTATGGGCAAGGGCGAGGGGCTCCACTTAAAGCGAAGAAGGCTTCTCAGCGTGTTCCTCTGGGAGTTGACCAGCGCGGAGTACTGCTTAAAGAGAGCGTAGTCACCCTTCCTGCACGCCTCCTGCAGGAGGGCGATGGTTGCCGGGTTGAAAAGGTGGTCGTCCTCCCCGTAGCGCCACTGGTAGGCACTGCCGGGCCGGAGCAAGTCCCCCGCCCTGCAGTCGCCTTCTAAAGCCGCCAAGTGCTTTTGGCGCGCCTCCTTGGCTATCACCTCTAAATCAATGCCCTCCACCCGCGAGGGCGTCCAGGTAAAATAGCGGTCGACGACCTGGCGGCTTATGCCGACGGCCTCGAATACCTGGGCGCCGCAGTAACTCTGAACAGTAGAAATGCCCATTTTAGACATCACTTTGACGATACCCTTGACGCAGGCTTTAACGTAATTTTCTACTGCCTTTTTAGGCTGAATCCCGTTTAAAAACCCGCGCCGGCACAGGTCTTCGACAGAGGCAATGGCCAGGTAGGGATTGACGGCGCTGGCCCCGTAACCTATGAGACAGGCGAAGTGATGCACTTCCCGCGGTTCTCCCGATTCGACAACAATACTCACTTTAGTTCTCGTGCCGCGCCGGATCAGGTGGTGGTGCAGGCCCGACAGCGCCAAAAGAGCCGGCACCGGGGCCATGCTGGGGGAAGCCCCGCGGTCGGAAAGCACCAGAATGTTGGCCCCTCCTGCTATAGCTTCATCTGCCCTCGCGAAAAGCTCCTCCAGCGCCGCTTCTAACGCCCCTCCGTTGAACGGCTCGCCGAAGAGGGCGGGCAAGGTGACAGTTTGGAAATGGGGGTGGCGGATGTACTTTATCTTTGCCAGTTCCTCGTCGGTGAGCACAGGCCTTTTCAGCCTGATACGGCGGCAGCACTCCGGGCCTGGGTCGACCAGATTTCCTTCTGAACCAATAATCATCTCAATAGAAGTTACCAGTTCTTCCCTGATGGCGTCGATGGGCGGATTGGTAACCTGGGCAAAGAGCTGCTTAAAGTAGTTGTACAGGGGCTGCGGCCGGTCCGAGAGCACGGCCAGGGGAGAATCGTTGCCCATCGAGCCCACAGGCTCAACGCCGTCCCTAGCCATAGGCTCTAGGATCTTGGTCAGGTCCTCCTGGGTATAGCCGAATATGGCCTGTTTATGGTAGATTTCCTCCAGGGGTATTGGCTTTTCCTGTACTTCTGCTTTTAAGTCCTCCAGAGCCAGGAGGTTGGCGGCAAGCCATCTGCGGTAGGGTTTAGCCGAGGCGTAACGTTCTTTCAGCTCCTCATCGCCGACGATACGGCCTTCCCGGGTGTCCACCAGCAGCATACGGCCGGGCTGCAGGCGGTCTTTTAGGACGATTTTCTCGGGCGGAACGTCCAAAACCCCGGCCTCGGAGGCGAGGATAACGAGCCCGTCGTCTGTGACCCAGTAGCGGGCCGGCCTTAAGCCGTTGCGGTCAAGCAAAGCGCCTACCACCCGGCCGTCGGTGAAAACGATGGCCGCCGGCCCGTCCCACGGCTCCATCAGGCAACTGTGGTATTCGTAAAAAGCCTTTTTCTTATCACCCATCTCACTGTGGTTCGTCCAGGGCTCCGGCACCATCATCATGGCAGCATGGGGCAGCTCACGGCCGCACAAGTGCAAAAATTCCAGGCAGTTGTCGAACATAGCTGAATCACTGCCTTCCGGCTCTATGACCGGCAAGATCTCTTCTAGCTCTGCACCGAAGAGCTCTGTGCGGCACAGGTTTTGGCGGGCGTGCATCCAGTTGACGTTTCCCCGCAGCGTATTGATCTCGCCGTTGTGTATGATGTAACGGTAGGGATGAGCCCGCTCCCAGCTGGGGAAAGTATTGGTGCTAAAGCGCGAGTGCACCAGGGCGAGTGCCGTTTCTATCCGTTCGTCTTTTAAATCGGGATAGTAGTCGGCCAGCTGCTGCGGGGTAAGCATGCCCTTGTAGACCAGTGTCCTGGACGAAAGGCTGCAGGCGTAAAATGTGCCGGTGCCCTTTAAGGCTTTCCTGGCTTCTTTTGTTACCGCCTTCCTGATGACGTAGAGTTTCCTTTCAAAGGTCATTTCGTCCATTTCCGGCTTGCCAGGCGCAATAAAGGCCTGCCACACGCTGGGCTGGGCCGCACGGGCCGTCCTGCCCGGAACATTTTCATCCGTGGGTACCGGCCGCCAGCCCAAAAAGCGCTGTCCTTTGCGGCGCACTACTTCCTCTAATAGGTGCATGCACCGCAGCCGCGCCCCATCGTCCCAGGGCAAAAAGAACATGCCTACAGCATAGCGGCCGGCCGGCGGCAGCTCGAAACCCTCATCAGCACATTTCTCTTTTAAAAAGTTGTGAGGCACCTGCATCATTATCCCCGCTCCGTCACCCGTATGGGGATCGGCACCTCTGGCCCCCCTGTGGTCAAGGTTTATCAATATTTGGAGAGCCATTTTGAGAATGCCGTTTGACTTCTGCCCGTCTGTCCTGGCCACAAAACCTATACCGCAGGCGTCGCGCTCAAGGGCGGGGTCGTACATGCCCTGGGCCGGCGGAAAACTGTTTAATGCTAAATCCATTCCTTCTCCCTCCCTTATCCACAAAGCAGCACTGCTCGGCAACAAAGGTGAAAGCAATAGCCGGGTACTGCGCTGTAACCCGGCACTGGTGCAACAGTACAAAATACCGTTTTTGGAGGGTGCAGCGGCTGGGATCGGCAACTGCCCTTACCTGTAGACCCTGCACCGCGGCGGAGTTATTGCCGCTAAAGTTAGTATTTTGTGAGGTACTCCTCTATCTCCCAGGGATGCACCTGTACTCTAAACCTGTCCCACTCGGCACTCTTGGCTTCCATAAATTTCTCGTAAACGTGCTCTCCCAGGGCACTCCTTATGAGGTCGCTCTTTTCCAGTTCGTCCAGTGCTTCTCTTAAGCTAGACGGCAGGCTGACGATGCCCATCCTCTCCCTTTCTTCGACCGTCAGGCGGTATATGTTCATGTCCACGGGCGGCGGCGGCATAATTTTATTTTTAATGCCGTCCAGCCCGGCCTTTAGGCATACCGCCAGCGCCAGGTAGGGGTTGCAGGCGGGGTCTGGGTTCCTAAGCTCGATGCGGGTGGAGCTGCCGCGCTTGGCCGGGATGCGGATTAAAGGGCTTCTGTTGCGGTTAGACCAAGCGATATAGACGGGAGCTTCGTAGCCCGGAACTAGCCGCTTGTAAGAGTTGACAGTAGGGTTGGTAATGGCCGTAAAGGAACGCACGTGCTTTAACAGCCCGCCGACGTAGTACTTGGCCACCTCGCTCAGCTGGTCAGGCGTTGAAGGATCGTAGAAGGCGTTTTTGCCGTCCTTGAACAGGGACTGGTTGGTGTGCATGCCCGAGCCATTAATACCGAATACCGGTTTGGGCATGAAGGTGGCGTGCAGGCCGTGCCGCTGGGCTATGGTCCGCACCACCATCTTAAAAGTCATAATCTTGTCGGCCACGTCCAGGGCGTCCGAGTGCTTAAAGTCGATCTCGTGCTGGCCGGGCGCCACTTCATGGTGAGAAGCCTCGATTTCAAAGCCCATCTCTTCTAAGGTGAGTACCATGGCCCGGCGGGCGTCCTCGCCTAAATCTACCGGCCCCAAGTCAAAGTAACCGGCGTCGTCGTGCGTGTTCAGCGTGGGATTGCCCTCTTTGCCGACTTGAAACAGGAAAAACTCCATCTCCGGTCCGACTTGCATGGTATAGCCCATTTCTGCTGCCTCGGCCAGGACTTTCTTGAGCACGTAGCGCGGGCAGCCTTCAAAAGGCGTGCCGTCCGGGTTATAGACGTCACAGATGAGCCTGGCCACCGCTCCTTCCCTGGGCCGCCAGGGAAAGAGGACGAAGGTTTTAGGGTCCGGCCGCAGATACATATCGGACTCCTCGATGCGCACAAAGCCGTGAATTGACGATCCGTCAAACATGAGATCGCCGTCCAAGGCTTTATCCAGCTGCTCTACAGGGATGGCCATATTCTTTAAAACACCAAAAATGTCCGTGAACTGCAGCCGGATAAACTTTACGTCCAGCTCCTTGGCTTTCTCCAAAATCTCTTTCTTTGCGCTGCTCTCCATGGAACTAACCGCCTTTCTTTAAATGTTTTTAGGTAATTTATTTAAAAAATAAGCGCCCTTTTAAGCGCTAAAGAAAGAGCTCTTCTTCACCGCTCAAAGGGCGCCTTTGCCCAGCCCGCACCCGGGTCCGTTCCCGTGAAAAAATTGCGGGAAAGCTTTTTAATTTTTACATTTATTTTCTTTAAGAAGATTAGATATTGTGGGCCAGGATAATAGCTTCGGCTACCGCCTTCATAGATATGCGCTTATCCATACTCTGTTTTTGCAGTCTCCTGTAGGCTTCGGCCTCAGAGATATTGAGTGTCTCCATGAGAATGCCCTTGGCCCGCTCAATGACCTTCCTGGCTTCCAAAGACTCTTTAAGCTCCTTTATCTGGTCTTCCAGCCTGGCCACTTCCTGATAATTGGCCAGGGCCAGTTCAACGGCGGGAATTAAGCTGTGTTCCAATTCTGACTTCACCAGGAGGGCAAACACCCTTGCGCTCTTAGCTTTCTCAATCAGTTTTTGTTCAGCCGAAGATGCCAGCATTACTACCGCCGCCAGCCGGTCTTCGTGCACAATGCGGGCCACCTCAAAACCGTCCATACCGGGCAGGAAAGCCTCGATAACCAAGGCATCTGGCTCTCGCGATCGTACCAGTTTTAGAGCAGTTAAGCCGTCATTTGCTTCCCCGGTTACTAAGTAACCCGCTTTGGCCAAGGATGTTTTTATAGCGTTAAGACTGCCAACATCCTCTAGTGCCACCACTATCCTGTAGCCTCCCACCGGGCAGCCCTCCCTGTCCTTGACCGAAAAAAGGTTATTTGCCCAACAAAAAGCCCCCCTGCAACGCTTTTAAGACGCAGGCGGGCCCCTTTGCCTCTCCGCAATCGGCTCAGTACGACATTGTACCGGCTGTAATAAGATCGCCTTGTTTTTAAAATACTAGCAAAGTTTAAAGCCAATTGCAATACCCAAAAAATTTTTTAAAAAATACTGCCCTCAACTGGGTCGCCATGGCTGCTCTTCTAGCGGAACGCGCTCGTGATTTTCTATGCTGCCCGCCCACAGGTAAGTCCAAGCTGTATAGCTATCCCCGACGTCCGTTTCCACTTCTATCAGATAGCGACAAAACTGGCTGCCTTCGTACTTATCGAGCAATCTAAGTGTGTCTTGGGAAACCTCATAGATTTCTCCCAGCACAAAAGAGCCCATTTCAGGCACGGCTCCGGGAAACTCATCCGTCACCCGGTACAGGGCCAGGTTACGGGCCCTAGCCTTGCCGTAAAACCGGCAATTGCGCATCAAGCGGTGGGCTGGACAACCCCTCATAAGAGTTCCGTACACAAACAGCTTCTCCATGGCACAAAAAACAAATTTTTAAACCTTTATTGTTCAAATAGCCGCTTCTCCTGATTCGCCAGTGCGGATGCGGACAGCATTGTCCATTTTGTACGTAAATATCTTGCCATCGCCTATTTCCCCCGTTTTGGCAGCCGCGCAGACTACTCTGATAATATTATCGACGTCCCTGTCTTTAACCACCATTTCAATTTTTATTTTTGGAAGCAGATTGATGCTGTATTCCGTGCCCCGGTAAACTTCGGTATGGCCTTGCTGAAGGCCGCAACCCATGACCTGAGTAACCGTCATCCCGTATATGCCGTACCGGGAAATAGCTTTTTTGACAGCTTCCAGTTTTCCCGGACGGATAATGCACTCTATTTTGGTCACAGCGACATACCCCCTTTCTGTAAAAAATTACATCTTTGTAACTGAGAACTTTCTCTGTGCGTCTCTACAGGCGACCTATTGCGGGCCGGCAAAGTCTATGACCAACTGGCAGCTACGCCGGCGTGGTTCCGCTGGTTGATTCCTTGACTGCACTGTTCTCTGGCACGCCGCCAGGAACAAAGGGAGTTGCAGTGACAACAAAACCTGCATATGCATCCTCTCCGTGCAGGGCGAGATCGAGACCGTCCTCTTGCTCCCTCGCCGATGCTTTCAAAGTAAAAAACAAGCCGGTTAATTTTAAAATCGCAAACGTGCCCGCTGCAGCTGCTGCCCAGCTAACTGCCACGGAAACCAGCTGCACAGCGGCCAACCGCGGGTTTCCATAAAAGAGCCCGTCTGCACCGGCCGGGTTAACCGCTGTAGTAGCAAAGAGTCCGGTGGCAATTGCCCCCCATGTGCCCCCTACTCCGTGCACCCCAAAGGCGTCCAGTGCATCGTCGTAGCCGAGCCTGTTTTTGACCACACCCACCGCAGTATAACAAATGCCGCCGGCAACCAAGCCTATAACAACTGCATAAAGCGGAGCCACGAAACCGGCCGCGGGTGTAACGGCCACAAGACCGGCTACCGCCCCCGAGGCAGCCCCCAGAGTTGTGGGCTTGCCGTGATGCAACCACTCGCTGGCAACCCACGACAGGGCCGCCGCTGCCGCCGCCAGGTGGGTATTGACAAAAGCTATTACTGCCAGTTCATTAGCACCTAGGGCGCTACCGGCATTAAAGCCGAACCAGCCAAACCACAAAAGCCCGGCCCCTAGCACTACCAACGGCAAGTTGTGAGGGATCATCGGCTCACTGCCGTAACCTTTGCGGCGGCCGACAACCAGGCAGGCAACCAGACCAGAAACACCGGACAGGATGTGGACCACAGTGCCGCCGGCAAAGTCCAAGGTACCCAGGTTGCGCAGCCAGCCACCGTCACCCCACACCCAGTGAGCTACCGGGTCGTAGACCACCGTGGTCCACAGGACCACAAATGCTAAAAAGGCTGAAAACCGCATTCTTTCAGCAAAAGCTCCGGAAATCAGGGCGGCAGTAATGACTGCAAACATCATCTGGAAAGCCATAAACAGCTGGTGCGGAACAGCAGCCGAGTAAGTCGGGTTCGGCTCCGCCCCCACGCCTTTTAGGGCCAGCCAGTCCAGACTGCCAATTAAGTGACCGGCATCGGGTCCAAAAGAAAGGCTGTAGCCACAAACTGCCCACTGCAAGCTGACCAAAACCATGGCAAAAAAGCTGTACATGATAGTGCTTAACACGTTTTTGCGGCGCGAAAGGCCTCCGTAGAAGAGCGCCAGGCCGGGAAGGGTCATGAGCATCACCAGCGCTGCAGAAATTAAAACAAAAGCTGTATCGCCGTTATCTGCCTTATTCTGGGCAGCGGTTTCCGCTGTCTCTCCCGCCCAAGCCAAAAGCGGCATTGCCGCCAGTAAAACCGGCATCAGCAAAATACTCCGTTTAACCTTGCACCCCGTCACAACCACATACCCCCTACTAAAGTTTTATTTGCGTTATCTTCAACTCACTGGGGCAAGCGGCGCCTTTCCTGTCCCAGTGCAGTATCTTTTAAAAGCATTTTTTAAAAACCAAAAGGAGCCCTTTCTCTCAGGCTCCTTTACCTTAACCGCCTTTACGTCTTCGTAAAGACACATATTAAATTATACTTTGTATTTTACCAGCTACTTTCAAAAGCGTCAACAAAAATTTTTTCACGCCAGTTCATGT
>CAZLAK010000030.1:0-17442 GCA_964557545.1 uncultured Pelotomaculum sp.
TAAAACAGAGATGGGTTTGCCATAAAATGTAAGGCAATTAAACTTGCAATCTACAGTTAAGCCAGACTCAAAAGAGAAAACTTGTTATGGCGAGCGGTATTGGAGTAAAATAAAATAGTATTTTTTAATAATTAAATGTAATGGGGTATTTACTGTGCGGCGCTGCGTAGTGTGCAAAGGTGAGTCAGTTGTTAACCTTTACCCTGAAAAAGCGGCCTTTTGCGTTGTCCACTTTACCGAGCATTTTTTGCGCCAGGTTGAACGCGCTATTAAGAATTTCAAGATGCTTGCCCCCGGCCAGAGGGTACTCGTAGCCGTCTCAGGAGGCAAAGACAGCCTGGCTCTGTGGGATGCTCTCCTAACACTCGGGTATGCAGCAGAAGGGGTTCACATTGACTTAAGCATCGGAGAACATTCTAAAGCCTCACGGGAAGCTTGCTGCAAATTTGCCCAAACCAAGGGGTCAAAGCTTTACATTTTTTCCGTTTTAAAAAACTACAACCAAAGCGTAATGGAAATTGCCCGGCACAGCCGCCGGGCCACCTGTTCAGTATGCGGCACAATAAAGCGCTACCTCATGAACGCTTTAGCCCGCAAGACCGGCCATACGGTAGTAGCCACAGGCCATAACCTGGACGACGAGGCAGCCACCCTGTTCGGCAACCTCTTGAGCTGGCAGGAAGGGTACCTGGCCCGGCAAAACCCCCACTTGCCCGCCACGCGCGCTGGATTTCCTGCCCGCATAAAGCCGCTGGTGCGCCTGGGAGAACGGGAAATAGGAGCTTACTGCCAGCTGCGGCATATAGAGCCATTAAGTGACGGCTGCCCTCTGGCCAAAGGCGCCTCTTCTCTTACCTACAAGAAAGTCCTAAGTTCCCTGGAGGAAAAAATGCCCGGTACAAAGAAAAGGTTTTTCTTTGGTTTTTTAAAGGAAGGACAGAAAAAATACGCAACTACCCCTACAGAACTGGGAGAATGTAAAATTTGCGGCAGCCCGACAACGGCCGGCGTGTGCTTGTTTTGCCGGATTATGGACAGGGCAGGCATAGACCCTTTAACAGAACTGCAATTAGAAGAGTTCTCATTTGGACAAAAGGCCTAAAGCCTTCTTTTTGGGATAGCAGGCATCACGCCAGCCGCAACCTTCACAAAAGGACAAAAGCCATTCAGCGGGAGCTTTTAAAACCTTTTGCGCCACCTCCTCCCAGTAAACTTTTGATCCGGTTTTAACACCTAAGAAATCTAACGCTTTGGCATCCATTTTTCTGATTTCTGCATCTGCACCCTCTGTTGATACACATTCATCGCCACGCAACGTGGGGCAGGCCCGGCAAATATCGTCCGCACCGCTCACTATTAAAATGGTTTCCCCTTTTCTCGCCCGGTGCATCACTTCTTCTAAATTAAGGACAAATTCCCGGCTGTAGCCTTCACCGCTGTAAAAATTAAGGCAAATCAAGTGGTGACCCCTTAACCTGATCACGAAAAACCCGCCTTTAACGTATTAAACACAGTTAATATTTATATAAAACAGTTTAAAATTAAAAAATCCAATATTACTTAATAAAAATTTTACACCAAATAGAGTATTTGTTAATAAAAATTTGCTAAAACTGCTGATATTTTTTCTGCTAGACTAAGCTGAAGAGAACCTGTTAGAAGGGTTTGGGGCAGTATGCGTCGAATAAAAGATAGCAGTGAGTGAAACGGCGTTTTCTGTATACTTTTGCATTTTAAGGTGGTGAAGAAAAAAGTGACTTTACCAGGTCTCAACGAAACGCCGCGCGGTTCAAGGCTGCACATAGCTATTTTTGGACGCCGCAACGCCGGTAAATCAAGCCTCATCAATGCCCTTACCAACCAAAATATCGCCATTGTCTCCAATATCCCGGGGACAACCACCGACCCCGTATACAAGTCCATGGAAATACTGCCCCTCGGCCCGGTGATGATCATCGATACGGCGGGTATTGACGATGTAGGTGAACTGGGCGAGCTGCGGGTAAAAAAGACTATCGGCGTGCTTAATAAAACCGACCTCATGGTGCTGGTCATCGATCCCGCCCAAGGCGCCGGCGAATACGAAAAAAATCTCATCGAAAAAGCCAGGGAACAAAATGTGCCGGTAGTGGGCGTCTTAAACAAAATCGACCTTATACCCAAAATTACTCCGCAGGAATTAGAAAGAGAGTTAGGCATAAAAGTAACTCCCGTGAGCACCGTTACCAGACAGGGAATAGAAGAACTCAAAAAAGAGATGATAAGATCGGCACCTAAAGACTGGGCTGCACCTACCATTTTGGGGGATTTGATTTCCCCCGGAGATATAGTTGTCCTGGTAGTGCCGATAGATAAAGCCGCTCCCAAGGGCAGGTTAATCCTGCCGCAGGTCCAAACCATAAGGGATATACTCGATAATTTTGCTATTGCCCTGGTAGCAAAGGAAAGCGAGTTGAAAAAAGCCCTCTCCGAATTAAAGCAAAAGCCGCGCCTGGTGGTGACGGATTCGCAGGTCTTTGCCAGGGTCAATGCCGAAACACCGTCTAATATCATGCTGACTTCCTTTTCTATTCTCTTTGCCCGCTACAAAGGCGACCTGGAGACGCTGGTGGCAGGAGCGCTGGCCGTAGAAAATTTAAAACCCGGCGATAAAGTGCTCATCGCCGAAGCCTGTACGCACCACCGCGTCGAAGATGACATCGGCACGGTAAAAATCCCCCGCTGGCTTCGCCAAAAGGTTAACGGCGAACTAGATTTCAGCTGGTCAAGCGGCATTGAACTGCCTGAAGACTTAAAACAGTACAAGCTCATCGTTCACTGCGGGGCGTGCATGATCAACCGGAAGGAAATGCTCAGCCGGCTCATGCAGGCCAGGACGGCGGGCGTGCCGGTAGTAAATTACGGAGTGCTCATTGCCTACCTTCACGGAATTTTGCCAAGGGTGCTCTCACCCTTCCCCGCCGCCCTAAAAGTGCTCGAAGAAGGCAGGGTTAAAGCTTGATTTTTAAAGAGCCGTACGAAAGAGCGGAGCAGGAAAAGGAAGGGGATTGGGGAACAGAGCGTTTATTAAAAGCCAGGCCAGCACAATGGCAACAAGCCCTAAAGACCAGTAAATGATTACCTTGGGCTGGGTCAATTCTGTGTAATCGCACAGGTAAAAATAAAGGAGCATGTAAGGGCATAAGATTAAAAAAAGCCAGGTCATATCCATAATGTGCTGCTACACCTCACCGCTACACAAAACTCTAAGCCCCTTTTTTAAAGGAGGGTGATTCCGCCGTGATCCCGGTAAAAGTAAAAGAGATTGCTTACGATATTATGATGAACCCGGTAGTATTGCTAATTGACGAGGATGAATTAAAAGCTCTGCCCATATGGGTAGGGCACTTTGAGGCTCACGCCATAGCGCTTGCCTTGCAAGGTGTGCGCATAGACCGGCCGCTTACTCACGACCTCATGAAAAACATTTGTGAGCGGCTGGACGCAAAGCTCAGCATGGTGGTCATCAGCGATATTAAGGACGGCACTTACTACGCCGAGCTGCACATGCTCTGCCACGACAAAAAACTGATCATCGATTCACGCCCCAGCGATGCCATTGCTCTAGCCTTGCGCTCCGGCACCCCCATATACCTCTCGGAGAAAGTAGCCCAGGGAACACTGGCCATTAAAGACCTTTTAAGCGAAGAACAACAGCAGGAATTAAAAGAACTCCTCGAGTCAAGCCGTCCTCAAGATGCCAAAAAGCACCTGCACTAGCTTGCACTAGTTATAAGGTTATGACAAAAAACGGAAGGGAGCCGACCAAAATGCCGGCGGCAACAGGAAAGCGGCACACTTTCAGCGGCCGCGGGGCGGCTCCCCGCCTTCTTGCCCCACGGGATCCCAGTAGAAGATACCGTCTTTTCCGAGTTCATATGGTACACTGTCAACATCTTCTCCGTCAACACCTGTTCCGCCATCCCCAGCTGCGCTTTCGCCGTCACTGCCCGGCCCAGTCCCTGGCACCTGGTCACCGGTCTTATTGTAGCTGGCCACATCTTCCCAGGCATCTTCACCGGAGTAAGCCAGGCGGCCCGCCCCATCCCACGATTTGCCAGCAAAAGGCACACCCAGAACCTCTTCTTCTACCGGCCGGTCCTTCTTGCTTACACCCTTTTTTGTCAACTGCTGGCAAGAAAAACACGTAGTGGCTTGTGGGTGGGCAACTAGCCTTGTGCGCTCGATTTCACAGCCGCACCAGTCACACACTCCGTAAGTCCCTAAAGCCAGTTTCTCCAGGGCGCGTTCAATTTGCTCCTTGGCAAGCCTGGCATTTTCCCGTAAAGCAGTATCCTTGCTCCGCTCAAAAACCTCTGAACCGATGTCGGCCGGATGATTATCGTAGGCAGACAGTTCACCAATTGACTCCCCCATTTCCGAATCCAGCCCCTGCCGGTTGAAAAAATCAATTTGAGCGGCCAGGCGTTCTTTCTCCTCAATAAGTTTTTTCAAAAGGGCCCTTTTTTGTCCGCTGTCCAAAGCTGCACCCGCCTTTTTGCTGATTTCAAACCCCCACTTTAAGCTGGACCATGCGCACTATCTCGGCCAAAAACTCGCTTATCAGCGGCAAGTTTAACATAACGAGCACTTTAAGAAAATAGAGCACCACAGCTCCCAGAATAGTAAAGCCGACAGCTATACCCACCCCCCTGGCCAGGCCGGCGAGAAAGTTTATGTACAAAAGCCGCCAGGGATTGTTTAAAAGCTGAACGTACTCGGCCAGCTTCATTTTTTCCATTTTTTCGGCCAGTTCTGATATCTTTTCTTCCAGCGCTTCTCTGTAATCCATATTCCTGTTCTTAATCTTCCCCACACAGCGCGAAATTACACAAAAAGCCGCATCTTTCTCTATGACAAACCAAAATAACGGGCAACTGACCGCTCAAGGCCAGCTGCCCTAAAACCGGCTTGTCTTTTGTTTTAAGCTCTAGCAGTTTTTGCCTTGTGCCCGGGCCGCTCCAGCCTCTTCAAATCGTACCAGACCGGGCTGGCGTTAAAAATGGAGGAGTAAGCGCCGCTGGTAATGCCTATTAAAAGGGCCAGCACCATGCTCTTAATGGTTGCCCCGCCAAAGAGGAAAAGGGCAATGAGGATGAACTCTACGGTGAGCACGGTGTTGATCGATCTGGCCAAAGTCTGCCAGAGGCTGGCGTTAATAACGTCTTCTATGGCTTCGCCTTTCTTCTTGTTCAGCATATTTTCTCTAATGCGGTCGAAAATGACGATGGTGTCGTTGATCGAATAACCGATGATGGTCAAAACGGCAGCCACAAAAGCGCTGTCCACCTCAATGCGCAAGATAGAAAAAAGACCCAGCACAACTAGAACGTCATGCAAAAGGGCAATGACGGCAGCGATACCCTGCTTAAATTCAAACCGCCAGGCAATATAAATTAACATCAATACAGAGGCTGCTAACAAGGCCAAAATTGCGTTGCGGATAAGCTCTTTGCCAATTACCGGCCCTACCCGCTCGGTGCGCATTACAGAAACCCCGCCGAGCTTTTCATTTAAGGCAGCCACTAGCCGGGTACTTTCGTCTTCGGTAAGCTCCCTGGTCCTCAGTAAAAAGTCCGCCTCCCCGCTCTTTTGGACGGTAGCGCCTTCTAAACCGAAATCGCTCAATACCTCCCTCACTTCTTGTACCTGCACCGGCCGCTCAAACTTTAAGTCCAAGAGGCTCCCGCCCCTAAAATCTATGCCCAGGTTTAAACCCTGGATAAAAAGGGAAACTAGGCCAGGCAGGATGACCAGCACCGATACAGCGTACCAGTACTTGCGCAGCTTTATGAAGTGAAAAGGCATCCTATCCCTTAGCCGCAAAGCCCATCCCCCCTTTTTTAAGCCCCGTAAAGCTTTACGTTGCGGACAAGGTTGCTACCGGCCACCAGGTGCAGCATCCACCTGGTCATGGTGATGGCCGTGAACATGCTGCACAGAATACCAATGGACAGAGTTACGGCAAAACCCTTAATGGGTCCGGTACCAAAGTAGTAGAGAACCGCTGCCGCAATAAGGGTAGTCACATTGGCATCAAAGATGGCCACAAAAGCCCGCTTAAACCCGGCATCTATAGCCGAGCGCAGGGTCTTGCCCGACCAGAGTTCTTCTCTCAAGCGCTCAAAAATGATCACGTTGGCATCCACAGCCATGCCCAGCGACAGGAGAAAGCCGGCAATGCCCGGCAGGGTCATGGTTACGTGGAGGGCGGCAAAAATCATGAACACTAAAAGGGCGTATATCACCAGGGCCAGGTCGGCTACCAGTCCGGGCACCCGGTAGTAGGCGGCCATAAAGATCAAGATGGCCGCTAAACCCGCAATACCTGCTTTAATGGATTTGTTCAATGAATCTACACCCAGCGTGGGCCCCACCGTGCGCTTTTCCATTACCTCCAGCTTTACCGGCAGGGCACCTGAGCGGAGCAGGATAGCTATATTGTGGGCTTCCTCTAAGGACTCGTAACCGGTGATCTGGGCCCTGCCGTTTGGTATCGGCTCTTTGACCACGGGGGCCTGCAGCACTCTGCCGTCTAAGAGAATGGCTATGCGCCTGCCGACATTGGCGGCTGTAACTTCGGCAAATGTTTTGGCACCGTCCGGCTCAAATTCCAGGTTGACCTGTACCTGTCCAGTCTGCGGGTCTTTGGCCTCTACCGCGTTTTTTAACTGCCGGCCGGTGAGAACAGTTACACCGTCTTCCGTTTTAAACTCCAGGTAGGCGGTTTTTATAAGGTTGCGCACCGCTTCGTCCGGGTCGGCAATGCCGGCCAGCTCCACGATAATGCGCCGCCCGCCCTGCTGCTGGATAACCGGTTCGGCTACACCAAAGGCGTTAACCCTGTTCTCGATAATGGCCATAGCCTGCTTTACCCGGTCCGGCGTTACCGGCGCCTCAGGCGTATCTACTGCCTCAAGGACAACGTGAACGCCGCCTTTTAAGTCTAAACCCTGCTTGATTAGCTTGTAAAACGGCAGCCAGTTCACATTGGGGAACACCGGATAAACGGCCAGCACAGCTACGGCGGCTACCACAACTAAAATGGCCAAAAGCACAAAGATCTTATCCCACTTCACAACCGCGTTTCCTCCCTCCGGTTTGTCAGCTATAACAGCTTAGCACCGTTGATTACCAGCTCAAAACTGCACTTCAAAAATGAAGCGGCCCGCCGGCACATGATCATGCGGGAAAGGAATATTTCAAAGTATTCCATAACCGGACAGATGTCAATATCGATGGTCAGCTCCATAGTAATGGTCCGCTTATCATTGTCTACCCAAAGAAAAGAGTGTTCCACGGCGTAGTTTACCCGGTCGTGGATATCGAAGGTGGCAAAATCTGTATTCCTCACCCGGGAGCGGTGGACATCCGATTTGTCGGCCACAATAAGGGCGGCCGCCACACTGTTGACGGCCTGGCCGTACTGCTCTTCGTGATTGGCAATGGCAGATATAACGGTAGCTATTTCGTCGGGGTGCATCCCCATCTGCAAAAGGATGGGGTAAGCGATTACGGCGCCCGAAATTCCGTGGTCGTTCCTGCTCACCACGTTGCCGATATCGTGCATGTAGCCGGCAATAGCCGCCAGCTCTGTCTGCCTTGGGGGATAGCCCAAACGCTCCAAAATATTTCTGGCAATACTGGAAACTAAATTTACGTGCCGGTAGCCGTGCTCAGTATAACCCATCACGCCTAAGTACTTATTTCCCTTGCGGATAAAAGAGTCGATTACCGGATCTTTTTTGATATCCTCAAGGGTGATCACAGTTAAAACAACTCCTACTGGGTTTTAAAAACAGGCGCTTTTCAAATAAAAGCAGGAGCAGACGCGGTCTACTCCTTGCTATCTTTGCTGTCATTCCCTTCCCTGCCAATAACCTGGGACACCGCGCTCTTTAAAATTTCTATTCTTACGTTATCAGAAACCCTTAAAATCAGGGAATCTTCTTTTACCTTAACAATAGTGCCAAAGATCCCCCCCACAGTAACTATCCGGTCATCTACTTTAAGTTTTTTTATCATTTCCTGGTGCTTTTTTTGCCGCTGCTGCTGGGGCCTGATCATCAAAAAATAAAGGATGGCAAAAAGCCCCACTATGTACAGCAAGGAAATTAGCTGGGTATTACTCTGCAATCTTACCCCCCTCCTTTCTTTTTGGTTCTTTAATTCTTTTCTTCCGGCAAAAATTCCTCTTATTTATGATTTTTCTTTTAAATCATTTCCCCAAGTAGCTTTTCAAAAAATTTCTGCTGTATTCCACAATTTTACCCTGTTTTATCGCTTCTCTTATTTCTTGCATCAACCTCAATGTAAAATAAAGGTTGTGAATTGTAGTCAGGCGTATGCCAAGCACCTCGCCGGCTTTTAAGAGGTGCCTTATATAGGCCCTGGTGTAGTGGCGGCAGGTATAGCACCCGCAGCCGGGCTCTAATGGCTTAAAATCGCGGGCGTACTCCGCGTTGCGCACTACAATTTTGCCGTTTTTGGTAAGGGCCGTGCCGTTTCTGGCTACCCTGGTGGGCAGCACGCAGTCAAACATATCGATTCCCCGTACCACTCCTTCTACCAGACAGTCCGGAGAACCGACGCCCATCAGGTAGCGGGGCTTATCGTAAGGCAAAAGGGGAACGGTATGATCCAGCACTTCGTACATAAGCTCCTTGGGTTCGCCCACACTCAGCCCACCGAGGGCGTAGCCGGCAAAGCCGAGTTCTACCAGCCCGGCAGCACTTTTTTCTCTGAGGTCACGGTACACACCCCCCTGGACAATACCAAAAACAGCCTGGTCCTCCCGCCGGTGGGCGGCCAGACAGCGTTTTGCCCAGCGCTCGGTTCGCATAACGGCCTCCTTGGCGTACTCGTAGTCGCAAGGGTAAGGCGTGCATTCATCAAAAACCATGGCAATGTCAGAGCCGAGAGCCATTTGCACTTCCATAGCCTTTTCGGGGCTGAAAAAGTGCAAAGAGCCATCTATGTGGGACCTAAAAGTCACACCTTCTTCGGTTACCCGCCTAAGAGGCGCCAGGCTGAACACCTGAAAACCGCCGCTGTCCGTTAAAATAGGGCCGTTCCAATTCATAAAGCGGTGTAAGCCGCCGGCTTCCCGGATTACTTCGTGACCGGGTCTTAAATAGAGGTGGTAGGTGTTGCTCAAAATCATTTGTCCGCCGGCTTCCCGCACCTCTTCCGGGGTCATGGTCTTTACTGTAGCCTGTGTCCCTACGGGCATAAAAACGGGGGTCTCTACCACACCGCGGGAAGTATATAAAAGGCCGGTGCGGGCGGCAGTTGCAACATCTGCGTGGGAGACATCAAATTTTACAGCCATATTGAGTTTCCCTGCACCTTCTAACAGCTATTTCCCATTCTAACCCCTTTCATGCAAAATGTACAGTCAAATGATCAGCATGGCATCGCCGAAACTAAAAAAGCGGTAACCCAAGCTTATAGCTTCACGGTAGGCGCAAAGTATTCTTTCCCTTCCGGCTAGAGCCGAAACCATCATGAGCAGTGTCGACCTAGGGAGGTGGAAGTTGGTAATAAGTCCGTCGATTGCCAAAAACCTGTACCCGGGGTAGATGAAGATGTCCGTCCAGCCAGAGCCGGGCTGGACCTCCCCCGAGGCAGCAGCGGCAGATTCTAAACAGCGTGTCGTGGTAGTGCCGACGGCAATCACCCTGCCCCCCTGCTGCCTGGCGTTGTTGATGGCCCTAGCCGCTTCTTCGGCTATTTCGTAGTACTCGGCGTGCATGCGGTGCTTGGTGATATCGTCCACTATTACCGGCCGGAATGTCCCCAGCCCGACGTGCAGTAGGACCGGTACGATTTTAACTCCCTTCTCTTTTATTTCTTTCATTAGCTCAGGAGTAAAGTGAAGCCCGGCTGTGGGGGCTGCTGCCGATCCCGCCTGCCGGGCGTAAACGGTCTGGTACCTTTTTCCGTCCATCAGGGGTTTCTTTATATACGGGGGTAAAGGAACCAGACCAACGCGCTCCAGCACAACTTCCAACGGACCGCTGCACTTTAAGTCCACCACCCTGCCGCCGTAATCGGTCACACCCTCTACCCAAGCTTCCAGCTGCCCCTCCCCAAAAGAAAGCACGCTGCCCGGCGTGACCTTTTTGCCCGGCTTAGCCAGAACCTCCCAGCGGCTGCCGCTCACGCTCTTTAAGAGGAGAATTTCCACTCTTGCACCCGTATCTTTTTTTATACCCACGAGGCGTGCCGGCAGCACCTTTGTTTCGTTGATAACCAAAACATCGCCGGCTCGCGTGTAATCCACCAGATCTCTAAAACGGCGGTGCTCAAAAGGACCGCCGTCTTTAGGGACCACCATGAGGCGCGACTCATCCCGCTTCTCTGCCGGCTCTTGGGCAATAAGTTCTTGTGGCAGGTAGTAATCAAAATCTGAGAGTTTCACCGGTCATCACCTTGTGCTACTGTTTGCCAAGCCACGGCAGGCTTTCTTGGGAACCTTCTTTAGCAAGATTTTGGGGGCCGTCTGGCAACGGCTGTTTCCCGTAGCCGGCAGCAAGTTTTACCCCTGTAAAGTAGTATCTCAATATATCCTGGTAATTATAGCCTTTCTGGGCCATGCCGCGCGCCCCCCATTGGGACATGCCCAGGCCGTGGCCAAAACCGCTGCCGCGTATTTCTACACTGCTGAGCAGTCCTTTGGCGTCTTTTTTGACATTCATCGTAAAGAGTGCACTCTTTAACCCCAGTGCTGTTCTTACGGCGTCTGCATTGCCTATCTCCACTTTAATAGGGGAACCCTTTTCGTCTTCCCCCTTGACAAGAATTTTCTTAACCCTCTGTCCGCTGGACGTCCGGGAAAGCTCCTCTAAACCGGTAATTTTTTTAAAATTGTAACCGGCTTTTTTCAACTGGATTGCTAGCTGGTCGGCAGTATAGCTTACCTGCCAGTTGTAGTGGAGGTCGTTTTTATCGTAAGGATCGGCTTTGCCCTTTATGTACGGCAAGGGGTTTAACCAAACATCTTCGCTGTTCTCTGTAAAGCCGCCGCTGCTTGAATGGTAAAAAGTGTAAGCCAGTTCACCGTTATACAGTAACACCACTCCAGCCGTTTCCAGAACGGCCCGGTCGGCAGCGGGAGTTTCGACACCGCAACCCCGGTAAACCTGGCTCAGTTGATCGGCCCGCACGTCATAAATATCTTTGGAGTTCTTTACTTGTAATAAGGCGTAATTGCGGGCCGCCACTGCCTGCGCCTTGAGGGCTTCCAGCGGCCAACTGGCGGGCATTTCTGAGGGCACCACCCCCCGCAGGTAATCCTCCAGGGGAACCCTATTAACCACCGAAATAGCGCCGCTTTTAGCGTGGATTTCAAGCTCTCCCCGGTACACAGCCGTCTCGCTGCCCGCACCTAAAGCCAGAAGAGCACCGTCCGCTGCAAGGTTCAATGGTTTTTTTCCGGCTGTGGATAAGGCTACTAAATTTGCATAATTACCACAGGCTGCCAGTTGATCACTGCCATCCAGTAAAAAAATGTTAGAAATAGCAACTTTCTGGGGCAAAGAACTAAAGCCCGTAACTACTGCCAGTTCTGCACTAGCAGGCCGTACCAATAGAGGACCCGCATAATTGCCGCGGCTGTTTTTAGCCTCCAAAACCTCTATTTTACTGCCCTTTATACCTGCCCGCCACTCACTGCCTGCCTTTATTTTATCAATCACCTTGCCGCTTGACTGGTCAACTAACTCGTAAATACCGCCAACCGGTTTAAAATCGACGCAGTTTTGTCCTTCGGCCACCAGTACCCTTATGTTTTTAAGGTGTTCTTCCCCAAAAGAATTGGACGGTAAAAACAAAAAAACCGCAGAACACAGGGCAAGCGTAAAGAAAAATTTCAGCCCGTTCACTCTTCCACCCCGCATTGCCAGTATGCGCCCTAGCGACGGAATATGTTAAATAAATTTAAAAACAGAGAGAGAATAATGCTTATTAAAAGGCAGGTAACGAGCGGAAAATAAAAGCTAAAATTCTCTTTTTGCACGACTATGTCTCCTGGCAGGCGGCCCAGCCCCAAAATCCTGCCGCCCGCCCAAAAAACTACCCCCATTACTACCAGCGTAAGGCCAAACATAATTAAAACCCGGCCAAAGTAATCCCACATAATAATCATTACACCCCTTTTTGCAGCTTATAATAGCGTTCTTTTTCACTGTACAGGCAGCCGCAGTACTGCTGCCTGTACATGCCGGCTTCCTTTGACTTGGTCACCGCCAGCTTGTAGCCGGGCCGGAAATCTTCATAGTAAAACTTAACGCCAAAAGCAGCGGCGGCCACCTCTCCTGTCTCCCGCACCAGGTCGTGTTTCTGCCAGGGGCTGACCAGAAGAGTGGTGGTAAAAAGCTCAAAACCTCCTTTCTTGGCCACCCTGGCTGCCTGCTCAAGCCTTAATGCATAACAAAACCGGCAGCGCAGTGCCTCCCTGTAGACAACCTGGCGCAAGAATTCCTCCATTTTGTATTCGCTGTCCCATATCACCTTTAAACCCTCGGAAATAGCGTAGTTTTCCAGGGTTTCTTTGCGTTTTAAAAACTCAGTGTACGGGTGAATATTGGGGTTAAAATAATAGCCCATCACTTCCAGACCCTTTTCCCTCAAGACATCGAGAGGGTAAATGAGGCAAGGGCCGCAGCAGATGTGGAGGAGAATTTTTATTTTTATCCCTCCCCGCTTAAAAGTTGTCCAACAATATCCCCGCAGTTTTCCCGGATTTTAAATCCTTTATATAATATTAGGCTATTTACTGACGGTTTGCAATGAACACAGCTAGTTAAAGACCTCCCGGGGTCCCAAATTTTCTAATAATTTGGTATACATCAATAAGGAATTGTCAATTACACACCGCTCAGCGGAAGGCTCTGGTAACACTTTCTTAATGAATGCTCTAGAAACAATTCAGTCCCACGTAAGTTTAGTTATGTCAACCTCTTTATCACAGGATTCCCGGCCCCAGCAAAACATTAAAGAACACAAGATGATCCTAGAAGCGATTATTTTAAGGGATGCTGACCTCTCAGAAGCAGTAGCCAGAGCACACATCCGCAACGCCTTAAAAGCAGCTGTTTCACAGATGTCGAAAGCCAGCAATGCAAATCCATCGGTTTTTAGAATTTAAATTCCCAACTCTTCTCCAACCAGTAAAATATTGAAATCTGCGTTCATCCTCGGCCTTGCTTCAATGATTACCAGGGCGCGGCACTGTTTGGCAGGAGGGCGGCAGTTCACGCAATAACCCGCCGCAGCACACGGTGCAGGGGCTTTTTTGCGAGCGTACAATTCAGGCGCCACTTTGTTTTTGACCCTATGAATACCGCTTTGTACGTCATCTACTAACTTATTGAGCCCCGCTACCACAATCACTTTCCCCGGGCCAAAAATCATAGAACTCACACGGTTGCCGCTTCCGTCTAGATTAATTAACTGACCGTCACGAGTTATGGCATTGGTACTGCACAAGAAAACATCACACGTTCTTTGGCAGAGGAGAGTCTTTCGTATCTCCTCCGCGCCTAATTCTTTATCCCAGTGATCGTAAACCGTATTACCCCTCTTTTTTAATAATTCAACCAAGCCCATTTGTCTAACCGTGAACGATCCTCCGACACCGACAGTTGAGCCCGGCGGAATCATTTCGAGGATCATCTTTTTTGCCGCTTCAGTATTTTCAGCAAAGTAAGCATTAAACTCATTTTTCCTGAGTTCTTCTAAAACCTTTTGCAGAACATCATAATCAAAATTAAACATAAATTAGCCCTGCCTTTTTACCCTGCACTCCCAGCAAGCATTTTTCTCATTTGTTTAACTTTGGTCTTCTATTTCAAAGTTGGCGTACACGTTTTGCACATCATCGTGCTCTTCCAACATGTCCATGAGCTTCAATACCTGTTCAGCCTCTTTCCCTTCTACTCTCACTGTACTCTGCGGCACCATCGTCACTTCGGCGTACTGCAGGATTGCTCCGATATTCTCCAGAGCTTCCTTCACTGCCTGCAGGTCAACCGGACTGGTGGTCACCTCGTAAGAATCCCCCTCGTCCTTAAAATCTTCGGCACCCGCCTCCAGAGCAGCAAGCATTAATTCGTCCTCCCCCGGACCGCCCGCCGCTTTCTCTATACCAATTAGCCCCTTTTTCTGAAACATCCAAGCAACACAGCCCGACTCCCCGAGGCTTCCCCCGTTTCTCGCAAATATATGCCTTATTTCTCCTGCCGTGCGGTTGCGGTTATCGGTCATGATCTCTAAGAGCACCGCTACACCGCCGGGTCCGTAACCTTCGTACACAACCTCTTCGTAATTTTCCCCCCCCAATTCTCCCGTTCCCTTTTGAATGGCGCGTAAAATATTTTCGTTGGGCAAGTTTGCCTCTTTGGCTCTCTGAATGGCCGCTTTTAGGCGGGCATTGCCCTCGGGGTCACCGCCGCCCTGACGTGCTGCCACCATGATTTCCCTGGCCAGCCGGGTGAAGATCTTGCCCCGCTGTGCATCGACTTTTGCCTTTTTGCGCTTGATAGTTGACCATTTGGAGTGGCCCGACATAGAAACTGACCTCCTAAAGCAAAAATATCTAAATTTTTTACCTGTAAGCAGGAAAAAGAAATTTTATGGCGAAAAAACACTAAATAAGCCATAAAAATGTTTTTGCGCCAAAAAGCCGTGCGCAAAAAGTTTTTGGGTGTTTTTTAAAAGATATTTTAACACTTTTTCAAGGAGGCGAAAATGCGGTTACGTTACATTAAAAACTTTGTGGCAGTGTATTTAATTACCTTCTCACTGACAACTTTATATTTTGCAAAAGATGCTGGAGCGGGACAAAATGCCGGTTATAGAACTTACACAGTAGTTGCAGGAGATTGCCTTTGGCTAATCGCCAACAGGTTCGGTACAAGTATAGAGGCTATTGTAGAAGCAAATGCCTTACAAACCGACCTATTACAGATCGGCCAGGAATTGCTCGTCCCAGTGGGGTATGCAATTCCAGAGTACCCGGAGGTAAGCCGCGGTTACAACAATTGGGCGAAAAAGCCGCGCTTTGGAGAACTGGTGAGTTGGTGGACGGTAGACTCCCTTTTCCCCCGCGGCTCTACTGCCATTCTGCAAGACTTTGAAACCGGCAGGCAGTTTTCTATTTATCGGCTTTTCGGCGCCAACCACGCCGACTGCGAGCCCCTGACAGCCGAAGACGCCCATACAATGAAGGAATGCTTTGGCGGCCAGTGGAGCTGGGAACGCCGGGCAGCCATATTATTAATCGGCGACCGGGCCATAGCCTGCTCGATGGCCGGAATGCCTCACGGAACAAGCCAGGACATTTACGGCAATGATTTCGACGGGCACTTCGACCTGCACTTCCTCCACAGCCGGACGCACGGGACCGATGTCGTCGACCCCGCTCACCAAGCGGCAGTTTACAGGGCAGCCGGTTACTAGCTTTTGTGTGTTATTTATTTTATTATCTACAACCTTAAAACGAGGCGGTCTTTAAACCGCCTCGTTTAACTTTAAGGTAAATTTTAAGCTAAAATCTTTTTAGTAAATTTTTAACGAATTAATAGTTTCCATCATTTCAGCAACTGCATCCTGCAAAATGCCAGCTGCTTCTATAAAGCTGCCGGCCACCCTCTCCTGCTCTTCAACGGCACTCTTTAAGTCATCAGAAGCCCTTGCCACCTGCTGGGCATAATAAGCGACTTCTCTAGTAAGCTGGGCCAGATCTTTTAATTCGCCGGTGATTGATTTTAGCGAGCGGGCCGCTTCCCTGGCAGCATTGAAACCTTTGAATACCAGCGCGTGATCTTCTTCTAAGGATTCTGCTGCCGCCCGGGCCCTCTCTACCAGTGCAATAAAAAGATTTCCTATATGCTTAGCGGCAACTGCCGCTTCATGCGCCCGCTTTTGCACTTCTAAAGTCAGGGAAACAAAACCGTCGCCGGCCGCCTGACCCTCGGGCGCTCTGTGAGCAGCTCTCTCGGCCATAAAACTTGCTTGTTCTGCTACAGTTACAATAAACTGGATGGTATCGCCTACTTTTTCTACTTCCAGTTCCAGCTCTCTTATCACTTCGTCAGCCTTGCCCACAACCAAGTGGCTGTCTTTCATTTTTTGGGTCAGATCTTCAAATTTTAACCCTATTTCGTCCAGGGATGATGTAGTCTTCTCGACACCTTCCAAAACCATAGCTGAAGTCTTTTCTGCCCCATCCATAGCCGAAGAAAGGTCATTTAGCTTTCGAATGGTAACGCTGCTCGCCTGTGCCGATTTTCTTACACTTTCCTGCAGTTCCCGGGCAGTAGACGAAACCTGAGCCGCCCGGTTGCGCGTTTTCTCTGTAACAGCACGCAGTTTCTCTACCATCTCCTTAAAAGAGGAAATAAGACTTCCCATTTCGTCTCTTGAACCCGGTTCCAGATCAACTGCCGTAAAGTCCCCTTTTGCTACCCTTCTCGCTTCCATTTCCAAACGCTTAACCGGTTCCGTCACTAAATGAGAGATATAAAGGACAGCACCTAAAAGGACCACAATTAAAAGGGCCCCGCCTCCTATTATACGGTTCCTCACAGCAGCTATCTGGTGCTCTGTTTCTTCGATAGAAAAGCCTAGGCGGAAAGCTCCCCAGTGACGTCCGTTTACAAATATGGGTGAAGATATGTCCCACATAACTTCACCTGTATCCCGCTTGTAAACTTGTAAAAGGTAAGGCTCCTGGTTTTGCGAAGCGGCAATGCCCACCGGGTCGTCAAAAATGCGTTTTGTGCGCTGCGGGTTGTTGCCTATACCGGTTTTAGAAAGGATGGTATTGTGCGTAGGCACATAGCCGTTCTTGTCGGAGGCCACAGCATAAACGACCACTTTGTCCTCCAGGTAAATATCTTGAATGGGCGGCAGGTTGGCATCCGTGTAGTGATCGTATTTTGTCCGGTATTTAGGCGGGTCTGTGCCGGGAATTAACTGATAATTTACATCGAAGAGCTGCTCTTCAGTAAGTGTACCGTTAACAAGCGCATCGGTAAGAACTTTGGAAACAGAAGCCGCCCCCGTCCGGGCTAAAATTACCCCGCGCTCTGTGAGGGCATTCTTCATGGCCAAAGATTGTCTGTTTATATCGTAAATCAAAAATATAACGACCAAAGGAAGCACAATGCCAATGATTATTAAACTGTTTTTAAATTTTATGGAGGAATAGCCATGTAACTTCACTAAGAGTTTCCCCCTTCTAGGACATTAATTAAATACCTCAAGTCAAAACAATTCTGCCTTCACAGCCTTTTACCCTTCCACTTGTAAAAATAAAATAACTGCCAAAAAATAAAAAAATCCATTCTGGCAGCGACCTACTCTCCCGGGGGCGTCGGCCCCAAGTACCATCGGCTC
>CAZLAK010000031.1:0-17359 GCA_964557545.1 uncultured Pelotomaculum sp.
ACCCGGGTTACCGCCGTGAAAGGGCGGTGTCTTAGACCACTTGACCATGGGGCCGTATTTACATTACTTTAAATACTGGTCGGGATGGAGGGATTTGAACCCCCGGCCTCTTGCTCCCAAGGCAAGCGCGCTGACCAAGCTGCGCCACATCCCGCTCTTTGTGCAAAATAAATTATAAACAAATGAGGATATAACGTCAATCCATTCAAGTAATAAAAAAATTACCAAAAAAAAGCCAGCTTTAAAGCTGGTCGGGGAGAGATTTCTTTGCCTAAGCGGAGTGTTTATATTTTTACCCCGTAAAAGAATAATTATTCGGATTAAATATTCGGAAGTATTTTAAAACTTTAGGGAAATTGCGGTAATAGAGCAGAATAAACGTGCAAGGAGGAAAAATAATACCTTTTGTAGAAGACTTGCACGAAACTGAGTGCACCTAAAATAATTGCTACAACAGGAGAGAAAGAAAAATGAGTTTAACTGGCCTAGAAATATTTAAGCTATTGCCTAAAACTAATTGCAAAGAATGTGGAGCAGCTACATGTCTTGCCTTTGCCATGTCTTTAGCAACCGGCAAAGCTAGTGCAGATAAGTGTCCCCACTTGAGTGAAACGGCGAAAGAAGTACTGGGAGCGGCTTCTGCTCCGCCAGTAGCACTTATCAGGATAGGCACGGGGGAAAGAGAAATACAAATCGGCAACGAAACAGTTCTTTTCCGTCATGACAAGAGATTTGAAAACCCGTGCGCCATAGCTGTCTTGCTGGGGGACGATCTGACTAGTGACGATATATACAACCGCGCGAAGCACGTCAGCGCGTTGTGTTTTGAGCGGATGGGAAACTTTTACGGAGTTGACCTTTTGGCCGTGGAAAACCGCACCGGTGATGCCGTAAGCTTTGCAGAAGCGGTAAGCATTGCTGCCAGTGCAGCACCCAATTCCTTTATATTAATAAGCGAGATTCCAGAGGCCATTGAACGGGCCCTGCCCAAAGTCTTAGACAGAAAACCCCTTATCTGCGCTGCTACGAATGCAAATTACGAGCAAATGGCCGGCATTGCCAAAAACTATAAACTGCCCCTGGTGGTGAAGGCCGGCGGGCTGGACGAACTGGCTGAACTGTCGGAAAAAATCACCGGGCTGGGAGTAAGAGATCTCGTCCTGTACCCGGCCGGTGACTGTCTTTCTGAGGCGCTGTACGCCCAAACTCAAATCCGCCGTCTTGCTTTAAAGAAATTTAGAGCTTTCGGTTACCCGACAATAGCTTTTGCAAAAAGTATTGATCCGGTGCAGGCAGTACTGGAGGCATGTGTCTATATATGCAAGTACGCCGGCATTGTAGTTATTGAGAACCCAAAACCCGAGGATATATTGGCACTAATAACGCTGCGTTTAAATATTTACACTGACCCGCAGAAACCGGCTGCTGTAGAGCCAAAAATCTATGAGGTTCTCTCTCCCAGCCCGGATTCGCCGGTCTACGTTACCACCAACTTTTCTCTTACCTTTTACTGTGTAGCCGGCGACGTTGAGGCTTCAAAGGTACCGGGCTATATACTGCCCGTTGATACAGACGGCGTGTCCGTCCTTACGGGGTGGGCAGCGGGGAAATTTACCCCCGAAAAAATAGCCGAGTTTTTGCAGACGAGCGGTATTAGCAATAAGGTTTCTCACCGTAAGGTGATTATACCCGGCAGTGTAGCAGTGCTGGGCAGTAAATTAGAGGAAATTTCCGGATGGCAGGTGCTGGTAGGGCCGCGCGAATCCACCGGTATCCCCGCCTTTATAAAAAACAACTGGAAGTAAACTAGTACTGTCTAGGGGGTTGTTGGGCCCCGATGAATGAATACACAGTTCTCTTTCTCCCGGAAGGTAAGGTGGGCAAGGCAAGAGCCGGCCAAAGTCTATTAGAAGCAGCGTCACTGGCTGGTATACTGCTCCCTAGATCCTGTAACGGAAAAGGTTCCTGCGGCCAGTGCAAGGTCCGGGTGACCAGCGGCAAGGTCAGCACAAAATTTTGGGGCAGCTTGAGCAGCAGCGAAATTAATGAAGGTTACTGTCTGGCTTGCCAGACTTTTCCTGTTAGCGGAGTGGTAGTGGAGATCCCCCACCGCCTGCCTTTAGATGAGAGTGTGATAGAGCTCGAAGATACATTTATTGAAGGCGGTTCTCCAAACTTAAGCTGGGAGTTAGACCCGGCAAACACCAACCACGCGCTGCCGGGGCCGCTTTTTTTTAAAAAGGCGATCACTGTGCCAAAACCAACTGCTGAAGACAACTGCGACGATTTGAGCCGCCTGCAAAAAGAACTGGAAAAGCAAACCGGCATTAAAACGCACTTAAAAAGCCTTTTTGTTCTGCAAAACCTGCCTCGTTCTTTGAGAAGCGGCAACTGGCAGGTTACTGTATCGCTAAACGACACCGAAGGAACATCAGCTGAGATTGTAGGAGTTGAATCCAGCTTTGAGCAAAGAACCAGCTACGGCCTTGTCCTGGATATTGGTACAACTACTGTGGCTGCCCTGCTGGTTGAACTGGAAAGCGGGAAAACAGTGGCCAGCCGGGGAACTTACAACCGCCAGATTGTCTTTGGTGACGATATAATCAGCAGGATTATTTACGCAACAGATACATCAGGGGGGCGGGAAGAACTGCGTTCGGCAGTGCTGGCCACAGCCAACGGTCTGGTAGCCGGTATCACCGGTGGAGCAAAAATTAATCCCGGTGATATCATGGCGGCCGCCTGTGCCGGCAACACAACCATGACCCACCTCTTTCTGGGCATCGACCCCGCATATATAAGGCTGGAACCCTATACGCCTGCGGTCGGCAATGTCCCTTATTTTACAGCCGGGGAAATAGGCCTTGAAATCAACCCTTTGGCTGTAACCGGCTTTTTGCCTTGTCCGGCCAGCTATGTTGGCGGCGATACGGTGGCAGGTGTGCTCTACACCGGGCTTTTTGCCACAGAAAAACTCACTTTATTTATTGACATAGGCACCAACGGCGAAATGGTGCTGGGAAATAAGGAGTGGCTGGTAGCCTGCGCCTGTTCAGCCGGACCGGCCTTTGAAGGCGGGGGTATAAGGCACGGCATGAGGGCCTTGCCCGGTGCCATTGAGGCTGTAAAAATTGAGGATAACGGGGCAGTAAAAATTAAAACTGTTGGTGGCCTGCCGCCCACGGGTATCTGCGGCACGGGCCTCATCAGCACCCTGGCAGCCCTGCGTGAGGCCGGGATTATCGACAGGGCGGGCAATCTTACAGTCCAGCGTTTTCATGACCGCTTAAAAATGGGCGATGACGGCCCGCTGTTTGTCGTGGCAAGCAGTAATGAGAGCGGTCACAATGAGGAGATAACCATTTCCGAAAGCGAGATAAAAAATTTAATACGCACTAAAGCGGCAGTTTTTGCCGGCATCCGCACCATGCTGAGGTCAGTCGGTCTTAAGCAAGAATCCATAGAAAAAGTTATAATTGCCGGCGGATTTGGACGGTACATCAATATTAAAGATGCTGTAGAAATAGGTCTCTTGCCGGATTTGCCCCAAGACAGGTTTTCTTTTGCTGGCAATACCTCGTTAAAAGGGGCAAAATTATACCTTCTTTCACGGGCGGCCAGAGAAAAGGCCAGAGAAATCGCCCAAAAAATTACCTGCCTTGAGCTCAGTTTAGGTAACACATTTATGGAAGAATATATGGCTGCTCTATTTTTACCCCATACCGATCTAAAACTATTCCCCAGCATCAACAGCAAACAATAACAGGTAAGAACCGGAAAGGAGTAAAATATGGTTGTAAAACCTGTAGTAGAGAACTGGAGAGGACAAGTGACCGAAATGGTTATCGGCCGGGCACCGCGCCAAATAAGAGTTGGCGGTGATGCTTCCCTGCCGTTCTTAAAGTTTGAGGGAAAAATCCCCAATAAGCCCGTAGCCGCTTTAGAAGTTTTAGACACCGAGCCTGAAGAATGGCCGCAGCCCCTTTTGGAAGCCCTTGCCGGATATACCAGCAACCCGGTAATTTGGGCCCAAAAATGCATCGAATACGGAGCAGAAATGATATGCCTTCGTCTTGCCAGCACTGACCCGGAAGGCCAAAACTCTTCACCGGCCCGGGCAGCAGATGTGGCCAGGGCTGTGGCCGAAGCCGTAGATGTGCCGCTTATCATTACCGGCTGCGGGGTAGAAGAAAAAGACGCCGACGTACTGCCGGCAGTTTGTGAAGCTATATCTGGTCAAAACGCTCTTATTGGCTGTGCCACAGCCAATAACTATAAATCAATAGCAGCTGCTGTCAAAGAGCACGGCCACAATATTATTGCTTCTTCACCCTTGGATATAAATTTAGCCAAACAGCTCAACATACTCATCAGTGAGATGGACATCCCACCCAGCAGAATTGCTATCGACCCGCTAGTTGGCCCTTTGGGTTACGGCTTGGAATACGCTTACTCTATTATGGAACGCATCCGCCTGGGCGCCTTGTCCGGCGACAGGATGCTGGCCATGCCCGTTATCTGCTTTGTAGGCCAGGAGGTCTGGAAGGTAAAGGAAGCAAGAACTGAAAGTGAAGAGTGGGGAGAATTAAACAGCCGGGCAGTCCTATGGGAACTGGTGACCGCTTCAAGCCTGGCTCAAGCCGGAGGTTCAATCTTTGTGTTCCGCCACCCCCTTTCATTAAAACATTTTCAAACCCACATAGCATCTTTAATGTAATAAGTTCCGTAAAACCCTGGCTTGGAAACAAGTGCTGCGCCATATTTTTACACAGAATTTGCTCACGAAATACTTTACTAATCGTACTCATAGACCTTATAATCGTTAAGGCGGTTTTTGGCGGCTGTCGCCTAATTAGCAAAAGCCGGACTAAATCTCATAAATGGAGGATGGTCGTGTGCCTAAGAGGACGGATATCAACAAAATCTTGATTATAGGTTCGGGACCGATAATCATCGGACAGGCCTGTGAGTTTGACTACTCCGGCACTCAGGCCTGTAAGGCCCTAAAAAAGCTGGGGTACGAGATAGTCCTGGTTAACTCTAACCCGGCTACAATTATGACCGACCCTGGAATCGCTGACGTGACCTATATCGAACCTCTTACGGTTAAAGCACTTACAGATATTATAGCAAAAGAAAGGCCTGACGCCGTGCTCCCCAACCTAGGCGGGCAGTCAGGCTTAAATCTGGTTTCAGAACTCCACAGGCAAGGGGTTTTGGACCAGTACGGGGTTAAAGTAATAGGTGTGGAAGTAGATGCTATAGAAAAAGGCGAGGACCGCACTGCTTTTAAACAGACGATGGAACGCTTAGGAATTGAAATGCCCCGCAGCAGGGCGGCATACAGTGTGGAAGAAGCAGAAGAAATTGCCAGAGAACTCGGTTACCCGGTAGTAATACGTCCGGCATACACCTTGGGAGGCACCGGCGGCGGTCTGGTATACAATTTGGAAGAGCTTCGAACTGTTGCCAGCCGGGGGCTTGCGGCAAGCCTGGTAGGACAGGTTTTGGTAGAGGAATCCGTACTGGGGTGGGAAGAACTCGAGCTGGAAGTCGTCAGGGATGCCAAGAACCAAAAAGTAACCGTTTGTTTTATAGAGAACGTAGATGCCATGGGGGTGCACACGGGAGATTCTTTCTGTGTGGCCCCCATGCTCACGATTAGCCCGGAGCTGCAGGCCCGCCTGCAGGAATACGCTTACCGGGTAGTAGAAGCCATCGGCGTGATAGGCGGCACCAACATCCAGTTCGCCCACGACCCTAAAACCGGGCGGGTAGTAATTATCGAAATTAACCCCCGCACCTCACGATCTTCTGCCCTGGCTTCGAAGGCTACCGGCTTCCCCATAGCTTTCATTTCCTGCCTGCTGGCAGCCGGACTGACCTTAGACGAAATTCCCTACTGGAGAGAGGAGACACTGGACAAGTATACCCCCTCGGGAGATTACGTGGTCGTTAAGTTTGCCCGCTGGGCCTTTGAAAAGTTCCCGGGCGCTGTAGATAAGCTGGGGACACAGATGAAGGCCGTAGGTGAAGTCATGAGCATAGGTAAGACCTATAAGGAAGCTCTGCAAAAGGCCATCCGTTCCCTGGAGATCAACAGGTACGGCCTAGGGTTTGCCAAAGACTTCCATCAACGATCACTAGATGATCTCTTGGCCATGCTGGCCGAACCCACTAGCGAACGGCAGTTCATCATGTACGAAGCCCTGCGCAAAGGGGCTAGCATTGACGAACTATACCGTTTGACTCACATAAAACCCTGGTTCATCCAGCAAATGAAAGAACTGGTAGAGCTAGAAGAAGAGATCCTCCGGTACAAAGGCAAACAACTGCCAGAAGAGCTACTCATAAAAGCTAAGAAGGACGGGTTTGCGGACAAGTACCTGGCCATGCTCCTCGGGTTAAAGGAGACCGAAATCAGGGAGCGCCGCCTGGCACTGGGACTGACACAGGCCTGGGAGGCCATTCCCGTAAGCGGGGTAGAAAACGCCGCCTACTACTTCTCGACTTACAACGCTTCGGACAAGACCAAGACCAGCAGCCGCCCCAAAGTTATGATCTTGGGCGGCGGGCCAAACCGCATCGGTCAGGGAATAGAATTCGATTACTGCTGCGTGCATTCCGTTTTCGCCTTAAAGGACCTCGGTTACGAGACGGTAATGGTAAACTGCAACCCGGAAACAGTTTCCACAGACTATGATACCTCCGATAAGCTATACTTTGAACCGGTAACCGTAGAGGATGTGCTCAGCATATACGAAAAAGAAAAGCCCATCGGCGTCATCGTGCAGTTTGGAGGACAAACACCTCTAAACATAGCCCAGGAACTGGCCGAGGCGGGAGTAAGGATACTGGGAACTTCTCCCGATACCATAGACCTGGCCGAAGACCGCGACCGCTTTAGGCTCATGATGAAGAAACTGGGCATACCTATGCCCGAAGCGGGCATGGCAGCCAACCTGGAGGAAGCCCTCAAGGTAGCTTCAGAGATTGGCTACCCGTTGATGGTAAGGCCTTCCTATGTATTGGGAGGCAGGGGCATGGAAATAGTCTACGATGAGGAGATGTTGCGCCAGTACGTGGCAGCTGCAGTCGGGGTAACGCCGGAAAGGCCCATCCTCATAGACAAGTTTTTGAGCAATGCTGTTGAAGCTGAGGCCGATGCTATTGCCGACGGAAAGGAAGCTTTCGTGCCCGCGGTCATGGAGCACATTGAACTGGCCGGCATTCACTCGGGGGATTCGGCCTGCGTCATCCCGCCGGTAACCATCCCCCAAAGGCACCTCGATACTATTGAGGAATACACGAAGAGGATCGCGCGCGAACTGGGAGTCATTGGCCTTATGAACATCCAGTATGCTATTGCCGGCGACAGAGTCTACGTGCTGGAGGCCAACCCGCGCGCTTCCCGGACCGTTCCCCTGGTATCCAAAGTGTGCAACATATTGATGGTCAAGATTGCCACTCAGATCATCATGGCCCATGCCAACGGCAAAGAATTCTCCGTTGGCCATCTCAAAAAGAGACAGCTGCAGCACTTCGGTGTTAAGGAAGCGGTATTTCCATTTAACATGTTCCCTGAGGTCGACCCCATACTTGGCCCTGAGATGCGCTCCACCGGTGAAGTACTGGGCTTGGCAGACAGCTTTGGACTGGCTTATTTTAAAGCTCAAGAAGCTACGTTGTCACCGCTGCCTACCAGCGGGACCGTTTTTATCAGCGTAAGTGACCAGGACAAACCGGCAGCCCTGGAGGTGGCAAGAGAATTTATTAAACTGGGCTTTAAAATCAGGGCAACAGCAGGAACTTACAATTATTTACGGGAAAACGGGGTTGGCAGCGAACACATTGAATATATAAAGAAACTCGGCGAAGGCAGGCCTAATGTACTGGACGCCATAACGAACAAGGAGATCCAGTTGGTGATAAACACCCCAGCAACTAAGCGAAGCAAGCACGACGATTCTTATATCCGCAAGGCGGCAATCAGGAATAAGGTGCCGTACATTACTACTATGGCTGCTGCCTTGGCTAGTGTAAAGGGCATAGCGGCTTATAGGGAGAGTCTGGTGTATTCCAAGCCGCCAAAATCACTGCAGGAATACCATTCCACATAAATTTACCGGCTAACCTCTAGATCGCTGTACCGCTGTATTAGTAGTATAATGTTATAAATGTTATAAGATTTTATAAGACCCGTCCGTATACAGCAAAAAATGACAGAGAGTTAAAAAGGGAGGACCATTAATTTGGAACTGATTGGCGAGCGCATAAACGGCATGTTTTCTGACATAAGGGAAGCAATTTTAAATAAAGATCCCCGTCCTGTAGAATTTTGGGCAAAGAGCCAGGCAGAGAAAGGAGCCGATTACTTGGATTTGAGCACGGGTCCGGCTGTTCCCGCCGGTGAACAGCCGGCCGTAATGGAATGGCTGGTGAAAACCGCACAGGGTGTGACCGGCCTGCCGTGCTGCCTGGATTCGACCAACCCGGAAGCCATTGAAGCCGGCTTGAAGGTGCACAGAGGACGCGCCATTATCAATTCTACAAGTGCTGACCAAAACAAAATAAACCTTTACTTTCCTATGGCTTTAAAGTACAATGCCAAGGTTATCGGCCTGACTATGAACGAAAAAGGAATTCCCAAGGATGCAGCATCCCGCATTGCCTTGGCTATGGAGCTTGTAGTAGGGGCAGATGTGCACGGCCTGGCCATGAGAGACCTTTATATTGACCCGCTGGTGCTGCCCGTAAACGTGGCCCAGGATCACTGTCCGGAAGTTATAGAAACTATCCGGCAAATAAAGTTCCTCGCCGACCCGCCGCCGAGAACAATCATCGGTCTTTCTAACGTTTCGCAGCGCTGCCCGGAACGACGGCTGTTAAACAGAACTTTTCTCGTCATGTGCATGTCTGCAGGTCTGGACTCCTGCATCTGCGACGTGGAGGATGATGAACTCTTAAAGGCGGCTGCAGCCGCCACCGTCCTCCTGAACAGAGAAGTATATTGCGACGCTTTTATCAAGACCTTCCGCCGGTAAGAGGTGGTTTTTATGATAGTGGCCGAGCAAAAACCCCTGGCAACGATTGACCAGTTAACTAAAGAATACAAAAAAATCCTAGTGGTAGGGTGTTCCGGCTGCACAACCGTCTGTTCAACGGGCGGCGAAAAAGAAGCAGAAATTCTGGCCAGCGCCCTTAAAATTAAACGGCGTTTAGAAGGAAGGCCTATTGAAGCATTTCACTGCGTACTGACCCGCCAGTGCGACCCAGAGTTCTTAGAAGAGCTGGCAGATAAAGTAAAAGAAGTGGAGTGCGTAGTTTCTTTGGCCTGCGGCGTAGGTCCCCAGTACCTGGCTGAGCGCTTTAAGGATAAGCCGGTTATTCCGGCAACGGACACACTTTTCGCCGGAGGATCAAAAGGGCCCGGCACTTGGGAGGAGCAGTGTGCCATGTGCGGCGACTGCATCCTCCACCTTACTGGCGGTATATGTCCCATAACACGCTGCCCCAAGTGCATTATGAACGGACCGTGCGGCGGTTCTCAAAACGGAAAGTGTGAAATCAGAAGCGATTTGCCGTGCGTTTGGCAATTAATTTACGAACGCATGGAAATACTGGGCCAAAAAGATTTGCTAAAACAGCTGCTGCCGCCTAAAAATTGGTTGAAAGCAAGAGACGGCGGTCCCCGCAGGATGACCAGAGAGGACCTGATGGCGATATGAAAGCAAATGAGAGCAACTTGAAAAAAGTCCTAGAAAGTGGAAAATTAGCGGTTACTGCCGAAATAAGCCCGCCCAAACACTCTTCACCTCTGGCTTTAGCCAAAGTAGCCGGAATACTAAAAGGCTATGTGGATGCGGTAAATATAACCGATTGCCAAACCGCCGTAGTCAGGATGTCGAGTATTAGCGCCGGTGTGCACATCCTTCAAAACGGAGTAGAGCCAGTAATTCAGGTAACCTGCCGCGACAGAAACAGAATCGCCATTCAAAGTGACCTGCTGGGAGCTTACAGCTTGGGCATCTGTAATGTCCTTTGCCTCTCCGGCGATCACCAAATTTTTGGCAATCACCCGTCTGCTAAAAACGTTTATGATATAGACTCCATCCAGCTTATCCAGGTAGTTAGAAAAATGCGCGACGAAAAAGTGTTTTGCAGCGGTGAGGCAATAACAGAACACGAACCCAGGTATTTTATTGGAGCGGTAGCCAACCCCTTTGCTGACCCTTTTGAATTCCGGGTAGACAGGCTGGAAAAAAAGATCAATGCCGGTGCAGAATTCATTCAGACCCAGTGCGTTTTTGATATGGAGCGTTTTGCCCGCTTTATGGAAATGTGCTTACAGCGCGGTCTTTGCGAAAGGGCTTATATCCTCGCCGGCGTTACACCTCTTAAAAGTTTGCGGGCAGCTAAGTATATGCAGAACATCCCCGGTATTACCATACCGGACCACATTTTAAAGCGCCTCGAAGGTGCTGAAGACGAAAAGGCAGAAGGAATAAAAATTTGCATCGAACAGATAAAGTTCATTAGAGAAAATATTAAAGGAATTGCTGGTTTTCACATTATGGCCATTAACTGGGAAGAGGTGGTGCCGGCCATTGTAGAAGGAGCTGGACTTATAAACCGTTAAGGTATTTTTATTACAGTCCAGCTCTGGCTATGTACGACACCAAATCAACAACTCTGTTGGAATACCCCCACTCGTTGTCGTACCAGGACACTACTTTAACCAGGTTGTCACAAACCACCATAGTGGAAAGGCCGTCTACAATTGATGAGTGCGGGTTGCCGTTGTAATCGCGCGAAACCAGCGGGAGATCACTGTACGCAAGTATGCCCAAAAGCTCTCCTTCCGACGCTTTTTTAAGTATGCCGTTTACTTCCTCGACGATAGTAGGTCTGGATGTTTCAGCCACAAAATCAACTACTGATACATTTGGTGTCGGCACCCTCATGGCCAGTCCGTTCAGCTTTCCTTTAAGTTCTGGAATGACTAGGGCCACAGCCTTGGCCGCCCCGGTAGTAGTAGGAATGATCGACAGGGCGGCTGCCCGCGCCCGTCGCAGGTCTTTATGCGGCAGGTCGAGGATTTGCTGGTCATTGGTATAAGAGTGCACTGTGGTCATCATGCCGCGCACAATACCGAGTTCCCTGTGGAGCACCTTGGCTACCGGTGCCAGACAGTTTGTCGTACAGGAAGCACACGATATTACACTGTGCTTTGATGGGTCGTATTTTTCCTCATTAACCCCCATGACAATGGTTATGTCTTCGTTTTTGGCCGGGGCAGTGATAATTACCTTTTTTGCACCCCCGTTAAAATGCTTAGAAGCCATGGCACGGTCGGTAAACCGCCCGCTGGATTCAATAACGATTTCAACACCGTACTCTCCCCAGGGAACACAACCGGGATCTTCGATGGCAAAGGCTTTAATATCCTTGCCGTTAACCCTAAACTCCCTCTCCTCGTTAGCATAAATCTCGGCCTCTAAAATGCCGTGTAATGAGTCGTACTGTAACAGGTGTGCCATTGTGCACGCATTTGTCAAATCATTAACGGCAACTATCTCTATATCTTCTCTTCCCATAGCCGCCCGAAAAACAGTCCGGCCAATGCGCCCAAAACCGTTAATCCCAACTTTAACCGCCATAAAAAATTCTCCTTTCCACCTTATTTACCCGCAAATTAACCGCACTTTTTTCTGAAATTATCTTTCCCCCAGGTAAGAGATTTAAATCATTTTTTTTTTCGTTAATCAGGCGCCTAGCTGTTAAACTTTGGTAAACGTATTCTTTATATATCTAAAATTTATAAAAAAGATTTTAAATAAAAAAACTAGCTAATAAATTGAAATTTATATATGATTTTGTATACTGGATTCATAATAATAAATTTAACGGGGAGCATAACGAGGAGGTTCTGTTTAAAATGCCACAGAGCACAAGCGAGTTTTTAAAGGTCGGCAGGGTAATATATAATCCCTCAGCCGCGCAATTAAGGGAAATGGCACGCCACGAAGAAAAAACCACCTGCTACGGAAGCCCGAGTTATATATCCAAAGTCAGAAACCGCAGCGCCAAGAATACATACATAGTTGATAACGGCCGCCTAGGTGTTGACCAAAAAGGGATTCCAAGAGCAGAAGCCGATAAAATTGTTTTACGCGTTCACGAATACCTAAAAGGTCGTGAATTAATATGCCTGGATAAAAGACTTGGCCAGCACCCAAACTTTCATGTCAATTGCCGCTTAATAATCACTGTAGAATATGCCCGCATTCCGCTGATGTGGAACAATCTTCTTTTTGAGGCAGAAAACAAAAATTTTGTTCCAGAACTAACTAGCGTCTACGTCCCTGAATGGCCGGAAAGAATTATCATGGTTTATCCGGAGGACGGCATAACTTACATTTTAGGCACAGATTACTTCGGCGAAGCTAAAAAATCTTTTTTGCGCATGGCCCTCTACCTTTGGAAAAAGCGCGGCGGGATTGGATTTCACGCCGGCAGCAAGGTATTGAGGGTTTATAATTATAAGGGAATACTAGAAGAAGTGGGTTTTATTATCTTTGGCTTAAGCGGTACGGGCAAAACATCCCTCACCATACACGACCACGGGCTTGCGGGTGAAGAAAGAGCCATAATAAGGCAGGATGACATTGTCATGATGGACCAATCGGGGTACTGCTACGGAACAGAAAACGGCTTTTACATAAAAACCGAAGGGCTTGACGAAACGCAGCGGGTCCTTTACCGGGCTGCCACTTCACCCAACGCCATCTTAGAAAACGTTAAAGTTTTAGATGATGGAACAGTACTTTTCAATAACTCCGAACTTACCTCCAACGGCAGGTGCGTAATCTTAAGAAATGAAGTATCTCTCACCGATGACAGAATTGACCTCGACAAGGCAAACTGTATTATATTCATCACCCGCCGGGATGACATTATCCCGCCTGTAGCCAAACTAAACGCCGCTCAGGCTGCCGCCTATTTTATGCTGGGTGAGTCTATAGAGACTTCTGCCGGTGATCCTACCAAAGCCGGCCAGTCTAAACGGGAAGTCGGCACCAATCCATTCATTATTGGACGTGAACCTGAAGAAGGAAACAGGCTTTTAAGTATACTTAAAAACCACCCGGACATGGAATGTTACCTCCTGAATACTGGCAGCGTAGGAGCCGGCGGGAATAGAGGGGCTAAAAAAATTACTGTTGCCGTTTCGGCCAATATCATGAAGCAAATTGCCAAGGGAACTATTAAATGGACTGCCGACCCTGACTGGGGTTACCAAGTACCTGTGGAGATACCGGAAATGGAGGTTGACGATTATAACCCTGCCAACCACTTTTCACCCGAGCAATACCAGGAGAGGGTAGAAAGGCTTCGCCGGGAAAGATTGCAATGGTTAGCCAAGTACAGCGGTTTAAAAGAAGAAATTATAAGAGCTGTACAGAAGGCTTAACTTTAAAAAGCCCCGTTCAAGCGGGGCTTTTTAAAGTTGAGAACAAAATACAGGTGCGGTAACAATATTGTGCGCCTGATGAAGTCCAATTGATTGAACAAGGTTTTAGGGAAGTGAACGAGGGTGGACAAACCCAGTTCCTTAAAATAAAATAAATTTGGCAGAGGAGGTGTAAAAATGTATGACGTTATGCCGCCATAAAAGAGCCGTTAAATGCGACCAAAAAGTGAATATTACAGCAGCATTTGGAACCGATCTGGCGCTAGAAGGCGTTACTGCCATACCCAATATCCTCCTCAGGGTGTACAGGAAAATCGGCATTACAGATTTTCAGATGATGTTACTCATACAGCTGTTCCGTTTTTACACGGAAGAAGGGGAGCTTTGTCCCAGCCCAGAAGAAATTGCCGGGTACATGCAGTCGGACCCGGCGACCATTAAGAGAGAACTCAAAGAGTTGTTAGAAAAAGAAATAATATCAGAAAGCCAGTACTTCGACCCTTTAAAAAATGAAGTGTTTGTGGGGTATGACTTTGAGCCCCTTTTTTTAAAAGTTTCAGACGTTTGGGCCAGTATAAGGGCAAAGGAGATAGAAGAATCCGAAAAATTGCTGACTGCCATTAAAAAGCGGGTTGGGGGCATAGCTCATTTTGATGAAAAGACATCTAACCTTATTCCGGTATTCGAGCAGGAGTTTGGCAGAGCACTTTCACCTTTTGAAATAGAACAGATAGAGCAATGGGCACAAGAGATTGACCCGCTCCTTATTGTTGAAGCCCTGCGCCGGGCTGTCCTGCTGGGCAAATACAACCTCAAGTATATTAACGGCATACTTCTTGAATGGCGGAAAAATAATCTTCAAACCATCGAGGCAGTGGAAGAGTACGACCGCAATTTCCGGCAGCGCCGTACTGCAGCCAAAAAAAACGTGCAGGGTAACGATAAAAAGAAAGAATTTATTAAGTCCCTGTACGTTTAAATTTAAGGAAGTGAAGCAATATGGTTTGCAGTATTTGCAACGACAGAGGGATAATATTAGAAGGCGACGTTGCTATCCAGTGCAGTTGTTCTAAATCTAGGAATCTTGAGAGGCTCTTTAAAGAATCCCGCTTACCGAGAAAACTTTTAAACTGTACCTTCGAGAGGTTCGACTTTAAGTATTACGCTAAAAACTCCTTTGACCCGGTAAAAGGCGTTTCTTACTATGAACTCGCCGTGCTGGCTTATGAAGCCGCTAAGAACTTTGTAAAGCAATTCTTGGACGATCCTTTCACAGACGGCTTGCTTTTTACCGGCCAGGTTGGCAGCGGAAAGACTTATTTGGCATGCTGTATTGCTAATGAACTCATTAAAAAGGGCCAATTAGTACTTTTTTCAGTAGTTCCCGATCTTTTGGATCAAATACGTGCCACTTACGATTCTTGGAAGAATAGCGAAGAGGCAACTGAATTAGAAATTGTGGAGACCGCCCGCCGTGTACCCCTTCTTATCCTCGACGATTTGGGGGCTCATAACTATACGGAATGGACCAGAAACAAAATATATTCCATAATAAATTACCGCTTAAATCACCGGCTGCCCGTTATAGCTACTACCAATATCAGCCTTGAGGACCTAGAAGAGTACCTTGGGGAGAGGACAACATCGCGGATTTTTGAAATGTGCAAACCCTACCGCCTGGTAGTAGAAATGGATATCAGAGCCGTGCAAAGAAAAGAAAAAGACTCCAAGATCAGGAGCCCGGTAATTAAGGGCTAATTTTTTTTGCTACTGTTATGTTATATAATAACAGAAGTGGAAATATTTATATGTATATAATATGTACCGCGGTAAAAAAATATTAGCTAGAGCAGGGAAAGGAGGAAATATGAACAGATCCAAATTCTTCATCACTATAAAGATTTTATTTTTATTACTGGCAACGTATTTTCTAGTAGGAACAGTTATAACTTATGGAGAATGTTCACAAAACAAGTTTTCTCCGCCTCCCAGCGAAATCCTGTCCGGTCCTGATAATTTCTTTAACCTTTCTGATAACGTTTTTTACAGTGTTAAAGAAGGAGATACTCTTTACGCCATTGCAGCTGCACACGGTGTGAGTGTAAGAGAGATAATGAGCTTAAACAATCTTAATAGCAGCTTAATCCGTCCAGGTGACATGCTCCTATTGCCAACAAAAAATAATTATGAAAAGCGGCTTTCCCGGGGAGATATCTCTCGAGAAGAATTACTTCTCTTGGCTAGACTTATTCACGCCGAGGCCAGGGGAGAAAGCTTGGAGGGCCAGGTTGCTGTTGGGGCAGTAATTTTGAACAGGCTGGCTAGCCCTTACTTTCCTAAGACTATACCGGAAATAATATTTCAGAAAACAAACAAAGTTTACCAGTTCACTCCCGTTGCAGACGGATCAATTAACTTAGAACCGGACGATAAAGCAATTCAAGCCGCCCTCCTGGCCCTTGCGGGTAACGACCCAACAGGCGGAGCTCTTTTCTTCTATAACCCAGATATTAGCAAGGACACTTGGATCAAAACGCTTCCAGTTCTAAAAAGGATAGGAAACCATGTTTTTGCCACCACTTTGCGCTCGTAGAAAACTTTTAAGTGGTGGCCTCATTTTTTTATTTTTTTATAAGAAAGACTTTTTACATTTACATTTACTTCTTTGACCTGCATACCTGTCATTTCTTCGACAACTTTTTTAACCACTGCCTGCAGATTTTTTGCCACATCCGGTATGCGACAACCGTAAACAAAAGTAGGCGCAACATCTACTACAACATTACCACCGCCCTCGTCCCTCACATTTACTTTACCAGCCCGGGTTACACCTTCCACACTTTGGACAGTATGAGAAACGATGGAACTCAAAGCACGGTTAGCAATGGACAGCTTACCATGATTAGTAAATGTCGGGCGCACAACTGACTGCTCAAGCCAGTCTTTCTTCCCCTGAACATCTTTTTTGCGCAAAAATACTCTTAAAGGATCGACCAGAGTTCCAGGAAAACTCCTTTTAACCTCCAGTGTAGGGGCCGGTATAACGTGCTTGCTGTAATACGATCTTAAGAACCTGGCTTTACGTATTTCTTTTTCACTAGCCACATCTTCAATGTTTATCAATTTAGAAGGAGTTGGAAGGTCAAGACGATTAGCTATGCGCTTAACCATTTCCAGGGAAGTTCCCAGTATAAGTATTCTTTTAGCGCCAGTGTCCGCCAGGGCCTTTTTTATTTCATCAGCATGTTTTTTATCCATTAAAAGTGCGGCACGAATGGCGCCTATCCTCGTTGGTTGACGCTTGGCCGAAAAGCCGGCCAAAATGCGGTTTCCTTGTATTAGCAGGCCGTCATCAATAATGGCCTCTGCATCTATTTGATGGGCGACAACGGTTGCCCTGTGGCTCTTGCCAGTACCACTGGGTCCTACCAAGGCAATAACTTCCAAAAAGGACACCTACTTTAGCTGTTTTTTTGCTAAATAAGTTTTTTCCTTATGAAGAATATATAAACAAATATAGCTACTGGAAACATTACACCTGTAAATAAAAACCAGGCAATAGATTCTGAAAGAGGCCTTCCCCGTCTTTTGGTGTCCCAAAATACCCAAATGGCAAATCCCCAGAACAAAACAAGCATGAAGTAATTAAAAGCTATCTGGAAATTGGTTGGGCCTGTCAATAAAAACCCCCCTCAAAACAAAAATATAAAAAACCATTTCTTTTTAATTTTAACATGTATAATACAATAACAGTAAGCTTTTCAAACAAAAAATTATATTTACTGCCACTGTAAATACAATAGGTTCTTCGCTATTTTGTATGGGTAAGGATTTTGTATGGGTAAGGGTTGTTTACCAGAAGATGTTAAATGGTAATGTATGTCA
>CAZLAK010000032.1:0-17287 GCA_964557545.1 uncultured Pelotomaculum sp.
TAAAACAGAGATGGGTTTGCCATAAAATGTAAGGCAATTAAACTTGCAATCTACATAAATTTTAATTAAATAAAGTTTGGTTTGACGCTGTTGCCAAAAATAAAGTATAATTAAAAAATGCCGGAAAAAGGCTTTGCATCCCGCCTTTTTGCTCGAAAGGCACGCAAAAACGGCGGGAAAACGGGGTGTTAATTGTGCTCGGCTTTATAAAAAACTGGCTGGACGACAATGCCCGCGAGATTAAAAAACTCCAGCGCCTTGTTGACGAAATAAACGGCTTGGAAAAAGAAGTCTCGTCTTTGTCCGACGAAGACCTCAAAGGGAAGACGGCTCACTTTCGCCAGCGCCTGGACCGCGGTGAAACACTGGACGATTTGCTGCCGGAAGCCTTTGCCGTGGTGAGGGAGGTTTCCCGGCGGGTGCTCGGAATGCGCCACTTCGATGTCCAGCTCATGGGCGGTATCGTCCTGCACCAGGGCAAGATCGCTGAAATGAAGACCGGTGAGGGCAAGACACTGGTGGCCACCCTGCCGGCTTACTTAAACGCTCTGACAGGCCAGGGCGTGCACGTGGTCACCGTCAACGACTACCTGGCCCGCCGCGACAGCGAGTGGATGGGGCGCATTTACCGGTTCTTGGGGCTGGAGGTAGGCTTGATCGTGCACGGCCTGGACTGGGCCGCGCGCCGGCGCGCCTACGGCGCCGACATCACATACGGGACTAACAACGAATTCGGTTTTGATTACCTGCGCGATAACATGGCGCTGCACCCGGACCAGCTCGTCCAGCGGGAACTCAACTATGCCATTGTGGACGAGGTGGACAGCATTCTCATTGATGAGGCCAGGACCCCCCTGATCATCTCCGGGCAGGCGGAAAAATCCACTGAACTTTACTATACCTTTGCCAAAATTGTGCCGCGCCTTATACGCGACGTGGACTACACCGTGGACGAAAAGGCCCGCACGGTGGCCGTGACCGAATCCGGGGTGGCCAAGGTAGAGAAATTCTTAAACGTGAAAAACCTTTACGACGAAGAAAACATCGAGCTCACCCACCACCTGCACCAGGCTTTGAAAGCCCATGCCCTCATGAAGAGAGACCGCGACTACGTGGTGAAAGACGGCCAGGTGATCATTGTAGACGAGTTTACCGGCCGGCTGATGTTCGGCCGCCGCTACAGCGACGGGCTGCACCAGGCCATCGAGGCCAAGGAGGGCGTGAGGATCGAGAGGGAGTCGCAGACCCTGGCCTCCATTACCTTCCAGAACTACTTTCGCATGTACAAGAAGCTGGCCGGCATGACCGGCACCGCGGCCACCGAAGAGCAGGAATTCCGCAAGATTTACGGCCTGGACGTGGTGGTCATCCCCACGCACAAGCCGATGATACGATTAGACCTGCCGGACGTTATTTATAAGACCGAGCGGGCCAAGTTTAAAGCAGTGGTGGAGGAAATTGCCGCCCGCCACGCCGCGGGGCAGCCGGTGCTGGTGGGGACTATTTCCATTGAAAAATCGGAAATTCTGAGTTCCATGCTCCGGGCGCGGGGCATCCCCCACCACGTGCTCAACGCCAAGTACCACGAAAAAGAGGCGGAGATCGTCGCCCAGGCCGGGCGCCTGGGGTCGGTGACCATTGCCACCAACATGGCCGGCCGCGGCACCGACATCCTCTTGGGCGGCAACCCCGAGTTTTTGGCCCGCCAGGAGTGGCGCCGCCGCCAGGCCGAAAGGGGCAACGGGGATAGTCCGGCTGCCGCGGATGAGGACTGCCCGGAGTTCCGGGAACTGGTGGAAAAGTACCGGCGCCAGACCGAAGAAGAGCACCGCAAGGTGGTTGAGCTGGGCGGCCTGCACATCATCGGCACAGAGCGGCACGAGAGCCGCCGCATCGACAACCAGCTGCGCGGCCGCTGCGGGCGGCAGGGCGACCCCGGCTCGACCCAGTTCTTTACTTCTTTAGAAGACGACCTCCTGCGCCTCTTTGGCTCTGACAACATTGCCGGGTTGATGGAGCGCCTGGGCATTGATGAGGATACCCCCATTGAGCACCCGATGATCACCCGCTCTATTGAATCGGCCCAAAAGAGGGTAGAAAACCGCAACTTCGAGATCCGAAAGCACGTCCTGCAGTACGACGACGTGATGAACCAGCAGCGGGAGATAATCTACCGCCAGAGGAGGCAGGTGCTTACCGGAGAAAACATTAAAGACGTCGTGCTGGACATGATCGCTTCTTGCGTGGAGCGAGCGGTCAACACCTACGCCCCGGAAGGGGTCTACCCGGAAGAGTGGGACCTGGCCGGGCTTTTAGAGCACGCCGCCCACCACTACCTGCCCGGCCACTCCTTGCGGCCGGCGGATTTAGAGGGAAAAAGCCGGGAAGAGCTGCTGTCATTCTTAAAAGAGCGCGCCTTTCAAGCCTACGAGGCCAGGGAGGAGGAACTGGGCCCAGAGGCGCTGAGAGAGATCGAACGGCTGGTGGTTTTGCGCGTGGTGGACGAAAAGTGGATGGACCACCTGGACGCCATGGACCAGCTGCGGGAGGGCATCGGGCTTAGGGCCTACGGGCAAAAAGACCCCCTGGTGGAGTACAAGTTCGAGAGCTACGGGATGTTCCAGAATATGGTGGCCGCCATTCAGGACGACGTGGTGCGCTACGTCTTCCGCGTCAACCTGGTAAAACATAAGCAGGCGGTCCGGCGGGTGGTGGAAAACCGCGGCGGCGACGGCGGGCCCGTAAAGCCCCAGCGCCGGCAGGAGCGCGTCGGACGCAACGACCCCTGCCCGTGCGGCAGCGGCAAGAAGTTCAAGAAGTGCTGCGGCCGGGCAGCCGGTTAAGCGCCGCACCCGCTTTAGGAGCTTAGAGTTTTTGAAAAAGTGGTCTGTTTTAAGAAGCGAGCGATTTGAAACTGACCGGGTACCAAAACCACGCGATTATCCTCACCTAAAGGCGGTGTTGGATCAGTGTTTTCGGAAATCAAAAAAGAAATCGGACCGCTTAAAAAACGCCTGGAAGATTTGAGGGTCTCCCTTTGACATAGAGGGGATGGAGGGGGAAATTGCCCGCCTGGAGGCCCAAATGCTCCTGCCGGGCTTTTGGGAAGACCAGGAAAAATCCCAAAAAGTGCTCCAGCGAGCAGCCGCCTTAAAAGAGGTGGCGGAAAACTACCGGCAGCTGGCCGGCGAATTTGCCGACCTGGAAGTTCTGGTAGAACTGGGCGAGGAAGAAGAGGACGAGCACGTTTTGGCGGAGGCCAGGGAAATTTTGGCGCAGCTTTCCCGCCGGACGGAAGAGTTGGAACTCGAGGTTTTTTTGAGCGGCCCCTACGACAAAAGAGATGCCATTGTCTCCCTGCACGCCGGGGCGGGCGGCACCGAGGCCCAGGACTGGGTGGAAATGCTGCTCCGGATGTACACCAGGTGGGCCGAGCGCCGCCGTTTTAAAGTGGAGGTGCTCGACCTTTTGGCCGGCGACGAGGCGGGCATTAAGAGTGTTACCCTGGAAGTGAGCGGCCCCAACGCCTACGGTTACTTGCGGGCGGAAAAGGGCGTGCACCGCCTGGTGCGCATTTCGCCTTTTGATGCGGCCGGCCGCCGGCATACCTCCTTTGCTTCCGTGGACGTGCTGCCGGAAGTGGAAGAAGAGGTAGAGGTAGAAGTGAACCCCGAGGACCTGCGGATTGACACTTTCCGTTCCGGCGGTGCCGGCGGGCAGCACGTCAATAAGACGGATTCGGCAGTGCGCATAACCCACCTGCCGACCGGGATCGTCGTCACCTGCCAGAACGAGCGCTCCCAGCTGGCCAACAAAATTGCGGCCATGAAGATGCTGAAAGCAAAGCTTTTAGACTTAGAAATGCGCAAGAAAGAGGCCGAAATGGCCGCGCTGCGCGGCGAGCAGCAGGAGATTGCCTGGGGAAGCCAGATCCGCTCTTACGTCTTCCACCCCTACAGCCTGGTAAAGGACCACCGCACGGGCGTGGAGGTGGGCAACGTGCAGGCAGTGATGGACGGAGAAATTGACGTTTTTATATCCGCTTACTTGCGGGAGAAAGCGCGCGGCCGCCTGAATTAGAGGAGCGCCTGGAAAGAGGAGCAGAAAAATCCCCTTCCCGGCCGGTGGAGGCAATTTTTCAGTGGCAAAACTTATCCGGGAGATTGCCGGGGTAAGCGGCGGAGTGCTGCTCACCGCCCTGGGGCTGGACATGTTTCTCATTCCCAACAAGATAGCGGCCGGCGGAGTGAGCGGCCTGGCCACAATCCTTCACTACCTGGCTGGCGTGCCGGTAGGAGCGGCCATGCTGGCTTTAAACGTGCCGCTGTTTATTATGGGTGTCTACCGGCTCGGCTTAAAGTTCGGCTTTCGTTCGCTGTACGGCACAGTGGCGCTGTCTTGCGCCGTCGATGGGCTGGCGCCTTTTGTGCCTGCCCTCACCGGGGATGCCCTGCTGGCCTGCCTCTTCGGAGGGGTGCTTACCGGTTTGGGTTTGGGGACGGTTTTTCGCTTTCGGGGAACGACCGGGGGCACCGACCTGGCCGCGGCTATTTTGCGCACCTACACCGGGGCCAACGTAGGACAGCTGCTATTTTTGGTGGACGCCGCCGTGGTGTTGACGGCCGGGCTGGTCTTTCGTTCGGCGGAACTGGCCATGTACGCGCTGGTCACCATTTTTGTGGCGGCCTGGCTGATCGACACGGTGCAGGAGGGCTTTTCCTACGCCAAGGCCTTCATTATTGTTTCCAGCCGGGCGCAGGAGGTGGCGGATGCTGTCCTGCACGACTTAGGGCGCGGGGCCACGGCCTGGACGGCCCGCGGGCTCTACACGGGGGCCGAGCGGGAGGTGGTGCTTACGGTAGTGCACCGCTCCGAGGTCAGCAGGTTGAAAGATATTGTGTACAGCATTGACCCGCTTGCTTTTGTCATCCTGGCCGACGTGCACGAAGTCCTGGGAGAGGGCTTTAAAAGGTACGAGGTTCAGGAAAAATAATAAAGAAATAAAGAAATGAAATAAAGAAATAAGGGTAGCAGAAAGAAAAAATCGCCGGTTTTAAAAAACAACTTTTGCGGAGGTTTTTCCCTTGGAAATTGCCGAGCTAAAAGAGAAAGCTGCGGTTATCCGCCGCCACATTATCCGCATGCTGGCCAAAGCCGGCTCGGGCCACCCGGGCGGCTCGCTTTCCGCGGCCGACATCGTCACCGTCCTCTACTTTAAAGAGATGAACCTGCGGCCCGAAGACCCGTACTGGCCGGACCGCGACCGCTTTGTCCTCTCCAAGGGGCACGCCGCCCCGCTCCTCTACGCCGCCCTGGCCGAGCGCGGTTACTTTCCGGTAGAGGAGCTCATGACTTTGCGCCGCCTGGGCAGCCGCCTGCAGGGCCATCCCGACGCCAAAAAACTGCCTGGCGTGGAAGTGTCCACCGGATCTTTGGGCCAGGGCCTGGCGGCGGCCAACGGCATGGCGCTGGCCGCCAGGCTGGACGGAAAAAATTACCGCGTTTACGTCCTTTTAGGCGACGGCGAGCTGCAGGAAGGCATGGTCTGGGAAGCGGCCATGGCGGCGGCCCACTACAAGCTGGACAACCTGGTGGCCTTTGTGGATTACAACGGCCTGCAGATCGACGGCCCGGTTAATGAGATCATGTCCGTTGAGCCGCTGGTTGACAAGTGGCGGGCCTTTGGCTGGCACACCCTGGCCATCGACGGCCACGATTACGGGCAGATCCTGGACGCCCTGGCCGAGGCCCGGATGGTAAAGGGAAGGCCGGTGGCCGTAATAGCCAAAACGGTAAAGGGCAAAGGTGTTTCCTTTATGGAAGGAAAAGTGGACTGGCACGGCAAGGCTCCCACGCCCGAAGAGGCTGAGCGGGCGCTCACCGAGCTGGCATAAAGCGAGGGGGGTAAAAGTTGGGCAAAAAAATAGCCACCCGGGACGCTTACGGGGATGCTCTGGTGGAGCTGGGTCGGGAAAATCCCCGCATCGTGGTGTTAGACGCCGATCTCGCCAAATCCACCAAGAGCATAAAGTTTGGGGAAAAGTACCCGGAGCGCTTTTTTGATATGGGGATTGCCGAGCAGAACATGATTGGCACGGCGGCAGGGCTGGCCGCTGCCGGCAAAATACCTTTTTGCAGCTCGTTTGCCGTCTTTGCCGCCGGCAGGGCTTTTGATCAGATAAGAAACAGTGTGGCCTACTCGGCGCTCAACGTCAAGATAGCCGCCAGCCACGCCGGTATTACGGTCGGCGAGGACGGCGGTTCGCACCAGTCGGTTGAGGACATTGCCTTAATGCGCGCCCTGCCCAACATGACCGTCTTTGTGCCGGCCGACGCTTATGAAACGGCAGGGGCCGTCAGAGCGGCGGCTTCCATTGCTGGACCGGTGTACATACGCTTGGGCCGTGCTCCCGTGCCGCTGATCCACGGTCCTGATTTTTCTTTTGAGCCCGGCAGGGCGGTGGCGCTCAGAGAAGGCCGCCACGCCGTCATTGTGGCCACGGGCATTATGGTGGAGGCGGCGCTTTTGGCAGCAGAAATTTTAGCCGCCGAGGGCATAGAGGCCGGTGTGCTGGACGTGCACACCATAAAGCCTCTAGACGCTGAAACGATAGTCTCTTTTGCCCGCCGCACCGGGGCGGTGGTCACCGCCGAAGAGCACAGCATAATAGGCGGCTTGGGCAGCGCTGTGGCCGAGGTGCTGGCCGAGCAGTGCCCCGTGCCGCTTAAGAGGGTCGGTATCCCCGACCGGTTCGGCGAGTCCGGCAAGCCGGAAGAACTCTTAGATCTGTACGGCTTGACGCCGCGCGCTGTGGCCGCCGCGGTGCGGCATTTGCTGGGGCAAAAATAGAAAAAAATAGAACAAGCTGCGTTGGAAAAAGGCGCCCGCATAAAAAGGGCGCCTTTTGGTTTTGGGGAAAAGCCGGCGCGCCGCGGCAGGAATTGGGGCATTAGATGTCGAATATACGTGCACTGCAGGCAAAAAAGCTGGTTTATAGCGAATTTTCTGTTAATTTTTGGATATTTGGCGTCCGGCTGCACTGCACTGCAGTGCGGCGGCCGTGAGGTGGGATCCGGTTGATCCAGCTCAACAACGTCACCAAAATATACCCCAACGGCGTAAAGGCCTTAAACGATGTATCGCTGCGCATCCGTAAAGGGGAGTTTGTCTTTATTGTGGGGCCGAGCGGGGCCGGCAAGTCCACCTTGACCAAGCTCCTCTACCGCGAGGAACTGCCCACGCGCGGCCAGATCATCTTTAACGGTAAGAGTTTGACTCGCATGCGGCCGGGCGAGGTGCCTTATTTGCGGCGGCGGATAGGAATGGTTTTCCAGGACTTCAGGCTTTTGCCCCACAAGACGGTTTACGAAAATGTGGCCTTTGCCCTGGAAGTAACAGGGGCTTCGCGCCGTGAGATCAGGAAATCCGTTCCTGCCGTTTTGAAGATGGTGGGCTTGGAGGGCAAGGAAGGAATGTTTCCCGACCAGCTCTCAGGAGGAGAGCAGCAGCGGGTGAGTGTGGCCAGGGCTATCGTCAACAACCCCATGCTCCTCATTGCCGACGAACCGACGGGCAACCTAGACCCGGAGACTTCTTGGGAACTGATGAACCTCTTTGCCGAGATTAATGCCCGGGGCACAACGGTGCTGATGGCTACCCACGCCTGGGACATTGTCAATGCCATGAAAAAGCGCGTGGTGGAACTGGCCGGCGGCCGGGTAGTGCGGGACGAAGAAGAGGGGATTTACCGCCATGAGGCTTAGCACGCTGGAGTATTACTTCCGGGAAGCCCTTATTTCTATCTGGCGGAACGGCTGGCTCTCGGCGGCCTCGGTGGGGGTGGTGGCCATTTCCCTCTTTCTTTTGGGGGCATCCCTGCTTTTGGTAGTAAACGTCAACAACATCGCTGCGGGACTGGAATCGAACGTGGAAGTAACCGTTTTTTTAAAGGACGGACTTACGGCTGAGCAGGTATCTTCTGTGGGCAGGCGCCTGTCCGCCCAGCCGGAAGTGGTGCAGGTAGTTTTTGTCTCCAAAGAGCGCGCCTTGCAGGAAATGAAAGAGAAGTTTGGAGACAAGAAGGATATTCTGGAGGGCCTGGAGGAGAAAAACCCCCTTCCCGACGCTTACCGGGTCAAGACGGCGGAGGTCGGGCAGGTGGCGCTGCTGGCGCAAAGGGCGGAGCAGTGGGAAGAAGTAGACCAGGTGCGCTACGGGCAGGGAGTGGTGGAGAAGATCCTCGTCATAAGCCGGTGGATTAGAACGGCCGGGGCGGCGGCCATTGTGCTTTTGGGCTTGGCGTCGGTGTTCCTCATCGCCACTACTATACGGCTTTCGGTTTTTGCCCGGCGCAAAGAAATCGGCATAATGAAATTTTTAGGTGCCACCAACTGGTTTGTGCGCTTTCCTTTTCTATTGGAAGGCATGATTTTGGGCCTGGCTGGCGCGCTGGCAGCGGCGGCAGTGGTTTACGCCGGTTACTTTTCCCTGATCGGCCATTTAAACTTCACCCTGCCGTTTTTTCAGCCGGTTGCCGACCGGACCATGGTAGCGCGCTTGATGGAAGGGATAATCTTCTTGGGGCTGTCAATTGGCGCGGCGGGCAGTTTTTTGAGCATCCGCCGCTTTTTGAGGGTGTGACGGCGTAAGAACACTGGCTTTGCGGGGTGGTGTGAGGTGTCTTGGCGTGCCAAAGATAGCGGCGGCCGGCGGGCGGCAGCGGCCGCGCTGATATTTCTTATCCTGGCTTTTGCCGCAGTTTTGGCCTGCGGGCTGGCATTTGGGGATGAACTGGAAGAAAGGTTAAAGGAAACCAGGGAGCAGCTAAACCAGAAGAGGAGCGCGGCCGAGCAGACCAGGGTGGTGGTTAACGATTACACCCGCCAGGTTTCCCTCCTCAACAAGTCAATCAGTGAAAAGACCCTGCGCCTGGTGAAGCTGGAAGAAGAACTGGCCGCCTGCCGGGAGGAAAGAGAGAAAACCGAAGAAAAGATAAGGCAGGCCGAAGAAAGGCTTAGTAAAAGCACGGCCCTGTTAAACAAAAGGCTGCGCAGCACTTACGAGGCGGGCAGCGTGAGCTACTTAGAGGTGCTTTTGGCTTCAGCGGACTTTAACGACTTTGTCAACCGCTTTGAGCTTTTAAAAAGGGTGGTCCAGCACGACGTGGCCGCCATTGAGCAGGTAAAAGCCGACCGCCAAAACCTAGAGGAGCGGCGCGCTGAGCTTCTGGCGGCGGAGTCCCGCCTGTCCGCTCTATTGGCCGAGCAGGAGGCCGCCCGCCGGGAGTTGGAGGCCGCGCAGCGCGAAAAGAGCGCTCTCTTGCAGCGTGCCCAAGGTGAGCTCTGGGATCTGGAAGCCGAGGCGGCCCGCTTGGAGGCCGAAGAGCAGGCCATTTTAAGGGAGATTGCCCGGCGCAGTGCCAGCCCGGAAAGAAAGCGCGCTGAAGGGGGCTTTGCCTGGCCTGTTCCCGGTTACACGGAAATTTCTTCTTACTTCGGGCCGCGCCTGCACCCCATTTTGGGCATCACCAGGATGCACAACGGTATTGACATACCGGCTCCCACGGGAGCGACGGTCGTGGCTGCCCAGGACGGAGTGGTCATTGACGTGGGTTACATGAGCGGTTACGGCAACATCGTCATGATCGACCACGGCGGCGGGCTCACCACCCTCTACTCTCACCTCTCTGCCCAGTTGGTGGGCATCGGCGAGGAAGTAAAGAAGGGCCAGCCGGTCGGTCTGGTGGGCAGCACAGGGCTTTCCACGGGGCCCCACCTGGACTTTTCTGTGCGCCAGGACGGAAACCCGGTAGACCCCTTAAACTACCTGTAACCATTGATTTGGAAAACCCTATGGCGGCTTTTCCAGATTTAATAGGAGGCCGCCTTTTTGTTGGCCAGATGATTTTATGGACATTGCCGGCCCCCTGTTGTAGTATAATAACAACGTAGCGTGTTTGGAAAAATTACGCGGGTATTGGCAGGTGTTTTTGAGGATTTGAGGTGCGGTTTTACGGGCAGCGAAAACAAAGAACTGAAAAAGCGGCTTGTCTTCTTTGCCGCGGCGGTCCTGGCCGTTGCCCTGTTTCTCGGCTGGTCTTATTCTAAAAGCGCGCGCCAGGTAAGCAACCTGGTCAAGGTAATCACTTTAGTTAGGACCCAGTACCTCTACCCGGTAAATCCTTCCCAGTTGGTGGAAGGGGCCATTAAAGGGATAGTGGGCTCCCTGAACGACCCTTATTCGGTTTACCTCGACCCCCAGACGTTTTCCCGCCTGCAGGAGCAAATCAGGGGTTCGTTTGGGGGCTTGGGTATTCTGGTGGGGGTCAAGGAACAAAAACTCACAGTGGTGCGGGCTTACCAGGGCACCCCGGCCGCCCGGGCCGGCATTATGGCAGGGGATGTCATTTCCCGCATTGATGACCGTGACGCCGCCGGCATAGACTTAGAAACGGCCGTGCACTTAATGCGGGGGCCGGCCGGCACAACGGTTTGTCTTACTATCAGGCGGCAGGGTGTCGATGAGCCGCTTACGTTTACGCTGGTGCGCGAGGAGATCAGTGTACCCACGGTGGAAGCGAGGGTCCTTCCCGGTACCCAAATAGGGTATCTCGCCATAAGCCAGTTTAACGAAAAGACGGCAGAAGAGGTAAAAAGCGCCTTAAACGGCTTTATAGAGGGAAAAGCCAAGGGCCTTATCCTGGACTTGCGGGATAACCCGGGCGGGGAACTGACGGCGGCCGTGAACGTGGCCAGAAACTTTATTGCCAAAGGCCCTATAGTGCATATAGATTACCGGGTGGGCAAAGACCAGACTTACAGCGCCGAAGGGAAGGCGGTAAGCCTGCCGCTAGTCGTGTTAATAAACGGGGGGAGCGCCAGCGCGGCCGAGATCCTGGCCGCAGCGGTAAAAGAAACGGGTGCCGGCACGCTGGTGGGGACTAAAACCTTCGGCAAAGGCATTGTGCAGACAGTTTTTCCCCTTCAGAACGGGGCCGGTTTAAAGCTCACCACTGCCCGTTACTTAACGCCTAAAAAGAACGATATCCACGAAAAAGGCGTAGAGCCGGACGTGGCGGTGGAAATGCCGCAAGACCGCTCATATGACGTACAGCTCGAGCGGGCTTGTGAAATCTTAAAACAAAAGATTGCCGCCTAGCCCACGTAAAATGCGGTGCGGTGTGCAAAGGGAGCCAGCCGGGGGTGCCCGGCGGTTTTTCTTAGCCGGCAATTGAGGCGGTGTAAAACAGGTGTTTCCCCTGACTGAGGTAATTTGGTTAATTGTCGAAACTCTGTGGCAGGCCTTTTTTGACCCGTATTTTCTCCTCTTTTTCCTCTTGGTGGCGGGCGTAATCGGCATCCAGTACCAGAGGACAGAACGGGCCAGAGAGGCTTTTTATGGGGCAAAGACCGGCAGGGCCGGGATAGAATTGCTGGCGGCGGTTTTATGGGGCCTGGCCGGAGGATTGGCCGGCAGCACGGCAGCGGTTTTTATCGGACTTACGGTTAAGGGCAGCGATCTGGCGTACCTTTGGCCGGCGGCTATTCTCCTCATGCTCTTTGACATGCGCTTTTTGTGCTTTGCTTACGCCGGCGGCGCAGTATCTCTGTCTTCTTTGGCCTTTGGTTTTCCGCCCGTTAATGTGGCCCAGATAATGGCTCTGGTAGCGGTGTTGCACGCCGTAGAGAGCCTTCTCATCCTGGCGTGCGGCCACACAGGGGCTGTACCCGCTTACGTCAGAAGGCCGGACGGCCGGGCGGCAGGGGGCTTTGTCCTGCAAAAGTTCTGGCCCATACCCATCCTGATCCTCACAGTAGCCGGCTTGGGTGCGGCGGGAGATGGGGTGGAGATGCCGGACTGGTGGCCGCTTATAAGACCCGGTATTGCCGGCGACCCCGGCAGCCTCACCTACGTTTTGTTTCCTGTGATAGCCGGCCTCGGTTACGGCGACCTAGCTCTGGCCAGGGAGCCCGGGCAAAAGAGCCGGGTTTCTTCGCTTTTCCTCGGCATCTACAGCCTGGTCCTGCTCGTCCTGGCCGTCCTGGCGGACAAATACTTTTGGGCGGCGCTGGCGGCAGCGCTTTTTGCCCCGGCGGGACACGAAGCGGTTATCCAGCTGGGCCGCCGCCTGGAATTTAAGGGCAGGCCGCTTTACGTGCCAGCTGAGAAGGGAGTGTGCCTTCTGGACGTTTTGCCCGGCGCCCCGGCGCACCGCGCGGGTATGCGCGCCGGGGACGTAATACTCTCGGTCAACGGCTGCTACACCGGCAGGAGGGAAGACCTGCAAAATATCTTGCACTCTTCTGCCGGGCCGGCGGAGGTGGATTACTACAGTTTTAAGGAGCGGGCTTTCAGGCGGGCAGTGCTGGAGTGTCCGCAGCCGGGCAGACCCTGGGGCCTGGTGACGGTGCCCGAAGGAAATGAAGAGGATTACATGGAGGCTCACGTCACAGCCGGACCTTTAGGGCGCTGGCTTAAGAAAAAACTCTTTGGCTGATTGTGCTTAAAAACTTTGGTCAAAGAGAGGACTTATGCCATTTTTACGGGGTGTGTGCGGTGAACAGGGTACCCTACAGCAGCGATCACGACTTGAGCTGCGTTGCCAGCATGGAGGAGCTTAGGGAAATGGCTTTGGGCTGCCGTCGCTGTGTTTTGCGGGACGGCTGCTCCGGGGTGGTTTTCGGCGAGGGTAACCCTGCTGCTGTGCTGATGCTGATCGGCGAAGGTCCGGGTGCCGACGAAGACCGGCTGGGGCGGCCTTTTGTCGGCAAGGCCGGCCAGCTCCTGGATAAAATCCTGGAGGCCATAGGGCTTAACCGCTTTGAACACACCTACATTGCCAACGTGGTCAAGTGCCGGCCCCCCAATAACCGCGTTCCGCGGCCCGAAGAGGCCAGCGCCTGCCTTCCCTGGCTGTGGCGGCAGATCGAACTGGTTTCGCCGCGCATCATTGTCCTCTTGGGCAGCACGGCCCTTACCAACCTCATTGACCCGGCAGCGTCTATAACCAGGATGCGGGGGCAGTGGCTTATAAGCCGGAGCGGCATTAAAATAATGCCCACTTACCACCCGGCCGCCCTCTTGCGGGATCCCTCCAAAAAGCGCCCGGTTTGGGAAGATTTTCAGAAAGTGCGGGATGAGTACCTGCGCATTACGAGTTTGCGCGCCGCGGGCAGGGAATAAATGTTAATCTTCGGCGCCACTTAAGCGACTGTGCTGGGGGCAGCTGAGCTCTTCCCAGGCCGCCAGACCTTCTTTTTTGGCCTGCAATAAAAGGGAAACATAGTGCCTTTCGGCAGCGTTCATTTTGTAAATCACGTAGTCTATAAAGCACCCCTCTGCCGTGCTCAACTCGCGCCAGGAATCCTGCCACTCCCGCCTGGCCCTGTTCACGGCCTCCAGGAGGGGAACGGCCGGTTCTGTTTTTTTTAACCATTTTTTAATTTTCCCCAAAGACATATCGCTCACCCCCGCTACCATTTATATGCAGCGCTCTTGGGGCTAGAAGAAAAAACTGTAGCAGGAGGAGATGGTGTAAAGTTGAACAAAAAGTTACTCGGTGTGCTGGGGGCAGGACACGCCTTGACCGACCTCAATCAAGGGGCGCTGCCCGTGGTGCTGACGTTTTTCCCCCACTTAAGCCAGCTGCAGGTAGGGGGGGCCATGCTGGCCTTTAATTTGAGCTCGTCGGTAGTTCAGCCCCTTTTCGGGGTTTTTAGCGACCGTTTCAAGGCAGCCTGGCTCATACCGGCGGGCTGTCTTTTGGCCGGTCTGGGGATGTCTGTTACAGGCTTTGCCAGCAGCTATGCCTTCTTGCTCGCGGCTGTTCTTATCAGCGGGCTGGGAGTGGCTGCCTACCACCCTGAAGGCTCCAAATTTGCCCGGTTTGCCAGCGGTGAGCGCAAGGCGTCCGGCATGTCTTTATTTTCGGTAGGCGGCAACTTCGGCTTTGCGGCTGGCCCGCTGGCGGCCGGTATATTTTGCAAGCTGGCCGGCCTGCACGGCACGGCGGGATTTTTAGTTTTGGGAGGAGCAATGGCCCTGCTGCTGTGGGCAAACACTGCCGGTCTGGCCAACCCTGAGCAGAAAGCGGCCGCGGCCGCCTGCCCGCCCCAAGGCTTTCACCCAGAAGCAAAGAATAACACGGCGAGTTTTTTGCCGGTTGTCCTGCTGGTGCTGGTAATAGTTATGCGGTCTTGGACCCATTTCGGAATTGTCACTTTTCTACCCCAGTATTACGTGCGCTGCCTGCACCAGGAGCACGTTTACGCTGCCACGGTTACCTCTTTGTTTTTACTGGCTGGTGCTTTCGGCACGCTGGTAGGAGGGCCGCTTGCCGACCGCTGGGGGCTGAAAAATGTGATCGTCACTTCTATGGCCGCGCTCGTTCCCCTCTTGTACCTGCTGGGTCACTCGGGAGGCGGCTGGTTTATTTTGGGCGTGGTTTTGACGGGGTTTGCCCTTGTTTCTACCTTTGCGGTGACGGTGGTCTTCGGACAGGAACTCATGCCGCACAACGTCGGGCTGGCCTCCGGCCTTACCCTGGGTTTTGGCATAGGCATGGGAGGTGTAGGCACTACCCTGCTCGGCTGGGTGGCCGACCGCTTTGGCATGCCGGCGGTGTTTAACGCCATGATCCTGTTTCCTTTAATCGGCCTTGCATTGGCGCTGTTGCTCCCCGGACGGGTGGGGCGGGCCCGGAGGCTTGAATCTACTTAGTTTTTTGACGGCGTTTTTCCCGCCAGGTGCCGAAATTCTCAACCTGCAAGGGGTTATGGAAACAATCATAAAGAGAACCCCCACGGCATAACCGGTAAGCAATTGACCTGGTGTTGGGTGGCTCCTAAAGGCCAGAAAGAGTGTTTCTAGTTGTAAAAGTCCAATTACCTCTACCAAGAGGGCGTGCAGGCCGCCCGACTGAGTCAAGCCAAAATCCGCATAATGGGCATTGCATTTCCAGTTTTTTCTTGCCAGCAAAACACGGCAAGTGATAGAATGTAAGACAAAGGGAAGTGGAAAAATACTCAGAGTAAATTATGACGATTATGTTAGCGGCCTGAAAAAGAAAGCTTTAAGGCTGTACACGGCCTGGGCAGCCGGCGCGGGCGAGTTTAGGCGCGCCGGCAAACCAAGGTCTTTTGAAGAGGATGCAGTTTTGTTTTTGCTGGACTGGGTGCGGTGGCAGAGGAGCTTGGCCGGCGGCAGGATAGAAAAAGCCGGTCCCCGGAGATACCGTATGTCCTGGTAGGGGGAAGGGCTTTAGAATTTTACACTCTTGGGGGATATGCGACAGCAGCTTATGAGCAACAAGTGGAAGATATTCTCTCTGAAGTGTTGGAGCAAAGCAGAATTTACGCTGCCCTGCTCGACAAAGGCCCAAAAGGCCGGTCTGGTCAAGGACTGTGAGGATAAGACCTTTAGGCAGATCTCCCAGATGGCAGGTGATTTTTATGAAAGTGGCAGGCAGCCGTCAGCCGCCAGCAGGTGCGTTGCTAGATTGGGACAAATTTGTGGAACTTGCCTGGAGTTTCCGCAAGGACAGGTTTTTTGTCCCCCGCGGGGTGTACAGGTTTAGGACTTTCGAGGAGGCAAGCCAGTGGGAAGCGGAGATGATGCTCGGAAAGAAGCCGCCTTCAGCAGGCTCCCGACCAAGGAAGACATAAAGAGCCTTGCGGAGGCGCTGCGCCGTGCAGGCGCGAGGTACGTCCTGGTTGGGGGTCTGGCGGTGAACTTTCATGGGCGGCCCCGGATGACCCACGACATTGACCTGTTAGTAGATCCTTCGCCTGACAACCTGGAAAGGATCAAGGAAGCGCTGGCTTTTTTGCCGGACAAAGCGGTTTTGGAGGTTGGTTCTGACGATTTGCAGAAATATACCGTGGTCAGGGTTGCGGATGAAATAGTAATTGACCTGATTGGTAAGATTGGGGATGTTGATGTTAGCAACGCAGGCATAGAAGAACACGAACTGGACGGCGTAAAAGTTTTGGTAGCCGATTTGGAGACGCTGATCAAAACGAAACAGGGTCTCAGAGAAAAGGACAGAGAAGACCTGCTGTTTCTTTTGTCAAAGCGGAAAGCAGCCAAAAGCGGCAGCAATCTAAAGTTCTAGGTTCAAGTCTGCACTAGCAGTCACAGCACAGTTCAAGCTTAGCGGGCGCACACGCGTGCACCTTTCTTTTTTGCTCAGTTTTTTGTATAGGCGGCAAAATTCCCGGCAGTCTGCAAATTTTTGGTTGTGGGGCATGGTAAAATTAGGCAAAGTAACAATGCAGAGGGGATATGGAGTGAACAACTTTTGTGAAATTGCCAGCATAAAGCCCCAGTGTTGGAGCAAAGCAGAATTTATACTGAAAGGCTTGATAGAAAAGCAAACGGAGGTATTATAAAGTGAATGTGATATATCAGCTTAAGATAACTATAATAGGTATTTCCCCGCCCATATGGAGGCGCGTGTTGGTACCGTCAGGCATCACCTTCCACAGGCTGCACAAAATCATTCAGGCCGCCTTTGGCTGGCAAGACTACCACCTGTACAATTTTAAATTTAGCGATGCGGTGGTCGAAATTCCCGATGAAGATTACACCCCGGAAGAATTGTATGGGGAATTAAAATTTTACAACGCCAAAAGGACAAAAATCGAATCCCTGCTGGGTGAGAAGCACAAAAATTGCATATACACCTACGATTTTGGCGACAACTGGAGGCACGAAGTAGCCGTGGAGAAAATCCTCCCCCCTAAAAAGGGGCAGGTTTACCCGGTGTGTGTAGACGGCGCCCGCCACAGGCCGCCGGAGGACGTAGGCGGGGTTTCGGGTTACGAAAGATTTTTGTCTATCATTAATAACCCAAAGCACCCCGAGCACGAAGACTACCTGCTATGGGCGGAAAAGGACACGGGCGGGAGAAAGTTTGACCCGGAATATTTCTACCTAAATGAAATTAACCGGGCTCTGGCGAAATTGGCTGTGAGGCCTGGAAAAACTAAATGAATATAAATGTGTGCTCGAGGGGCGGAAAGCCTGGCCGGTTTAAACAAAGAAAAGGCTGTGTGCGCCTGCAGCGGGTGTTTAGCATGCTGTAACCTCACCCACATTGCTCACTTTCGGGTGTTTTTATTTTGTTGGGTGAGGTTTCGTTTTTTGTTTTCGCCGGCGCATGCCTTTTTAGTCCTTTGAGTTTTTTTATTTTTTCTTGACTTTATCAGTTGACAGCCATTTTTAGGGGGGTCAGAACCCTAAAACCCGCATAAAATCTGGGTCGACTTTTGAAAATCTCAAAATTTG
>CAZLAK010000033.1:0-17271 GCA_964557545.1 uncultured Pelotomaculum sp.
GGCTACATCTACTGCCGGGCCGAGTACCCGCTGGCCATCCGGCGCCTGAATCTGGCCATTGCCCAGGCCGAGGAAGTGGGCCTTTTGGGCGACAACATCCTGGGTTCCGGCTTCAGCTTCCGCATTAAAATCAAGGCCGGCGCCGGCGCCTTTGTGTGCGGCGAGGAGACCGCGCTCTTGAACTCCATCGAGGGCAAGCGCGGCATGCCTCGGGTGCGCCCGCCCTTCCCTGCCCACAAGGGGCTGTGGGATAAGCCCACGGTGCTCAACAACGTGGAAACCTACGCCAACGTGCCCTTCATCATAAGAAAGGGCGGCGACTGGTACGCGGCCATGGGCACTGAGAAGAGCAAGGGCAGCAAGGTCTTCTGCCTCACCGGCAAGGTGAACTGCACGGGTCTTTTGGAAGTGCCCATGGGTATTACTTTGCGCGAGGTTATTTTCGATATCGGCGGCGGCATTCAGGGCGGCAAGAAGTTTAAGGCCGTGCAGAGCGGCGGTCCGTCCGGCGGCTGCCTGCCGGAAGAAAAGCTCGATTTGCCTGTAGATTACGAGTCACTGACGGCGGCCGGCGCCATCATGGGTTCAGGCGGTCTGGTGACCATGGACGAGACCACCTGCATGGTGGACGTGGCCAGGTTCTTCTTGAACTTCACCCAGGCCGAGTCTTGCGGCAAGTGCACGCCATGCCGCGAGGGCACCAAGCGCATGCTGGAAATTCTGGGCCGCATCTGCAACGGCGAGGGCAAGATGGAGGACATCGACACGCTGGAGCGCCTGGCCAGGGTCATCAAGAATACTGCCCTGTGCGGCTTGGGCCAGACCTGCCCCAACCCCATCCTGACCACGCTGCGCTACTTCCGCCACGAGTACGAAGCGCATATCAGGGACAAGCGCTGTCCGGCGGGGGTATGTGCGGCTCTGTTGGTGTACGTCATTGACGCGGCCAAGTGCACGGGCTGCGGCGCCTGCGCCAGGGCCTGCCCGGCGGGGGCCATCAGCGGTGAAGTGAAGAAACCGCACGTCATTGACACGTCCAAGTGCATCAAGTGCGGTGCCTGCGTCCAAAGGTGCAAGTTCGATGCTATAAGTAAGGCGTAAAGGAGGGACGAGAGGGAATGGCTAACGTCACATTGACTATAGACGGCATTAAAGTTACTGTGCCCAAGGGAACAACCGTGCTGGAGGCAGCGCAGCAGGCAGGGATCTTCATCCCCACCTTCTGCCACGACCCAGAGCTCAGCAGGCCGGGCGCCTGCCGCATCTGTGTGGTGGAAATCCCCGGAGCCCGCAACTTGCCGGCCTCCTGCGTTACCGAAGCTGCCGAGGGTATGGTCGTCTACACCGCTTCTCCTGCGGTCATTGAAGCGCGCAAGACCAACTTGGAGCTGCTCTTGGCCAACCACCCGCAGGACTGCCTTACCTGCCACAAGAACGGCGACTGCCGGCTGCAGGACTACGCCTACTACTACGGCGTGCGCGGCGGCGCTTTTGAAGGCGAAAAGCACAACTACCCCATTGAAGACGACAACCCCTTCATCGTTCGGGATATGAACAAGTGCATCCTGTGCGGCAAGTGCGTGCGGGTGTGCGAGGAGATCCAGGGCAACAACGTCATCGATTTTGCCTACCGCGGCTTTAGGGCCAAGGTCACGCCGGCGGCTGACGCCAAGCTCAGCGAGACGGAAATTTCTAACTGTGTTTTCTGCGGCAACTGCGTGGCCGTCTGCCCGGTGGGTGCGCTCACCGAAAAAGCCATGCTGGGCAAGGGCCGCCGCTGGGAAATGCAGAAAGTCACCACTGTCTGCCCGTACTGCGGCGTGGGCTGCGCCATTGACTTAAATGTCAAGGACGGCAAAGTGGTAGGCGTCACCTCCACCCAGGGTGACGTCAACGGCCGCTTTCTGTGCGTCAAGGGCCGCTTCGGCTACGGCTTTATCCACCACCCCGACCGGCTTAAGACCCCGCTCATCAAAAAAGACGGCCAGTTTGTTGAGGCCACCTGGGAGGAAGCGCTTTCTCTGGTGGCAGAAAAGCTGGGTGCAGTGAAGGGCAAGTACGGGGCCGACGCCGTGGGCATTTTAGCTTCGGCCCGCATCACCAATGAGGAAAACTACCTCTTAAATAAATTTGCCCGCGCCGTGATCGGCACTAACAACATCGATCACTGCGCCCGCCTCTGACACGCCCCCACTGTCGCCGGTCTGGCGGCAGCATTCGGGAGCGGAGCTATGACCAACAGCATCCGTGAAATTTCCGGGGCGGACTTCATCCTGGCTACCGGCACCAACACCACTGAGGGCCACCCGGTCATCGGCATTGAAGTCAAAAAGGCGCTGCGCAACGGCGCCACGCTGGCGGTAATCGACCCGCGCAAGACCGAAATTGCCGAGCTTGCCCACTACCACCTGCAGATTAAGCCGGGTACGGATATAGCCCTTCTAAACGGCCTGGCCAACGTCATAATTGCCGAAGACCTGTACGACAAGGAGTTTGTGGCTACCCGCACGGAAGGCTTTGAAGAATTAAAGGCAGCTGTGGCCAAGTACACTCCGGAGTACGTCGAGGGCATTACCGGCGTGCCGGCCGGTTTAATCCGCGAGGTGGCCAGGGGCTACGCCAAGGCCAAGAACGCTTCCATCCTCTACACCATGGGCCTCACCCAGCACATATGCGGCACGCACAACGTCTTTGCCGCGGCCAACCTGACCATGCTATGCGGGCAGATCGGCAAGGAGTCCAGCGGGGTAAACCCCTTGCGCGGCCAGAACAACGTGCAGGGTGCCTGCGACATGGGCGCGCTGCCGGCCTTCTTCACCGCCTACCAGCCGGTTTCGGTGGAAGCCAACCGGGCTAAGTTTGCCGAGGCCTGGGGCGTGAAGGAACTGCCGGCCAGCCCGGGACTTACCGTGGCCGAGATGATCAGTGCTGCGGAGGAAGGCAAGATCCGGGCCATGTACATTGTAGGCGAAAACCCGGTGCTGTCCGATCCGGACGCCAACCACGTGGTGCACGCCTTAGAGAACCTGGAGTTCTTGGTGGTGCAGGACATCTTCCTCACCGAGACGGCCCAACTGGCCGACGTGGTGCTGCCGGCAGCTTCCTTTGCCGAAAAGGACGGCACCTTCTCCAACACCGAGCGCCGCGTGCAGAGGGTGAGGAAAGCCGTGGAGCCGCCCGGACAGGCCAAGGCCGACTGGGAGATCGTCTGCATGCTGGCCAAGGCCATGGGCTACGAGATGTCTTACGCTTCGGCGAAGGAGATCATGGAAGAGATCAACCGGCTCACGCCCTCTTACGCCGGCATCACTTACGAGCGGCTGGAGAAGGGCAGCTTGCAGTGGCCGTGCCCGTCGGTTGACCACCCCGGCACGCCTTACCTGCACGCCGGCAAGTTCGTCCGCGGTCTGGGCAAGTTCCACGCCGTGGAGCACGTGCCGCCGGCAGAGCTGCCCGACGAGGAGTACCCGCTGGTGCTGACCACCGGCCGCCGCCGCTACCATTACCACACCGGCACCATGACTCACCGCACGGGCGCTCTGGAGGTCTTCTACCCCGCCGAGCACCTGGAGATCAACCCGGCCGACGCCGAAAAACTGGGGATTGCCGAAGGCGACCGGGTGCGGGTGAGTTCGCGGCGCGGCTCAGTTGAGCTGGCTGCCCACCTGACGGACCGGGTAGCGCCGGGCCTGGTGTTTACCTCCTTCCAGTACCCGGATGTGCCCATTAACAAGCTGACCATCGCCGCATTAGACCCCATTGCCAAGATACCGGAGTACAAGGTCTGCGCGGTGAAGGTGGAAAAGGTCTAGCTCTTAGGTGAGAAATAATTTTGCGGGTTAACCCGCTTCTTCCCAAATGAGCGGCCCAGCCGTAAAACGGGAGCAAAAAAAGCTGCCCGCGCGGCGGGGCCGTTTTTTTAGTGTGTCTTGGTCTTGTCAGCAAGCTGTTGCGTTGATTGCTTTTCAAGATTATAATGATTTTGTAAATCGAATTACTTGGAGGATGTATGCGGTGCAGGCAATTGTAAAGGTATCCAGTAAGCGGCAAATAACTTTGCCCGCCGTAATATACAAAAAACTCGGCATTCAGCCGGGACAAAAACTATTGCTGGAGGTCCATGGGGACAAAATTGTTCTCTCGCCGAAAATCACGAGTTACACGGAACTGCTGGCCGGTTCATTGGTGGATATTTACGGCCGGACTTCAGAAGAGGCTGACGCTTATGTCAGGAAGGAACGGAAAGCATGGGAAAAGACATGCTCTTGAAAGAAATTGCCCGCAACAAACGACTGCTGCTCGATACCAGTATCATAATTTATTTTTTACAGGGCATAAGCCCTTATAACACAGTTTTAAATCCTTTGTTCCGTCTTTTTGAAGAAAGAAGGCTTCAGGCCGTCATTTCGGTTATTACAGAAGCCGAACTCCTGGTCGGGCCTCTCAAAAAAAATGACCAGGAGGCTTTAGCCAAAGTAAAGCTATTGTTAAATGAGTTTCCGGGTCTGGAGGTAATCCCCGTATCGCGCCAGATTGGTGAAATGGCTGCTTCTATAAGAGCTGAAACCGGTTTACCCCTGCCCGATGCGCTCATCATTGCCACGGCTAAGTCAGCGGGGTGTGATGTAATTCTCGGCAACGACCGGCTGTGGTCAAAAATTGATGTGCTGCCGGTAATGCTGCTGGACAATTATGTATGAAAAGTGCAATAACGAAAAAACTGTTCCGCTTTTTGATGAGAAAGCCCTAAAATACGATGAATGGTACCGCACCCCGGCCGGGCGCTTTGCCGACCGTGTGGAAAAAGAGGCCGTGCTGGCCCTTTTAGAACCGCATCCGGGGATGAGTGTGCTCGATGTGGGCTGCGGCACGGGCAATTACTCTTTGGAGCTGGCCGGGCGGGGGCTGGTGGTGACGGGGCTGGACGCATCCCCCGAGATGATCAAGGCCGCCCGCGCCAAGGCCGAAGAGCGGGGGCTGGACGTGGAGTTTGTCCTGGGGGACGCTTTGCAGCTACCCTTTGGGGACGGCAGCTTTGACGCTGTTATATGCGTGTGCGCCTTGGAGTTTTTGCCCGACCCGAAAGCTGCCCTCTTGGAAGCTTATAGAGTCTTAAAGCCGGGAGGGCGCCTGGTGGCCGGGGTGATCGGCAGGGACAGCAGCTGGGGGCGATTTTACCGGGAAAAGGCCGGCCGCGACCCGGGCAGCGTCTTCGGCAAGGCGCGCTTTTTTACCCTGGAGGAACTCCGGCAGATCATGCCCGGCAAAAACTTAAAAACCCGGGCGGTGCTGTTTGTCCCTCCGGACTTCGACTGGCGGCAGGAAGGTTTAGCCGGAGAAATCGAGGAAGAGGCCAGGCGCGCCGGGAGAGAAGACGGGGGGTTTATCTGTGCGGTGTCCGAGAAGGTAATTTGAAGCAGTTAAGTGGCGAAGAGTGCTGTTATGGGTTTTTTAGCAGATTTTTTTAAAAAAAAGCTGAGTTTTGCCGCTCCGGCAGATCGCCTGCCCCTTTTGCTGCTGGCGGGCGCGGCGGCCTTTATTTTTATTATGCACGCCATCCTGGTTTGCGGGGCAGGGGGGGCGGCGAGCGGCGCTTCTGATGCCGGTGAGCTCCCGGGAAGCCCCGGAGCGGCCGGCGCGCCGGCCTGGCAGGAAAAAAGCTCTTTTGCCGGCAGTGGCCAGGCGGTGGCCGTGCTCCTCTTCCACGCTGTAGAAGACGGCGATAAGACTGACTTCCAAAACGGCAACGTCATTACAATAGAAGAACTGGAAAACACCTTCTTTTTGCTCAAAAATTGCGGCTACTGCCCAATATCTTTGGAGGAGTTCCACTCTTTTTTAGAAGGTAAAGAGGAAGTGCCGCCCAAGGCCGTGCTGCTAACCTTTGACGACGGCTATGCCGACGTGTACGAAAAGGTGCTGCCGCTTACCCAAAAGTACAGTTTTCCGGCGGTTGTATTTGCCGTCTCCAAGTGGTTTGACCCCTACCCGCGCCCCGAGGAGAGCCGGCGGCATTTGAGCTGTGAGGAGGCGAAAGAGCTCCTGGCTTCCGGCCTTTGGCAGGTGGGAGGCCACGGCTACGAGGGACACCGCCTGGTGGCAGGGGCCGGCGGCCGCACGGGGCCGTTTTACACTACCAGGGCCTGGCTAGCCTCCGAAGGGCGTGTGGAGACCGGCGCTGAATACCGCGCCAGGGTGTGGAGCGATCTGGTTTTGGAGCGCGCTGCTCTGGCCCGGGCAGGGGTACAGGAGGCGCGCGACTTTGCCTTTCCTTACGGCGCCTTCAACGGGGAGTTGGTGCGGATGCTCAACGAAGCCGGCTACACTTACCTCTACACCAATAAACCCGGCCTAAACCGGGCCGGGCAAGATAAATCGCACATCTACCGCTTAACAGCCTCCCCGCGCTCTTACGAAACCCTGGCAGAACTGGCCTGGCTCTTTGCCAGCGGCGGAAGGTAATTAAGGAGGTGGCGCTGTGCACCGTAAAGGAGAGACGGGGGCCCAAAGCGTGCCCGGTTTGGTAGTTGAGCACAAGATCTGGCTTAAAAAAGGGGGCGCCGTATTTGGCGACGGCCTTTTCAACCTCCTGTCCAATATAGAAGGCACGGGTTCTATTGCCCAGGCCGCCAGGATGATGAATATGTCCTACCGCGCGGCGTGGGGGAAGATCAGGATGGCCGAAGAGCGTTTCGGCATACAGCTGGTCGTCACCCAGGTGGGAGGGGAGGCCGGAGGAGGCGCAAGGCTGACCCCTGAGGCCAAAAATTTTTTAAAAAAATTTCGCCTGCTCAAGGAGGAAATTGAGGATATTTTGTCGAATAAGTTTTACGAGATTTTTGGGGACTGACAGTCCCCTTAAAAAAGCGGCCGTTATATATAAAAAAACATATCGACTCAATTTTCTTAAAATTAATTATTATTTTTAGTTGAAGGCGGTGAAACCCGTGCGCGACCAATTCAAGCGGGAGATAAACTACCTGCGGGTTTCTGTAACCGACCGCTGCAACTTGCGCTGTGTTTACTGCATGCCGCCTGAAGGGGTAAAGCCCGCCCCGCACGGCGAAGTCCTGACCTTTGAAGAGATCGAGACGTTGGTGCGGGCGGCGGCCTCAATTGGCGTAAAAAAGGTGCGCCTCACCGGCGGCGAGCCCTTAGTGCGCCGGGGGCTGGAAGGCCTGGTGGGCCGGCTGGCCGGCATTCCCGGCATAGACGATATAGCTCTCACCACCAACGGCATTATGCTGGCGGAAAAGGCCAGAGCGCTAAAAGAGGCGGGGCTTAAGAGGGTGAATATAAGCCTGGACTCTCTCTTACCCGGCCGCTACCGCGAGATTACCCGCGGCGGGGACTTGGCGCAAGCTTTAGCCGGTGTGCAGGCGGCTTTAGAGGTAGGCTTGCACCCAGTGAAAATCAACACCGTGGTCATCCGCGGCTTTAACGAGGACGAGGTGGTGGGAATAGCCCGCTTAACCCTAAATGAGCCGCTGCACGTCCGCTTTATTGAGCTCATGCCTATTGGTTCGCCGGGGGACTGGACAGCCGGTCGCTTTGTGGCGGCGGCGGATATCATAAGTGTTATAAGCGCCGAACTGGGCAGACTGGCGCCGGTCAAGGAGCCACCGGGCGGCGGCCCGGCCAAGTACTACCGCCTGCCGGGGGCAATAGGCACCGTGGGCTTCATCACTTCCATGAGCGAGCATTTCTGCCAAGAGTGCAACCGCCTGCGCTTGACTTCCACCGGCGGTCTTCGGCCCTGCCTTTACGACGGGCGGGAGTTTGACCTGCGCGCGCCGCTTCGCCGCGGGGCTGGCGTTGAGGAGATAGCCGGCATCATAGCGGATGCCGTGGCGGCCAAACCGGACCGCCACCACCTGCTGGACGGCTGGCGGGACAAGAGAATGATGTCCCAGTTGGGCGGCTAGATCTAAGAGCACGGGCAGGATAAGGGCAGGTTTGTGCTGGTAATAATTTGGGTTTCGGGGTGTGGATGTACGCAGAGAGAACAGGCAGAAGATAAATATATGAGTTAGAGTCGGTGTTGAGGTTTTTTGTTGCCATATTGGGTTGAAATGATATACTTGGAGGTGTATTATGTGCATTCAGGCATTTTTCAAAAAATTTAAAACTAGGCATTTGACGGTATGTTTTCTTTTGCTGATTGCCGCAGCAGGGCTCATGCTGATGGGAGGCTGCGCCAGGGAAAAGCCGCAAGATACTGGGACAGGAGTTTCTGCGCAGGAAGTAATTCTTGCCACTACCACCAGCACCCAGGATACGGGGCTCTTGGACGTTTTGGTGCCGGAGTTCGAAAAGAAAACCGGCTATAAGGTTAAAGTCATAGCGGTTGGCAGCGGTGCCGCAATGGAGATGGGCAAAAGGGGAGAAGCAGACGTCCTCCTCGTTCACGCCCCCCAGGCGGAGAAGGAGCTGGTAGACAGCGGTGCGGGGATCAACTACCGGCTGGTAATGCACAACGATTTCATTGTGGTGGGGCCGCCCGATGACCCGGCGGGGATTAAAGGAAAAAATGTTTTAGAGGCATTCAAGCTGATTGCCGACAAAAAAGTGGTCTTTATTTCCCGCGGGGACGAGTCGGGCACCCATAAAAAAGAAAAAGAACTGTGGGCCTTGGCGGGCATAAAGCCGGAGGGAAGCTGGTATCAGCAGAGCGGCACGGGCATGGGCCAAACTCTCAACATTGCCAATGAGAAGCAGGGCTACACCCTTTCAGACAAGGGGACGTACCTGGCCCACAAGAGAAATATTAATTTAGAGGTGCTCGTCGAGAAAGATAAGAGTCTTCTCAATATTTACCACGTAATGCAGGTCAATCCCGAAAAGTTTGACAAGGTTAACGGCGAGGGTGGAAAGGCATTTGTGGAGTTTATGGTCAGCCCGGAAGTGCAGCGGATAATAGGCGAGTACGGCAAGGATAAATACGGCGAGCCGCTTTTTACACCAGATGCGGGCAAAAGCGAAGCGGATTTAGGGCTGCAGTAACACAGACATTTTTGAGAAGCGGCGTTTAAACGTTTAAAGCAGAAGAGGAGAGGGTGAAAATAATGGGCAAAATAGTAGCGGTGTGCACGAGCGCCAAAAAGGGCGAGCGCAAGAAAAACGTCGGGGAGGGGATCCTGGTGGCCAACCACGGTTTAGAGGGCGATGCCCACGCTGGGGACTGGCACCGCCAGGTGAGCCTTTTGGCTCTGGAGAGCATAGAGAAGATGCGCCAGGCCGGCCTGGACGTAGGGCCGGGCGACTTCGCCGAGAACATCACCACGGAAGGGATAGACCTCTTGAGCCTGCCGGTTGGGACGCAGCTGAAAATAGGCCCGAAAGCGCTGGGCGAAGTGACGCAGATCGGCAAGGAGTGCCACAGCCGCTGCGCTATCTACTACCTGGCCGGCGACTGCGTGATGCCCAAAGAGGGCATTTTTATCCGCGTGCTCGAGGGCGGGCCGGTAAAAGTGGGCGACGAAATAACAGTCCTGCAATAAAAAAACTTGCTTTGCAGACGGGGGAAGTGGATGTGGCCAAAGGGGTTCCGGTCGTCGGCCTGGCGGGGTATTCCGGTTCGGGCAAGACGACATTTTTAGAAAAGCTGGTAGCTGAACTGGTGCGGCGCGGCTACCGGCTGGCGGTGGTCAAGCACACCCACCACCGAATCGAGCTCGACCGGCCGGGCAAGGATACCTGGCGCCTGGCCAGGGCCGGCGCCGGTACGGTGGTGCTGGCTTCGCCCGGTGCCTTGTACTTGGTGAGGAAGTGGGAGGGCGACCCGGGGCCCCTGGAGGCTGTGGAGGCGGCCGCTGCTAGCGGGGCTGACCTGGTGCTGGTGGAGGGCTACAAGAGGGGCCCCTGGCCGAAGATCGAGGTCTTTTGCGGAGAAGTTTCCGAGCGCCCGGATTTGCCGGCGGAGGAACTCCTAGCCGTGGTGGGAAAGCCACCGCAGGCAAGGGCCGGTCTTCCCGTCTTCGACCCGGAGGACGCCGCCGGCGTGGCCGACCTGCTCGAGCGCACCGTCCTAGGCGGCGGTCAAAAGCGCGAGGCAAGAAATGTAGAGTAGCAGCGCTTGTGTGTTCAGTAAACGGCATCAGCGGGCAGACAGTGATTTCGGCTCGGAGCACCGGAATGAGCGGTGACAGGGTGCTGCAAGTACCAACATTTTTGTACCTAAGAGGGGTGCGTGCAAAGTGATTTTGAAAAAAGGGGCCGGTCTTACGGAGGAACAGCGCAGCCGGTACCTGCGCAATATACTCTTAAGCGGCGTGGGCGAAGCGGGGCAGGAAAAGCTCCTGCGCTCCTCGGTCCTGCTGGTGGGGACGGGGGGGCTGGGCTCGCCGGCGGCCTATTACCTGGCGGCGGCCGGCGTGGGGCGCCTGGGCGTAATTGACGCCGACGTGGTTTCCGTCTCCAACCTGCAGCGGCAGATCCTGCACACGGCGGCTGACGTGGGCCGCCCCAAGGTGGAATCGGCGCGGGAGAAGCTTAAAGCCTTAAACCCGGACCTGGTGGTGGAAACCTACAACGAGTTGTTCCGGGAGGACGTGGCCGTTGATCTGGTCGCCAATTATGATTTTATTGTGGACTGCACCGACAACTTCCCTGCCCGCTACATCCTCAACAAGGCCTGCGTAAAGCTGGGCAAGCCCTTTGTCTACGGCGGGGTGCTGGCCTGGTCGGGCCAGGCTTTCACCATTCTCCCGGGAAAAGGGCCGTGCTTGAGGTGCGTCTTTGCCGACGACCCGCCTGAAAACGCCCCTACCACATCCGAACTGGGTATTTTGGGGGCGGTGGCCGGCGTTATCGGCGTGCTTCAGGCCGCCGAGGCCCTGCGCTACCTCCTGGGGGTGGGGGAACTCCTCGTCAGGCGCATCCTCACTTATGATGCCCTGACGGCCAGGTTTTACGAGATTGCTCTGGAACGAAATGAAAACTGCCGGGTTTGCGGCCGTACAGGAGGGGAAAAATAAAGTGGAAAAAGCCGGTGGAGTAAGCCGTGAGGTGTTGGAAGCGGTGAAGAAGGCGGCCGTAGACGGTCGCATAACCTGCCCGCGGGCCAGAAAGCTGGCCGAAGAACTGGGGGTGCCGCCGCGGGTGGTGGGCGATGCCTGCAACGCCCTCAATATCAAGATTAAGGCCTGTGAACTAGGGTGCTTTAAGTAAGAAACAGTTTACAGAAGGTGCTGTTATGCCGGAACTGTTTAACGTGGTAACCGTAGAGGAAGCCAGGGAGGCGCTGGCCCGCTGCATGCGTCTGGAGCGCCGGGCGGAGGCAGTGCCTCTGATAGAAGCTCTGGGAAGGCGTCTTGCTTCCCCGGTACGGGCTTTAGAGGACGTGCCCGGCTTTGACCGCTCCACGGTGGACGGCTACGCCGTGCGTGCGGCCGATACTTACGGGGCCAGCGAGGGTCTGCCGGCTTACCTGGAGGTGATCGGCGAGTTTTCCGTTGACTGCCGGCCGGATATCAGTGTGGGGTTGGGCCAGGCCGTGCGCGTGGCCACAGGAGGCATGCTGGCGCCGGGGACCGACGCCGTGGTGATGGTGGAGTACACAGAGGAGCTGGACGGACGCACCATTAGCGTAGTCAGGCCCGTTGCCCCTGGGGAAAACGTTGTCAGAAAAGGCGAAGATTTCAAGGCCGGGGAAGAAATTCTGCCGGCCGGCCGCATTTTGAGGCCGCAGGACTTGGGCATTTTGGCGGCGGCCGGGATTACGCAGGTGGAGGTGCTGTCGCCTCTTAGGGTCGGAATTATCTCCACGGGCGACGAACTGGTGGAGCCCGCTGAAAAGCCAGGGCCGGGCCAAGTGCGCGACATAAACTCCTACACGCTCTTTGGGGCGGTAGCAGCTTTAGGGGCGAAACCCCGCCTTTACGGCATTGTGCGGGACGACTGCGGCGAGCTTTCGGCTGTGCTGGCGCAGGCATTGGCCGAGAACGACGCAGTATTGCTTTCCGGCGGCAGTTCAGTAGGAACGAGGGACGTGACGTCACGGGCCATTGAAGGGCTGGGCGGGCCGGGCGTGCTCTTCCACGGGCTTGCCATCAAGCCGGGCAAGCCGGCGGTGGGAGCGGTGGTGGGGGGCAAGCCCGTCTTTGGTCTGCCCGGACACCCGGCGTCGGCGCTGGTGGTCTTTGAGGCGGTAGCGGCCCCTGTACTGCGAAAAGCGCTAGCCGGCGGAGCCGAAGAGGAACTTCCCGCCTACCCCTTAAAAGCGGTCTGCACGAGGAGCCTGCGTTCGGCCGCTGGCCGGGAGGATTTTGTGCGGGTAAGGCTCTTTTGGCGCGACGGAACTCTTTTCGCTGAGCCCGTGCTGGGCAAGTCAGGCCTAATATCGACGCTGGTCAAGGCCAACGGACTGGCCCGCATCCCGCCAGAAAAAGAGGGTGTGACGGCGGGCGAAGTGATAGAAGTTAAATTTATTTAAAGATTTATACAACGGAGCTGTTGTCAATGGACAGAAAGGTTTACCTCGAGGACCTCCCCTTGGAGGAGGCTTTCGGGCGCTTTATGGATCACTTGCGCCGGACGGGGGCGCTTGAGCCCTGCCGGGCGGAAGTCATCCCGGTGGAAGAGGCGCAGGGCAGGGTTACGGCCGGGCCGGTTTACGCCCGCCTTTCCTCGCCGCACTACAACGCCTCGGGAGTTGACGGGGTGGCTGTACGCTCGCAGGACACTTACGGCGCCTCGGAGACGTCGCCCGTGCACCTCGCTGTGGGCGAGCAGGCGGCAGTGGTGGACACCGGCGATCCCCTGCCGCCCGGCTTTGACGCCGTGATCATGATCGAGGACGTCCATTGGGTTAGAGAAGGTGTGGTGGAAATAATCGAAGCCGTGCCGCCACGACAGCACGTGCGGGTGGTGGGCGAGGACTTTGTGGCCGCCGACATGCTCCTTCCGGCCGGTCACACCGTGCGGCCCGTGGATATTGGAGCGCTCATTACCGGCGGCGTTAGGGAAATAGCCGTGCGCGCCCGGCCTCGGGTGGCGCTGTTACCCACCGGCACGGAACTGGTGGAACTGGCAGAAGTGAAGGGGGAACTCAAGCCGGGCGATATTATCGAATCAAACTCGCGCATGCTGGCCGCCATGGTGCGGGAGTGGGGGGGCGAGCCCCTGCGCTATCCTATCACCGTTGACGACCCTAAAAGACTTAAAGAAGCGGTGGCCCGCGCTGCCGGGGAGGCAGACATAGTCCTGGTCGGTTCGGGTTCTTCTGCCGGGCGGGAAGACTACACGTCGGCCGTGATAGAGGAACTCGGGCGCGTGCTGGTGCACGGTGTTGCCATCAAGCCCGGCAAGCCGGTAATACTGGGCGAAGTGGCCGGCAAGCCCGCGGTCGGTGTCCCCGGCTATCCGGTTTCGGCCTGGCTCTGCGCCGAGCTGTTTGTGCGGCCCTTGGTTTACGCCAAGCTGGGGGCTTCCCCGCCGGCCAGGCAGCCGGCAGAGGCCGTGCTGTCTAGAAAAATCGTGAGTCCGATTGGAGTGGAGGAGTTTGTGCGCGTTGTGCTCGGCCGGGTGGGCGGCAAGATTATCGCCACGCCCGTCTCCCGCGGGGCAGGTGTGCTCACTTCCCTGGTGAGGTCGGACGGGGTCTTGCGCGTGCCGCGCCAGGCCGAAGGCTGCCTTGCCGGGGAGACAGTGCGGGTAGAGCTTTTCCGCGGTCTTTCTGAAATAGAGGAAACTACCGTGATCACCGGCAGCCACGACATATCTTTAGATGTGTTGGCCAGCTTTTTGCGCCAGCGCTTCCCCGGGGCGTCCCTTTCTTCGGCCCACGTGGGCAGCCTGGGGGGTCTGGCTGCTCTCTTGCGGGGTGAAGCCCACTGTGCCGGCATACACCTTTTGGACGGGGAAACCGGAGAGTACAACCTGCCGTACGTCAAGCGTATATTGCCGGGCCGGGAAGTGGTCCTCGTCAACCTGGCCTACCGCGAGCAGGGGCTCATGGTTGCCCCGGGCAACCCCAAGAATATCCGGGGGCTGGAGGACCTGGCCCGGGGAGATGTGGTTTTTGTCAACCGGCAGCGGGGAGCGGGGACGCGCGTGTTCCTGGACTACGCTATGCGCCGGCTGGGGATAGACCCGAAAGAGGTGCGCGGCTACAGCTGTGAGGAGTACACGCACACGGCGGTGGCGGCGGCGGTGGCGGCGGGCATGGCCGACGCCGGCTTAGGCATTAAGGCAGCAGCCCGGGCCTTGGGTTTAGATTTTGTCGGCGTGGCTTGGGAGCGCTACGACCTGTGTGTGCCGGCCGAGTTCTGGGACACGCCGCACATCCAAAGGCTCTTAGAAGTGATGGCCGACCCTGCCTTCCGGCAGGAGGTGGAGGCGCTGGGCGGCTACGACACAAAAGACTGCGGCCAAGTGATTTACAGGGGGTAAGCGGCAAAACAGTCGGGCTTTTGCGGGTCTTAATCCGGTAGGCGGGAAGGCGGCCGGCAAGGCCCTTTTTTTTAAAAAAATTTCCTTTAAAAATGAAGGATTAAAATTTTTTTAAGAGAAATAAAAATCAGATAAATTAGTATTTTTGGTATTTATTTTTATCTTTTGCCCAGTGGGCTAGGGGAGTACAGTGGAGGATTATTATTTTCGCGAGCTTGCCCTTTTTGCCGGCTTGAGCCGGGGGACAGCCGGCGAGCTGGCTGCCATGTGCAAGGTGAGCACGTTTAGCAGGGGCCAGACTATTTTGCGCCAGGGAGAGCCGGGCGGGTACTTTTACGTGATTTGCTCCGGCAAGGCCGAAGTTGTCTTTAGCGGTCAGGGGGTAAGTACTGTTCTGGCAGTCCTAGGACCCGGGGACTACTTCGGTGAGATGTCCCTTTTGACCGGAGAGCCCACTTCGGCGGCAGTGGTAGCGGCAGAAGAATGCCGCACGCTCCTGATCCCAAAAGAAGGTTTTGCCAGGCTGCTGGAGGAATTGCCGGCCTTAAGCAACCGGCTGGTGAACACGCTTTCCCAAAGGCTAAGAAGGGTCAACGAAGGTGTTTGGGAGGCCCGCGGCAGGGAGCAGGCGCTGGCCCGCCTCTTAAATGAAAACCGGACCGGTCATTACGGTGAACTGATAGGTAAGAGCAAGTGCCTGCGGGAAGCCAGGGAGTCTGTAAAGCGCTGGGCGCGGCAGGACAGCCCGCTGCACATAAGCGGCGAGCCGGGGACGGGCAGGGAGCTTTTGGCCCGCGCCGTGCACGCCGCCGGTCCGGGCAAGGATGGACCTTTTATCAGCGTGGACTGTGCTGTGCTGGACGGGGAGGGACTGGAAGAAAAGTTTTTCGGGCGCTTTGGCTTTTTAGAGCTGGCTTGCGGCGGCACGCTCTTATTGAAAAACGTAGAGCTTTTGGAGCCTTGCCTTCTTGAAAAGCTGGCTGATTATACGGACGGCTTATCTCACGGTGTGCGTCTTATAACTGCCGGGCGGGAAGGTGCCGCCAGCCGCATGGCCGCCTTTTTAAAGCCCGGCACCCATAGCTGGCTGTTCGGTGAGTCCTTTCACCTGGTTCCTTTGCGGGAGAGAAAGAAAGACATTCCGGACCTCGTTTCTTACATACTGGAGAGGCTCGCCGCCGTGCACGGCCGGCCCGCGCCTTGCGTTGATACACAAGCTTTAGAAATGCTCCTCTCTTACGACTTCTGCCGGGGCAATGTAGCCGAACTGGAAGAAGTGCTGGAGAGGGCTTTTCTTTTGGCGGACGGCGGTACGATTTGCCCTGATCACATATTTTTAGGGGGTGTGCCGCCCAAGAGCGGCCCGTCATTTAATCTTTTGCGCGCAGGAAAAATTAAAGAGCTCATTGACCGCAAGACGGTTTTAAAAACCTTTAGGGCTGCAGTTTGTGCTTTCTTTTTGGCGCTTATTTTCACATGTATGTCCTGGCCTAAAGGCATACCTGGCATGCTGGCCAACAGCCTGGCCTGGTCTTTGGGCTGGCCGGCTTTCGTTTTCTCCTGCGCCCTGTTTGGGCGCCTTACCTGCACGCTTTGCCCCATATCTTCTGTTTCTTTAGCCGTTCAGAGTTTTTACAGTCTCTCAAGACCCGTTCCCCAGTTTATTAAAAAGTACGACTACCTTATCATTACCTTTCTCTTTGCCTTCATTATCTGGGTGGAGGAAGTAACCGGCATGAGGGAAGCCCCGCGGGCTACAGGGATATTATTTTTGGCCATCCTGGGCGGAGCGGTATGGGCTTCTGTCACCTACCAGCGCCAGACCTGGTGCCGCCACATATGCCCCTTAGGCGGTTTTTTTGGGGTGTGTGCTATGGCTTCACCCGTTGAACTGCGCTCTAACCCGGAAGTGTGCTTAAACAAGTGCACGTCGCACGAGTGCTACAAGGGCACGGAAAAAGCTCCGGGGTGCCCGCTCTTCCAGCACCCGCCCTTCGTGGACAACAGCCAGTCGTGCAAGATGTGCTTAAACTGCGCAGTGAACTGCCCGAACGGCTCGGTGCAGCTGAATTTGCGGCTGCCGGCAGCTGAAATACCCGCCATGTCGCGCTTCAACAGGGGAATGGCCGTTATGGTGGCCGTGCTGCTGGCTATGGTAGTGCCGCTGGTTGCTTTCGACAGGCTGCATTCCCTTTTGGGGAGGGGAGAATGGCTCGCCTGGTTTTCAGCGGCTTACTGGGCTGCCGTGCTGGCGGCGGGAGGGGCGGTTCTTCTCTTTTTGCGGGGCAGGATGACCGGCGACGGTCCACTTGCCCAGCTGAGGCTTATCTTTGCGGCTGTGCCGCTGGCAGTAGGCGTGCAAGCCGCTTACCAAGCAGGGTTTTTGCCTTTAGCTGGCAAATATATACTTGTCCTGGGTCTGGCTGGATACGGAACCGGCACAGCCGGCGCTGCCCTTTTGTCCTGCGGGCTGACGGACGTCATGCGGGCTTTGTTTTTGATCTGCGGCCTGGCTGTTTCCCTTTTATGTGTCCGCCGGGCAGCCTCCGACCCCGGCCTTAAGAAAGCAGGTGCGCTGGCCTCTGCCGTTACACTGGCGGTATTGACGGCAATTTTTTGGGTACTGTTTTTCAAATTCGGCCCCAATTTTTACCGCTTATACAGCTTAATTAACTAACTGGAGGGGGGAGAAACAAGGCAAGTGCGGTTTTAATTTTAAGAAATTAGGGTTTTATATGCCGCAAAGCAAATTTTTTTTAGAAGTTTTTTATGCTTTCTGACTAGCTCTTGGAAATGGGGTGTAAATCATGGTCACATTTAAGAGGAGAAAGGCCTTATTTTGGCTCTTGGCAATTTTTGTCCTTGCTTTCGTATCGGCTC
>CAZLAK010000034.1:0-16863 GCA_964557545.1 uncultured Pelotomaculum sp.
GCTGGATTCGAACCAGCGAAGGCTGCGCCGGCAGATTTACAGTCTGCTCCCTTTGTCCACTCGGGCACCCCTCCGCGAAAACCCGGCTTTGGGTCTTGGAGCCGGCGACGGGACTCGAACCCGTAAACCTGCTGATTACAAATCAGCTGCTCTGCCAGTTGAGCTACGCCGGCAACCGGTGCAAAAAAAATTATAAACAAACGGCAGCAGTGTGTCAATCAAAGCTTTTGCGGTAAATAAAACCTTTTTAACCTGCTTTTAACCTGCTAATTAAATAACCAGCCGGCTTACGCTTCTCTTTTCTCTAAATAGCGCTCCAGCTTTCTCTTTACCCTCTGCAGGGCGTTGTCGATGGATTTGACGTGCCGGTTCAAATCCTCGGCAATCTCCTGGTACGACTTACCCTCTAAATACGACATCAGCACTTTCCACTCCAGCGAGCTTAAAATTTCGCCCATTTTTTCTTCGATGTCGTCAAACTCTTCCCGGGAAATGATAAGCTCTTCCGGATCGGCGACCTTGGTGCCCGATATTACGTCCATGAGAGTGCGGTCCGAGTCGTCATCGTATATCGGCTTGTTTAAGGATACGTAGGAGTTGAGAGGGATGTGCTTTTGCCTGGTAGCCGTTTTGATGGCCGTGATAATCTGCCGGGTTATACAGAGCTCGGCAAAAGCACGGAAAGAAGAAAGCTTGTCCAGTTTAAAATCGCGGATAGCCTTGTATAAGCCAATCATGCCCTCCTGGATGATATCCTCGCGGTCGGCCCCGATCAGGAAGTAGGAGCGGGCTTTGGCCCGGACGAAGTTTTTATATTTATTGATCAGGTATTCTAAAGCGGCATCGTCTCCTTCTCTGGCGTACTCCACCACCTCTTCGTCCAGCAGCACCTGATACCCGTTAGGAAGCTCCTTGTGGGCCTGAAGACTCACATTATTCCCCCCGCTCTTTCTCTTCCCCTTTGAAAGAAAAAATAAAATCCTCTCCAAAAACAAAAAAGAGACAGGTCCGCATTTTCAACCTTATTATAGCCGAGGGGTGGGGTAGCGTCAATATAAAATTGGGACCTCAGGTATCCCTACTTTTTCGCCGTGCGTGATTTAGCTCCCGCTTGCTCTGTTGACCGCGCGGACCAAACTAGCGCTCAATTTTCGGACTCCGGCGGGGTTCTTTGGCTCATTCGGCTTTCCGTTTTTCTTTTAAAGGTGCTTTAAAAACGCTGTCGGCGCAGTTTTTCTAAAAGAGTTTTTACTTTTTTCGATAAGCGGTTTTCCAAATAGGCATCGGCCGGCACGGTGTCCGTGTAAAATCTTTTGCTTTCCTGGCGGGCCTTGTTTACCATCCTCTTCAGCTCGGCAGGGGTCAAGCGGTAAGCCCCCCGCCCCAATATAACCCTTTGCTCGTCCCAGTCAGAAGTGGCCACGTAAACGGTGCTGCCGGATGCCCCCAGTTCCCCCGCCATGCGCTCTATAAAAGAGTCCGCCGTCTCGCCTTCTTTGGTAAATACCACCTCTACGCCGTCCACGTTTTCCTGGCGTAAAGCGGCATTTTTGACTCCGTGAGCGTCAAAAACCACCCACACCCGGCACCCAGTCAGGTGGGCGTACTCGGCGAGTATTGTGACCAGCTTTTCCCTGGCGTGATCTAAACTTGCATCCATTAGCCGGAGCAGCTCCGGCCAGGCATGGATAACGTTGTAACCGTCAACGAGAAGAAAATCCCGTCCCACGGGCGGCCGTCTCCTTTCGCCGCAGCACCTCGTAGGCCAAAAGCGCGCAGGCCACAGAAGCGTTTAGGGAACTGACCCGGCCCAGCATCGGCACGCGCACCAAAATATCGCACCTTTCCTTTACCAGGCGGCTTATTCCCCTGCCCTCGCCGCCGATCACAATGGCCAACGGCCCTTCCAGGTCGGCCTCCCACAGAGTCTGGCCGGCCGCGGCGTCGGCCCCCACTGCCCAAAAGCCGCTCTCTTTAAGGCGGCCGAGGGCCTGCGCCAAGTTGGTCACCCTGGCTACCGGCACGTATTCGTGCGCCCCGGCAGAAGCCCGGGCTACCGCCGCCGTCAGCTGGGCAGAGCGGCGTACGGGAATAACCACCCCGCTGGCTCCGGCGGCATCGGCCACCCGCAAAACCGCGCCCAGATTGTGGGGGTCCTGCACCCCGTCTAGCAAAATGACCAGCGGCAGCTTGGTTTTAGAAATGCGCACGATATCTTCCAGCTCGGCGTATTCTTTGGCAGCTGCTCTGGCCACTACCCCCTGGTGGTTGGCGCCGCGGGCGAGCTTATCTAACTGCCGCCGGTCCGTCTTTTGCACAGGAACACCTTTTTGCCGGGCCAAAGCCACTATTTCTGACAGCGCACTTCCGCCGGCGCCGCCCGCCACTAAAATTTTGTTTACCGGCCGGCCGGACAAAAGCGCTTCCTTCACCGGGTTCCTGCCGGCAATAATTTCCCCTTTGATCCCGTTAAGTTCGCTCAGAGTCTTTCTTTCCCTGCCTTTTCATTTTTATATTTTATAAGCCTTTACAACAGTCACAGGTCGGCGAAAAAGTTCCTCACTGCCTCACTCTCCCCGCAGCTCCACCTGCCCTCGGGGCAAGGGCCGCGCAGGCAGGCCGGGCCGGCCCGGGCAAAAATATAAGGGGCTACCCTCTTAACCTGGCGGAGCATTTCTGTGGCCAGGGCGCGGATCTCCCACTGGGCGCGCCGGCAGCAGCGCAAAGTAAAGAAGTGCAGGAGTTCTCTGGCGTTCATGGTGACCAGAAACTTGGTTTCCGCGGCATTAGGCAGAACAAAACGGGCATCTTCGTAAGCATCACGGCCCCCGCCCAGCAACTTTACCCACCGGTCGTACCACTCTTGAATTTTTTTCATCTGGGCGGCGTACTCCTCGACGTAAGCAGAGCCCAGGGAAGCGATGCGGGGCGGCACGACATAGCCAAAAACCCCGTCCTCCTGGGATACGCCCTCCTCCGAAACGTAACGCTGCGACTTTACCGAAAAGCTGGCGATGCGGTGGCGGGTGATCTGGGCCAAAAGCGAGCGGGAAACGCCTTCTACCCCGAAAGTAAAGGAAGCGTGTTCTACGGGTGAGTGGTGGCCCGATGCCAGCAGCATGTCTATAAAACGGCCGCGCTCCTCACTTGTCAGTTTTTCGCCGAGCTCATCAATGCCGGCCGGTGAATAACAAAGGCGCGCCCCCATGGTCACTATACCTTCCGGGTCAGGTGTGTACTTTAAAAGTTTAACCTTCATTTTTACGGCACCCACTTTGGGCATCACCCCCTCCCAAATCAAAAAGACGGCCGTACCGGGCTGCCCTCTTCCGCCAGCACCGCCCCCAAAATTTCACCCAAGCGGGCGCGGTCGCCTTTTAGGTAAAGGTAACCGACCAGGCACTCCAAAGCCGTGCTGTAACGGTAATCTGCCTGGCCTGCGCCGCGCGGAGGGGCGTGCACCGGGCGGGCGTTGCGCCCGCGGCGCACGACGGCTTCTTCTTCAGCGGTTAAAAAGCCAAAAAGCTTGCGCAAGGCCCTCGCCTGCGCGGCGGCGCTAACGCGCTTTACAGCCTCGCCGTGCAGTTCGCCCACCCGGCTGTACCCGGCTTCCACCAGGGCACAGCGCACGGCCAGCTCAAAGACGGCGTCCCCCACGTAAGCCAGAACGGGAACGGGGAGGCACTGGGGCCGGGTCCCGTTCCAGCTGGCTAAAGGCAAACGCGATAAATTCTGCACCTTCTACCCCCGCTTTTTCCAGCGCACCCCCAAAGGGGTGTCTTCTAAAATAATGCCCAGCTCTTTTAAGCCGTCGCGGATGCGGTCGGCCGTAGCCCAGTCCTTTTTGCGGCGGGCCTCGGCGCGCACCTCAATGAGGAGTTTCAAAAGACCTTCCTCCAGCCCCGATTCTCCTTCTATACCGGCACCCGTGATTATACTCCCGTCTTGGCCCGTCCTAAAGATGCCCAGCACCCGGTTAAAGAAGTCAAACAGCTCCCGGGCCTTCTCCAGAGCTTCCCGGTCCTGCGGCGCTACTGCCGGACCCAGCCGGCCGACCGCAGTGTTCACTTCCCGGGCCAGCTCAAAGAGCACGCCCGTGGCCAGGGCGGTATTGAAGTCGTCGTCCATGGCCGCCGAAAAGGAATTTCTTAGGTCCTCCAGGGTGCCGGACAGCCCCGGTGCTTCCCTGGGAGCACCGGCCTCCACCTTTTTCTCCAAAGCTTCCTCTAAGAGGCGGATGCTGGTGCGGATGCGCTCTAAGCCCCTTCCCGCCGCGGCCAGCTTTTCGCCGTCAAAGTCTAAAGGGCTCCGGTAGTGGGTGGACAGGAGGAAAAAGCGCACGAGTTCCGGTGGAAATTTGGACAGTATATCTCGCACTAAAAAGAAGTTGCCCAGAGATTTAGACATTTTTTCTTCGTTGACGGTAATAAAACCGTTGTGCATCCAGTACCGGACAAAGGGTGCGCCGTAAGCCGCCTCGCTCTGGGCAATTTCGTTCTCGTGGTGGGGGAAGATGAGGTCGGCACCGCCCCCGTGGATGTCAAATCCCATGCCCAGGTACTTTATGGACATAGCCGAGCACTCTATGTGCCAGCCAGGCCGGCCCCGCCCAAAAGGGCTGTCCCAAGCCGGCTCACCGGGCTTGGCCGCCTTCCACAGGACAAAATCGAGGGGGTCTTTTTTGCGGGCATCTACTTCTACGCGGGCTCCGGCCAGCATGTCTTCGGTCGAGCGGCCGGAAAGCCGGCCGTATGCCGGAAACTTTTTTACCTCAAAGTAGACGCTGCCTTCGGAAACATAGGCTACCCCTTTTTCCAGCAGTTTTTCTACTAATGAGATGATCTCGGGTATGTGCTGGGTTACCCGGGGATGAACGTCGGCCCGCATCACGTTTAGGGCACCGGCGTCGGCAAAGTATTCATTGATGTACTTTTCGGCCAGCAAAAGCGGGTCTTCCCCTTCTTCTTTGGCGCGGTTTATTATTTTATCGTCCACGTCGGTAAAGTTCTGCACGTAGGTAACCTGGTAGCCCATGGCGATGAAGTAGCGCCGCACGGTGTCGAAAAACACCAAGGGGCGGGCATTGCCCAGGTGAATGTAGTTGTAGGTCGTAGGGCCACAGACGTAGATGCCCACCTTACCGGGCTCGCGCGGCACAAACTTTTCTTTGCGGGCCGACAGGGTGTTGTATATTTCCATAAAGAGAAAATCCCCCTTGACTAAAGGTGCCTTTACGTCCTTTAGGTAATTTTCAAGCCCGGAGTGGCCTGGTTCTCGCCCGCTCCGCTTTACCTCGCTGCTTTAAAGTGAATCCGTCCGGCCGGCGGTGCGGGTCCTCTCTTCCAGTTCACTCACTTTTTTCTCTAAGGCTTCCACTTTTTGCTTTAGGCAGTTCAAGGTTTCTGCCACCGGGTCCGGCAGGAGGTCGTGGCGCAGGTCGATTTCTGCCGCCGGCTCTTCTACCTTGCGGCCTTCCCGCGCTACCACCCGCCCGGGAACACCGACCACCGTGCTGTTGGGGGGCACCGGCTTTAAGACCACCGACCCGGCGCCTATTTTAGAATTATCGCCGACGGTAAATGAACCCAAAATTTTGGCTCCGGCGCTTATCACCACGTTGTTGCCTATCGTAGGGTGCCTTTTGCCTTTTTCCTTGCCGGTCCCTCCCAGAGTGACCCCCTGGTAAATGGTCACGTTGTCGCCGATTTCTGCCGTCTCGCCTATGACCACCCCGGAGCCGTGGTCAATAAAGAGGCCCTCGCCGATTTTAGCCCCCGGATGGATTTCTATGCCGGTTAAAAACCGGGAAATATGGGAAACAAGTCTTGCCAAGAGATACCAGCGGCGCAAGTAAAGGGCGTGGGCCACCCGGTGCATGAGAACGGCGTGAAATCCCGGGTAACACAGGATCACTTCCAATACCGACTTGGCGGCCGGGTCGCGCTCCATGACTGCCCTTATATCCCGGCGCAAGCGCTCGAGCATATACACCTCACCCTCCGACCAAGGCAAGCGCCTTCTTGAGCCTGCGCAGCACGCCTTCTTTGCCGATTACAGCCATCACCTTGGGCAAATCCGGTCCCTGGGTGCTGCCGGTAAGAGCCGCCCTCACCGGCACAAAAACGTCCTTTCCTTTAAGACCGGCCTTTTGGCCCGCCGCTTTTAAAATATAAGGGGCGTTTTGGGCCGTCAGGCGCTCAGTGCGGCCCACTTCCTCCGCCAGGGCCTCTAAGAGCGCCGCCACCTTTTCCCGGCTTAAGACCTCTTTGGCCTCCTCACTGAAGCTGTACCCGTCACCCAAATATTTTCTGGCGTATTCCGGTATCTCCTCCAAGCAGCACACATAGTCTCGGGCCAGCTCCACGACCGCCTTCACCCATTCCTGCTCCAAAGCCGAAGGGGAACCGCTTACGCAGCCGGCCTTTTGCAAAAAAGGAACGGCCAGTGCGGCCAGGCGTTCGACAGATGCGGCCCTGATGTAGTGGCCGTTTAACCAGTTGAGCTTGTCTAAATCAAAAACGGCCGGGCTCTTGCTCACTCTGTCCAGGGAAAACGATTTTTTTAGTTCTTCCACAGAAATGACTTCCTCTTCACCGCCCGGCGACCAGCCCAAAAGGGCCAGGAAATTCACCAGCGCCTCCGGCAGGTAACCTCTTTCCCGGTACTGGATGACGGCGGTAGCGCCGTGCCGCTTGCTCATCTTGCTGCGGTCTTTGCCCAAAATGAGCGAGACGTGGGCAAAGGCGGGCAGCTCCCAGCCAAATGCTTCGTAAAGGAGGATCTGGCGGGGAGTGTTGGGCAGGTGCTCTTCCGCCCTTATGACGTGGCTGATCTTCATCTCGTGGTCGTCCACCACGACGGCAAAGTTGTAAGTCGGTATGCCGTCGGACTTTAAAATAATAAAGTCACCAATGCCGGAACACTCGAAACAAACTTCGCCGCGCACCAGATCGCGCACTGTCACCGTCTTATTTTCCGGGACGGCAAAGCGCAGGGCCGGCTTTCTTCCCAATGCCTTTAGCCGCTCGCGCTCGGTTAAAGTAAGCCCCCGGCAGCGGCCGGTATACTTAACCTGCTCGCCGCTTTTTAGGAGCTCTTCCCGCTGGGCGGCCAGTTCTTCCTCGGTACAGTAGCACGGATAAGCTAGCCCCTTTTCCACCAGCAGGTTGGCGCAGCGGCGGTAAATTTCCAGCCGGTCCGTCTGCCGGTAAGGCCCGTACGGTCCCCCTACGTCTACTCCTTCGTCCCAGTCCAGACCCAGCCAGCGCAGGGCTTCCAGTATATTTTCCTCGGCTTCTGGCGAGGAGCGCTCTAAGTCGGTATCCTCAATGCGCACAATAAAAGTGCCGCCGTAGCGGCGGGCAAAGAGCCAGTTAAAAAGCGCCGACCTGGCTCCTCCAATGTGCAAAGGACCGGTCGGGCTGGGTGCAAACCTCACCCTCACAGAGTTCAAAACGACGACCTCCCAAATATCTTTCTTGCCAGGGCAAAAATTCGCCTCGTTTTTAGCGTTAACACCGGGCGCGTTAATCACGTCAATAATGTCGTTAATTTTGACTACAGCATGATTATAGCACCGGCCCGCCGGCACGGCAACTCAATCGTGAATTGAGCCCGAATAAGGGCAGCTAGCGCCGGCCGGCTCCCTCCATAAAAAGGCGCACTGCTTTTTGGGCCGTCTCTTTGATGTCAAATTCGGTTTCTTCCCAAACTGCCTTATACCACAGGCTTCCCAAAATGCCCCAGAAAAATTCGGCCGCCAGCTCCACATCTAAGTCGGGGCAGGTTTCGCCCCGGTCCCGGCCCTCCATCAGAAGTTTTTTTAACCGCTCTATTTTCTGTCGACGCAAGTCGCCGAGCCAGCGATGCATTTCTTCACTGCTAAAAGCGTGGTCGCTCAAGGCCACCCGGGAAATATCGCGGTACTCGCGCAAAAACGTCAAGTGCATCTCTACGAGGGCGCACAGCTGTCCGCCGAGGTCCAAAGGGCCGCCTTCCGGCCGGGCAGAAACCCCTGCGCCCAGTCCAGCTTTTTCTCCCCCGGCATAAAATTTCAGGCCTTCTTTTACTACTTCCTCAAATAAATGCCGCTTGCTGGCAAAGTACTCGTAGACCGTGCCCTTGCCCACACCTGCCTCAAAAGCGATGTCCTCCACCCTGGCGCGGTGGTAGCCGTGCCGGGAAAAGACTTTGGCCGCCGCTTTTATAATCGAAAGCCTCTTGTTCGGGCTATGGGCTAAAACAGTCATTTGCAGCCTACCCCGCTTTTAAAGGAAAGGTAATGGAAACGGCGGTCCCATCTTACCGGGAACTGCCGGGAGAGCTTTCGCCGGCAGCCCAGCGGCTAAAGCGCGCCGTTATCTTCTGGCCTAAGTCGTCAAAGTAAACGTAAACGACCGGAATGAAAACCAGGGTCAAAAACGTGGATACGGTAAGGCCGCCTATAACCACTGCGGCCAGCGGCGCCTGGCTTTCTCCCCCTTCTCCTATGCCAATGGCCAGCGGCAGCATGGCCAAAATGGTGGTCAGGGCGGTCATCAAGATGGGCCTAAGGCGCACCGGGCCGGCGGTAAGGATGGCCTGGGTGCGCTCTACGCCGCGGCGGCGCAGGGTGTTGATGTAATCCACCAGGACAATGCCGTTGCTCACCACAATGCCGGCGAGCATGATGAGCCCTATAAAGGCCGGCACGCTAAACCGGTAGCCGGTGATGAAAAGGCTCAAAACCACGCCTATAACCGTGGTGGGCATGGTAAACATGATAACAAAGGGGTAAAGCAAAGACTCGTACTGAATGGCCATAACCATGTAAACCAGCAGCACGGCCAGGGCCAGGGCCATGGCCAGACTCTGGAAGGACTCGATCATTTCCTTATCGGCTCCGGTGAACTCGATGCTGTATCCGGGCGGCAGCACCAGGCGCGCGGCGCGCTCCTTTATCTCATTGGTGACGCTCCGCAGGTCGCGGCCGGCAATTTCACCGGTTACCGTAACTACCCGGTCCTGCTCCCGGCGGTCGATCTGTACCGGCCCGGTAGCGGTCACCAGGGAGGCCACGTCGGCCAGGCGCACCACTGCACCGGACGGCGCCGTTATAGCCAGGTTAGACAAATGGTAGAGGTCTTCCCTGGCCTCTTTTTTCAACCTCACCCGGATGTCGTACTCGTCTTCCGCCGTGCGGTAGCGCGTGGCCACCTGACCCTGGACGGAAGTTTTCACCGCCTGCACCACCTGAGCCGGGGTAAGGCCGTAGCTCTGGGCCAGCTGGCGGTTAACTTTAACCTGCACCTCGGGGTAGCCGGCACTCAAACTCGTGTCCACCTCTCTGGTACCTTCTACCTGCCTTACTTCCCCGGCCAGCTGCTCGGCTATATCCCGCAAAACACTCAAATCTGAACCGCGTACGGCAATACTGATGGGCGAAGACGTCCTCATGGCAGTCATAGTGGGGTCAACAGAAGAAACTTTTACTTTGGCTCCCGGCAGCTCTCCCAAAAGCCAGCGCACCTCATCGGCTACTTCATCGGCTGTCCTTTGCCTTTGCGTCCGGGGAACAAGCATCACCTGCAGGCGGGCTATATCCGGCTGGTAGGCAGAAACAAAAGAACTGCGGCCGGCCGAGCCTACGCTGGAAAAAACTGTCTGCACTTCCGGTATCCCGGCTAAAATTTCTTCCACCTCCTGCACAAAAGCCCCGGTTCTCTCCAAAGAGGTGCCGCGGTCCATCTGGATATCGACGGCGATTTGGCCTGCGTCCATCTTGGGCAGAAACTCGGCCCCAATGGCGGGCACGAGGGCCAGACTGGCCGCCAGAGAAAGGACCACGGCACCCACCACGGCGCGGCGGTGAGAAAGCGCCCAGCCCAAAACCTTCCGGTAAACCTCGTTTAAACTTTCCAGCCACGACCCCCAGCGGTCCAGGATACGGCGGAGCCGGCCACCGCCGGCCTTTTCCTCGGCGGTGAGGAACTGAGATGAGAGCATCGGAACGACGGTGAGAGCCACCAGGAGGGAGGAAAAGATGGCAAAAGAAACGGTTATGGCCATCTGCCGGAAGATGATCGCAGAGATTCCCTCTACAAAAACGATGGGCAGAAAGACGGCAATGGTGGTAAAAGTGGCCGCCATAACCGCGTTCCCGACTTCGGCCGCCCCCTGGCGGGCCGCCTCCATTAAAGACAGGCCGCTCTTGCGGTGGCGGTATATGTTTTCCAACACGACGATGGCATCGTCCACCATGCGGCCAATCCCTAAGGCCAAACCGCCCATGGACACCAGGTTAAAGGCAATACCGGCAAAGTACATGAGCGCAAAAGTGGCTATAACCGACAGCGGTATGGCCGTAAAGATGATCAGCGTGCTGCGGCCGCTGCGCAGGAAAAGGAAAATGACTATTGTGGCCAGGAGCGCACCTTCCAGGGCGCTCCTCTTTACGGAAGCCAGAGACCTCTTAATAAACTCCGACTGGTCGTAGGCGTAGCGCACTTCTACTCCCTGGGGCAGCCGCTTGACCAGCCGGTCCATTTCTTCTTTGACGGCGGCCACCACTTTAACCGTGTTGGCATCGGACTGTTTTAACACGTGCAGGCCCACGCTCGGCTGGCCGTTCATCCTCGTCCTCTGGGTAACGTCTTTGTAACTGTCTTTTACTTCCGCTACATCGCGCAGATATACCGTCTGGCCCCCGGCCGTCCCTACCGGCAGCTCCTCTATCTCCTGCAGGCTGGCAAATTCGCCCGTATTGCGGACAAAGAGCACCCGCCCTCCCTCTGTCAGCTCACCGCCGGGCTCATTGAAGTTGTCGGCCCACAGGGCCTGCACCACCTGAGCTATGGTCAGCCCGTAGCCGTTTAATTTCACCGGGTCTACGGCCACTTCCACTTCTCTTTCCAGGCCGCCGGTAACGGTCACCGAAGCCACGCCGGGAATTCTCTCTATAGCGCCCTTAAATTCCTCCTCTACCAGTTTTTTGAGCTCGGCCAGGTCCTGGAGCCCGGTGATGCCCACTTGGAGAACGGGCATCATGGAGGGGTCCATTTTGAAGACCATGGGGTTGTCCACTTCGTCCGGAAGGGTTCTTTTAACCAGGTCGAGTTTCTCGCGCATCTGGAGAGTGGCAAAATTCATGTCGGTACCCCAGTTGAACCGGCAGATAACTATGGAAGAACCGGCATTGGTGTATGAATAAATTTCTTTTAAGTTTTCTACCGTTCCCATGCTTTCTTCGATAGGCCTGGTCACCCTGGTTTCCACTTCTTCTGAGCCGGCACCCGGGTAAGAAGCGATGACCGCTGCCACGGGAAACTTCATGTCCGGGTAGAGGTCCAGCGGCAGCTTGCTGTAAGAAACCAGGCCCAGAACCACCACCATGAAAACCACCATAATTATCGTCACAGGTCTTTTGACCGCCAGGTCGGATATTTTCACGTCCGCCTTCCACCGCCCTTTACTTAAACTGCCAGCAATGCCTCAAATAACCTTATACCGGCACGTCTTAACGGTTTTTAACTTCCACCGGCGTGCCGTCCCGCAAAAGCCCGTGCCCGGCAGTAACCACCGTATCCCCTTCATTTAAGCCCTCCAGCACTTGAACGCAGTCCCGCCCGGTATAGCCGATTTTTACTCTGCGCTCCCGGGCCAGGCCCTCTTCCACTACGTAGACCACCTTTACTTCGCCCTTATCGACTACAGCCTCTTTGGGCACTGTCAGAACCCCTTTCAGTTCACCGGATCGCACCTCCACCTCGGCAAACATGCCGGGCTTGATTTGGTGTCGGGGGTTTTCAATTTCTACTTTGACCTGGAAGGTTTTAGTCTTGGGGTCGGCCGCCGGGGCCACACTGACGGCCCGCCCCGCAAAAGTCCCGCCGCCCGCCGCCGGAACTTTTACTTGAACTTCATCGCCTTCTTGCACACTGCCGATGAGGTATTCGGGCACGCTGATTTCCACGTTCACCGCGTCTATATCCACCACGGTGACCAGCGGCGATGAAGGCCCCACCACCTCTCCCGGCTCTGCATCGAGGGAGGCCACCTGGCCCCTGATGGGCGATTTAACTAAAGTGTTTTCCAGCTGGCTCTGCCAGTAATTTAAGCTGGCTTCGGCCTGGCGCACCAGGGCGTCGCTCCGGCCGGAAGAAGCCCGCTGGTAGCTGTAAAGGGCCGCCTCGTATGCCTGCCGGGATATGGCGCCTTCACTGTAGAGCTTTTCGGCGCGCTCTAAGTTGGCCTGCGCTTCGAGGAGAACTGCGCTCTGCTCTCTTTGGCCCGCCACAGCCGCTTCCAGCGCGCCTTGCGCCTGTTTGAGCTGGGCCAAAATTTCTGAATCGTCCAGTTGAACCAGGACCTGGCCGGGCTCCACTTCCACGCCCACCTTTACCGGCACGCAGGCCACCCTGCCCTGGGTTTTAGGAGCCAGGGACACCGACTGACGGGCGGTTACCCTGCCGTAAAGGGTGGCAACTTGCGTCAAATCTCTCTTTTCCACGGCAGCTGCGCTTACCGCCACCGCCTGGCTTGCTTTTGCCCCTGCGGGGTCCTTTTTGCCGCAGCCGCCCAGTAACAGACCGGCACAGGCCGTCAGGAGCAGGGCCAAAGGCAGCAAATAAAAAGTCCTGGCCGCAGCAGCTTTCTCCTTCATAAAAATGCCGACCACCCTTTCTTCTTTCTTTGAATTTAAAATCCCAAATGTCCAAAAAACCGACCGGCTGGTCAGTCAACTCTTCAGCTAAAATATAATTCTGAATATAACGGCCTGTCAACGAAAAACCCGGCTAAAAAGCAAAAAATAAAAAACGGCGGAATTTCATTCCACCAGCACAACGGCATAAGCGGCTATGCCTTCGCCCCGGCCGGTAAATCCCAGGCCTTCGGCAGTAGTAGCTTTAATGTTTACGCGCTCTTCCTCAATTCCCAGACAACGAGCTATGTTTTTGACCATTTCGTTAATGTAAGGGGCCAGCCGGGGTTTTTCGGCCACTATAACGGCATCCACATTGATAAGCCGGGCCCCCTTAGCTTCTAACAGCTCTTTAACGTGGCCCAAGAGCAAAATACTGCTGACCCCGGCGTACTGCGGGTCGGAATCGGGAAAATGGGTGCCTATATCCCGCTCACCGGCCGCTCCGAGCACGGCGTCCATAATGGCGTGCACCAGCACGTCGGCGTCGGAGTGCCCCAGAAGGCCTTTTTCATAATCCACCTTCACACCGCCCAAGACAAGGGGCCTTCCCTCCACCAGGCGGTGCACGTCAAAACCTAAACCCACCCTCATTGCCGCTATACCCAGCCTTTTACCGGATTATTTTTAGCCTGCAGGCGGCCAATGCTTCAGCTGCCGCCAAGTCTTCGGGTGTAGTGATCTTTATGTTGGCGTAAGACCCCTCTACAATTTTTACCGGACAGCCGCACCTTTCTACCAGTGCACAGTCGTCGGTAGCCGCATAGTTATCCTTTCGGGCTTTCTCGTGGGCGGCCAAAAGCAGGTCTTTGCGGAAGGCCTGAGGCGTCTGCACCAGCCACACCTCTTCCCGCGGCAGGGTAGCCCGCACCAGACCGTCGGGACCGGCAGTCTTTACCGTATCTTTGGCCAAAACGGCCGCCGTTGCCGCCCCCCACTCGACCGCAGCCCTCAATACCTCAGCAACTAACCGGTCGGTGAGGAAAGGCCGGGCCCCGTCGTGAACCAGGACCAGTTCGGCCCACTTGGGCAAAGCGCACAAGCCCCGGTAAACAGACTCCTGCCGCTCGCTGCCCCCCTGCACAACTCTATGCCACTTGCCGCCGGCGTAATTCTGGCACATCTCTTCCGCCCGCTCCTCGTCGCCGGCCGCCACTACCAGAACTATCCCGCCTACACTGGGATTTCTCCCTAAGACTTTGAGCACATGACCGACTACCGGTACGCCGGCTAAACACAAAAACTGCTTTTTGAGGGGCAGCCCTATCCGGTTTCCGCTGCCGGCGGCAGGTACCACGGCCGCTGCCCTAACCAATGACGTTCACCTCGCCGTAATGAGCCTGGCTTTCGGTCCGGCGGTCGTGCTTTGGTTTGGCAAAAATCATCCTGCCGGCCGCCGTCTGCAGGACGCTGGTTACCAGCACCGGGATAGTCTGGTTCATGTAGCGCCTGCCGCCGTCCACCACTATCATCGTGCCGTCGTCCAGGTAGGCCACTCCCTGGCCGGCTTCTTTCCCGTCCTTCACCACGTGTACCACCATCTCCTCGCCCGGGAGCACTACCGGCTTGATGGCGTTGGCGAGTTCATTGATATTGAGCACTTTTACCCCGTGCAGCTCTGCCACCTTATTTAAGTTAAAATCGTTGGTGATTATTTTAGCGCCCAGCTTTTGAGCCAGTTTTACCAGTTTGGTGTCGACTTCGGCCGCGTCCTCTAAGCCCTTGTTGCTGTCGTATATCTGCACCCTTATATCCGGGTTCTTGCGCATTTTGTTGAGTATGTCCAGACCCCGCCGCCCCCGGTTGCGCTTTAAGAGGTCGGGGGAGTCGGCGATATGGCGCAGCTCTTCTAAAACAAAAGCCGGCACCAGCAGAATGCCTTCAATAAAACCGCTCTCACAGAGGTCCGCAATGCGGCCGTCTATAATGACGCTGGTATCGAGGATTTTAAACTGGCCGGAGCGGATCTCGGCTTTGGACGGCCGCTCCCGTCCAAAGCGCGGCAGGCTGGCAAAGAAAGAAACGATCTCTTCTCTCTTTTTAATGCCGACCGTGAGACCCAGGTAAGCCAGAAAAACAGTTAGAACAATCCAAATTAAGCGCCCAAACCAGCCTAAAAATGAAAGTATAGAGCCGATTAAATTGGCAATTATGAGTCCGCAAATGAGCCCAACCGAACCCATTACCAGGTCCTGAGTAGGGGTTTTTTGCAGGTACTGCTCTACAGCTGAAGTAAGCCGGGCTATTCCCCGCATGACCAGAGGCGATAAAAAAACGCCCAGCACCGTACCCGCCAGGGTGCAAAAAGCCACCAAACCCATCTTTACCTGGTAGGTGAAATTTGAAGCCGCGGGCAGGGCTCCGTTGATAAAGAGAAAAACACCGGCTGCAAAGCCTAAACCGGAAAAACAGGCTATAAGGACGGCGTACAGAATCTTTTTTCCCACTTTTAGCTCACCCCCTTACCGGCCAATCCTGTACATAAATTTTCAGTTTCACAAAGGAAAAAGGGACACCCTTCCAGCCAATCAGGGAGTTTCTTTATATTTTTTGGGAAGGATTGTCCCATTTGTTTATAGTTTTTACAAAAAACTATAAGTATATTATAACGGTGCCGCCGTTTATACTTCAACCGTAAAATCTGGCTTATTTTGGCAAAGAAATAAAAAACGCCAGAAAATCCTGACGCTTTTTTGTTTTTACGCAAAAGCAGCATCTAGTAAAGATCTCGCCTTTTCTTCCTCCAAGCCGGCAGCCAAAGCAAGCTCGCTTACCAGAATCTGTCTTGCGCTCTCCAGCATCTTTCTTTCTCCGGAGGAAAGCCCCTTCTCCCGCTCCCGCTTGGCCAGGTTGCGTACCACTTCAGCTACTTCAAAAATATTGCCGCTTTTCATTTTCTCCAGGTTGGCCCTGTACCTGCGGTTCCAATTGGCGGACATGGGCGTGGAATGCTGCCGCAGAATGCGAAAAACTTTCTTCACACCCTCCCTGTCGATAACCCCCCTCAAGCCCACTTCTTCACCGTTGGCGATGGGGATCATTACCTTCATGTCCCCCACCGGCAGGCGCAGGATATAATACTGGCGCTTTTCGCCCAGCACTTCTTTTTCCTCGATAGCTTCTATGATGCCGGCGCCGTGCATGGGATAGACTACTTTGTCGCCTATTTTGAACAAGGCCGCTTCCCCCTTTGAAGGTCTCCTTTATACAGTATACCATAAATGGTGAGGCCTTGTCAAATAAACCTTGATTTTAGCACAGAGGTTATTTACTGTCAACTATAATTATTTTGATAAATCTGTAAATATGTGTCTTTTTTCTGGTATAACCTCCGCCGAGCAGGTACTTTTTGTTATAGTTCTCTTTTTATCAGTTTCCGTACCTCTCCTGTAAGATCTGGTCGCGGTAGCGCTTTAGGCCCTCCTTAATGGAGCGCGCTCTCACTTCCCCTATGCCCTCAACGTCGTCGAGCTCTTCAATGCTGGCCACCATAATCCGGTTTAAAGTGCCGAAGGTCTTAACCAGGTTTTCAATTACGGGCAGCGGCAGCCTGGGTATTTTCTCCAGCACGCGGTAGCCTCGGGGCGATACGTGCTGCTCCAAAATACTGGCGCTGCCGGGGTAGCCCAGGGCCCGGGCAATGAGCGAAAGATCCAAGATGTCTTCGGCCGGCCAGCTGTTGATCATGTCCAGTATGGAGCGGGGAGTCCGGTCGGTTCCGGTAGCATAGTCCTGTATTACCAAAAGGCCTTCGTCCTCCACATCGGCCACCAGCTCTTCTGTCTGCATGGTCACCAGCCTCCCTTCGACACCCAGCTCACTGGTATAGCGCTCTATTTCTTTTACCACCCGCAGCACCATTTCCACCCGCTGGATGGCCTTGGCCACGTCGAAGAGGGTCACCGCTTCTTCAAACTCTAAGGCGCTCAGCTCCACCAGAACCTTATCTAAAACGGAACGGTACTTCTCCAGGGTCTGAATGGCCTGGTTGGCCTTGGTAAAGATCACCGAAGGGTCCTTTAACACGTACTTTAAATTGCCTTTGTAAATTGTCACTACGCCGCGCCGCTGGGATATGGCTATCACCAGGTTATCGGTCTGCTTGGCCACCCTCTCAGCCGTGCGGTGACGGATCCCCGTCTCGCTGGAAGGAATGTTCTGATTAGGAATGAGCTGGGTATTGG
>CAZLAK010000035.1:0-16322 GCA_964557545.1 uncultured Pelotomaculum sp.
AAAACGGCCTCTGCGGCTTGTCCGGGTTTTAAGGCGGCATATTTGCGGCTTGATTTGGTTTTCTCCTATCTCCAGAAGGCAGTAACTAGGGCGTCCGCCGTCACGCGGCAGGGTTATGCTACCTGGGTTAATTACCAGCACGCCTTTTTGCTCCACAAGGCAGGCCCGGTGCGTATGCCCGTAAATGGCCACCTGCGCCCCGCACCGGCACGCTCTTTCTAAAAGCCACTTTTCCCAAAGACCAGGGCCGCCCCCTTGGTGTCCGTGTGCAAGAAAAAATGAATACCCTCTTAGCTCAAAGAACAGCTCGCACGGCCCGTCCCCAACAACGTCGCAGTTTCCCCGTACAGCTTTAAAAGGCAAGTCGGCCTCGCCCGCCAGTTCCTCGGCATCGCTGTAAAGGTCGCCGGCATGAATAATAAAGTCTACTGTGCCGGCTTCCGCTAGGGCCAGCCGGGCGTTGGCAAGAGAGCCGTGGGTGTCGCTTAGAATTAAAACGCGCAAATAAAAATCACTCCTCTTCCTCCCTCTCCTCCACTTTCTTGAGTTCTGCCAGGATATCGAGCGCTCCTTCCATGGCGCGCGCCCGGTGGCTTATCTTATTCTTTATTTCTAAATCCAGTTCGGCAAATGTTTTACCGTACTCGGGCAGAAAGAAAAGAGGGTCGTAGCCGAACCCGCCGCTCCCGCGCGGCTTATCCAAAATAATGCCTTCGCAGCTACCCTCAGCAGTGTATACCCACCCTTCAGGCACGGCGATGGCCACTACACAGCGGAAACGGGCGGTGCGCTGTTCGGGCGGCACGCCTTCTAAAAGACTCAACAGTTTCTGGTTGTTAGCTTCATCATTTCCATCTTCCCCGGCAAAGCGGGAAGACAGCACACCCGGCGCCCCGTTTAAAAAGTCCACTTCTAGACCCGAATCGTCGGCTAAAGTCATCATGCCCGTTTTCTCGCAAACATAAGCTGCTTTTTTTACAGCGTTTTCCCTAAACGTTTCCCCGTCTTCGGCAATTGCTTCTATCCCGGAAAAAGCCTCCAGGGGCACTGCTTCGTAGCCGTGCTGCTCGAGCAGCTTTTTTAGCTCAAAATATTTACCCTTGTTTTTCGTAGCCAGCACTATCTTCATAAAACGACACCCTCCCCAATGCCGGCCGCAGCCTCACCTAGGACCTCTTTTTGCAAAGATATAAGCTGCTCTATTCCACCTGCAGCCAGTGCCAGCATTTCCCTCATTTCTTCATTGCTAAAAGTAGCTTCTTCTCCGGTTCCCTGCACCTCAACAAAGCGGCCCGAGCCGGTCATGACGATATTCATGTCCACTTCTGCCGCCGCATCTTCCTCAAAACTTAAATCCAGCAGTATATTGCCGTTTACCCGGCCCACACTGGTAGCAGCCACATAGTCCTTTACCGGCATTCTCTCTATCAGCCCCTGCGCCCTCAAAACTTCCAGAGCATCTATAAGGGCAACAAATGCTCCCGTTATGGAAGCCGTGCGGGTGCCGCCGTCAGCCTGAATAACATCACAATCGATCCAGACAGTGCGCTCGCCCAAAACCCTAAGGTCAACTACCGCCCGAAGCGAGCGCCCGATCAGTCTCTGGATCTCGTAAGTGCGGCCGCCAACCCTGCCCCTGGCCGCCTCTCTGGGGGTGCGCACACCGGTTGCGCGCGGCAGCATGCCGTACTCGGCAGTTATCCACCCCTTCCCTTCCCCTTTCAGAAAAGCAGGCGGCTTGTCTTCTACGCTGGCCGTGCATATTACCCTGGTATCGCCGACTTCGATCAGAACCGAACCTTCGGCGTGCTTTATGTAATTTCTGGTTATGCGAACCGGCCGCAACTGATCGGCTCTCCTGCCGTCAGGTCTTAACATACGCCTTCAGCTCCTTTTAAAATTTAAACATTTCTGGCGTGTAAGCAGCAGCCAACCGCCCCGGCAAATTCGGGGTTTTCAGGCACCACTACTTCAAGACCCATTTCCTGAGCAATAATATTTACAATAGCCCGGTTTTTGGCCACTCCTCCGGTAAAAACAACTACGCCGCTGGCCAGCCTGGCCAGCATGGGCCTTATGCGCTTAAAAATGCTGTAATTAACCCCTGCCGCCAGCTCGGGAATGCCGTACCCCTCGACAATTTTACCTATGAGCTCGCTTTCGGCAAAAATAGCACAGGTGGAGTTTAACTCTACGGGAGAGCTCCAGTGCTTTCCCAGTTCCTCCAGACTTATTTCCAAGACAGCGGCCATATTCTCTAAGTACCTTCCCGTACTGGCCGCGCAGCGGTCATTGGCCAAAAAGTCCATTACCTTTCCGCCGCGCACTAATGCCACCTTGCTGTCCTGGCCGCCCAAGTCCAGCAAGGTAAAGTCTGAAAGACCGGTCAGGTGTGAGGCCCCCGTGGCGTGGGCCATTACTTCGGGAATGATTTTGGCCCCCTTCACCCTTACAGAAAGCCGGCCGTAGCCGGTACAGACAACCCTGGCCGGCTCCTCGCCCAGCCCCAAAGCGCGGGCTTCCACTATAAGGCCGCTTCCTTCTCTTACGGCGTTTTCCCGGTAAAATTTCACCGAATCCGTTTTCTTAAAAGTAAAGCGTCCGCCGGCGTCTTGAAAAACTATTTTTATATCACGGCTGCCCAGGTCTGCACCGCAGAACATAGTTTCACCTCAGCATGTCCAAAAATACATCCAGGCGCATTTTGGTGCGGGCATCGAGGCGCGACGGCTTATCGCCTTCTAAAGTGAGAACGGGCAGGCCCACTTTCTTCCTGATAATAAGGTCTTCGATCTGGCGAAAACAAAAACTCTGCGCGTAGTGAATGATACCGTCGAGGCGTCGTCTTTGGGCTTCACGGCAGATATCTTCTAAGCGGTAAAAAATCCCGTAAGGGTAAGTGTAAAAGCGGTACTGCTCGACAACGTCACTTGTGGCAAAGGGCATGGTAAACTGCCTTTGCACTTCATTGAAAACTACCCTGGCACCGCGTTCTTCTAAGTAATCGTAAAGTTCGCCGACAATGGGCGGCACGCCTATGTAGCCTATCCGCAGCTCTCCTTCTCTCGGCCTAACAGACAAAGCCTCTTTAATTACACCCTCTACTTCAGCAGCAAAGGCCTCCGGGTCGCCGTTGAAGTCACTACAGCTCACTTGGTAAAGGTGGTTGACCCGCCCGCCCACACGGTTTTCCTCCCAGGTAAGCCTGTCCAGTTCCCAAACCCTGCTCCGCACACCGTCTAGCCATTCTTTGGCTTCCTTTACCTCCCCCCAGGAAACACCAAAAAAGTCCATCAGTTTTTCAATCTGCAGTTTAAGCAGGTCCCTGTCGCGGTCGTAGGGGTATCCGAAAGGGACGATCTTGAGACCGGCCATTTCCAGTGTTTCCATGAGGGCATGAGTGTTGCTGCAATCACCCTGGGTTACAGCAATAACCGTCCTGATATCGCCGTGCTTTAGCACCGTGCTGTAAATACCCTTAATCCAAGCACAAATGTTGCGCGGGTAACCGGCCAGCTCTGCCTCTTCGACTAAACCGCACGGGTCTTCATCGGCTATGAAGACATTGTTTAAGTCCACCGGCACCCAGCCGGCAGCGTAAACCACTTCCACCGGTACAGTGGTAGTAATGCCCACTTTCAGCAATTCCCATATCCCCTGCCTTCACAAGTCTACTCGTTCAACGCAGCCAATATCATAACCCAAAAAAGAAGCTGCTCTTGCCCTAAAGGCTAAAGGGTCGCCGCTCACAAAAAACTTGTGCTGCACGCCGCGCTCACTGTTATTATTTAAAAGACCGCGCCGCTTTATTTCCTGGGCCGCCAGGCGGACAGCAGCACCTGCCGGGTCAACCAGCCGCACGCCGGGTCCTAATTCTTCGGCGATTAAATCCGATAAAAAGGGGTAATGTGTGCAACCCAAAATCAAAGTGTCAATCCCCGCTTTTTTTAAGGGGGCCAAATACTCCCTTACTGCCGCCGCCGCACTAGAAGTTTTTATTTCACCCGCTTCCACCAGCGGCACAAGGCGGGGAGCGGCCTGCGAGTAAACGCGTACCGCCGGCTCCAGCTTCTTTAGCTCTCTTTCGTAAGCGCCGCTTTTTACCGTCGCCTCAGTGGCCAGCACACCCACTTTGCCGCTGGTAGTAAGGCGCAGTGCTTCCCCGGCCGCCGGCTCAATGAGCCCCAGCATAGGCACATCGAAGGTGTTCATAAGCACGGGCAGGGAAACCGAAGAACTGGTGTTACAGGCGCAAATTATAAATTTTGACCCCTGATTTATTAGAAAGGCAATTATCCTCCTGGCCAGATGCAAAAGTTCACCTGTTGTCCGGTGCCCGTACGGGACGTGAGCTGTGTCGCCAAAGTAAACAGTCGATTCTCCCGGCAGCTGGCGGTAAACCTCCACTGCTACTGTAAGCCCGCCAACTCCGGAATCAAAAAGGCCAATGACACCGTTATTCAATTAAAACACACCTCCACCAATGCTACCACGCCCCGCCATTTCCGGGCTGTTTTTGGTCCTTATAAACGGGCGGCTTTACTCTTTCCCATTTTATATGTGCCGCGCCGCCGCAATATAACACAAATAACACTTATATATTCCCCGGCAGCGGGGAATTCCCTCTTTTTACAAAAAAATTAAAAGGGGTCGCTGGCGCCCCCTTTTTCCTTGCTTTTTGCTATAACCTGCCCGCCAAGTCAGTGCGGCTGCCGGCAAAATAGCTGCCTACAGCTTTAGCCAGAGCACCGGCGGCCTTGTTTTTAAAATCTTCAGACCTGATCAGCTTTTCCTCGGCAGCATTAGAAATAAAAGCCAGCTCGGCCAGCACTGCCGGCATGTTTGAAGTCCGCAAAACTACAAAATCGGCTTTCTTGACACCGATATCCCGCGTTTTTAAGCTGCTCACCAGTTCGCTCTGAACTAACTTGGCCAGCCTCTCACTTTCTTTTACGCGCGCGCTTTGGCTGGACTCGGTGCCGCTGTAAATATAAGTGCTGGTGCCGGTGTAGGACCTGTCCGTGTTGGCGTTGATGTGAATGCTAATGAAAATATCTGCTTTGGCTTTATTGGCCTTTTGCGTGCGCTCGTACAGCCCTACATCTACGTCTTGCGTCCTGGTCATTACCACTTTAGCACCCCTGGCCTCGAGGAGCTTGGCCAGTCTCTTGGCCACATCGAGTGTAATATCTTTTTCCTTTGTGCCGGCCTGTCCTATTGCCCCGGGATCCGGGCCCCCATGGCCGGGGTCAATGGCAATTACCCTGCCCTCTAAAGAGATGTTGGGGTCGGGTATATAGGTTTCTACCGTTAATTTTTTCTTATCTTCCGAAAGGTAAGCGATGTACTGGGCCCCTTCTTTGAGGTCAAATACCAGCCTGGTGATATCTGGGTCTTTTTGGTAGTACCCCGTCCTTACCTGCTGGACAGTGCTGGAATTCACATTCTTGGCAGAGGGCAGTCCCTCCGGCGAGACACCTTTTATGTCAATAACCAGCCTCTGCGGGCTGCTCAGGGTAAAAGAAGAATAATCTATGGCCACATCTGTTTTGACAATCGCACTCGTCTTTCCACCCGATGTGACTACTTCCAGGTCCAGCACCCGTCCAGATGGACTGGTTGAACTAGCCTCACCCCTGGAGCCGCCGCGGGAAACCTCTGTTTCTGGCTGACTTACGGCCGCCAGCTGGGAAACCGGTGCTTTTTCTACCGCTAAAAGCCAGCCGGCTATCCAGCCTGTCCCCCCGCTGGGAAGCTTTATCTTGTACCAGTCGCTCGCCTGATCGCTGCCTGCAATGACGAACTTGTTTCCCTTGTAAACCTGAGTAATCACCTCGTAAGACGTTCCGGGACCGTTGCGCACATTAACCACGTCTCCGGTAACTACAGCCGTATCAGATGTACTGGTATTGTTGCCGGTATTATTGCTGCTGGTTCCGCCCTGCTGGCTAGACGGCGGTATCGCCAAAGAAGCGGGCGTTTGCTGGCCGGAAGTCTGAGACGGTTTAGTCTCCAGCGTTAAAAGCCAGCCGGCTATCCAGCCAGTGCTACCCCCGGCAAGCTGTACCTTCACCCAGCCGTTGCTCTTTTCTACCACCGGAAAACGATCACCGTAATAAGCCTGGCCTATAACCCAGTTCTCTGTGCCCGGACCGCTGCGCACGTTAACCGCATCCGCCGTCACTACCGCCTGCTCCGAAACCGCATAATTATTATTAATATTTTCCAGTGACAAAAGCCAGCCGGCTATCCAGCCAGTGCTACCCCCGGCAAGCTGTACCTTCACCCAGCCGTTGCTCTTTTCTACCACCGGAAAACGATCACCGTAATAAGCCTGGCCTATAACCCAGTTCTCTGTGCCCGGACCGCTGCGCACGTTAACCGCATCCGCCGTCACTACCGCCTGCTCCGCGGCATATGCCTGTCCCCAAAAGCACAGAGTAATTCCCCCAAAAGCCAAAGTAACGAGGAGAAAAAGCCAGAAAACGACGTACAGCTTCCTTCTGGGCAAAACCAACACCTCCAGCTGCCGGAAAAAGTTAACGAACTTAAGTTTTTATTCTGCAAGCTTGTCGAATTTTCCTCCTTTGAGAAAGAAAATCAAAAAATTGGCAAAAAAGAAAACCACACCTTGCGCCCTGGCGACAAAACTTGACACCAGAACACTTCTGTGTGGTTAGACGGTATAATATTTACAAAGTTCCCAATTAAGATAATGGGTACTTTTTCAGCCTTTAAGACTTAAGGTCAATTATGCGCGGCTGAAAATCGAGTTTTTTTAGGAGGTCCAGATAATCACCAGGAGTAATTTCTGCCAGCGGTTTTCCTAATAAGGCCACCAGCGCAGCCTCCATAACATTGGTGCCGAAAGTCCTCCCGCCGAATTCAGGGGTGGTGGTGACCAGCACTCCCGATCCCCTCTCCTTGACAAACTCTATGTCGTCTTTTGTCGTAGTATTGGTGAGGATTACTTGGCCGTTAAGACCGTATGGCATATAGCGCCGGATAAAATGAAAGTCTCCGGCAATCACCTCTGCCCATTTGTAAAAGGGAGCAAACTTCTTAACCTTGGCTTCATCCTGGGACTCCTGCTTCTTTCCGGTAGGGTAAAGCATTTGAAAGGGAACCAAGGTTATTGCCGGTAGAACAATTCTTGCCAGTGTTTCCAGTACTTTCATAGATTTGATGGGGCAAGGAATGCCCAAGGCAAAAATAAGATCCCCGAAAATTATCTCACAACCCAGTTCCCCGAAGGTTTGCGCCATGCCAAACCGGTCAACCGAACTTACCATCAGCACCTTGGTACCCTTTTTCAAAAGGCCGGTTTCCCGGGCAAGCACGCGCACTACTTCTCTTTCCAAGGTATTTTTCAGGCCGCTGCCGTCCACTACCGGGGTCACTTTGGCGGCATTTACCAGCTTTTGCCCGTCCCTGATAGCATAACGCTTGTCCCTTACATAAAGGTAAACGTCTATGCCACCCAGGCCGATGGCGTCAACCTTGCCGTCAAGCTCCTTAATAAGCTCAACAGCCCGCTTAAAATCGCCGTCGGTGCCCATCCTGGCAATTTCAAACTCTTCACCTAAAAACTCCGCCGTTACTTTGTGGTTGCGTTTAGAAGAGCCCAGGCTCACACTCACTACTCTTTTCAAAATAAGACCTCCGCTTCACGGAAAGAACAATTGCCCCATAAAAACATTTACCTCTCATCATTTTAACCATGAAATTGCCAAAAAACAACCGCCGACCTGAACAGGACCGGTTATTTGTTTTCAAAGAGCTTTCCCGCCAGGTAATCTGCTGCCTTGCTCAAATAGTTCGGGTCCAGTTTTCCCATCGCCGCGGGCACCTCAAAAATTCTCTGGGGGAAGCGCAGTTCGCCGGGGGAAAAGCCGGCATTAATCTTGAACCTGTGCTTCTCCTTATGAATTGTTTCACCTAACTTCAGTAACTCTTTTTCCGTGTAATTGCAACCGGCCGCCTGTAGAGCTTCTGCTGCCGTGCCGGGCTGGTAAATACCCCTGGCAAAAAAGCAGACAGCCAGTGACGAAAGCACCTGGCGCCAGCTTTCCTCGGCCAGCAGTTCTAAAACGAGTTTATCGGGAGCGGGCAGCGCACCCCCACCGGCAAGCAGCTTCTGGTCCACGCTGTACCCGGCGCTGTCCAGGTGGCTGTGCCTTGCTCCCATCAAAAAACCTAAGTGAGCGGCAGGCCCGGTATGGTAACCGGGCATTTCATTCCCGCCGTAAGCAAGGGCAAAATCCTGCCCGCCGTATATTGACGCGGCGTGCGCCACTCCCCGGGCCAGGGCCTGGTAAAAATCGTTGGGCTGCTCTACTATTAGGTTAACTGCTTCCCTGTACCGGGAGTAGTCCCCCCACTTAAGCCCAAGCCCTTGTGTCTCTTTTTCAGAAATCAGCCCTTTTTCCAAGGCTTCAGTGGCCCAGGCGAGAACTACACCGGCACTGATGGCATCAAGACCCAGGGATTCTACCAGTTCGACCAAATCCAGAAGTTCTGCCGCGTCAGACCCGCCCAGCATAGAACCCAAGGCGTAGATAAGCTCGTAGTCGTAAGAAGGCATGGTGGTCTTATAAAAATAGGGCTCGTCCCCGTAAGGCCTCCTCAAGGCGGCAATGTGCACGCAGCCCACGGGGCAGTGAGAGCAGGCCAGCCGCCTCCCCAAATAGTCTTGGGCTAACTTTTCCCCGGAAATCTCTTCTGCACCCTCAAAACTCCCCGACTGCAAGTTGCGGCAAGGCAAGCCCCCCAGCGCGTTTAAGGGCAGCACGTTTTCCGCCGTTCCGATATCGTGGTATTTCTTCATCACCGGCGAATTTACGGCCATGCGGAAGATCTTGTCGTAAACCTGCCGGTAGTAAGGCATGTCTGCAATAGGAAGAGAGCGTTTTCCTGATATGACAACGGCTTTTAGTTTTTTGGCCCCAAAAACCGCACCGAGACCCAGCCGGCCGAAGTGCCTGTAAGTGTCTACGGTAACACAGGAGTAAGAAACCAGGTTTTCCCCCGCCCGGCCGATTTTCATAATAGTCCTGAGGCCGGGTGAAGGCTCCCTTTCCCTGATGATCCGGCCCGCCGTAAAGGAGCTGTTCATCCCCCAAAGAGAAGAGGCGTCCCGGAAATAAACCCGCTCTCCGTGGACGGCAAGATAACCGGGAGTGTCGTTTGCCCCCTTAATCACGACGGCGCCGTAGCCAGCCATCCTAAGGGCGACAGCGCTCCTACCTCCGGCGTGGCTTTCTCCTAGGTTTCCTGTATGTGGAGATTTAAACATAGCTACAGTTTTAGAGGCTAGAGGAAAAAGACCGCTAAGGGGGCCTACTGCCAGTATAACCGGGTTCTCGGGCCCCAAAGGGTCTGCACTTGGAGGGCACTCTTCAAAAAGTAGTTGGGTAGCCACACCGGTCCCTCCCAGGAACTTTTCAAAGAGGTCATCCCTCCTTTCCACCCAGTAACATTTTCGGGAAAGGTCGACGTAGAGGACATTGGCAAGCGGGTCTTGCTTTAGCATTATTCTCCTTCCTCCTTTTTAAGGGCCAGAACACCGTGGGGGCAGTAGCCGGCACAGTAACCGCAGGAGTTACAGACCATGGGCTTGTTAATTTCGTCATCCCAGAAAACAGCACCCACTGTACAAGCATCGCGGCAGAAACCGCAGCCCGTGCACCTGTCCAGGTTTAAAAGCACACCCCCGCTTTTTCTGGGCGCTAAAGCGCCCGTGGGGCACACCCTAGAACAAGGCGGGTTTTCACACGCCCGGCACACCACCACTGTAAAACCCCGGCTCATCCCGCCACGGGAACGAACGCCAATACAGCACCTGGCCAGGCCGGCTTCTCCGTGGCGCCTAGCGCAAGCAAACATGCAACTCTGGCAGCCAACGCACCTGTCAACATCTGCTACCTCTAGCCTTAACCTCAAAACCGCTGCCCCCTTTTAGTTTACGGAAAATTATTTTTAAGTTAATTTTAACAGGTCCGCACCAATTTTTTGTGGTATTTTATATTTACGACCGTGTTGCTGATCCGGAAGGTGATGCCATTTGTCCCCAAAGTACGCTATTGAAGCAGAAGGACTGACCAAAGTTTTTTCACTGCACAGGGCAGTTGACGGGGTCAGCCTGTCCATCAAAGAAGGGGAAATTTTCGGGTTAGTTGGGCCAAACGGGGCCGGAAAAACGACAACCATTCGCATGCTGACAACTATACTGCCTCCCACCGCCGGAACTGCCAGAATTTACGGTTACGACATCATCCGGCAGGCGCACGGGGTAAGAAAACTGACCGGCTATGTTCCCCAGGCTATCTCTGCTGACGGCGACCTTACGGGCTACGAAAATCTCCTCATTTTTGCTAAGCTGTTAGGGATACCCAAGCGCCTGCGCCAGCAGAAAATCTCGGAAACCCTCCAAGCGATGGGGCTGGAAGAAGCTGCTCACAAAAAAGTCCGCTACTACTCCGGCGGTATGGTGAGGCGGCTGGAAATTGGGCAGGCCATGCTCGTTCAGCCCCGCGTTCTCTTCCTGGACGAACCGACCATTGGCCTTGACCCGGCGGCACGCCTGACTGTGTGGGAAATTTTAAAAAACTTCCGCCAGCAGTTCTCGCTCACCATCCTTTTAACGACTCACTACATGGAAGAAGCAGAAGTCCTTTGCGACCGCCTGGCCATTATGAACAACGGAAAAATCGCCGCTTCGGGCACCGTTGAAGAGTTAAAGAAAGCAACCCAAAAGCCAAAGGCAACCCTAGAAGACGCCTTCCGCTTCTTTACCGGCGGCGATTACGCAAGAGGAGGGGATTTCCGTGAGCTCAAACGCACGCGCAAGCTTGCCAGAAGGCTCGGCTGAAATAAGTACTGGCAGGTCCGGTCTCCTTTCCACTCTATCGCACTGGCTGCAGGGAATCCTGGCGCTGGTTGAAATGGACTTGCGCAAGATAATCCACGACCCGACTGAACTCATCACCCGGACCGTGCAGCCGCTGCTCTGGCTCTTCGTGTTTGGCGGAGCCTTTGGCCGGTTTAAGGTTATTTCCACGGGAGACCTGCCTTACCAGTCGTTCCTTGCGCCGGGAGTTCTCGCCCAGTCCGCCCTTTTCGTTTCCATCTTTTACGGTATCGGCATCATATGGGAAAGAGACCTGGGCCTTCTCCAAAAACTGCTGGCCCTGCCGCTGCCCAGGTTTATATACGTGCTGGGCAAGTCGCTGGCGGCAAGCATCCGTTCTATAACCCAGGTCACCGTCGTGCTCCTTTTGGCAGCCGCCGCGCGCATCCCCCTGCGCTGGGGTGGTCTTGAGCTGTTAGGAGTGTTGGTTACTACCGTAATGGGATCGGTTCTCTTTTCGAGTTTCTCCATATCTATGGCATCTCTGCTAAAAACACGGGAGAGGTTCATGGGGTTTGGCCAACTCTTCACCATGCCCCTCTTTTTTGCCTCTAACGCGCTGTACCCAATTGAAATCATGCCCTTGTGGCTTAAGGTTTTATCCCAGATTAACCCCCTTACTTACATGGTGGCTCTCCTGCGTTCGTTTCTGTTAAGCGGGGACTTTTCTCATCTTTTAACCGACTTTGGGATTCTCGTTCTTTTCACGCTATTCTTTGTTACAGTTGCCGCCAGGGTCTGCCCCAGGGCAGTTTATTAGTTTATTAGCGAATATTAGCGAACCGAAGAAATCCCCAATAATGCTGCAGCTCTCCTTCAGCCTCATGCGTTAGGAAGGGGACTTCCATCCTTTCCACAGGTAGGGCTCGGACGTGCAGGGCATATCAATTTCTGCGGGTCTGTCTCTGCCGGCAGGTAGCACGTAGGCCATTATGCCGTCCGTTTCCACTGTTCTTAACTGGTCCCTTTCCGGAGCAAAAAGATCTCTCTGGCCGTCCAAAACCCTCAAGCTCGAAGGGTCAGTAACATTTATTAATCCCCAGGGGAGCCGCACGTGAACGGCTGTGCCCTCGATGTACCAGTGGTTGTGGGAGTTTTCGGTAAAACTTCCGTAACTTAGCCGGCTGTTATTGCGGTAAACCGCTTCAATTTTGCGGCCGACTTTGGTACTCTCTCCTTATTGATGAGCGGCCTGATCTCCTCAAACACACCTCCGCTGTCCGTCGCCGTAGAATACCTGCCGCGGGCAGTATTGTATCCCGGGTTGGACAGGAGCCTGCCGTCCTGTGTCCCCTGTAAATCAAATGAGAAATTCCATGCCGCCCGGCACAGCTGTCTCTAAGTCCGGGGCAAAGCGGAATTCTCCCCTTGCCCGGTCGTAAGTGTCCAGTCCGATCAAGAGCCTTTCCCGGTTAAAGTCACGCGATCTTGCCAGCTCAAAATTGAGGTACAGGAAGGTTGAATCACACCCTAAGGAAATTTTTTTGATAACACCGTCGGCCTCCTGGATATGTTCTTCCCCCGTGTAATCGGCAGATTCAACTGTGCACAGACCGTAATTCTGTTCGGGGCCCATAGTATTGTGCCACAGAACATGCCGTTCGTAGGGAATCATGAATGGTTCTGTAATCCACGTTTTCTTGGCCCACTCGTCCATCCACTCAAAGATCAGCCCCCCGCATAGCCTTCCCGGCGTATAGCCTTCATCATTACTAACAATGCCCTTGCCCTGCTCTTCCTCGGTCAGACCCCCGTGGTGGTAGCCGTCCGGGTTAGCGTGAGCACATCCCATGCCTGTGGATAGGCCGAATTTCAGCGACCAGCGCCGGGTACCTGGTGTGAGTTGCTATAAATTCCTTTAAGTAGCCGCCGTACCTGAACTGGCCTTCTTCGTCGAAGTAATCGGCATAGCCGCTTTCGTTATTCATAAACTCGGGGTAATTGGGGTAAATATGGTAGGCGCCGAAAAAGCCGGCTTTTAGCTTTTCTTTCGCCGCAATACGGTTAATATCGACCGACGCCTTGTCGTTGTACTCCAGCGACTTCAAGCCGTATTCATTCCACTCCGAACCGTGTTCTGTGACATCCAGCGTCGGCCAGCTGACAACTGTTTTTACCTCCCCAGGGGGGTTTTCCTCCGGCCAGATTTCCTGGAAAAGCCAGAGGGGTTCAGCGGGGTGTTTAATGTTGTAGTAGAGGAGAGCCCGGTAAAACCCCGGCGGCAGCAGGATGTAGACCCGGACAGAATTGGCGTGCATCTGTCCAATATTTTTCAGCCAGTCGAGATAAATTCCCTCTTCCCGCGGGAATTCCGTAAACCACTTTCCCGGAAGGGACGTGCTTATGTTAACACCCTTAACAAAAATTTCCTGCCACGCCCCGTCAACAGACACCAAAAAACCTTCTTTTACGGCCAAAGCACTGAGTTCCTGCTCATTTCCCTTTACGGCGCCAAACGCGGCAAAACCGTTCCGGAACCGGAACCTGATAATTTCTTATAAAACGCGACTGGAATTTTTTAGGAGATAATAAATGAGAATCCTGCATGTAATTGCTCAAAAACCTGGACAAGCAGGAAGCGGGGTCTTTTTATTAAACCTTATCCGGTTGGCCGCCAAAAAGGGGCACGCTCAGTGCCTGTTGGCGGGTATCTCCATAAACGACAAAGACTACAGCAAAGACTTGCCGGATGATCTTCTTTTTTTGCCGGTGCTCTTTGAAACAGGGGAACTGCCCTTTCCCGTGCCGGGGATGAGCGATGAAATGTCTTACCCGAGCACCCGTTACCGGCAAATGAGTGAGGAAATGCTCCGCCTCTGGAAAAATGCTTTTACCCGGGCCCTTAAGAAAGCCGCCTCATTTAACCCGGATTTGATTATTGTCCATCACCTGTGGCTCTTAGCCGCCCTGGTAAGGGAGCTTTTACCTGCTCACCCGGTTATTGGCATCTGTCACGGTACTGAATTTAGACAGTTAGTCAGCGCTGACTGGTTCAGCGCTGAGGTAATCCGTGGATGCCGGAAGATCGACAGGATTGCGGCCCTGTCATCTTTTCATAAGGAAAAGATTGAAACTGTTTACGGAATTGACCGGGAAAGGATCATTGTTATAGGATCCGGCTTCAACAGCGACATCTTTTACCCGCCCGAAAAAAGGGATACAGGCGGCAGTATTAAAGCCCTTTACGAGGGAAAGCTCAGCGCGGCCAAAGGTGTCTCGTCCCTACTCAGGGCTGTTTGCCGGCTGCCCCTGGCGCAATCTGATTTCCAGCTGATTCTAGCAGGCTCGGGAAGCGGTTATGAATATGAATACGAGGAGATACAGTCCCTGGCTCTTCCGCACTTTTGATGCTAATTTAGACAAGATTATTATGGAGCTACCCTTAACAACTTTTCAATTACCGGCAAGAACACGTAAAAGAACTGAAGATTATTAATATTTTCGGTTCAAAAAAACTAATTACGGACGATAAAAATAAAAAATCCACAAAAACTGGTGGCTAATAGTTACCATATTCTACCATATTTCTGTATCAAAAGTGCGGAAGAGCCTATTTTTTTAAACAAAAAACCGCACCTTACAATCAGGCCTTTGTGATCACGTTAAAGACGCCTTTGCCGCTTCAATCCGGGAAGTCTTGCAACGCGCTTGAACCGGGTCCATTTAAAACAATTGAAGGGAATATTGTTACGATGGGTCCAAGCAGAAGCGGTTTTTCCCTTGTCTCTTCGCCTGATAACAGGCCTGATCCGCCCTTGCAAGCAGCGAGTCAACGGAATCATTTCTTTCAGCCGAGACTACGCCAAGGCTCACCGTGACCCGGCGGTGCGTGAAAGAGTAAATCTCTATAGATTTCCGTATTCTTTCTGCCACTGTTACAGCACCTTCTCTTTTTGTCCCCGGAAGAATAATTACAAACTCCTCGCCTCCGTAGCGGCTCACAATATCCACAGTCCTTAGGGATTTTTTTATTATCTCTGCCGTCTTCTGCAACACTATGTCACCGGCTATGTGGCCAAAGGTATCATTGTAAGTCTTAAAGTCATCGATATCCAGAAAAATAACCGACAAAGGGATACCGTACCTGACTGTCCTCTCAAGCTCAGTAACCAGTATGTTCCGCAGGGAACGCTTATTAAAGAAACCGGTCAAGAAGTCGGTTTCAGCTTCTCTTTCCAGGCGGAGTATAAGCTTCGCGTTAGCCAGGGCTATCGCGGCGAAGTTCGCATATATCTGCAGGTTTTTGCTACCGCTATCACCTGGAAAAACAGGGACCACTATACCTAACAGCCCGACGGCACCCAGAGTAGTCCAGAGGGGATAAACCATGATTTCATTCCCTGGAGCAACCTCTAAACCGGTGAGACCCGGTAGAGTTCTTAATTCCTCAATACTCAGAGATGAGGGCTCAACTTTTGAAAAAACCTGCTCGATCAACGGCTGGACCATCGGCCATTCCTTTCCAATCAACAGGTGGCCGTATTCACCCTTAGCCTGTGCTATCCTGATTTTATCACCCTCGCGAAGGCCGACAAAACCTAGCTCGGCCTTGTAAATTATGATCAGCGAATTCGTTATGAGGTCCAGAACCTTGTCCAGTTCGACGATCGAAGTCATCAGACGGCTGATTTCGTAAATGCTGTTCAGTTCAAGTCTCCGCAATCCTAATAGATTTTTTTCCAGGATAGCCTTAAGGACCTCATTAATCGTCTGGTAAATACTGTGCGCTTTGGTAACAAAAACATTTTCTTCCTCACTTCCTACCTGGTTTTTGATCCTGACAGGAGTAATGACAAGGAACCCTATCCTTTGGGCGTAGGTACCCAGCCGGTATACATAAACTCTAATCCCGTAAGGACAGGTAAGCACATCTTTATCTTCCAATGAACTGAAGGCAGACTTGTAAAAACGAAGGCACTTTTCGTTGCAAATCTTCCCTCCTTTGTTTAACTCCTGGCATAATTCGACGGGATGGCTGAATCGGGAAAAAGAGCCACCTCTTACATCAAAGATATAAATGTTTACATCCATGACCTTAGCCAGCGTATCCTGAAAATCCTGCCAGTATTTTACTGAAATGCTAAGGAGAAGGTTTGTTGGCATCTAATAGCACCTCATCTCAGCATATCTGCTCTATCTAATTTGCCAAGAATATTTATCCCATTCGGAGTAATCTCATACTCCCTAAGGTCCTTGTTGTGGTTGGTTCCACGGGCTTTAAGGATTCCAAGAACTTTTTTAACGCTTGAATTATCTTCCACGTACCGCAGAATGATTATATTATCGGCCATTAAGGATATTTGGGCTTTAGTTACTACTATCGGTGAAAAGAGGTCTTCATTTAGTACCGTGAATATGGTAGTGATATGCCGCCTTTTGAGCTGCTGTCCTATTGCCCAGAGATAATCTTTAT
>CAZLAK010000036.1:0-15709 GCA_964557545.1 uncultured Pelotomaculum sp.
GGTGGGTCAATTTTATTTGCACATAGTGGGTCAAAAGTGTTGACGATCAACACTCCAGCATGGCGGCGCTGAGCAGGTGCCCCTCGTCGATGATGATCACGGGCTGCTTGTCGTGGTTTTTATAGGCGTCCCAAAGGGCCTCGCTCAGCTGGCGCCGGGCTTCGGCTGCGTAGAAGGCGGGTTTTAGCCCCATCTGGATGCAGAGCTCCCGGTAGAGATGCCGGGGCGTGAGGCCCGACTGCGAGACGTACAGCACCCGGTAGCGCGCCGGGTCCAGCTGATGGGAGAGCGCCCGCACCGCGGTGGACTTTCCGGCTCCCACCTCGCCGGTGAGAAGCCCGAAACCGCGGGTTTTTACCAGGTAATTCAGCCGCGCCAGGGTCTCCTTGACCTGCGCCGAAGGAAACAGGTTTTCCGGCGCGCTTCTTTCGGCTGAAGGGCGTGGTGGTGAACCCGTAAAAGGCTTCAAACACGGGTTTCCCCCTCCCCTCCGGGCACGTGGAAGGTAATCCGCCCCAATTCGTCCTTCAGCGCGGCGGTATGTTTCTTGCGCAGCAGTTCCAGATAGCTCAGCCTGGGCAGCGGTTCGCTGGTGGCGTGATCTGGCGGCACCTCCACCCGCTCGTCGGTCTTGCGGTGCAGCTCCAGGGGCCGGGCCTCGCCCGCGGCCTGCCCCTCGTGGAAGACCTGGAGCCGGCTTAAATCGAAGGGGTCGTAGCGGATTTCGATGGTCACCCCGGCCAGGTGCGCCGGCGCCTCGTAGCGGTTGCCCTGGAAGCTAAAGCAGGCGGTCTTGTCCGTTTTGCGCTTTTCCCGCCACAGAAAGGCCGCGGTGAGGGCCAGGGGGTCGGCCAGACGGATCTCCCCGGGTCCCTTGGCGAAGCGCGCGGCCGGGGTCTGGCCGGTCTCGGCGTGCACGTGGTGGTGGTAGAACTGCTCCAGCCAGGCCCAGAAGAACTCGTTGAGCTGTTCCAGGGTCTTGGGTTTCAGGCGCACCACTTCCGGAATGAAGGACCGCTGCACCGTGCCGAAGAAGCGCTCCACCTTGCCCTTGCCCTCGGGCGCGTAGGGCCGGGCGGAAAGGTGCCTGATGCCTAAATTGGCACACACCAGGGCGAACTGCCGGGATTGAAACACCGCGCCGTTGTCGCAATAAACCCTGGCCGGGATCCCTCGCTTCAGGATGGCCTGCTTGAAGCAATGCAGCAGGCTCACCAGATCTTCAGCCCAGTAGAACTGGGCGTGGCAGATTAGCCGCGAGTAGTCATCCAGGAAGGCCACGAGATGGGTGCGGCGCTTCTTGTTGGGGTCCCGGGGATCAGGCAGCCAGGGCCCGTAGCAGACGTCGGCCTGCCACAGCTGGTTGGGGCCTTCCTGCTCGAAGCGGCGAAAAGTTTTGGCCGGCTGGGCGAGCACCCGCCGGGTCTTGCCCAGGAGCCGCAAGTGCCGGGCCAGGGTGGAGACCTTCAACCCTCCGGGTTCCACGGGCGTTTTGGGGTCCATGACCAGCATGTCCACGATCTGCCGCACGCTGCGCTGGGGCAGCTCCTCCTTCAGGGCCACGGCCCTGGCCAGCACCTCCGGGCTGAAGGCCCGGGGCCGGGAGCGGTCGCGGCGCGGCTTGGGCTTTAAGGCCTCGAAGCCTCCCTCCCGGTAGGCCTTCTGCCAGCGGCGCAGGGTGCGGGCCGAAACCTGCCGGTAGGCGCCGCCGGGTAAAGCGTGCGGGCGGCTTAAGATCTCCTGGCGCCGGCGGCTCTTCTCGGCCCGGTCGAGGCCGGGCTCCAGCAACGGGCTGATGACGCCGTAGCGAAACAGGGCCTCCTCGGTGGCGCGATCTTCCAAGCGCATGACTCTCACCCCCGCCTACCAGCTTACCGCACCGGGCCGGGGCTGAGGAGACAGAATCTATGTGGGACGGGATAGGGCGGCGACCGCCATCAAAAAGGCGAGGGCGTGCTGGGGGTCCGGCGCACCCCAAGAAAGGCCCCGGAGGGTGCCTGCTGCCCACAACTCCAGGGCCGCGGCACAGGCTGGCGCCAGGTAGCACCGCAGCACCTCCCGGGTGGGAGCGCGGGCTCGGGGCACGGGGTGCTCCGCCACCACGGTGGTGAGGGCCTGCAGGGCGCGCTCGCTGGCCCGCCCGGGGGCAGCCAGCAGGCCCTGCAGCAAGGCGCCGGTTATGACCGGCAGGCGCCTGGCCAGCTCCCGTGCCCAGCGCCAAAGGGTCTGCCAGTCGACTTCCCAGATGGCGGCTATCGGACGGTAACCCTTATCCCCCTCGGCATAAGCGCAAAGCGCTTCTTGGCGCAGGATCCAGGGGTAGGGCGAATGGCGGGGCATGAAGTGCGGTACCAGGGCCTCGGTACCTTTGCACCGAGGGCAGTAAAGCCGCAGGATGGACAGCGTCTCCTGCCAGACACCCACAACAACGTAGCGGTCATAAAAGCCGTGGCGGTGCCGGAAAGGGTGCCCGCAAGCACAAGGGCGCACGCACAAAGGCAGGTTCTTCACAAAGGCCCTGTACAGGTCAATCAGGATTTTGACGGCGGCCCGGATCTGGAGTATACTCATCTTGACGCTCGGGACGGCCTGGAGCCGTTCTGGCGGGGATGAGTTCCCAGGAGGGTCTCCCAAAACCGCTGACCTGGGAACTCTTTCATTTTGCCCGCAAAAAAGCCGTCCCCTCGTTGCTTTTCGGGACAGCTGACCATAGTCCTTCCCATAACTGGCCAAAGAAAACGAGAAAGACCACAGAACGTGAGCAAAACCATTAGGCCAAATAATTCGAGAAAAACTCTATCATTTACGGTCAACAAAAGTGAGTCTTAACACCCCACGAGCTGGCCCACGCCGTCCACCACCAGCTCAAGCCCGGCGGTTTAGAAGGCGGCCAGCACGCCGGCCAGGAGATAGTGACCGAGCTGGCGGCCTGCGCCCTGTGCGAGCTGTACGGCTACCAGGGTTATGTCTGGCACGGCTGGCAGTACATCAAGCACTACGCCGGCCGGGACGACCAGAAGGCCCTGAAGGCCGTCATGGGCGTGCTGGCGGAAGTTGAGCGGGTGCTGGACGTGATCTTGGGAGCAGCGGAAGAGCCGAGAGCGAAAGCTGCCTGAGAGGAGGTTGGCCTTTTCCGGCCTCCCCCGCCGCAAAGAAGGAGAGATTTTGATGGGCGAAATTGCTGGAAAGGCGGGCTGTCGCTGGGATATAATAGCGGCAGGGGTGATGGGAGTGAAAGAAGTCGTCTTAAAAATACCGGAGGAAATACAGGATGTCTTGGGCGTTCGGCGCGACCTGGCTAAAGAAATCATGAAGAGGTTGGCCGTTTCTCTTTACGCAGAAAGGAAAGTCTCTCTAGGAAAAGCAGTGGAGCTTTCGGGGGCGGATTACCCCTCTTTTCTAAGGTTGTTGGCCGACTTTGGCGTCTGCCTCGACTACGATGAAGAAGACTTTGCAAGCGATGTAGAGACCATAGGGAGGCTCAGGCGCGGTGGTCATAAGTGACGCGACTGTTTTAATTGCTCTGGCCCGCGCCGGACACCTGTGGGTATTGGAAAAACTCTGGGGCTCCGTCATTATCCCGGAGACGGTGTATTTGGAAATAATAAGGGGGCTTCCGGGGAGAAGCGAGATAAACGAAGCCCTCAACTCCGGTTGGGTGAAAGTCCAAAAAGCGCAAGACCAGCGTTTGGTTCATCTTTTGCAGGGTGATTTGAGAGGCAAGGGCGAGTGTGAGTGCGTTGTTCTTGCAAGGGAATTAGGCATAAATACTGTCCTTATTGACGATAAAAAAGCGAGAAAAGTCGCCAAGCGGGCCGGTATTCAAGTTATCGGCACCCTAGGCGTGTTGGTGTTGGCTGTAAAAGAAGAAGTGCTTTCAAAGGAAGATGCTCTGGGGATTATCCAATCGCTGACAGAAAGCGATTTTCGTCTCTCGGAGACTGTCATCCAGAAAGCGGTAAACCTGATTAAAGAAATCAATTGACTCTGATCCGCTCCTGGGTGGCCGAGGCCATCCGGAGGGAGCAGGAAAAAGAGGCGTAACCAGATCGGCCCGTGCGTAAAAGCGGTCTGAGGGGCCGGATTTGAGTCCGGCCTCCCGCCGTAGAGAACCGCTGGAAAAGCGGGTTGTTTTCAAGGTATAATAGTGCCGGGAGGGATAATTAACGATGCCCATTTTGACTGCTTTTACAGAAGCGGCAATGCGCGAGGCTAAATACAAAATTCTTGAGGACGGTACGTTTTACGGGGAGATACCGCCCTGTCCCGGCGTGTGGGCCAATGAAGAGACCCTGGAGAAGTGCCGCGAAGTGTTGCAGGAGGTCCTTGAGGAGTGGCTTATCCTGAAACTCCGTGACCGCGACCCGCTTCCCAGGTTCGGCGAGATCGACCTTAACGCAGTGGTGGCCGAAGCATGAAGCCGGTGAGCAGGCGCGAGTTAATCCGGCGTCTATGATCCTTCGACTTTGAAGGCCCTTTTTCGGGCGGCCATCATTCCTTTATGAAGCGCGGAAGCCTGAAACTGCGGATTCCCAACCCTCACGGAAAAGATATCGGCGTTCCGCTGCTCAGGGAGATATTAAGGCAAGCAGGCATTTCTGAAAATGATTGGGAAAAACAAGGCAGTTAGGCAGTTAAACACTAGTGGATTGCCGGGAGTGGATTGCCGGGCGCTTAATCGGCAATTTATCGGCAATACGGAAGAGAGACCGGAGACTTGCGAAAATTTCCGGTCTTTTCGTTTTTTTGAGAGAAACTTTCAGGAAGGAGAGAGAGGTATGCTGAACGACCACATCAGCGTAACCCAAATCCGCATGTACTTGAGGTGCCCGGCGCAATACTACTTCCGGTACGTGCTGGGCCTGAAGATACCGCCCGCCGGCGCGCTCGTCCTGGGCCGCGCCGTGCATGCCGGTCTGGAGCACTACTTCAAGGGGAAGCTCCACACCGGCGAGGCCCCGCCGGTCGGCGACGTGCTGGACGTTTACGACGCCGCCTTCGAGGCCGAGCGCCCGGAGGCCGACTGGCGGGAAGAAGACCCCGGCAGGGCCAAGGACGACGGGGCTACCCTTTTGAGGCTCCACCATGCCGAGGTCGGGCCGTTGCTCACGCCTGCGGCGGTGGAGCGGAAGGTGGAAATACCCCTACCCGGGCTGGACGTGCCGCTGCTGGGGTTTGTTGATTTGGAAACGGCTGACGGTTATATCGTTGACCACAAGACCGTCAGCCGCACGCCGCCGGAGGACAAAGCGCAGGGCGACCTGCAGCTCTCCGCCTACGCCCTGGCCTACCGCCAGGCGCACGGGAGGCTGCCTGCCGGTGTGAGGCTGGACTTCCTGGTTCGCAACAAGACCCCGAAGATCGTCACCAGGGCGGCCGGCCGCACGGAGGCCGACCTGGAGCGCTTCAAGCACTTGGCGGCGAGGGTGGCGACGGCAATCCGGGCCGGTATCTTCTACCCGAACCCGGACAATTTCATGTGCAGTCCGGCAGGGTGTGGATACTGGGAGGAGTGCCATAGGGAGTTTTGAGGGACAGCCCGGCTTATCACCGGGCGGCCTTTTTGTTTTGAGGACAGGGGGGGTGCCGTATGGTTCCCACCTTGACCCGGCGAGAGCTGAGTGACATGTTGTCACTCTCCTCTCGGATCGGAAACTAACCGAAGGCCGGGCGGTTTTCTTTTTTTGGGAGGTGTTTCGTATGGGTACGTACAGCCCTTTCTGTTACCCCGGCGGCAAGGCCAGGATAGCGCCCTGGATCGCGGACTTACTGCCCCCGCCGGGGAGCTACGGCGCATTTGTTGACGTCTTCGGCGGGGCAGGCAATATGACCCTTGAAATTATGCGCCGGTGCGAGGAGGCGGGGGAGCGGACGCTTTTTGTCTACAACGACCTGGACGGCGATATCGTCAACTTCTTCCGCGTCATCCGCGACCCCGCCAAGCGCCGTGAGCGCGGAGCGGATAGCTGTAATCATGGAATTTATGTCCAGCGACATTAAAAACCACCTCTTTTTGCATTCAGGGTAACATCAGGTAACATGATTGTTACCCTGTTTGTTACCGCTCCAGCTAAGTATCCATGCGGGTTTGCGGGCAGGGTAACAAAGGTAACAAAATTTGTAGGTATATATATCTGGGAAAGAAAAAATTTTTACATGTAGGGGGGTTGTAAAAATTTTTTCTCGCGCGCGTGTATATACAAAAATCTTGTTACCTTTGTTACCAAAGTCTTTCAAACCCGCATAAATACTGGCTTGAAGTAGGGTAACATGGATGTTACTGGAATAATATCCCAAATCTTCTCTATCCCGCATTATTACTGGGTTTTTAGAGGGTCAACAGAAAAATTTTGAAAGGTAACATCCATGTTACCTTTCCCAAAAAACCGCCAGCTTTCCAGCACGGAAAATCGGGTCAGTTGTGAAGCCCCCCTTCCTGAAGGAAGGGGGGCTTCACCCGACGACCCTTCCGGCCGCCCGCCAAAGGGGCTGTATATTGCACAGGCCCTTTCGACCGGGCCGGTTTTCGCCCGAAATTTACCCCCGCATTTAGTACACAAAACGCACCTTTTGTGAACCCGATAAGGCAAAAAGAGCGCAAAAGGCGGATCAAAGAACGCCGTTAAAGGCAAAATTTCAGTTCGCAAAAGGAGAAGGGAGGAAAGTGTCGAAGATACACCAGTATGGAAGTCCTGACCAGGTTTGAAAACCACTTATTGGCAAGGGGCCTCTCTGCCGGCACCGTGAGCGTCTACCTGGGCCATTTGCGCCGCTTCTTCTCCTGGCTGGAGGGGACGTACGGCGAGGCGGACGTGAAAGCGGTCACGCCCCTCGACGTGGCCGACTACAGGCGCTGCCTGAAGGAGAAAAACAGGAAGCCGGCGGCCGTCAACAACGCCCTGGCGGCTGTAAGCAGCTTCTTCGCCTGGGCGAAGGCGGCGGGGCTGGCCGAAGCCGACCCCACGGAAGGGGCTAAGAGGGTGCCGGAGCAGAAACCCGCCCCGAAGTGGCTGGACAGGAGGGAGCTGGGCGCTTTGGTGCGGGCCGTCCAGAAGCACGGGAGCAAGAAAGACCAGGCCCTGATAGCCCTCCTGCTGCACACCGGCCTGCGGATATCGGAAGCGGTGTCTCTAAAGAAAGACGACGTGGTGATAAGAGAGCGGTCCGGCTGGGTGGCGGTCCGGAGCGGGAAGGGCGGCAAGTACCGGGAGGTGCCGCTGAACGCCACGGTGAGGCGCGTCTTGGGCGAGTACCTTTCCGGGCTGGACGGGGAGTGGCTCTTCCCCGGCAAAAACGGGCCCATGACCAGGAGGGCGGCGGAAAAAGCGGTGGCGAAGTACGCCCGGATAGCCGGGGTAGACGCCACCCCGCACTCCTTCCGCCACACCTTCTGCAAGATGCTGGTGGACGCCGGGGAGAGCCTGGACAGGGTGGCAGCGCTTGCGGGCCACGAGAACCTGAACACGACGGCCCGCTACACCAGGCCCGGCAAAACCGACCTGGAGGCGGCGGTGGAAAAGCTGGCGTGGGAGTAAAATTAAGGTAGAGTTCGAGGCAAAACTTTTCCCGCGGCTATCCTGTAGTCCGTGGGCAGGAGGGGGAAGTCGGTGTTTTCTATCGGTGAGCGTCTAGCCTCTATGCGCCAGCAGAGGGGCCTCTCCCAGGCAGAGCTCGCCCGCTTGTTGGGCATTGGGCAGAGCACCATAGCTATGTACGAAAAGGGCAGGCGCTTGCCGGAGTACCGCCTGCTGGTGCGTCTGGCGGATTTTTTCGGAGTGTCCACGGACTATCTGCTCGGCCGAACCGACCAGGCCGGCCCCGGCGGGAGCAAGGACGCGCTGAGCGAAAAAGTGATGGCGCTCGCCGCCGACCCTTTTTTCGCCGGCGTCCTGGGGCAGGCGGTGGAGTTGGCCGTGGAGGAAAGGCGGACTCTGGCCGAGTACTGGGAGCTGGCGCTGTACTTCGTGAAGAACAAAAAAAGCACCTCATTGCGGGGGAGGTGTCGCGTGTAGATAAGGGGCCGCTGGGAAGGGGCGGCCGCTGACGTTTTGGGCGAGAACCGGCTGCGTTACGGCGCGCCTGAAGTGCGGAGGTCACACTTCACGGTGCCCTGGTGTAGGCGCAGTGCCGCCGGGCGGCGAGGGGCAGGGCCCGCCTGTTACAACCGGAAAGGGGCACGCTGTTTTTCAACGGGAGTTGCGGGGTAGAGGAACTTCTTCCCCGGGCTCCCGGATTTTTTTCCCGCAGTCACCCTCACATGCCTTGAATGCCGCAATGAAGGCGGCGATTGCTTTCGCCGGAACGCCCGTCAATTCGGCCAGAAGCACAATCAAGGGATTCGAAGCCAGGGGCAGGTAGCACGCTGGAGGGAGTGGGGCGGCAGCCCGCGGGGCGGTGCCCACCAGCTCGTCCACTGGCACACCTAAGGCTTCGCTGAGTTTTACCAGGGTGTCTAGGCCGGGCTGCTTTGCCCCGCGCTCCCAATTGGCGACGGTCGAGCGCTCGACTCCCAGCGCCCTGGCCACATCACTCTGGCGGAGGCCCAACCTGTGCCGCAACCGTTTTAGGTTCTCGCCAAACTGTTTCATCTTTTCGCTATTTGCTCCCGGAAGGTTTCTACTAGAAACTTTATTTAGTTTTAACTATATTGACAAGTTTCCAATAGAATACGTACAATAGTTTCCAAGGGGAACGCCAGGTTTCCAGAAAGGGACATTTAAAAGGCTTTTTCTCCAAAAAAGGCTTTTAAATCCGAGCACCGCCCATGGTCCGGCAAGACCGGGCCTTAGAGTGAGGGAGATGACAAAAATGCGCATCTCACTGCGAAGTGCACGGTTGCGCGCCGGTTTAACTCAGGCCGAGCTTGCCCGCCGGGTGGGCCTCAGCCGCTCCGCGTACACCAACATCGAAAAAGGGAACAAGCACCCCTCGCTGACCACCGCCCTCCGCATCGCTCACATCTTGGGCGGGCATGTAGAAGAGCTTTTTGCCGAGGACTTCACCGGTGGAGGGCACCACGTGGAGCCTGGAGCAGGGGCTGGGGCTTGAGTGCAGGCCAGGGAGGGGCTCCCTGCGTGCCAGGGGTAAGTATTGCCTGTTTTTTGGAAAACCATACCCCTTGCATGCCTTGTGCGCGACAGCCGGACAGGTTACCCGCATGGGATGCGTATCCAAAAGCCAAGGAGGTGATGGAGAGGCGAAGCGAAGAGAACAACCAAGAGTTCGAGGCAGCTAGCTAGTTGGGTAGGAAATTTTTTTGTTAAGGAGGGTAATTGAAAGCGTGAGTGTGATTGGTTTAAGCAAGTCTGCCAAGAGCGCGTGCAAGGTAATTTCCATCATTGCAGTGCTCGCCCTGCTCGCGGCGCTTTTGCCGGTAGTGCCGGCGTGGGCAGCTCCGGTTACCAACGTAAGCGCTCAGGCGACCGACAATAAAGCCGGCGCTACTGCCACGTACGACGTCAGCTTCACCGCGCCCAGCGGGCTCGGGGGCGGGGACGAGATCACCGTCACCTTCGCCACGGGCTACACCGTTTCGCCAACCCCTACTGTAAAGATAGTTTACGAGCAAAAGGAGTATACTCCGGCCTACACTAGCGTTTCGGGTACGGCTGTCAAAATCGGAGTACCGGCAGAGCTAACGGTTGGCGCGAACGGCGCGGTTAAGGTTTCGATTTCCGGCGTAAAGAACCCCACAGTAGCCAAGAGCTACCCCATCGCCGTCCGCACCACCAACGACACGGCCGGCACCACGTCTGTCACCATCGTGGCGAATGTAGCGAATAAGATCGCCCTGGATGCGCCCAGCAGCGCCGTGGCCAACCAGGTCGTGCCCCTGACGGCGACCATCCAGGACCAGTACAGCAATCCAACCACGATGGACAGCGATCTGACGGTAACACTAACTCCTACAGAGACAGGTGGCGCTCAAGAGAATTCCGCCAAGCTCTATAAGGACTCCGCTGCTACCCAGGCGTTAACGAATAATGAGCTTATTATTGCCAAGGGCAACACGAGCGGTACAGCCTACCTGAAGGATACGGAGGCGGAGCAGGTAGACATTATGGCAGCGGCGACTATCGGAACTCAACCCGTCCAAGCCACTAAAACTATAACAATTAATGAGTGCGGCGATTTGGCCAAGCTGGTATTCGTCCAGCCGCCTGCCCAACTCACAGCGGGAGTTGCAGGAACCTTCACCCTCCAACTCCAGGACGCCTACGGCAACCCTGTTGCCGCCGGAACTGATGGTGTCGCCGTGACCCTGACTGCTTCCGGCGCCAATGCCAGCACGGTAGCATGGGGCGGAGCCGGCGTTACTCAGGATCAAAATGACAAGCTGAAGGCCACCGGCACGATCACCTCTGGATCAAGCGATCTCACTTTCACCTTCAAGGACACCAAGGCTTCCGACAAAGTGACCATCACTGCTACCATTGACAATCCGGCGCTTACAGCTTCGGCGGTGTTCAAGATCGTGCCCGACACTAATCACCACTTTGTGGTGAGCGTCGCCGACGCCTATCCGACTACTCAAGGCGTTGTGGAGATCAACTCTGACCAGCGCACGGCGGTAACCATCGTGGTGTGTGACCAGTATGACAACCCGATGCCTCAGGCAACTAACCTTGAGGTAAGCCTTTCCTCCACCTCTGACACCGGCAACGCTAAGTTCTACGCGACCGCCACGAGCGACACTGCTATTACAACAGCAACCATCCTTGCCGACGCCTCCAGCGTGACCGTCTACTACTACGACAAGCTGCGGCCCGAAGACGGCGTGCAGACGAGCATCACAATTACCGCCAGTGCTAATGGCGTCACAGGTAGCGCATCTGTTACCCTTATGGGTCCTCGCCCGGCGAGTTTTGAGATCGCCGGCGATGACTCCGTCGAGGTTTACCTGCGCCTGCCGCTGACCGTCAAGCTGCTGGACCAGTACGGCCAGCCCTATGCTGTTGCCGAGAATACGCAGGTAACTCTCCAAGACAGCGCGAACGGCGAATTCTACACAAGCCTTATCGGTGGAACTAGTGTTACTAGTGTTGATATTCCTGTCGGCAAGAGCGAAGCCACCGTCTACTATCGGCCCACGAGCGTTGGGACGAACACGGTTACGGCTACTGCTAGTGTTGCAGTAAATGAAACGACCACCTTTAGTGTTCAGGGCACTAAGTCCGTCACCGTGCGCCCGACCGGACAGGTACAGAACGCCCTGAGCATCACCGCAGGGCCCATCACTGCAGGCACGACCGGTGCTGTGACGGTTAAGGTGACCGACCAGTACGGCAACCCGGTCGCCCAGAACGCGGATCTCGTAGTGACCCTCTCGGCTGCGTCGTCCACTGGCAAGTTCTACGACAAGGCCGAAGGCGGTACCGAGATCAACTCCGTGACCATCAAACAGGGCGATAGCGAGGCCACGGTCTACTACTACGACACGAAGGCCGGCACCCAGACGGTAGCGGCCAGCGCTCCTGGTCTCGACCCTGTCGAGGATACCATCACGGTTGTTTCTGCTGCGCCAGCGGAGATCGCTGTTGAAGCAGGCGAGCTGGTGGTGAACCAGAGGGCTGAGATCAACTTCACCATCGTGGACGAGTTCGGAAACCCCGTAGAGCTAGATTCGGCGCTCACCCTGGTGCTGAGCTCCTCTTCGACCACCGGGCGCTTCGAGAACGAAAGTGGCAAGCAGATCACGCAGGTTACCGTCGCGGCCAACCAAAGCTCTGCCACCGCCTATTACAGGGACAGCACGGCTGGTGAGGTCACCATCACGGCCAGGACCACCGGTCTGGAAGGCTCCGCGGTAGTAACGGTGCAGTCGGTACCGGCTCCGGACACCACGTCGCCCGGTGAAGTGGCAGACCTGGCGGTTGCCTACGCTCCTGGCCCCGGCAGCTTCGAGGTTAGCTTCACCGCGCCCGAAGATGCGGACCTCGAGGGTGTGCGAGTCTTCGTCGCCGTCTACGGTACGGAGGACTGGGCACAGGTGAGCTTCGCCAGCTGCGATCCCGGCGACAATGTGGGTCTTGTCGTTAACCTTGCGGGCGGCTTCGTCCTCGGCAAGGACCGCGTTCAGTTCAAGGTGGTGGCCGTTGACGAGTCAGGCAACGAGTCCCAGGGCGTGGTTGCCGACAACGGCGGCCAGGGCTACCTCGTAGTGGCCTGCTACGAGCTTACGCCTGGCCCTGACGGCTGGCGGACCTTCTCCGTACCGGTGCGGCTGGCGGGCGGCCAAGCCCTCCTGGGCGACGTCATTAGCCTTGACACCGTGGAGATCGCCTGGAAGTTCGAAGCCGCAGGCCAGCGGTGGGTGCAGGTCACCGAGGAGAACAACACCATCCAGCCCCTTGAGGCCGTCTACGTCAAGCTGAGCGGGCCCGCCTTGGCGGTGATCACGCCGACCTCTGCCGCCACCAGCCCGCCGGTGAAAGAGCTCGCCGCTGGATGGAACCTCGTGGGCTTCACGCAGGCGGATGGGGTAAGCGATGCCCTTTACCCGGTGCGCGGTAAGTGGAGCGCGGCGGTGAGCCCGGCGGTCAATCCGGAGGCCTGGGCCGTGACGCCTGCTAGCACTCCAGCCCCGAATGTCTTGCCGCACCAGGGCTACTGGGTATATATGGACGCGCCCGGCACCCTCGCCGGCTTCAGCACCACGCCGGTGACAGTCGGCACCTACCCGGGGTTGCAGTGACTAATTGACGAGTAGACGAGGCTCAATTTCCGGCTCCGTGCGGGGGCCGCGCTGGAGGGCGCGGCCCTTTGCGTAAGGGGCCGGCATAAAAGAACTAAGGAGGGAGGTCCTCTTGAAAAAAGCCTTGCATTTAAAGTGCGCCGGGCTTGTTGTGGCGTTTTTCCTGGCGCTTTTTCTGCCCGCCCTGGCCATCGCGCAGGTGCCGGACGTGCCGCCAGCGGCCTACTGGGGCACGGTGACCATTGGCGGCCAGCCCGCGCCGGTGGGCACGGAGGTGGTGGCCAAAATAGACGGCATAGAGCGCGGCCAGATTACAGTGGAGGAGGCGGGCAAGTACGGTAGCCCGGGGCCCCTGGGCAAAAAGCTGGCCGTTGCGGGGACGGCCGCCGACGAAGGAAAAATGGTGGTCTTCGAAGTCGGCGGGGTGCAAGCCAACGAAACGGTCGTTTTCCGCCTCAGTGACGTAAAAGAGGTCAACCTCACCGTGAGCGGGCCGGTGCAGCCGCCGCAGGACACTACCCTGCCGACGGTGTTCTCCACGGACCCGCGGGATGAGGCGATCGGCGTGCCGGTGAACAAGACCATCACCGTCACCTTCACGGAGGACGTCCAGGAGGGGCCGCAGTACGCGGGTATCTCTCTGGTGGACGACCAGAACAACGCCGTAACCCTACAGAAGAGCATTTCCGGCAAGGTTTTGACCTTGAAACCTGCATCTGACCTGGCTTACTACAAGCGCTATACAGTCAAAATCCCTGCTGGTGCGGTGAAAGATGCGGCGGGGAACGAGCTAGCGCAGACCTGCGTGTTCAGCTTCACCACCGCCACCCAGGCGGGTTCGAAGGTAGAGATAAGCGTACCTTCTGACGGCAAGCTGGACAACTTCACCGTGCCGCCGGGCTCCTCCAGCGCAGTTCTGAACCAGGGCAGTGCCCAGCTGGAGATCCCACAGGGTGCCTTTAGCGGCGCGGCCGCGATCACCTTCAAGCCCATGGACAAGACGGGGCTTCCCGGGGCCAACGCCATCGGTCAGGCCTTTGAAATCAAGATCGAGAACGTGACCCTAGCGCAACCGGTCATCTTGCGGCTGCCTGCGCCGGCTGGCGAGCGGGTGCGGGTGTTCAAGCTGGTGGGCGACCGCTGGATTAACCTCGGCGGCACCGTAAGCGGCGGATATGTAGAGGTAAGTCTGACCTCTTTTAGCATCTTCACCGCGGCCAATGTCCCGGTATCACCCACAGCCAGCCCGGCACCCGGAAGTTACACGGGCAGCGTGCAGGTGACACTGGCTGCGGAATCCGGCGCCACCATCCTTTACGGGCTGAATACCGCGCCACAAAACACCTACACGGAACCCATAACGCTGACATCAACCACTACAATTCGCGCCGTGGCCGTGAAGGACTTCCTGACCAGTGATGAGGCGAGATTCGATTACACTATAAGTACCTCCTCCGGCAGTAGCGGCGGAGGAGGCGGCGGTGGTATAGTAAGGCCCCACGTTTCCACTATCGACCCGGCAGATAAAGCCACCGGCGTGCCTGTAGACAAAGAAATAAAGGTGGTGTTCAGCGAGAACGTAACCGCGGGGAGTGATTTCGCGAAGATTACCTTGAAGGACGCCTCCGGCACGGCGGTGGAAGTGACCGCGCGCATTGATGGGAGCGCCCTCTACATCAAACCCAGGGCTGCGCTGACCTATGGGGCGACCTACACCGTAGTTATCCCCGCCGGGGCAGTGAAGGACAGTGACGGATATGGCCTGTCCAGCGACTATACTTTAACCTTTACCACGGCCAAGCCACCGGTTGGTAAGTTCAAGGACATGGCCGGCCACTGGGCAGAAGCGATCGTCAGTAGGCTGGTCGAGATGGGGGTCATTTCCGGCTATCCTGACGGCACGTTTAAGCCCGACAACTACGTGACGCGGGCCGAGTTCGCCAAGATGCTGGTAGTGGCCCTGGACCTCTCCCCTGATGCAGGTGCGGCCGCAGAATTTGCCGATGCAGCATCCATTCCTGCCTGGGCAAAGGGCTACGTTGGCGCCGCGGTGAAGGCCGGTCTCATCAAGGGCTACGAGGACAAGACCTTCAGGGCGGACCGCCAGATCACGCGGGCCGAGCTGGCTGTGATGGTGGCGCGGGCCCTCAAGGCCGCGGAGAAGGCCGAGCTGAACTTTAAGGACGCGGCCGGGATACCGTCTTGGGCTGCAGACAGTATCGCTCAGGCCGTGGCTAAAGGCATCATCAAGGGCTACGAGGACAACACCTTCCGGCCCAACAACCCGGCCACCCGTGCCGAAACCGCAGCCATGACCCTGCGGCTGCTCAATACCCTTAAGGGTTAAATTTCCAAAACTCACTGGTTTTTGTGGACCGCAACATTGTACTCTGGAGGAGCAGGGTTTTGTAGTGGCCAGGATTCTAAAGGTGGTTTGGGCAACGTCGTCGAACAAAGGAGAAGGGCTCTGTCGCTATAGGCAGGGTCCTTCTCCTTTGCTATGTATGTCAATTACGTCTTTGTGTCGCTAACCCTTCACAACTGCAAGGGACAACCATCAATGAAAATTGGCCAAAATGTTTGCAATTGATGTTGCTATGACGGTATAAACACCGGGGTGGACGGCATAGAGTTCACCTGGCAGGTGCGCCGTCTGCCCTCGCCGGCCCGCTACATCCCTATCGTCGTGCTGACCACCGAGAGCCAGCAGGCCAGGAAGGACGAGGCCCGCAGGGCCGGGGCCACGGCGTGGATAACCAAGCCGTTCACGCCGGAAGGGCTGGAGGGAGTGGTGAGGAGGCTGCTGAGGTGAGCGGGACGGAAATTTCTAGGGGGAGCTACGGCCAAAATGGCCGGAGCGGCCCTTAAATTTTTACAAATAAGGTTAAGCGCGGCAGGCGTCCTCACGAGAAGGACGCCTGTCCAGGAACTCCCTGGACAAAGGGACGGCCGCAGTCCAGGCGTGCGAGACCGCACGCCTTTTTCTTTTTTCAAGGGGGTAATTCGGACATTTTA
>CAZLAK010000037.1:0-15370 GCA_964557545.1 uncultured Pelotomaculum sp.
ATTGTATTTTTTAAGTAGGAGGATATAAATCCCCAACGCGCAAGCTGGGGGGTGAGAATTATGCCAGCCCTTCAAAAACTGAGCGAGTATGAGTTTTTCTACGGAGATAAAATTGTTACTGCCTTTGTCCTGGAAAAGTGCGTTAAAATTATCGGGATTGCTACAGGGTACAATTTTGATATCAGGGTACTTACAGTAGGCAATAATCCCAAAAAAACGGGCTTGGGTCGCAGGGCACTTAAATTTTTGCGGCCCCGATTTAAAAAGATATGTGTCAGCGATATTCAAAAAGAGGCCTTGCCATTCTGGACTAAAATGAAGGAACAAGGCCTGGTAGACGAGTTGCGCTACGTAAAAGAAGGCGGCAGAATATATCCTTGTAACACGTTTTTTAATCCTGCTAATAACACTTCCCCAAGTAAGCCCGGCACTGAGAGCTGCCCTTTAGACCCGACTCTCGATAGTGTGGCGTTTATCTAAATATATAATTACAAATTCCCTTGCAAGCGAAGCCCTTTTTTTGATAAAATGTCAGCGTGGTTGCAAAGGAGGTGTGCACAGCTGTGGCCAGAAAGTGCTTCGTTTGCGGCAAGGGAATTTCTGTGGGGATGAAAGTAAGCCACTCGCATATTCGCACAAAAAAAATTTGGGCCCCTAACCTACAAAGGGTAAAGGCCCTGATTGAAGGGACACCTAAAAGGGTGCTTGTCTGTACCCGCTGTTTAAGAAGCGGTAAAATCACACGGGCAATATAAAAGGCAAAATACAGCAAAAAGGACCGGGGGAAGCGGCTTTTGAGCCGCTTTTTACCTTAGCCGCAAGTTTAAGGCAGTTTTTTCATTAAATTAGCCATTTCAATGGCTGTAACAGCTGCATCCCAGCCTTTATTGCCCGCTTTGGTACCGGCTCTCTCTATGGCCTGCTCAATTGTGTCAGCCGTAATAACACCAAAAATAGCCGGGACACCGCTCTCAAGACCTATTTTTGCTATTCCCTTGGCGACTTCCGACGCCACGTATTCAAAGTGCGGGGTAGCACCGCGAATAACAGCTCCTATACATACAACCGCATCATACCTGCCCGATAATGCCATACGGCGCGCCGCCAGGGGTATTTCAAACGCACCTGGAACCCAAACTACCTCAATATCCTGATCTGCCACACCGTGCCGGTTAAGTGCGTCAAGGGCTCCTCCCAAAAGACGGTTAGTTATAAACTCGTTGAAACGACCGGCAACAATAGCAAACTTTAACCCTTGCCCTAATAAATGACCCTCATAAAAATTAGGCATTTACTATATCCTCCCAACAGCTTCTTTCCAAAAACAGCCGTTATTTTGTAATTAGCTTGTTACTGTTCACGAGCTTCTAAGGTAAGAATGTGACCGAGTTTTTTCTTTTTTGTAAACAAGTAGCAACAATTGTTCTTATTGGGGTTTATCTCAATAGGCACCCTCTCAACGACTTCCAGCCCGTAACCCTCCAGACCAGCAATTTTTCGAGGGTTATTAGTCATCAAGCGTATTTTTTTAAGACCCAAATCCGCCAATATTTGAGCTCCCATGCCGTAATCGCGCAAATCTGGCGGGAATCCCAGGGCCAGATTAGCCTCCACCGTGTCTTTTCCCTGATCCTGGAGGTTATAAGCCCTGATCTTATTCAAAAGACCTATACCTCGCCCCTCCTGGCGCATGTACAGAAGGACCCCCGCACCTTCCTCGGCTATCATTTCCATCGCCCGGGCAAGCTGCTCCCCGCAATCACACCTGCTAGATCCAAACACGTCTCCCGTAAGGCACTCCGAGTGCACGCGTACCAAAGGCGCCTCTACCGCTCCCAAATCACCCATAATTAAGGCAATATGCCCCTTCCCATCGAGAACACTTTCATACGCCACGGCAATAAATTCGCCGTATTTAGTGGGAAGTTTTGCCGAATCAACCCTCCTTACCAGTTTTTCATTGCGGCGCCTGTACTGAATTAGGTCCGCTATAGTTATTATTTTCAGCCCGTGAGTTTTAACAAATTCCATTAACTCGGGCACTCTAGCCATTGTGCCGTCCTCTTTCATGATCTCACAGATAACCCCTGCAGGGTACAGGCCGGCCAGCCTGGCCAAGTCCACTGCCGCTTCAGTATGACCGGCACGCCTTAATACCCCGCCTTCCTTGGCACGCAGCGGAAAAATATGTCCTGGCCGGCGCAAATCCGAAGGACGGGTAGCGGGATTTAAAATAGCCTTAACCGTCATTGCCCGTTCATACGCCGATATCCCCGTAGTGCATTCTTTGGCATCAACTGAAATGGTAAAAGCTGTGGCGTGGGGATCGGTGTTATTGTTAACCATAGCCGGCAATTCGAGTTCATCAAGGCGTTTTCCTTCCACCGGCATACAAATCAAGCCGCGCCCGTAAGTAGCCATGAAGTTTATGGCTTCCGGGGTCACCTTTTCGGCAGCCATAACCAGGTCCCCTTCATTTTCCCTATCCTCGTCATCCACCACAACAACCATTTTGCCCTGCCGGATATCCTCGATTGCTTCTTCAATTGTACTGAATCCCGAAACCACTGTTACCCCCCCTAATCCTTAATAACTTATAATTTTATCAACTTATAAATTGAAGAAATTTTACTTCTTTATTTATAAAAAGCCGTGTTCAGCTAAAAAGGCCGCATCAATTTTCGAACCTTCTCTATCAAGGCCCTTGTTTAAAAGTTTATCGACGTACTTGCCGATAATATCGCATTCCAAATTAACAAGGTCACCGGGCCGTTTTCTTCCCAACACCGTTTCATTTAAAGTGTGGGGGATAAGAGACACAGAAAATGTGTTACTGTACGCGTCCACCACTGTGAGGCTGGTGCCGTCTACAGCTATGGAGCCCTTTTTAATAACGTAACGCATTACTGCATCAGGCGCTTTTATGAACACAATGGTTGATATTTCTTTTTTCTCCAACTTTAAAATTGAACCTATACCGTCCACGTGCCCGCTGACCAAGTGACCGCCCAGCCTATCGCCTAGCCTTAAGGCCCTTTCCAGGTTTACTGCCTCGCCTGACTTCAGGTAACCCAGATTTGTTTTATCCAGCGTTTCGGCCATAACATCGGCAGTAAAACTCTCCAGTCCCATTTTTACCACCGTAAGACAGACGCCGTTAACCGCAATACTGTCGCCTATTTTCGTCCCTTCCAAGACCTTTTTTGCCTTTATTTCTATGCGGGCAGAAATTGAACCGCGCTCTATGCTTTTTACACTGCCTATTTCTTCTATAATGCCGGTAAACATATCTAATCACCGTCACTGCTGTAATTGGGATAGCCCTCCACGTATATATCGGGACCGATTTTTTTTAATTTCACTCTTTCCAACGCTAAAGCCTCACGAAGATTTTCAATTCCCTCGCCGCCGATGGGGCCGGGTGCTTCTCTGCCGCCTATTAACTTAGGGGCAATAAACCAAACGACTTTATCTACAATTTTTGAACGAAAAGCCGAAGCGTGCACCTCGGCCCCGCCCTCTATTAAGACCGACGTAATTTCTTTCTCGGCGAGTAAATCCATTAAGAGCTGCAGATCTACACGCGGCCCCTCGTTTACTACTACTACTTGCGCCCCTGCTGCAGCAATCTCCTCAAGTTTTTCTGGCGGTGCTCCTTTAGTAGTTGCCAGAATTGTAGGGGCAGGTGATTCCTCTGAAAAAACCCTGGCATTTACAGGGATGCGCGCTTTGCTGTCGACGATTACCTTCACCGGATTGCGCCCTCTGCCGTTGGGCAGGCGGGCTGTGAGCAGGGGATCGTCTGACAAAACTGTCCCGATACCTACCAAAACAGCGTCATACCAGTCCCGCAGCCTGTGGGCGTAAGCCCTTGCCTCCGGGGAGGTAATCCATTTGGACTGACCGCTGCGAGTGGCAATTTTGCCGTCCAAACTGACAGCTGCTTTACAAACTACAAAGGGCCGGCCGGCAGTAATATATTTTACAAAAACTTCATTTAGCTGCCGGGCCTCTTTTTCTAAAACACCGGCAGTGACCTCCAAACCCGCTTCTAAAAGTCTTTTAATGCCTTTGCCGCTTACCAACGGGTTAGGATCTGTCATAGCCACAACTACTCTTTTAATGCCAGCTTCAATTATAGCTTCTGTACAAGGTCCTGTCCGGCCGTAATGACAACAGGGCTCTAAGTTTACGTAGAGTGTGGCTCCTTTGGCCCGGTGACCGGCTTCTTTTAAAGCGTGTATCTCGGCGTGGGGTGTGCCGGCTTTAGCGTGAAAACCACGCCCAACCACAACACCGTCTTTAACCACTAAAGCCCCAACTAAAGGATTTGGGCTGGTTCTTCCCCTTCCTTTAATAGCAAGCCTTAAAGCTTGTCTCATGAATTGTTTGTCCATTATATTTTTGCACCCATTTTTCTACTATTTCTCTTCTATGAGGTAAAATTAAAAACCCCGTTTTTAACCCCGGGGTTATTAAATGCAGGATAACGAGTCCCCTAAAAACCAAAAAGTAAAGGACTACCTCAACCTTCTCCCATCCAGACTTTCACTGTCGGCCCCGGCCTCTCACCGGATCAACCCCGTAGGGTTCGCGGGCTCGGCTTTTACGCCATACCGCCGGTACGGAATTTCACCAGTCCCCGAAGGTTCAAAATATTCATTTAATTAATTTATAATTAGCTATTATTTTGACTTATTATATTACCGCTGTTAACACATGTCAATGCACACAAAAAAGTTGTAATATTTTCAATTATCTCATGATATCATTTGACAGAGCACCGGCCAAAAAGTTCACAGTTGCTGCCCAACTCTAAACGGCGACGGCCTGCAAACCGCCCCCGTTCCCACCTTCCAACCTTAAAATACTACCTTGAGAACCCTTTTTGCTTGCTGTAACAGGCCGGCTTTTGGTATGTCTTCTTCTGCCTCCAGAACCACCCTTAAGAATTCCTGACCGCCTTTAGTGACCACATACCAGCCGAGTTGTTGTCCCTTGGTTACGGGAGCATCGATATGATGCGGCAGTTCTATAGAAGACTCAAAACCTTTCTCTTCTCCTTTTGGCACAACTAACAGCACGGGGTCTTTGGTCAGCGCCAAAACCTTATCCTTTAAACCCTTACCTACCTCTACCTCCCCAACTGCTTCACCTGCCGGAGCAATATTGACTGCCCTGTACCTGTTAAAACCGTAATCGTAGAGCTTGGTTGATTCCTGAAAATGACTTCCGGGCTCTGGCGCACCCAATACAACACAAATTAAACGCAGGCCATTTCTTTCTGCCGAAGAAGCCAAACAGTACTTGGCTGCCTCCGTCCAGCCGGTTTTGCCCGCATCGGCTCCATCGTACCACCATAACAGCTTGTTAGTATTCCAGAGTTTAAAGGCGCCGCCCCTTAGCTCGTACTCCTTCATAGCAGTGATCTTTCTAAACAGGGGGCTCTTTAAGCCTTCTTTAAGTATAATGGCCGTGTCGTAAGCACTGGTATAGTGGTCTTCTGCCGTTAAACCGTGACAGTTGACAAAATGGGTATTTTTAAGCCCAAGGCGCTGGGCCTTTTCATTCATGGCTGCAACAAAATCTTCTTCACTGCCGGCAATATACTCGGCCACGGCTACGCTCGCATCGTTAGCAGATTGCAGCCCGACAGCCAGCAAGAGATCCCGCAGTGTCATTTCCTCGCCCGGCTCAAGGTAAATCTGCGACCCCCCCATTTCCCAAGCATTCTCACTTGCCACCACCTTATCGGTAAGTTTAAACCGGCCTTCTTCAACAGCTTCAGTGGCTAAAAGGAGGGTCATGAGTTTTGTAACACTGGCCATAGGCAGCTTTTTGTGGGGATCTTTCTCAAAAAGAATTTTATTGGTGTAAGGTTCTAAGAGGATGGCTGACTCAGCATTAACTTCTAAAGCAGCAGGAGTAACACCTCTAGCTTTTATATCCTTTGCCGCTTCCTGTTGAGCAAATCCTTCGTGAGCCACACTTAAAAGGAGAATGGAAAGAAAGACAGCAAAAACTGCTACTTTTAATTTCGACAAAATTACCCCTCCTTTTTTATCGTACATCGTCTTTTATTATGTATAAAAAAGGGGGGATTTATCCTAAAGATGCAAAACTTAAACTTTAAGGCACTGCACCGTGAATCAGCGGAAATGCAGGGGGTTTTTGTTCTCTTATAACAAACGCACCGTGCAGCACCACGCCAGCATTCAGCAACTTGTCTTCTTTAGATGCATGCATTTCGGCCAGCACTTCACCGGCATCTACTGGTTCGCCCACTTTTTTTCTCAGTACAATGCCCACCGCCGCATCCACATTCTCGTCTTTCTTCTCCCGGCCTGCCCCCAATAATACCGCAGCCCTGCCCACTTTACCGGCGTCAACTGACCAAATATACCCAGATGCGGCTGAAATCAGGTTTTCTTGACATGGGGCATGGGGCAAAATTTCTTCATCTTCGATGAAACGGATATCTCCGCCCTGGGCAAGAACTATTTCTTTAAATTTCTCTAAAGCCCGTCCGCTCTGCAAGAGCCCGGCAAGGATTTCCCGGCCCTCTTCCAAACTGCCGGCAAGTTCACCGGCCAACAGCATCAGTGAACCCAGTGCAAGAGTTAATTCCAGTAAATCGGCAGGTCCTTGGCCCTTTAACGTCAAAACGGCTTCCTTAACTTCCAAAGCATTGCCCACTGCCCGCCCCAGGGGCTGGTCCATATTGGTGACAAGGGCAAATGTTTTCAATCCCGCCCTTTCACCTATTTCCACCATCAAACGGGCCAAATCAAACGCCTCGTGCACGCTCTTCATAAAAGCGCCGCTCCCGGCTTTTACGTCTAATACGACGGCATCCGCGCCGGTTGCTATCTTCTTGCTCATCACACTGCTGGCAATAAGCGGCAGGCTGTCCACGGTAGCAGTAGCATTGCGCAGTGAATAAAGTTTCTGGTCAGCGGGAGTAAGTTCTGCGGTCTGGGTAGCTATAACTGCACCGACCCGCCGGGCCTGCTCCAAAAACTCACTGGGCTTCAGCGAAGTTCTAAATCCGGGGATTGACTCCAGCTTGTCAATCGTCCCCCCCGTGTGCCCTAGCCCCCGCCCGGCCATTTTAACCACAGTTAAACCAGCGGCCGCCACGAGGGGCAGTAAAACCAGTGTAGTTTTATCTCCAACTCCGCCCGTACTGTGCTTGTCGACTTTTCTTCCCGGCAAACCGCTGAGATCTATTCTTTCCCCTGAACCGGCCATAACTTTGGTCAGGTGTGCTGTCTCCTCGCTGCTAAGGCCGCGCAGGCACACGGCCATAAGCAGAGCTGCTGCCTGGTAATCCGGTATTTCACCAGCGGTAAAACCCCGGACAAAGAATTCAATCTCTTCCTTGCTAATCTCCTGCCCTTCCTTCTTTTTGGTTATAATATCGTACATCCGCACCGCCTTTTCCCCCTAAAGCATCTTTACTTCATGCCAAAAGCTAGTGCCGGGACCAAACCGGTAGCCAAAAATTTCAGCCACCGTAGCCGCCACGTCGGCAAAGGTTTTTCGCACACCCAGGTCAACACCGCCCCTCACCTGCCCGCCGTAAATTAAAAGCGGCACGTACTCGCGCGTATGGTCAGTTCCCGGCGTTGTAGGGTCACAGCCATGATCTGCCGTAATTATCAGCACCTCGTCTTCACCCACGACATCCAGCAGCTGCGGCAGCCTTTTGTCCAGGTCATTAAGGGCCCTGGCCATCCCCTGTACATCATTGCGGTGACCGTACAATGTATCAAAGTCGACCAGATTCGTAAAAATAAGGCCTTCCGTCCCTTCCAAAAGCAGTTCTAGTGTTTTATTAAAACATTCTTCGTTACCGGAAGCAACTACCGTCCTGGTGATCCCGTCGCCGGCAAAAATATCGGCTACCTTTCCCACAGCCGTCACCTGGTGACCGTTCTCCGCTAACAGGTTAAGTACGGTCCTGCCCGGCGGCCTTAAAGAAAAATCATGCCTTCTCTTTGTGCGTTTAAAACACCCCGGTTTTCCCACAAAAGGTCTGGCAATCACCCTGCCAACGGCATGCTCACCCTGCAGCAATTCCCTGGCAATGCGGCAGATTTTGTACAGTTCTTCTACGGGAATCACTTCCTCGTGGGCAGCTACTTGAAAGACACTGTCGGCGGAAGTGTACACAATGGGACAGCCTGTCCGCACGTGTTCTTCGCCTAACTTTTCAATTATTTCCGTGCCGGAAGCAGCTACGTTGCCAATAACTTTCCTGCCTATTTTTTCTTCAAAAGCCGCGATCAGCTCCGGCGGAAAACCTTCTGGGTAGACGGGAAAAGGCCTTTCCAGAATAAGGCCTGCTAGCTCCCAGTGGCCGGTCGTAGTGTCCTTACCCGGAGAAAGCTCTGCCATGCGGCCAAAAGAAGCCCGCGGCAGGTGTGCCGGCGGCACGCCTGCAATATCTACAATGTTGCCAATACCCAGACTGCCCAGGTTGGGCAGGACAAGCCCCCCTACAGCCGCGGCCGTATGAGCAAGTGTGTTTGTTCCCTCGTCACCATAAGAGCCGGCATCGGGAAGCTCCCCCACACCGACGCCGTCCAATATTAGTAAGACCACCCTTTTCATTTAAAAACATCCTTTAATATTAAATTAAATAAAGCATAACTTAAGCCCGGGGATGAGTGCGGCTGTAAACCTCTTTCAACCTTTTTGCGGTTAAGTGGGTGTAAATCTGTGTGGTACTGATATCAGAATGCCCCAGCATCTCCTGTACAGAGCGCAAGTCTGCGCCGCATTCTAAAAGGTGAGTGGCAAAAGAATGTCTTATTGTATGCGGTGTCAATTTGGTCTTTATACCTGCCAAACCGGCATATTTTTTCAATATTTTCCAAACCCCCTGCCTGGTAAGCCGCCTGCCGTGCTGATTTAAGAATAACGCGCTTGTGCTCTTCCTGCCGGTTAGTCTACTCCTCCCTTTTTTAAGGTATTCTTCTAAAGCTTTTAAGGCTACCTCGCCAACTGGGACCAGCCTTTCTTTAGAGCCCTTGCCCATACAGCGAAGAAATCCGTTCTCTAAATTAATGTCTCCTAAGTTTAAGGAAATGACTTCTGACACCCTCAAGCCGGTAGCGTAAAGGAGCTCGATTATGGCCCTGTCCCTCAGCGACGCCGGATCACGACCTTTGGGTTGGGACAAGAGGCGCTCTACTTCCCCGACGCTTAAGACATGCGGCAGCCTTCTGACCGGCCGGGGCGACTCCATAACTGCCAGCGGATTCTTTTTCAATAGACCTGCTGCTACTAGATAGCCGTAAAATGCCCTTATAGCTGCCATACGCCTGGAAATAGTGGCAGGGGAACTGCCTGTCATTTGCAGGTGATAAAAATAGGCGCGGACGTTTTCCCGGTCTTCTTCCCCACCGGGCTTTTTTTGATAACGCGACAAAAAATCAAAGTAATTCTTTAGATCTGTACGGTAAGAAACAATCGTGTTTTGTGAAAGGCCCCTCTCTACTTGAAGGTGATAAATAAACTCTTCTAAGAGGGTGATCACTTTTTAGCCCTCCGCCGAATCTTAGAATAAAAAAAATCCCCTCACAGGGTATTATTTCCACAAAAACACCGTATTCCCTTCTTAATAAAAACTTTTAAATTATATAAAGCAGAGCAGCCTTAATTAAATAAACGTTTATATATACTTCTATCAAAGAAGCTATAAGCGTGAGAACTACAGATAACAGCATAAATGAACTGTATAGAATAAAACTAGGCCATACCACGACTTTAGAATTAAAAAAGCGGCGTACTAAGAGAATGGTAAATGACAGCGAGGCCGCAGAACTAAAAATGAGCAAGGGGACTAAAAGAAGGTTATGGGGCAGCAACGCGGCTAATGCAATCAAGACTCCGCTAAAGCCCTTATTCTGGCATAAAAAACCGGCAGTAAATCCCAGGGCCCCACCGCGGGCAAAAACTATTCCTAATATAACCGGCAGACCTATTATTGTCAAACCGAGCAAATACAAGAAAAGAAAAGGTTTTACATTACTGGTCATTGCTTCTCTCAAAGCAAATGTCTGATTTATTTCTACCGATCCCGCCTTAAATAGAAAATTATCCAGGCAAAGGACTGCCTCACTCACCTGGTCGGCAGGAAGACAGCTGGCCCAGTAAATACCCAGTGACACCCCGAGAAAAAAAGCCAGCCCCGCTGTCAAGCATACGGGCCAACTGGCCAAAAGAAACCTTTTTACGGCTGGTAATAAGAAAAAGCCGGCCAACCCTTCCAGCTCCTCTTTAACTAAAAATATCTGTAAAGCAAATACACAACATTTATATTACATTTAGAAAAAAATATTCAACTAATAACCTTTCTATACGGTTAGTTGCCGGTGAAATGAAATATTTTCTAATTTTTTACTTCTCCTGTTCCGGGAGAAATCAAAGAAAGCCTTCTACAAACCGACCTGGCTAAAAACGCAGCAGCCACAGCTTTTACTAAGTCCAGCAAGATAAAAGGAGTAAAGCCGATAGCCAGCAGTTTGCCCAAAGAAATACTTTGTCCTAAATAAAACCTTAAAATCAAATAAAGGTACGGCAGCCCCACCAGGTAAAAAACAGCTAAACCCGCCACCATCGAAAAAATATACCTCATTATGCCGGCCTTTGCCCTGTCTTTTAATAAGGACCCAATAACATAAGCTCCTGCTGCAAACCCCGGCAAAAAACCAAAAGTCGGCTGCAGGACGTAAGCGGGCCCTCCGAAAGGAGGCTTAGCAAATACGGGTATGCCGGCAAGGCCGATGAGGATATATATAATCATGCTCAACGCACCCAGCCTTGCCCCTAAAATACCCCCTGCCAGCATGGCAACAAAAGGAACCAGACTAAACGGGACTACACTGCCTCCATATCTTACGAGCATAGCCGCTACGGCCGTCAAGGCAGCAAAGATGGCGGCCAAAGTCATATCACGCGCCGTAATATTGCTCACTTAATACCATCCTCCTAAAACTTAAACGTTTAATATTTTTGAAATGTACTGTTATTTTTATGTTATAAGTGCGTAAATAACTAAACACCCCCAATTGTAAACCTTATATTAATACACCAGTTTACATTGAGCTTAAAAAAATATTAACAGCAAACCGGGTAATTGTCAACCCCATGTCAAAATTGCGCTTACTTTAAAATTAACCGCCTATAACTTAAAGCTCCCGGGCTTTTTCTATGATTTCGACTATATAGCGGGCATCAGCTGTTAAATCTTCCAAGCTGATGTACTCTTGGGTGGTATGGACTTTTTTCATGCCAATGCCGAGCACTACTGAGGGGATTCCCCTCTCATTAAAAATATTAGCATCACTACCCCCGCCAGTTTTTACTATACTGGGAGTAAAACCTAATCTAGCCGCTGCCCCGGCAGCAATTTTTACCGGCAGAGAATCTTCTTTTAAGTGAAAAGAGCGATACTGGTTTTCCACCATTACCTCTACCCTACCGCCGTACTCTGCCGCGGCTTCTCTTAAACACCGGCACATGTGTTCTGTTTGGGCCCTTAACTTATTTTCATCGTGGCTCCTGGCCTCTCCCTGGATAACCACCTTATCCGGCACTATATTTGTCGCTTTGCCGCCGGAAATAACACCGATGTTGCTCGTTGTTTCATAATCAATCCTGCCCAGTTTCATGCGGGCAATAGCCGCCGAAGCAGCTTGTATAGCATTTATGCCCTCTTCAGGGTTTAACCCGGCGTGAGCAGACTTGCCAAAAACAATGGCCTCTATTTTGTCCTGCGAGGGAGCCATAGTGACAATGGTGCCGGGCTGCCCGTCGCTGTCTAAAACAAAACCTGCCTTAGCTCGAAGAAGGCTGAAATCCAGATTTTTAGCCCCCAAAAGACCCCCTTCCTCGTGGACAGTAAAGACAACCTCTATGCCGCCGTGCTCAATACTGTTTTCCTTCACCACCCTCAAAGCCTCGAGAATAGCTGCAATTCCTGCTTTATCATCGGCACCCAAAACAGTATTGCCGCGTGACCTCACAATACCTCCTTCCACAACCGGCTCCACACCTTCTGCCGGCTCGACCGTGTCCATGTGGGCGCAAAACATGATCACGCGCCCGCCGTGAGTTCCCGGAGGCATTCTGGCAATAATGTTTCCTGTATCCGATCCTGCCAAGGGGCCGGCGTCATCTTCAATTACCTCCAATCCTAATTGGACCAGCTTATCTTTTAAAACAGCGGCCATGCGCCCTTCTCTGCCCGAAGGGCTGTACACTTTGGCAAGCTCTATAAATTCTTGCAGGAGGCGGTCGGCGTTAACCATATTTAAGCCTTCCTTACACCATTTTTATAAAAAGAAAATCCCCGGCAAAAAACGAACCTGTTCTCTGTAGCAAGCGTGCCCGCCCTCACACTCTGCCATAAACTAGCACCTTTTTCTAAAGCTCGTATATTTACATCCATCAAATCACGGTGGCGCTCAGGAATTACCTCCTCCAAAGCACGCTTTAAGGCCCACTCTGAAACAACACCTGTAATCTCCGAAAGAACCCCTAAGATTATGTTGTTGGCTACCCGCACATCGCCCATTTCTTCTGCCAGTTCGCTGGCTCTCACCCCGACTACCTTTACATCTTCCCTTTCTACTTCTGAGTCGACTAAGGACCAGTTAATAATTACAAGACCCCCGGGCACAACAGAAGATTCGTGTCTTTTGAGGGATGAGTTATTCATAGCAATGAGCACTGTAGGCTCAAATACAATGGGGCAATTTACAGGTTGGTCGGAAATTATAACCCCGCAATTGGCTACCCCGCCGCGTTTTTCTACTCCGTAAAAAGGCACATAAGATACGTTTTTGCCTTCTGCCAGCCCTGCATAAGCCAGCATCTGCCCCATAGAAAGAGCTCCCTGGCCGCCAAATCCCGCTATATAAATCTCTTCTGGCATAATTTTATTCCACCCCTTTCGGCACTTTAAACTCACCTAGAGGATAATAACTCGCCATTTTCTCTTCTACCCACGATAACGCTTCAAGCGGGCTTAAATTCCAGTTAGTCGGGCAGGCGGAAAGCACTTCGACCAGGGAAAAACCCAAACCCTTCATTTGCACCTCAAAAGCCCTTTTTACTGCTTTTTTAGCACCGATTACCTCTTTAGGCTTGTGAAGTGCTACTCTGGCAATGTAGGCCGCTCCCTCAACCGGCACCAGCATCTCACAAACTTTCAGTGGAAAGCCGTTAATTTCGCTGTTCCTGCCCAAAGGAGTAGTTTTGGTCTTTTGGCCAAGAAGTGTTGTCGGGGCCATCTGGCCGCCCGTCATGCCGTAAACAGCGTTATTGATATATATTACCGTAATCTTTTCCCCGCGTGCGGCCGCGTGAATAAACTCGCCGGTACCAATGGCAGCCAGGTCTCCGTCACCCTGGTAAGTAAAGACCACCCTCTCCGGCAACACTCTCTTAACACCGGTAGCAACTGCGGGAGCCCGGCCGTGAGCCGCCTGTACCATGTCTATGTCAAAATAATCAATGGTAAAAAAAGAACAGCCCACGGAACCTATACCAATAGAAATATCTTGGATTCCGAGTTCGTCGATAACCTCGCAGACCAACCGGTGGGCAATACCGTGCGAACAACCGGGGCAGTAATGAAAAGGAACATCCCTTAAAGATCTGGGTCTGGTAAAAACTTTTTTCAAGCAGCGGCACCCCCTCTGTACAGCTCTTTAATCTGCTCCAAAATTTCCCTTGCTGTTGGGATCATACCGCCCATACGGCCGTAACCGTATACCGGTGCCCTACCGTTAACCGCTAATTTTACATCTTCTACCATTTGGCCGGCATTCAATTCCACTGTCAAAAAACACTTAGCATTTGTGCAGTGTTTTTCTATAAAACGCGCAGGAAACGGCCACAGGGTTATAGGCCTGATAAGCCCGGCAGGTATGCCTTCAAGACGCGCCCTTTCTACTGCCGCCATAGATATGCGGGAAGCTGTGCCAAAAGCCACCACTAAAATCTCGGCCCCTTCCAGCATGTACCCGCTGCAGACCTGTTCGGCTTCCACAATGCGTGCGTACTTTTCCTGCAGGCGCCTGTTTACCCCTTCCAGTTCTTCAGGTATAACGTAGCAAGAATTTATTACATTTCTGCCCGTGTGATCTATACGGCCTGTTGCTGCCCAAGGCTTGGGCGGTACTTCAACATCCGTATCTTCTGATAACTCCACCGGCTCCATCATTTGGCCCATTATACCGTCGGCCATGACCATAACAGGATTTCTGTAACGGTCGGCTAGGTCGAAAGCCCACCTCATCATGTCGTAGAGCTCCTGTACAGAACTAGGAGCCAGGACGATAAGCCGGTAGTCCCCGTGACCGCCTCCTTTAGTAGCCTGGAAGTAATCGGCCTGTGAAGGAGCAATGTTGCCCAAACCGGGACCACCGCGCATCATATTAACCGCGACGCAGGGAAGTTCGGCCCCCGCAAGGTAAGACAGCCCCTCTTGCATGAGGCTTATCCCCGGACCTGAGGAGGAGGTCATCACCCTAGCACCAGCAGCCGCTGCACCGTAAACCATATTGATAGAGGCTACCTCGCTTTCCGCTTGCAGGTACAGCCCGCCCACCTCCGGCAGCCTTTTGGCCAGGTAATGAGTCAGTTCGCTTTGGGGAGTTATGGGATAGCCAAAAAAATAGCGGCAGCCAGCCCTTACTGCTCCTTCTCCGATCGCTTCATTTCCCCTCATTAAAACCCTCTTCAAAACATCTTCCCCCCTCATTTACTTCACCACTTCAATTACTAAATCCGGGCACATTATAGCACACAAAGCACAGCCCGTACATTTATCCGCATCCACAATCGCAGCCGGGTGGTAACCCATCTCATTAATCCGCTCAGACATGACAATTAATTTTCTTGGGCATGCTGTCGCACACAGTTTACATCCCTTACAGCGCTCTTCCCTGAATAGAATCTGCGGCATAACACTTTCCTCCCCTTACACGTAAAACTTTATTTCAAAATAAAAACCCCCCGTCCCGTTATTTAGGGACGAGAGGCTCTTTCCTACAATAACTAACCCTCCTTGGCAGGCCTTTGGCATGTTATTATAATTAGGTATACTTACCCCCGCCCTCTACCCGGGCATTTTGGGGACAAATTTGGTACAATAAGCGTATTGCTTTGCTATCCCCGTTACTCTTAAAATTATTTTTAATTATATTTATTTTAGATCAGTACAGAGTTAATCAGAATAGCTTTCATTATAGCCGTTATTATAAGATATACATAAAATACGTGTCAACAATATTTCATATTTTTCGGCATTAACTATAAATCTCAGCTAACCTTGGCTTCTAACCGCAGCCTG
>CAZLAK010000038.1:0-15342 GCA_964557545.1 uncultured Pelotomaculum sp.
TTAACAAAAAAGAAAATTAACAGGGGGCTTGCTAAAATTAAGCCCCCTTTAATTTAATTATTTGGGCTTTTTCTTAAGCCAGCCCAAGCTTAAAGGTGTCACTTTATCGTCGAGTAATGCGGGATCGACGTAATAAATTAACTTATTGCAATTTTGACAAATGTAGATATTAGAATTTTCTTCCCCCACCGAAAAAACAGTTTCCCCACAACAGTTGCATTTTACCTCTGCTTTCCTGCCAGCCGAAATTGTTTTACCCACCAGTTTTCCCAAGAGATTTAACACAGCCCTTCCTCCTTTTGCTCTAAATCAAACTCGTTACAGTTTGCCTCGTTTCAAAATATAATATAAGTTATAAAACAAAGCCCTGATTCTTAAAGGCAGGCTTGAAAGGAGCCGGTAAAGGTGGCTTTTGAAGTATACAGGCCCCGTTTGGGAAAAGAAACTCTTGTCACCCTATCCAAAAACCATTTATCACTTAACAAAAAACTAGCTGCGTGGTTTAATGCTGTGTACGCCGAACTCGCTTATGACGTCAGCGGCAAAACCATCAGGATAAGGCCCGGCAGCGCAGAAAACGGGCTTAAAATCAAAAACAATAGAATTGGCGCGCGCGGCTTTTTTAAGCATTTTGGCATTACTCAAACGGGAAGGTACAATGCCGTGCTCGACGAACAGGACAAGACGATTTATGTTAAAATACAGTAATATAAACTTTTCAACTTACACCTTTTGTTTTAACCCTTTTTCTCCACAAAGCCAGAAAATACTTGCCGGCCGCCCAAAAAGCCAGCATACAAAGACCAAAAATAACCAGTCCGTTATTAACCCGTCCGGCCACGGCATGGTAGTTATAACCAAAAAACATACCCAGCAAAAGGTAGAGTGTTGCCCAGCCGGCGGCAAAAATGGTGTTATAGAAGAGAAAAACCGCCGGGCCAATGCGGCTTACCCCCGCCATGTACGGCGTGAGGTTGCCCAAACCCGGAAAAAACCGCCCTGCCACAATGAAAGCCGGTGCCGAATAAAAGAGCAAGGACCGCGTCCGCTCCAGCTTAGCAGGTGAGACACGCAAAAGCTTGCCGCAGCGCATTAAAAACGGCAGCCCTATGCACCGGCCGGCCGTGTAAGCCAGCAGTGATCCGGCCGTGTACCCTGCCAAGACAACCGCCAGAGCGCTTCCAAAATTAAGCCTGCCCTCGTTTACTAAAAAACCGGCAATGACCACCATCACTCCCCCGGGAAAGGGTACACCGGTTGCCTCGATAAAAACACCCAGCAAAAGGCCGGCCAAGCCAAAGGAAGAAAGGTAGCTTTTTATATAATCTAACAAAGTAACCCTCCCAGCCGCAAAAAGTTGTGGGGTTAAAGCCATTGCTTTTAACCTCTTTATTATCATTCCCGCCGGGAGAGCCAGCTTACACTGTTTTTATAAAGGCCGGCACTGCAATCTTCCTACAGCACTTTTGCTGCTCCGTTGTAAATAAGGCCTCGCTGGCCGTCGACAGTGATCACCTCGCCGTCCGGTATAACAGAAGTAGCACCCTCTACTCCGACTACCACCGGGATGCCGAACTGGAGGCAGACAATGGCGGCGTGCGAAGTAAGCCCTCCCACTTCGGTCACTACCGCCGCGGCCTTTTCCATCACCGGGATAAATTCGCGGCCGGTAGCCGGCACTACCAGCACATCGCCGGGATGCATTTTCTTTAAAGCCTCAGCCGCCGTACGTGACACTCGCGCCGTGCCCGTCACCGCTCTCTGCCCAATCCCGGTGCCGCGGGCAATAATGCTTCCCACTGTGTGAACGCGCATTAAATTAGTAGTCCCCCGAACGCCGGCAGGCACTCCTGCTGTCATAACCACCAAGTCACCACCCTTTATAAGCCCAGCTTTTAACGAAACTTCCACTGCCGCCGCCAGTATTTCGTCGGTATTCCCGCGCGCCCCGCAGAGGAGGGGCTGGACACCCCACACTAAAGCCAGCTTGCGCAAAACGGCAGCGTGAGGGGTAACCGCCACTACGGGCGAGTGCGGCCTGTACTTGGCAACCATCCGCGCCGTGTATCCCGACTCGGTAGAAGTAATAATGGCAGCTGCTCCCAGTTGGTGCGCCGTGGCACAAGTGGCGTAACTGACGGCATCAGTAACCGAGCCGCCGGGGAAAAGCCCCCTCTTTTTCACTAAAATTTCGTCATAATTTAAGGCCGCCTCAGCGCGCGCTGCTATGCGCGCCATTGTTTCCACTGCTTCTACCGGGTACTTGCCGATTGCCGTTTCGCCGGAGAGCATTACCGCATCGGTACCGTCAAAAATGGCATTGGCCACGTCGCTGGCCTCAGCCCTGGTAGGCCGCGGGTTATGGATCATTGATTCCAGCATCTGGGTAGCCGTGACCACCGGCTTGCCGGCCCTGTTGCACTTTTCGATAATGACTTTTTGGAGAAGCGGCACCTCCTCTGCCGGTATTTCCACCCCCAGATCTCCTCTTGCTACCATTATACCATCGGCGACATTGATAATTTCATCTAAATTTTCTACTGCCTGCGCGTTTTCAATCTTGGCTATGATATCGGCGTAAGAGCCGTTTTCCTCTAACAGCCGGCGGATAGCCAGAACGTCGGCAGCCTTCCTGACAAAAGAGGCGGCTATAAAGTCCACTCCGTGCCCAACGCCAAATTTTATATCTTCTACATCTTTTTCGGTTACGGCAGGCAGGCTCACCGCTGCACCGGGAACATTAACACCTTTTTTGCTGGTAATTTCACCGCCGTTTTCTACCCGGCAGTGCACTTCTTTCTCGCCTACTGCGATCACCTTTAAAGCTACCAACCCGTCCGCCAGCAGGACCCTATCCCCTTCCCGCACTTCCTTGGGCAGGTCGGGGTAATTGACGGGCAGAGTATCCCGGCTGCCCAAAACCTCTTCTGTGGTTATTTTAACGAGGTCGCCTTCCCGCAAAACAACCGGCTCTTCGGCCAAAACCCCCAACCTTATTTCCGGCCCTTTGGTGTCCAGCATAATGGCTACATTTTTACCCACCTCAGCCGCTGCCTGCCGGATAAGTTCTATGCGGCGCCCGTGCTCTTCGTGCGTGCCGTGCGAAAAATTCAGCCGGGCAACATTCAACCCGGCCAGGAGCATCCTTTTTAACACTCCTAAGTCGTCGCTGGCAGGACCTATTGTACAGACGATCTTTGTCCGGCGCACAAAACAACCTCCCGTTATTAATCTTGTAAAACCCTGCTAAATGGACAGTATACCGGCCAAATTAAACACTTCTGCATCGAAGGAGCGCGGCTCGGCCAGGGCAGCCTCTATATTCATAACTACCATCCTTCCGCCCTTTACTCCCACCATAGCCCTTGTTCCCCCTTCCATCAGCACTTCTACCGCCCTTGCCCCCAGGCGGCTGGCCAGAATCCGGTCACTGGCTGTGGGAGAGCCTCCCCGCTGCAGGTGCCCCAAAATAGTCACCTTGGTATCAAAACCTGTGCGCTCCCTGATGTTCTTGGCCACCTCAATACCGCTGGCCGCACCTTCCGCTACCACAATGATGCTGTGCAGTTTGCCGCGCCGCAAACCCCGCAAAAGGCGCTCGCATATCTCGTCGTAATTAAACGGCCGTTCCGGCAAAAGGATGGTTTCCGCTCCCCCAGCCAGCCCGGCAGCCAGAGCAAGAAAACCGCACTTTCTGCCCATTACCTCGACTACAAAAGTACGTTCGTGGGAGGTAGCCGTATCCCGGATTTTATTAATGGCCTCCACGGCAGTATTAACCGCGGTATCAAAGCCTATAGTCTGGTCAGTGCCGGGAATGTCGTTATCAATAGTTCCCGGCACGCCCACTACCGGCAGCCCGTACTCTTGGTTAAATATCCTGGCACCGCGCAACGAGCCGTCCCCGCCAATAATCACTAAGCCCTGAATGCCAAACCGCCTGACGTTTTCAAAAGCCTTAGCCCTTCCTTCGGGTGTCAGAAACTGTTCCGAGCGGGCCGTGTGCAGTATGGTTCCCCCGCGGTGAATAATATCCGCCACAGAGCCAAGGCCCATAGGCACCACATCGGCCTCTACAAAACCATTAAAGCCCCTTCTTATGCCCAGCACTTCCAAACCGTGGTATATAGCTTTGCGCACCACTGCTCTAATGCAGGCATTCATGCCGGGTGAATCGCCGCCGCTCGTCAAAAGCGCTATCCTCTGCAACGTCGCCTTACCCCCTTAAAATTAACAAAGTGGCTTGCAACTGACCCTGATGCTAATATTATTGCGGCTTTTTCACCCGCTTATGAAATTTAGAAAACCGGCCCTGTCCGTAAAAAATTGTTCCCCATAGTCCTGAACTTTTGGTATCGGTACGGCACCAGCTGGTCAACCGGCACTTTGAACACCTCTTCCAAGGCTTCGGCTAAAACCTCGCCCAGATTCTTGGCCGCAGTTTCCGGGTCCCGGTGAGCGCCTCCGGCGGGTTCGGGCACCACCCGGTCAATAATGCCCAGATCAAACAGGTCAGAAGCTGTAATTTTAATCTCATCTGCTGCCTCACGGGCTCTAGATGCGTCTTTATAGAGAATGCTGGCGTAACCCTCCGGGGAAATAACTGAATAAATAGTGTACTCCAGCATGAGTATGCGGTCGCTCACGCCAAAAGCTATGGCCCCGCCGCTGCCGCCCTCGCCGATAACTACCGAAATTATGGGCGTCTTTAAGGTAGCCATGGTCATAATACTGCTGGCAATGGCCTCGAACTGGCCCCTTTCCTCGGCCCCTATCCCGGGGTAAGCCCCCGGTGTATCAATAAAGCATATCACCGGCCGGCCGAACTTTTCCGCCTGCCTCATCAGGCGCATGCCCTTGCGGTAACCTTCCGGATGGGCCATACCGAAATTTCTGGCTAAGTTTTCTTTAGTATCCTTTCCTTTTAAATGACCTATCACCGTAACGGCCCGGCCCTGAAAACGGCCTATGCCACCTACTACGGCGGGGTCATCGCCAAAAAAGCGGTCACCGTGCAGCTCAATAAAATCTGTAAACAGGTAATTAATGTAGTCGTAGGTGTTAGGCCGCTCGGGGTGCCTGGCGATCTGCACTTTCTGCCAGGAGGTAAGGTGACCGTAAATAGACTCCCTGACCTCCCTGGCCCGGTTCTCTAAAATGGCTATCTCATTGCTAAGGTCAATCCCTTTTTCAGCGGCAAACTTCTTAAGTTCGTTAATTTTCTGTTCTAATTCGTGGATAGGACGCTCAAAATCCAATACAGCCGGCACGGTTTAAGCCTCCTTTCGCAGGTGCAGGTCTAACAGCTTGGCCAGGGTTTCTTTTAATTGGGGCCGCGGAACTATCAAATCTATAAAACCGTGCTGCTTTAAAAATTCAGCGCGCTGAAATCCCTCGGGCAGTTTTTGGCGTATGGTCTGTTCAATAACGCGGGGACCGGCAAAGCCAATCAGCGCCCCCGGCTCGGCGATAATAATGTCACCGAGCGCGGCAAAACTGGCACTAACACCGCCGGTAGTGGGATCGGTGAGCACAGAAATGTACAAAAGGCCCGCTTTGCCCAATTTAGACACCGCACTTACCGTCTTGGGCAGCTGCATCAATGAAAGCATCCCTTCCTGCATGCGGGCTCCCCCTGAAGCAGAAAAAATAATCAGGGGTTTTTGGCGCTCTATGGCCGCTTCAGCCGCCCTGGTGATTTTTTCACCCACCACCGTGCCCATGCTGGCCATCATAAAGCGGGCGTCCATCACTACCAATACTGCTGGTAAACCTTCGACGGTGCACTCCCCGCAGACCACTGCCTCGTTTAAGCCGGTACTGCGGCAGGCCCTTGCCAGCCTTTCTTCGTAGTCGGCCAGGTTAAAGGGGTTGACAGGGAGGAGATCGGCATCCATTTCTGTAAAGCTGCCCTCATCGGCCACCTGAGCTATTCTCTCCGGGGCAGAGAGTCGGAAATGAAAGCCGCATTTAGGGCAGACTTTAAAATTCCTTTCCAGATCGCGGTTAAAAATGATCTCCCCGCAGCGCTCACACTTTACCCATACACTTTCCACAGCTCCGCGCGTGCCGGTAATCTCTTGGCCGGGCTGGACGGTAATATATTTTTGTTTGCGCAAAAAATCCAAAACCAAAAAATAACCCCCCAACAAAAATAAAAATTCACTTACCCGCAGTTTTTTTAATTTTTAAAGACCGTTTATTATTTCTAAGGCATCTTGCACTTCGGATTCAGGCACTAAAATTTCTACTGAACTTGTGCTGCCCTCATGTGAAATGCCAATTGGCCTTAATTTCACCAAAAAACCTTCCTTTTGGAGGATCTCCTTCAGCTCTTTTGCTTCATCCGTGTTAGGTGCGATATAAACAACCGTCCACACGATTAGGCCCCCTCTTAAAGCGCGTCTGCCGTGTCTTCATATGTTTTCATAAATTAAGGATCTCTGCATCCACTATACAGCATGCCGCTCCATAAAAACAAGTATATCCAGAGCTTCCGCCCTGGATACTTTTAAGTACAGCCTCTACTCATCGGTACGGAGACGGCCGTGCTTAGTCAATAGCTCAACCTTGCCCCTTATTTTGATGGCTGACGTATGCTCGGTGAACTGGGCTATCATCACTTCCCCTTTATCCAGCTTTTCAGTGTGGTGAAACTTGGTGTCTTTGCCGCGGGTCAGCCCTATAATGGTAACCCCGTTTTCCAGAGCCTTTATCACTACGTACTCCCCTGCAATTTCCCAGGGCTCAACCAAATTACTCACTCCCGGCATTTCCTTTATTTACAAAAAAAATCATACCATACCGCAAAGTATTTGACAAGCATCCCGCACGTTACACACCCATTTAGAGCTCGAGAATGCTAAAAAACTTCCTCTTTTTAGCTTTATTATCGTTCTGGTTACTACTATTTTCATTATGAGGCGCCTTATGAGGCGCTTTTTCCGTCACAAGCCTTCGCCTCACCGCCACGCGTGAGGAGCCCAGAATCTCTTTAAGCCTTCCCACTGCCTGGCTGTCCAGGTCCACGTAGTAGTTTTCGCCCACTTCCAGCACTTTTTTCTCCCGGTCAAAGTGCAGGTAAACCGGTGAACTCCCCCGAAAGCTGCTCAAAATGAGGTGGATCTGGTCCAAAAGAGGAGTGCTGGCACTCTCCAGCTTTAAGTGCAGCTCTGCGTCCAGCATGCTTTCCAGCGGCAAAACCTCCTCTGCCACCAGCCTGACCTCTTCGCCGCTTATCCTGACGGTACCTTTTACTATCACTACCCCGTCTACTTTAATATTTGCTTTGCACTGCTGGTAAGGGCGCGGGAAGACTACCACCTCCACATTTCCGGTGAGGTCCTCCAAATTTATAACCGCCATAACTTCACCCTTGCGGGTGTTCTTTTTTTTGACGGAAGTAATCAGGCCGCCCAGCACTGCCTCCTCATTGTCAGCCATCTCTGCCAGTTCAGCAGCCGTAGCCGTGACCAGGCGGTTTAAATCTTCGCGGTAGCGCGCCAGGGGGTGCCCGCTAATGTACAGCCCCAGTGTTTCCTTTTCCAGGGCCAGCATTTCACCTTCCGGGTATTCACCGATTTGGGGCATTTGCAGACTGGCAATCTCCCGTTCATTAGTTCCCATGAGGTCAAACAGCGAAATCTGTCCCCTCTCCCTCTCCTTTTGCGACTGCTGGGCTAAGTCTAAAGCGGCATCCACTGAGGCCATCAGCTGGGCGCGCGGGTGGCCAAAGGAATCAAAGGCGCCGCACTTGACCAGGCTTTCCAAAACTCTCTTGTTTATGACCCGCGGGTCAAGCCTCCGGCAAAAATCGGCAAAACCGGTATAGGGACCGTCTTTCTCCCGGCACTTGATGATTAACTCCACCGCCCCCAGACCTACATTTTTTACCGCGGCAAGGCCAAATCGGATTTTATTGCCGACGACGGTAAAGCTCTCACGGCTCTCGTTGACATCCGGAGGCAGCACCTCTATCCCTAAGCGGCGGCACTCTTCAATGTAAGACGCTACCTTATCCGTGTTATCTACAACCGAAGTGAGCAGCGCGGCCATGTACTGCAGGGGGTAGTTGGCTTTTAAGTAAGCCGTCTGGTAAGAGACCATGGCGTAAGCTGCCGAGTGGGACTTATTGAAACCGTAGCCGGCGAAGTACTCCATAAGGTCAAAGATCTGTCCGGCAACCCCTTCATCCACGCCATTTTTCACGGCCCCCTCGACAAACTGCGAGCGCAACCCGGCAATTATTTCCGGTTTTTTCTTGCCCATCGCCCGTCGCAAAAGGTCGGCTTCCCCTAAGGAAAAGCCGGCCAGGTCGCTGGCAATGCGCATTACTTGCTCCTGGTAGAGAATAACGCCGTAGGTGTCCTTTAAAATGGGTTCCAGCTTGGGGTGCAGGTACTTAACTTTAGTTTGGCCGTGCTTGCTCTTAATGAAGTCTTCCACCATGCCGCTGCCCAGCGGCCCCGGACGGTAAAGGGCTACCAGGGCAATTATATCTTCAAAGACCCCGGGCTTTAAGTCGCGCAGGATGGCGCGCATTCCGCTGCTCTCCAACTGGAAGACCCCTTTTGTCTCTCCCCGGGAAAGCATTTCATACGTTTTTTTATCGTCCATAGGGACGGCGTTGATATCGATTTCCACACCGGCGGTTGCTTTTATCAGCTCCACAGCATCGCTTATGACCGTAAGCGTCCTCAAACCCAAGAGGTCCATCTTTAAAAGGCCCAGTTCCTCCACCGTTTCTTTGGGAAACTGGGTGGTCACGGGCCCGTCGGAAGCCTTGTAAAGGGGCAGGTAGTGCGTGAGCGGGTCTCTGGTGATAACCACACCGGCGGCATGGGTAGAAGCGTGCCTGGGCATACCTTCTAAAGCGGCTGCCGTATCGATGAGCTTTTTCACTTGAGGATCGCGCTCGTAAATTTCCTTTAAGTCGGGCGACTCAGCAAGGGCCTTTTCAATCGTCATGTTGAGTTCGGCGGGGACCATTTTGGCCACCCGGTCTACTTCCCCGTAAGGTATGTTCATGGCCCTGCCCACATCCCTGATGGCCGCCCGCGCCATCATAGTGCCGAAAGTGATGATCTGGGCCACCCGGTCGGCGCCGTATTTCTGCACCACGTAGTCGATTACCTCGCCCCGCCGTTCATAACAAAAATCCACATCGATATCCGGCATGGAAACGCGATCGGGATTCAAAAAGCGCTCAAAGAGGAGCCCGTATTTAAGGGGATCAATATTGGTAATACCCAGGCTGTAAGCTACCAGGCTGCCGGCCGCCGAGCCGCGGCCCGGCCCGACGGGTATGCCCTTTTGGCGGGCGAAATGGATAAAGTCCCAGACGATGAGAAAATAGGCCGAGTAGCCCATCTTTTTAATTACTTCTAACTCGTAGGCCAGGCGTTTTTCGACTTCCTGCCCGGGATCTGCGCCGTACAGCCGCCGGATTCCTTCCCGGCAGAGCTCTTCTAAGTACGAATCGGTATCGTGACCCGGGGGCACAGTAAAGTGGGGGAGAATATAACTGCCGAAATCAAGCTCCACCGTACAGCGCTCGGCTATCTCCAGGGTGGCTTTTAACGCCTTTGGGAAACCGGCAAAGCACTCTTGCATTTCTTGCGGGCTCTTTAAATAAAGCTCGTCCGATTTAAACCTCATCCGGCTGGGATCGTCTACGCTCTTGCCGGTTTGAATGGCCAAAAGAACGTCCTGAACAGCGGCATCCTCCTTACGGACGTAGTGAACGTCGTTAGTGGCCACCAGGGGAATGCCGAGCTCTTTGTGGATCTGCAAAAGTTCAGCGTTGGCCCTCTTTTGCTCTTCAAAACCGTGGTCCTGGAGTTCTAAGTAAAAGTTGCCTGGCCCGAAAATATCCCGGTATTCAGCGGCCGCCCGGCGGGCGCCCTGTAAGTCTCCGGCCAAGGCCAAAGACGCCACTTCCCCGGCAATGCACCCGCTCAAAGCTATAAGTCCGCGGCTTTTGGCGGCCAGTGTCTGTTTGTCCAGCCTCGGTTTGTAGTAAAAACCCCTGGTATAGCTTTCGGACACCAGCTGCAAGAGGTTGCGGTAGCCCTCCTGGTTTTCCGCTATGAGCACTAAGTGAAAGAGATTGTCGTCCACTTTGGGCGTGCGGTCGTTCATCGTGCGCGGGGCCATGTACACTTCGCAGCCCAAAAGGGGCTTTATTCCGGCCTTTTTACAGGCCTTATAAAAATCGATTACACCGAACATGGCCCCGTGATCGGTGATGGCCAGTGCCGGCATCCCAAAAGATAATGCGCGCTGTACAGCTTCTTTAATCCTAGCCGCACCGTCTAAAAGACTGTACTCAGAGTGCAGGTGCAAGTGGACAAACACGCAGATCACCTCAAAACCGTACTCTGCACCGCTCGGCGCTAAACGATGTCGGCCCACTCACCGGCCGTCACGATCTCCAGCTGCTCGGCGCTTAAGGGCAGGGCGGAATTGGGAGTGCCTGCAGCCGCGTACACTACAGGGAAACGGCGCAGGGACTTATCCAAAATGACGGGGATGGGGCGCGGCAGGGCCAGCGGACAGACCCCGCCTACCGCATATCCGGTAATGTCTAAAACTTCCTGCGGCTCGGCTAACCTTATCTTGGCGGCACCGAGGTGTTTTTTCAGCTTGCTGCTTTTTACTCTGATGTCGCCGCTGGCCACGACCAGCACAGGACGGCCGTCAGCCAAAAACAAAAGGGTCTTGGCGATCTGCCCCACCTCTACTCCTAAAGCTGCGGCTGCCAGCTCGCAAGTGCGGGTGCTCTCTTTGAGCTCAATCACTTTAAGCCCCAGCCCAAAGCGGTCTACGTAAGATTGCACTGTTTCTATAACACTCAACTCTTTGGCCTCCTTGAAGAACAGTTATTTAAGGCCCGCAAAACCGTGCTGCCTTAAGGCTTCAAATAAAATAACGGCCACAGCGTTGGACAGGTTTAAAGACCTGACCCCCTCAATCATGGGTATGCGCACCTGTCTATCTGGAAAAGCGCTCAAGATTTCATCCGAAAGCCCCTCGGTTTCTTTGCCAAAAACCAAAAAACACCCGCGCTCGTAAGCCACGTCAGTATAGCGGCGGGCAGCTTTCACCGTGGCCAGGTAAAAAGGCCGGCCGCGGTTTTTCTCCACCACTTCCCAAAAGCTGTCGTAATATAACACCCTTACCAGGTGCCAGTAATCGAGCCCGGCCCTCTTTAAATACTTGTCCTCAGTAGAAAAACCCAAAGGCCTGACCAGGTGCAGCACGGCCCCGGTAACCGCACAGGTGCGAGCAATATTGCCGGTGTTGGCCGGGATTTCCGGCTCAACCAGGACAATATTCATCATAAAAACCGCCCCTTTTCCAGCCGGCTAAAATAAAGACAGAAACTGGCAATACAGCAGGAGCTGCATTCCGGTTTTTGGACCTTGCAGACCTGCCGGCCGTGGGCTATCAAGCGGAAATGGAAGTCCATTCTCTGGCTCGGTTCAATCAACTGGGAAAGCTGAGCTTCGACCGAAGGTGGCGTGCTGCCGCTGGCCAAACCGGTCCGCCTGGCTACCCGGAAAACGTGAGTATCAACCGGCAGCACTTGCTCCCCGTAAGCTATGCCGGCCACTACTCCGGCCGTTTTTGATCCAACTCCTGGCAATTTTTCCAATTCACTTCTCGATGACGGCACCTGGCCGCCGTAACTTTTCACGATTTCTCTGGCGGCGGCCACGATATGCCTGCTCTTTTGCACGTATAGCCCGCAATCCTTTATTTCTAAAGCCAGTTCTTCCGGGGCCAACGCGGCAAATTCCCGCGGCGTCCTGTACTTTTTAAAAAGCTTGGCCGTCACCTCGTTTACGCGCCGGTCAGTGCAGCGGGCCGAAAGAATCACGGCCACCAGTAACTCAAAAGGAGAGGCAAAATTTAATGAAGGGCGCGGATTAGGATAAAAAACGGCCAGCGATTTTAAAATACCGGCAATCCTGCCGCCTTCGCCCTTCAATTAAAATCACCTCCCGCACAAAAAACCATTTTTATACAAATTAATAATAGCCGTAACGGCGGGTAATACTAAAAAAAGCTTCTCGCAACAAATAAATTATAACACAATTTTTTATGTTAACCCCTATACCGAGGAGGGAAAACTGCCCTATGAGCGTCATTTTACCATGGCTAATCTTGAGTTTGACAGTTCTAGTTTTAGCCGCCGGCGTTTTTTTATGGCTGCAAAAACGCCAGGGCCGCCCGGAAAAGACAACTGCCGCCGCGGTGCAGCCCAGAACAAGGACGCACCTCTTTTGGGAAGAAACGGCAAGCGAACCGGGCATCTTCATAAAGGAAGCGGCCGGCCGGGCCGAGCCTCTGCCGTCCCTGCCCCCCTTGCCCAAAAGTTACGGGGTGGACAGACTGGTGCTATTAGCCCGCGATCCAAACTGGCTGTACGCTTACTGGGAAATTACCGCTACCCGGCAGGAAGAATTTATTAGCAGTTATGGGCCTTCTTCCTGGGCCTCTACCCAGCCGGTGCTGCGCGTTTACGACGTCACCGGCATTCAATTTAACGGGTACAACGCCAACAGCTATACTGACATCCGCGTAAACGACTTTGCCGACAACTGGCACATAGAAGTCGGGGCTCCCGACAGGTCCTTTTGTGTGGATTTGGGGCGGATGTTCCCGGACGGCCGTTTTGTAACCCTGTTGCGCTCTAACGTGGTAACAACTCCCCGCGCCTCTCTTTCTGACCGGCTGGATGAAGAATGGATGTGGATTGAGGGTCTGTACCGTTCTATTGCCAGGTTCCAGTTTGGCGTAAGTTCACCGTTAATTGCCGAAGAATTGAACATTGCTGCGGGCAAAATCCCCATCAACATCAGTTCGCCGGTGTACACCGGCCCAAATGACCGGCGGTAAGTCACGGCCCGGCTGGCCCAGGCAAAAGGGCCAGAGCAGGCAAAACCAATTCACGCTAACCCAACAGTACATTTGAAAGGAGTTTTTTTATGGCCAAAGGTTACCTCTGCCTGGTGCTGCACGCCCACTTGCCGTACGTGCGCCACCCGGAAGATGAACATTTTTTAGAAGAAAAGTGGCTTTACGAAGCCATCACCGAGACTTACCTGCCGCTTATTGATGTTTTTGACCGTCTAATAGAAGAGGGAGTCCCTTTCCGCCTTACCATGACTATGTCCCCCACCCTGGTATCCATGCTTACCGATCCGCTGCTCATAAGCCGCTACGCGCGCCACCTGGAAAAACTCATCGAGCTGAGCGAAAAGGAAGTAGGGCGGACGTACGGCACCCCTTTTCATGAAAGCGCACTCATGTACAGGCAGCGCTTTAATGACGCCCTGTCCATCTTCAACCACCGCTACGGCCAAAACCTGGTCAGGGCCTTTAAGAAGTTCCAGGATGCCGGCAGGCTGGAGCTGATCACCTGTGCTGCCACCCACGGGTACTTGCCGCTCATGTTCATTCACCCGCCGGCCGTACGGGCCCAGGTGCGCACTGCCGTAGAACTTCACACCAGAGAATTTGGCCGCGTTCCGGACGGGATTTGGCTGCCGGAATGCGCTTACACCCCTGGTCTGGACGAAATACTAAAGGAATACGGACTGAAATTCTTTTTTACGGACTCACACGGCATCCTCTTCGCTTCCCGCCGTCCCCGCTTTGGCATTTTTGCCCCGCTTTACTGTCCTTCGGGGGTAGCTGCTTTTGGCAGGGATATCGAATCTTCCAAGCAGGTGTGGAGCGCGCTGGAAGGTTATCCGGGAGACTTTGACTACCGTGAATTTTACCGCGACATAGGCTACGACCTGGATTTGGACTACATCGGTCCCTACATTCACCCCAAAGGCATCCGCACCCACACCGGGATAAAATACTACCGGATTACCGGCAAAGTAGACTTAAGCCAGAAAGAACCCTACAACCCGCAACGCGCCAGGGAAAAAGCCTGTATCCACGCGGGCAATTTCATGTTCAACCGCCAGCACCAGGTTCGCTACCTGGCCGGCCTCATGGACAGGCCGCCTTTAATAGTCGCTCCTTATGACGCCGAACTGTTCGGCCACTGGTGGTTCGAAGGCCCGCTGTGGCTGGAATGCCTAATTAAGAAGATTGCTTACGACCAGGACGAACTGGAAATGATCACCCCGAGTGACTACTTAAAACGCTTTCCCTGCAACCAGGTCGCCGTGCCCTGCGCTTCCAGCTGGGGCAACAAGGGCTACCACGAAGTCTGGCTCTGCAGTGCCAATGATTGGATTTACAGGCACCTGCACATGGCCGCTTCGAGAATGATCGAACTGGCCACCCGGCACAAAGAGGCTGCCGGCACATTGCGCCGGGCCCTAAACCAGGCGGCCAGAGAACTCATGCTGGCCCAGAGCAGTGATTGGGCGTTTATCATGAGTACGGGCACCATGGTGGATTACGCCGTGCGCCGGACTGTAAATCATATCGACAACTTTATAAAACTTTATAACGGTATCATATCCAATCACATCGACGAGGGGATGCTCTTTAGTTTAGAAGAAAAAAACAATCTTTTCCCGCACCTGGACTACAGGTGGTATGCCCGTGACACCGCAGAAGAAAAAGCGGCCGTTTAAAAAGTACAATTTTACCATAAAATAACAGGCGGACTTTTGCTTCCGCCGTTTTTTTATCTTTTTGTTTTTACATTTTTGTGAAAAAAAATATTTTTTTAAAACCCGTCTTGCTAAGCCGGGTTATAATATTTTATAATTTACGTGATCAATGGTCATACCATCATAATATATTATGTTAAACTCATAAGAGTATAAGGAGGTGCAGTTATATGATTGCACTTAGCGCTCTGTACTGACCCCTTAAAAAATTAATCTCCGTATCCTTCTTAGCCTCGGCTCACTTCTAGACTTACTTTCCGTCATTGCACTAGAATTTTTACGATCTGTTTTCTCAAAAAAAAATTTATCGAGGAGGAACAAGTTACCATGACGTGGACACAGGCCATCAACCCGCTCGGCAATATCTGGCTTTCCGCTCTGGTAGCGGTTATACCGGTAATTTTTCTTTTCGTGGCTCTGGCCGGACTGCGCCTTAAAGGACATATTGCCGGGTTTTTTACCGTTTTGCTGGCCATAGTTATTGCCATTTCTTCTTTTGGTATGCCGGCTAAGTACGCCTTTATGTCGGCACTTTACGGCGCCATGTACGGTCTTTTGCCTATCGGCTGGATTGTGATCACCGCTGTTTTCCTGTACAATATAACCGTAAAAACCGGCCAGTTTGAAATTATTAAAGACTCTATAGAGTCTGTCGAAAAACCCCCAAAAAATTATGCCAATAAATAACATATAGCAG
>CAZLAK010000039.1:0-15305 GCA_964557545.1 uncultured Pelotomaculum sp.
CCGGGCGCACAACAAAAAAACCCGGCTTTTCTTGCCGGGTTTTTCGCTTAAAATCCCTATAATAAAATCCCTATTCTCGCACCACCAGGGTGCCTTTTCGCCCGTTCGCGCGGCGAGCGGCTCAGCTCCAGCGTTCCCTGCCAGGGGCAAGTAAGAGGTGCAACAGGTAGCCCTGGAGCCAGGAGGGTGCTCCCTCCCAACCGCGAAAACGGGAAGTCCTCATAGACGAGGACAGCGCCGGCGCATAAAGGATGCGCCAGCTGACCGGCCCGAGCTCAGCCCCCCTCTTCGAGACGCCGCTACCCAGGTTCGGCCACCCCTGTGCTCTTGCTCTTACCTTTTCATGGTGCGCTTGGGTTTGGCCGGGTGTCTATCGCTCCACCCGTAGCGCCGGTTTCGTTTGGGTGATTGACACCCCCGCAGCGTGCCGGAAACGCTGCCAGCTTAATGACTACTGCCGACCCCGCGCTGACCCTGCTAAGGCACCTTCAGCACGGTTCCGATTGTATACTATACTCATTTTCACTCTTTTACCTAAAATTCTAAAAACCTGATTTTTTAGAATTTTGACGGTCTTTCTTAATATTTATTTTTAAATATTTTTTAAAATAATTCTTTTAAGAAAATAATTATAGCACTTAAAATTAAATCCGCACTTGTCCGGTTTTCTCAAAGCAACCCCAGCTCTGCGGCCTCCGTGGGTCTGCCTAGATAAAACCCTCCCGCGGGCTTTAAACTTTTAGCGCGCAAAAACCCCGCAACCCGCTTCCCGCCTGGCCCGCGGGGTTCTCTTTTGGCCTGCCTCTTGGTCTGCACAGTTGCGGAAACCCGCATGAAATAAGGGCTCCTTGCGGAGCCCTCGCCTGGCCCTTTCCCTGTTTTAAAACTTAGAAAAGCCTTGATTTCTCAAGGCTTTCGGGGTTTTGCTGGTGCGCCTGGCAGGAATCGAACCTGCGCACCCGGCTCCGGAGGCCGGCGCTCTATCCCCTGAGCTACAGGCGCACAAAAAACTACGCTTTTAAGACAGATACTCTTAATTAATAATAATCTCATGAACTATTATATATACGAATCTAGTCCCTTGGCAAGAAGAATAGGAAAATCACCTCCTTGTTTCCTACTGAAATTTTACACGGCCCTAAAGAAAAATGTTTTGACAAATTATTCAGATAATTGCTACAATAATTTTTGCTATAACTACCAACATAACCACCTAGCCGGTCTGTTAATGGATTCTCCGGCTGTTCCCAATAAGACTCTGCCATCCCCGTTTATTGCTTTTCTCTTTAATTAACTACCAGCATCCGCTCTCCAATGCTATCGCCCTTTAAGTGAACAGCAATATTATTATTAAAGCCAAGTGACAAAAATATTAACCAGGGAATGTTATGCGTTCTATTATTGTAAAATTACTTCTAAATATGTAATTATATCCTAGGAGGTGCTAAAGTGTCCGGTTACAATAAAAAAAACAAAGACCGCCTGATGATCGGCGGAGCGATTGGTAATTGTGTGCACGTAGCGGGCATCTTTTCCTACCTGCAGCTTGCAGAAAAAGCAGGTTATAAGACAGTTTTTCTCGGCCCTGCTTTACCTCCGGAAAAATGGGTTAATGCTATTTTGGAGTACAATCCGGAAGTAGTTTGCATTAGTTACCGTCTTACTTCATCAGTGCTGGTAAATTTGTTGGACGAGTTGTTCGAGAAGCTCGAGCAGAAAAATATTTTGGCAGGCAGAAAATATTATTTTGGCGGGACGCCGGAATGCATCAGGGCAGCACGGCGGTATCCTTATTTTAGCCATTTTTTTCAGGGCGAAGAGAACTTTAATTTTTTAATGTCTACTCTAATCACCGGTGATGAAAAGATACGGCGCGAAAAGACGGTTAACTGTTTATCTATAGAAGGAGGAATTTTAAGTCCTTCAGATTTAAAAAATGCCATTAGAGAAGGCAGATACTTTCCCATGATCAGGCACCACTTCGGGCTGCCTTCATTAGAAGAAACAATTGAGGGAATAGAAAAGATAGCCGAATCCCACCAGGTCGACGTTATTTCCCTGGCCCCCGACCAGAATGCCCAGGAGTATTTCTTTGAACCGGAGAAGATGAACCCCGCTCTCGACGGAGCCGGAGGCATACCCATTCGCACAGAAGACGACCTGTTGAAGCTGTGGCAGGCGGCCCAACGCGGCAACTACCCAAAGCTGCGCATTTACGCGGGAACCAACAACCTCATTAAGTGGGCAGAGTTGGGTCTTAGAACAATAAATAATGCCTGGGGAGCGATTCCCTTATTCTGGTACAGCGTTTTGGACGGGCGCTCCGCAAGAAGCCTGGAAGACGCAATAAGAGAAAATATGGACGCCATCAGGTGGTACGCCGAACGGGGGATTCCGGTGGAAATTAACAATACCCACCACTGGAGCCTCAGGGAATCTCCCGACACTATCGCCGTGGCCGATTTCTACATTGCGGCTTACAACGCTAAGAAATTGGGAGTAAAAACTTTTATTGCCCAATTGATGTTTAACACCCCCCGCCTTACCACTGCCAAAATGGACCTGGCCAAGATGCTTGCTAAACTGGAGCTGATCTCCGAACTGGAAGACGACAGTTTTATTTGTTTAAGACAGGTGCGTGCCGGATTGACGCACTTCTCTATCGATACGCACGTGGCCAAAGGACAACTGGCGGCCTCTACGCTGCTGTCTTTGTCCGTAATGCCCCAGATAATTCACGTAGTGGGTTACACAGAGGCAGATCACGCAGCAACTGCGGAAGAAGTGATTGAGAGTTGCAAAATAGTGCGCGGTGTCTTAAGAAATGCCTGGGAAGGATTTCCCGATTTAACCATTGACCCCGATGTGCAGGAGAGGAAAAAGCACCTCGTCCGGGAAGCCAAGTACCTGCTGGAAGCAGTTAAGGAACAATTCAGCAGGCTTTCGGCCGATCCTCTGGGGGACCCGGTGTGCCTGGCCCAGATGGTGAGAACGGGCATACTAGATGCGCCACACCTACTCAATAACCCGGCAGCCCTGGGTAAAATAAAGACATTACCGGTAAACGGGGGTTACGAGGCGGTGGACGAACGGGGCCGGGTCATAAGCGAAGCACGCCGTTTAAAAATGCTCGATTTACCCAGAAAGTTTAAAGTAATTGGACAAAGATGAATGCCAAGGTGTGCACAAACTGGGAAAGGAGTGCTCTTGCCATGACGGAAGTTGCGGTAATTGGGGCGGGCAATTCAGGACTGGCTATGGCCGCTCATTTAGCGCTGGCAGGCAATAAAGTAAGGTTATGGAACCGCTCGCTGGAAAAGATTGAGCCGCTGATCCGGCACCCGTACATCGAGGCCGCGGGAGTTTTAGAGGGAATGGCCCGGGTCGATTTAGTGAGCGGTGATATGGGCGAGGCTGTTGCGGGAGTATCTGTTATTTTAGTGACCACGCCAGCAGATTCGCACCCCGATATTGCCTGGCTGTTGGCCCCGCACGTGGACCACGGGACGCTTATTGTCTTAAATCCCGGCCGCACATTTGGGGCCGTGGATTTCTACTTGAAATTAAAGTCATACGGGTGCACAGGTGAACCTTTAATTGCTGAAACCCAAACCTCGGTGCATACCTGCCGGAAAACTTCGTTCAACCGGGTCAATGTACTGGCCATCAAGCGGGATGTTTACATATCAACTCTTAGTCCTGGGTTAAACCGCAGGGTTGTTGAACTTCTGCCCGAGTGCTTGAAAAGATATTTTGTGCCGGCCAGTTCGATGATTCAAACTTCTCTCGGCAATGTCGGTATGATCCTCCACTGCGCACCTCTTCTTTTAAATACGGGGTGGGTCGAAAACCCGCACATCAAGTTTTTGCATTACTGTGAAGGCATTACTCCCAGTGTCGCCCGGTTCTTAGAAAAACTCGATGCAGAGAGACTAGAGGTGGCTGAGAGGTTTGGCTGGTCGCTAGAAAGCACCGCCGAGTGGGTGAGGAGGGTTTACGGGGTAAAAGGAAACAACTTGTACGAGTGTGTAAACAATAATCCCGCTTATTATGCCATTGAGGCACCGGAGAGCCTAAGGCACAGGTATATATTGGAAGATGTCAGCTGCGGCCTAGTGCCGCTGGAAGCGGTTGGGCGTGATTTGGGGTGCCCGATGAATATTTGCGGCCTGGTTATAGATCTGGCCGACGCTTTGCTGGATATGAATTTTAGAAAAGAAGGGCGCACTGTAAAGGCAGACGTTATTTTTTCTTTTCTTCAGATCTGAATTTTTAAAGGCCGATTTCCGCACCAGCCCTCTTTAGTATTTCAGCCGAGCGCCGCAAAGCCTCTTCTTCCTCCCCGCTGAGCGGCAGGGCAAGGGGCCGCCCGCGGCCGCAGGCATTGATGACACAGGGCAGGCTTAAACAGCAGCCGCCGATACCGTACGCGCCGTCGACCAGCCCTGTAACCGTTAAAATAGTATTCTCATCTCTTATGAGGCTTTCGCATATGCGCCTTACCGCCAGGCTGACAGCGTAATAAGTAGCCCCTTTTTTAGAAATTATTTCGTAAGCCGCGTACCTCACCTTGCGGTCCACTTCTTCCCTGTTGACGGGCGGAAGGCCGGCCATGCGGCAGTAATCGTCGATGCCCACACCGGCAATATAGGCCTTGCTCCACACCAGCACTTCGCTGTCGCCGTGCTCGCCAATGACGTAAGCGTGGACATTTCTCGGCGCCACCCGGCAGTAACTGCTCAAGCTGTGGCGGAAGCGTGAGCTGTCCAGAACCGTACCCGTGCCGAAGACCTTCTCTGGCGGCAGGCCCGTAATTTTCAGTGCGGCGTTCGTCATTATGTCCACCGGGTTAGTCACCATAATAACAAAAGAACTGCTGCCGGCCAGGCGCGGGAGGCTCTCTTGCAAAATGGCGTAATTCCTTTTCAATAAGTCAAGCCTTGTCTCCCCCGGCTTTTGATTGGTTCCCGCCGCAAAAACAATTATGCCGGCGTCCCGGCAGTCCCAGTAATCACCGGCGTAAATCTTCACCGGCTTTATAAAAGCAGCGGCGTGGGCCAGATCCATGGCCTCTCCTTCCGCTTTCCCTCTGTTGACATCTACCAGCACGAGTTCAGAAGCCAGACCGGTAATGGCCAAGGCATAGGCCACAGAAGCCCCCACTGCTCCCACACCTACCACAGCTATTTTTCTGTTAATAACACTCATGCCGCCAACCCCGCTGTTAGAACTTTAAAAAAAATTGATTAAACCAACCGGCTAGTACGTCGGCCTTAGTTTTTATAATCCCCTCTCTAAGCCGTTTTTATGCCAGTTATACTGCCTTGCCGCAAAGAACCTGTCTTTTCAAACAGCACAGTAACCCGCCCCGGCAATTATCTCCCGCATCATGCGGGCATTGGCTGCTGCCTGGCCGCGGAAGTGGTTGTTAAAGCTCACATAAACCTCGCCGGCAGCTTCCGCCAGCACTTTAAGGCGCGGCAGCCACTCTTCGAGTTCTTCTTTTGTGTACAGGTAATCGTACCTCTCGTAAGACTCGGCGTGTTCGTACCACTTCGCCGCGTTGCGCCCGTGAAAGCGCACGTATGCCGGCTGCGCCGTGACCACTGCCAGCGGTTTTACCAGCCCTTTAACCGGCGGTTCATCGACACACACAAAAGCCAGACCCTCCTGCTTTAAAAGCGCAAACACATCCCCGCTTATCCAGCGGGAGTTGCGAAATTCCACGGCTAACGGCAGGTCCCCGCACCATTCCCGCAAAAATTTTAAATAATCACGGTTGGCCGGCGTGTTGTGGAAGGAATAGGGAAACTGGGCCAGCAAACAGGCTAGTTTTCCCGCTTCTGCCAGCGGCTCTAAGGCGGCAAGAAAGTGCACAGTGTCCAAAAAGGCGTTTTGGCGTTCGTGGGTTATTCCCTTGTAAGCTTTGACGGCAAAACGAAAAGATGCCGGCGTTTTTTGGGCCAGCCCCGCAAAGAGCCGGGCATCCGGCAGGCGGTAGTAAGTAGAATTTACCTCCACAAAAGAAAATTCCCGGGCGTAGCAGGCGAGCATCTCACCGCTCTTTGTGCGAGGGGGATAAAATGTGCCCACCCAGTCCCGGTAGCTGTAACCGGCAGTTCCTATGTAAAACATAAGATTACTCCGTTTCCCAGTAAATTTCTACGCTGTCTTTGTTTTTCAATTCGTCCATGTACCCTGCTGCCCTTCCGTTTAACTTTAAGACCACGCGGCCTTTTGCCGGGGTACGGTCGATGTCCACATAGTTGAGAACATCCAGCAAGAGGTATTTTTTCCTGCCAGAAAGCGTTGTGGTGCGGCCGTTTACGGTAACCTCTATTGAGCTGTGCTGGAGGGCTTTTGCCGCCGCCAAGCCGCCTGCTGGCTTCATCTCACCGGACAAAAAACCTCCCGGCGCAACGGCAGCCTCACCGCCGGCCGGCGCCCCCAGCACACCTCCCTCACCGCCCGCTAAATGTTCTTGTTTTTTTTTGTAAAAACGCACCTCGTCGCCCTCGTTTAAAATCTGGTCCAATCCTGCAGCTTCCCCGTTTACTTCTGCCAATAAATCTACCGTCTCTTCTTCACCGTTTAGGAGGTCGCCGACACAAAGCAATTCTTTTATTTCAATCCGGTCACCGTCTTTAATCTCATAATCCACACTTACCCTGGCGCCGTTGGCAGTAATTACCGGAAAAACTGTCTTTGGTTCCCCGTTTAAAGAAATCGTTATGCCGCCGGGATTGCTGACAAGCTCACCCGCCCTGATACGTGCGTCCTCACCCGGCACGGCCTTTTGAACCACGATTTCGTCTCCTTCCTTAACGGGTGTTTTAAGGCTTGCTTTTTGACCATTGATATAAATTTCTGCCGGCCTGCCCAATGTGCCGTAAATAACGCGCTCCCGCCCGTTAAAAGTAAACCTCAAGTCCCTGCCGTGACACACAATTAAGTCCCTGGGGTTAAAATCCACCTGGGCCAGTACGCCGGCCACTGTCAGATCTTTGGAGCTGAAAATACTGAATTCCTGGCCGTCTACCCTGACCTTTATGAAATCGCGGGCCAGCTTTTTAACAGCCACTGAACCTATGCCTACAACGGTAACGCCCTCGGGCCCTTCCAGACCTTCTTCGTCTACCTTAAGGCCGCGGATCACCTCTCTCCCTCTCACCGCCACCTTCCGCTCTTCCATACCCAGACACCCCGCCAGCTTGGCGGCAAGACCGGGCAGGCGCGAACCGCCGCCGACACAAAACACCGACTTCGGCGGCTCCCCGCCGTTCAGCTCTAAAATGGCAGAGGCCACCTCGCTTGCCAGCCTGTCCACGGCGGGCTCTACAGCAGCCAAGACCTGTCCGGCCGGCAACACCAGTTCATCCCCCAGGATATCCCGGCAGGCAATGTCACCGCCAGCAGCCAAAAGCCTCTTTACCCTCTCTGCCTCTTCAAAATCGAGTAAAAAGGCCTCGGCAATGGCTTCGGTTATCTCGTCCCCGGCAATGGGCACCATGCCGTAGGCTACCACTGACCCCTTTTGGGTAATGGCTATATCAGAAGTGCCGGCCCCTATGTCTACCAGCGCCAGGTTTAACAGGCGCATCCCTTCGGGGATGGCCACCTCAATAGCAGCAATTGGCTCCAAGGTGAGGGTCAGCGGCTCCAATCCCGCCCGGTGCAGAACAGCGTAAAGCCCGTTTACCACCGACTCCGGCAAAAATGTGGCCAGGACCTCTGCCGCCACTTTGGAGGCCCGGTGGCCGAGGAGGCTGGTTATTGAATAATCATTTAAATAATACCTCACCACACTGTAGCCCACGCAGTAATACTTTTCCGGCCCCGCCGAACACGCTTCCAGTTCCTGCTGGGCAGTCTTTACGCCGGCTATTTCCAGGCTGTTCACCAGGGCAGCGTCGACCTCTGCCTCGCCGCCCAGCTGCATTTCTACCCGGCAGTGCCGGGTAATGAGCGACCTGCCGGCAGCTGCTATGGCCGCCTTCGCCAGCTTAAAGCCAATTTTATTTTCCAAGCAGCGCTTTACTTCCAGCACCGTCCCGGCTACTTTGGGTATATCGTGGATCTGCCCGTCGAACATGGCCCGGTTTTCGTGCTCGGCAGCGCACTGGGCAATCACCCTAAGCCTGCCCGCTTCTACTAGAGCAACAATGCCGATTACACTGCGCGTGCCTATATCTAAGGCAAATACAGTGTTGTCTTCAGAGGGAAGCACCTTTACCATGCCTTGACCATACTTCCTTCCACATAATAATGGCGTCCTCGTTACTGTCGACGTAGTATTTTTTGCGCACGCCCACCTCTTCAAATCCCAGCGCCGCATAAAGGCGCCGGGCAACGGTGTTGGAAGGGCGCACTTCCAAGGTAAGCCTGGTCGCACCGCAAAGCCCGGCCCGGCGCATGAGCTCCTGCATGAGCGCCCGGCCCAGACCCATCCTGCGCCAGGCGGGGTGGACGGCCACATTGGTAACGTGTGCTTCGTCCAGTATGACCCACATGCCTGCGTAACCCACTACCTTTTCACCGGCCAATGCCACAATGTAAGAGGCCAGGCGGTTTTGTAAAATCTCGTAGGCAAAGGCATTGTAACTCCACGGGGAGGGAAATGACCTCTCTTCAATCTCCAGCACTTGGCGCAAGTGCTCTATTTTCATTTCTGCAAAAGCTACCTTCAATCCCCCGTTTCCTTCCAATCCCGGTTTTCCTGTCTTTTCCGCCATAATACTTCCGCCTCCGGCAACCTCACGTACTCCGGGCGCAAATCGTGCGGGGACGAACCCCTGCCCTCCTCTAAGAGCAAGAGCCCCAGTTCAGCAACTGCCCCTCCCCGCGGAAAAGAGGCCGACGCCGGCGCAAAACGTGCCATCTCTCCCAGCAGCGCTTTAAAAACACCGGCAAAGACTAAGGCTCCTTCCCCGAGCAAGAGGACCGGCCTGCCCAGCGCCGAAAGCTCTTGGGCCAGACTTTCCGGCCCGGCGGATACTGGCCCCCAAAGGCATACCGCTCTATTGCCCTGGCAACTGTACAGGGCAGCGTAGACTTCCCCCTTACGGGCGTTTAAGAGGGGGCAGGCCAGCGCACCCGTGCCGGCCAGCGGCTGCACCATAGCCTCCAAAGTTGGGACACCGGCGCACGGCAGGCCCCACACTTGCGCCAGGGCCTTAGCTGCGCTCATGCCGATGCGCAGGCCCGTAAAAGATCCCGGCCCGCTGGAAACGGCAACACCGGCCAGTTCCTTCCCTGCCAAACCGCACTCCTCCAGCACTTCCTTTACCATGGGCAGCAGGTTTACCGAGTGGGTTCGCTGGTTTAACACCATTCTCTCTGCCAGCACGGCACCCTTGCCGGCCAGGGCTACCGAAGCCACAGGGGTGGCCGTTTCAATAGCCAGCACGTACACCTTTTACCGCCTCCTCTGCCATGTGCCGGTAGCTTTCGCCGCGGGGACAAAGACAGATAATCCTCTCGTCTTCCGAACTGCCAGCCGCAGAAATCTCCACGTCAAGCCGCTCGTGGGGCAAAAGTTCTTGCACCCTGTCGGCCCACTCAATGACACAAACACCCTGGCCGTAAAAATACTCCTCATACCCTAAGGCTTCCAGTTCTAAAGGATCTCCCAGCCGGTAAAAATCCATGTGGTAGAGGGGGAGGCGTCCCGAGTATTCGTGGATGAGGGCAAAAGTCGGGCTCGTCACCCGCTCTTTTATCCCCAAACCCAATGCCAGACCCTGCACAAAGCAGGTCTTGCCCGCCCCCAGTTCACCGTACAGGCAGATAACCTCGCCGCCGCTTAAAAGAGCAGCTATTTTTTCGCCCAGCAATGCCGTCTGGGACGGCGAAAAGGTTTTTACCAAAAACAACCCGGCACCTTCCCCCAAAATTGCACTACTTTTGATGCGCCGGTCAAAATACAACACACCTACACGTTCTATTATAACCGGCAAAAAACGGCGTAAAAACCGCTTTTCGCCTAAAACCTGCTTTAGCGGAAGTGGTCGTAGCCGCCCCGCATCAGGGGGACAACCCGGCCGCCAGGCTCTTCCATCAAAACACCCGGCTCCCGGGTGACCACACCGATCTTCTGCACTTCCACCCGCCCGGCTTGCGCCGCCTGTAAAACGGCACTTTCAGCTGCAGCGCTGGCCGTAAATAAGAGCTCAAAATCTTCACCTCCAAAAAGTGCCCATTCCAGGGGGTCTTTTGCGGCCAGGCGGGCAATAGTTCTAACCCGCGGGTCAACCGGCACCGCTTCTGCCCAAATAACGCAGCCCACACCGCTGGCCGCGCATATTTCGTGTAGTTCGCTGGCCAAACCGTCGCTTATGTCGTCCAGCGAAGAAACACCGCACTGCGCTAAAAGCCTTCCCCACTCCAGCCGGGGGCGGGGGGCGCAGTGCGCCAGCTTGCAAAATGACGCTGCTTCCGCCGGGCAATCCAGTGACGGGTTCTGCCAGAGAAACAGGCCGGCGGCCGCTGCACCCAGCTTGCCCGTCACATACAAGCTCTCTCCCGGCACAGCCCCGCTCCGGTATACCGCCCGCCCTTTACCTACTTCGCCCAGCAGGGCCACATTGACGACCAGCCGTTCGGGGTTTTTAACGGTATCACCGCCCACAACGTTGACCCCGTACGTCCTGGCCGCATCTCTTAAGCCCTCGTACAACTCTTCCAGACCTGCCGGGTCGCACTCAGGAGGTATGCCCAGAGAAACAAGGGCGTGAGTGGGCCGGCCCCCCATAGCGGCAATATCGCTTAAATTAACGGCCAGGGACTTCCATCCTACCTGCCGGTAGGTGCTGTACGCCAGCGAAAAGTGGATTCCTTCCACCAGCATATCGGTCGTAAAGAGAAGCCAGCTGCCGGCGCCCGGGGCTTCCAAAACGGCAGTGTCGTCACCAATACCCTGCACCACGCTACCGGGGTTAAAGATCAAGTCCCTGCCGAGGAGTTCGATTAGACCAAATTCACCCAGATCTGCCAGTTTTATGCCTCCCCACCGCCTTCCCCTCTTGCCCATTTTTGGCTGGCGCAAGCTTTCACTAAAGGCCACATTTCCTTTTCCAGCGTGTAAAGCTCAAAGCGGAGCTCTTTTAACTCCTGTGCCGGCAGGCCCAAAAGCTTGCCGAACTCCTCTAGCACCCTGGCCGCTTCCTGCACCCGCTTAAAATTGGCCGCCACCAGGTCACAAACGCTCCCCCGCTCCTTCTCTTTTGCTGTCCAAGAACCGGCACCTACATCATTCTCCGCGTCCCTGGAATTTATGAGCGCGGAAGCCACACTGCTATCGCAGGCAATGCTGCTCAACCGGTGGCGCATCTCTTTTAGAACGCCGGTTAACTTTGTATCCTCCAAAATAAACCTGGCTACCTCTTCTAAAACCCTCAAGCCTTCCCTGGCCCGGTTTAAGTTGGCGTCGGCTATCCTGTATAATTCCCGCAAAGCGCCTTCACACCCTTCAAAATTACCTGCCCTGTGGACAGTCATTAAATTGGTAATTGGCTGAACATTATGTTTTATGAAAAGTATGCTGCTTTTTTCGCCAAAAAAATAAAAAACCCTCCTTAAAGCTGGGAGGATAACATGCGTGTAAAAAATGCGCCAGTAAATACCAAAATATGTTATCTGCTGTGCCGTCTTTTACAAACAAGCACAACGGGGATTATCCTTGTCATAACTGGAAAGAAGGGACCGTACCGTTTCTATATCAAAAGGTTTATCTATGCAGCACAGAACACCTTTTTCCTTCAACTGGTTCACTACTTCTTCCGTCCCGTAGGCGGTCATCATGATTACATCTGTCTCGGGCATATCGGCTTTGATCCTGTCCAAAGCCTCTATACCGTTCATAACCGGCATTTTGATGTCCATGAAGACGAGCCGGGGACGGACAGCGCGTGCCAAATTTACAGCCTCTAATCCGTTAGCGGCCAAATGAACACGGTGCCCTGCCTCCCTGACAATTACCTCCAAAAGACAGCGTACCCCGGCTTGGTCGTCAACAATCAAAACATCCATACTATTACCCCCGGCACAATATCACCATACTATAAACCCGCATCATAAGGTATACCACTTGCTGAGTTATCTGTCCGGCTGCAAACAGGACGGGAGAGCCTTTTCACCGCACTTACCGCAATCACAAGTCAATGAGACCCAGGCTGATCTCGATAGCCTGGTTAACCCTGGACATCATCTCGGCATCTAGGGAAGTTACCTTTTCTAAAAGCCTGCTTTTATCAATCGTCCGGATTTGTTCGAGCAGAATTACCGAGTTCTTTTCTAAACCGCCCGGCCCCGCCGGCATGGCCACGTGTGTGGGCAGCTTGGGCTTGTCGATTTGAGAAGTTATTGCCGCTACAATAGTGGTAGGGCTGTACTGGTTGCCGATGTCGTTTTGAATGATGAGAACCGGTCTTGTGCCCCCCTGCTCAGAACCAACAACCGGGCTTAGATCTGCGTAAAAAATATCTCCCCGGCGTACAACCATAAATTCACTTTACCCCCGTAAACTGCTCACCAAAAGGCGGGCTTCCCGCCGCAGGAGAAGACTGTTCCACCGCCAAAGCGAGGTTGATATTGGCCATTTCCAGGTAGCCCTTTTTCATTTGTTCCCGCAAAATACACCGCTTGCGCTCGGCAATATAATGCTTCATTACTTCTCTGATGAACTCGCTGCGGTTTTGTCTTTCAGCAGCAGCCATGCCGTCCACTTCGGCCAGGAGCGAGTCGGGCATGCTGATCACTATCCTTTTTGCCTGCGACATGTAAGAGGGAACCTCCTTAAATAGTACCCAGTATTATTGCACACCAGCCGTATCAGTATAACTTTACCGCGCCAGAACCGCGCGTTAAGGCCACTTTACCTGTGCGCACCATCTCTATAATACCGTAATCTTCTAAAACTGCACAAAAAGCATTGATCTTCTGCTCATCACCTAAAATCTCTATGATCATGGTTTCTTTGCCTACATCGATAATGTTAGCCCGGAATACAGAAACAAGGTTCACTATATCCGACCGCCGGCTGGCCTCTGCCCTCACTTTAACCAGAGCTAACTCACGGTCGACAGTTTCTTCTGCTTTGAGTTCCACCACTTTAATTACATCTACCAGTTTGGAGAGCTGTTTCATAACTTGGTCGAGTATGTGATCATCCCCATTTACTACCAGGGTTATGCGGGTTACGTCCGGCTCCTCTGTATAACCGGCTGTGATACTTTCAATATTGAACATTCTCCTGCTCAATAAACCCGAAATGCGCGCTAAAACACCGGGTTTGTTTACCACCAGGGCCGCCAGCGTATTTTTCATCACCATGCCTCCCGTCCAAAAACCTTTGTACGTGCCTTTAAAAAAATTTGCAATAAAATTCTACCATATAAATTCTTTAGCTGCTACACTAGTTATTGGTGATGATAAATGAACGAATTGTTTAGAAAAATATTCGAGCATTTAGGCACAGCCGCTGCCGCCGTAAAGGAAGATATGACCCTCTTACTGGTAAACAGAAGATTTGAAGAGCTCTTCGGCTTAACCAAAGAGGAGGCAGAAGGAAAGAAAAAAGTCACTGATTTGGTGGAACAAAAACACCAGAGCAAGCTTTACGGGCAAATCCGGCGCTTAATGAACAAAACAGGTGAAAATCCCTCCAGTGTTGAAATTGAGTTTTTTGACCAAAAAAGAGCTTGCGATACCCTTTTTGTCAACGCAGCGCCGCTGCCGGACACCGGATTATTTGTTCTTTCCTTCTGCCGTGCTGCCGGCTGCCATTTAGCCTGGGAGGATTTCCTTGCCAGCTACCGCCAGCTGAATGAGATTGTAGATTTCCTGCCCGACCCTGCCTTCGTTATCGACCGCCATTTCCGGGTGGTTGCTTGGAACAAGGGCATGGAAGAAATAACGGGAATACCCCGAAAAGAAATTATAGGCAAAAAACATATTTACAGGTCTTTGTTTTACGAAAACCCGCAGCCGTTGCTGGCCGATTTAGCATTAAGCGGGGATAAACTTATAGAACAATACAAAGATAAATACCTGTATCTGGAAGTAAAAAATAAAAAAATTTACGCTGAAAATTATGCCGGCAACGCTTACGGCGGCCAGGGGGCTTACATGTGGGGTGTGGCCGCACCGGTTTACGACCGGACAGGAAAGCTGATCGGAGCTATTGAAACCATACGGGACGTCACCTCGCAGAGAAAACTCATCGAGGCCCTCCAGCGTTCAGAAGAGCGCTTTACCAGGATTTTTAACGCCAGCCCCAATTTAATGATTATAAGCCGTCTTGCCGACGGCCGCTTTTTAAATGTAAACGAAAGTTTTCTAAAAGCAACCGGCTACACGCAGGAAGAAGTAATCGGCAAAAGTGCGGTAGAACTTAAATGCTTTTGGACAAGCAGTGAAGAGTTGGAAAAAAAATTAAAAAACCTTATTAAAGTGGGAAGCGTACATAACATAGAAATCCACTACGAAACCCGCTTGGGCCAATTGCGCACCGGCCTTTACTCAGCCGAACTTATCGAATACGACGGCGAAAACTGCATTTTAAGTGTCATCAACGACATTACCGACTTAAAGAAAATAGAAAGCAGCCTTTCCCGGCTGGAAAGGCTGAATTTAGTCGGAGAAATGGCGGCTGCCATCGGTCACGAAATAAGAAATCCCATGACTTCCGTAAGGGGCTTTTTGCAAATTTTAAGCACGAAGCCCGAGTTAAACCTGTACAAAGATTTTTTTAAAATTATGATCGAAGAATTAGACCGGGCCAACTCGATTATCACAGAATTCCTCTCTCTGGCCAAAAATAAGCCTGTGCACAAAAGGCCGCTGCGCCTTGATGAAGTGGTTAAACTCCTCTGCCCGCTCCTGCAGGCCAACGCCCTGGCCAAAAATAAATACGTCGCAATCGACGCAGAGCCGGTGCCCGAACTGTCGCTGGACGAAAAAGAAATACGCCAGCTCATCCTCAACCTGGTGATGAACGCACTAGACGCTATCCACCCCGGCCAGTCAGTAACCATTGCTACCCGTGAAGACGAGGAGAATGTCATCCTTTCTGTAAAAGACGAGGGGACAGGCATAGAACCGAAAGTACTAGAAAAAATAGGCACACCGTTTTTTACCACTAAAGAGCGCGGTACCGGGCTCGGACTGGCCGTTTGTTTTAGTATTGCCAACCGCCACAACGCTGCAATAAAAATAGATACCGGAAAAAAAGGCACAACCTTTCACGTCTGCTTTAACAAAAAAGAAAATTAACAGGGGGCTTGCTAAAATTAAGCCCCCTTTAATTT
>CAZLAK010000040.1:0-15056 GCA_964557545.1 uncultured Pelotomaculum sp.
TGGTGTCGGAGGCGGGACTTGAACCCGCACGGTTTCCCACACGCCCCTCAAACGTGCGCGTCTGCCTATTCCGCCACTCCGACAAGTTTTTGCGCTTGCCTTTTTGGCTGTTGATTCCCCGGCTTGCAGGTGCTATTATACCAGACATAAGACACTTTGGGCAAGTACGAACAGCGGTTAAATTTATGGAATTACAGATTTATGACACAGTATTTTACAAAATTATTGCGAGAGGGGTTAAAATCTTGTATCCCCAGACTCACGTTTATTTTGCTGAAATGATCTTGGAGTGTCAGGGTGACGATGTTACCTTGGGAAGCGTTCTGCCCGACATGCTGACGGGCAGTGTTTTTGATCACTTGGAAGCCCATTCCAAGGCACTGGACGTCTTTAATTATTTACAGAGAGAAAGGAGTCTTTTAGGTTTTGGGCTGGCAGCAGTGACGCACGGTTTTGTCCCCAAAGGGCTGGATTACTACGGGGACGAAAAGTATTTGCACTTTGAGAAGGGGTACTGCTTTGAAAAGGCCAGGGCGCTCATCGAGGAAACAGTGGAAGCCTGCCGGATACCCCCGGAGATGGGCTGGTGGAAAGCGCACAACATAATTGAAATGGGGGTTGAGCTTTTGGTAAGCGAGCGGGGGGCTTACGGCGAAAAAATAAAGAAGGCATTTTTTAACGACGGGCTGGTTTTGGAAATTGAAAATAAGCTCGTTTATGCGCTGAAAAAACCTGATATCGGTTATGCCCGCAGGGTGAGGAAGTTCGCCGAGGTGGTGGAGTTGGACGTTGCCACGCCCGCTTCTCTGGCCGCAAAATACCGCCTGCAGATGCTGTACAGGCACCGTGTAGAAATAGACACAGCGGGAGTGGCCCGTTTAATAGAGAAGGCCAAAAACATCGTAGCCGCCGATATAGACGAATTTTTCCGCCATGCCTCGGTTTTAGTAGCAGAAAACTTAAAAGAGATAGGCATATTTGATGTAGCAAAGACCCCGGCTTAAATTTTTTGCAGGCTTAGTTATTATTTGGTTATTTCGCTGTTTAACCGGCTTTTTTTAAAATAATTGTGCTTGGTAAGTCGATACCCGTGCCTGTTCTGCCTGCATTGGCTGTTTTCTATAACTTAGGAATGCGCACGGTACTCACCATAGCTGCCGAGAGAAAGAGGCTTAAAACCAGGGTGATCGGCGGGCTTTTAACAATAACGGCGGCTGCTGCCAGAATGGAACCGGCCACCGTGATGGGCAGCCCCTGGTAGTAAGAGCCTCCCCCCGAAGTATTAAACCTCGCCAGTCTGAAAGCGCCGCACAAAATAAACAGGGCAAAACATAAAAAGCCGAGCGGCGCCGGCGAGTGCCACTTGTTAACAGCCGTGCTGTAGGTGAGGGTTGCAGGCGCCACTCCAAAAGAGACAAGGTCGGCCAGTGAATCGAATTCTTTGCCGAAGGCGGAAGAGCAACAGCAGCGCCGGGCTATAGAACCGTCTGCCCTGTCGAAGAAAGCGGCTAAAAGCACCAGGACGGCAGCGATCTTGGGGCTGTGGTTTATCACAGCAATAAGGGCCGAACTGCCCAAAATTAGATTGGCAGCTGTAAAAAAATGGGGTATTACACCTAGTCTAGACATTAGCCATCTCCTTTTTGTCTGCTGGTGAAAAGGTGGCCAGCACTGTTGTTCCCGCCTTCACTCTGTCACCTTTTTTAACTAGCAGGTGAGCATCGGCGGGCAAGTATACTTCCGTGCCCGAACCGAACTTTATAATACCTATGATTTCCCCTTTTTTGACTTTTTCGCCTTCGGCCACCCAGCACTTTATCCTGCGGGCGAGCAAGCCGGCTATCTGGCAGACCAGGACTTTAATTTCCTGCCCTTCAATTCCGATGTAGTTTTTTTCATTTAATTCACATGCGCCTTTAACGTTAGCGGCTAAGTGTCTGCCGGGGCAGTAGAACCTGTAGACCACCTCCCCGTCAATAGGGGAGCGGTTAAAATGGACATTTAAGAGGGATAAAAATATCCTTACGCGTTTTGTTTTTTTTAGGAGGAACTTGTCCTCAAACACTTCGTCAACTTCCAGAACAACCCCGTCGGCAGGGGATAAAAAGGTGCCGCTGCCGGCGGGTATTTCTCTTTTGGGATTGCGGAAAAAAAACAGGACAAAGCAAATTGCCAGACCCGGCAGCACAGCCATCGGAGGAAAAACCCTGTAAAAAAGCGCTGCCAGCGCGACCAAAGCCAGGATGTAGTGCCAGGTCAGCCGGACGGTTAAGGCAAGGCGGCCAAACGGAGTGTCGGAATAATTTACTGCCACTTGTATTATTGCCCCTTTGGCAAAATTAATAGTCAATTCTAATGATTTTAAACATCTACATAATAATAACTTCTCTCCTTTGGTGTTGCAAGACAAACATCAAAGCGAGAGCAGAAAATAGGTTTTTATTTTTAAGATTTCGTTTGTATTTGGCTTTCTTTTACGGGGAAGCCGCAAAACCAACCCTGCTTATAGATAGTTTAGCCGGCGTAAAGGTGCCGGTAAACCTGGTAGTAAAACAGGACTTTTTTTACGTAGCGGCGCGTTTCTGGAAAAGGGATTTCTTCAATGCTGCCCGCGCCATTTATCTGGCGGCTGGCAAGCCACGCCTGCACGTTGCCGCGGCCGCCGTTGTAAGCGGCGAGCACGAGCATGGTATTGCCGTGGAATTCGCGGCTTAGGTCGGATATGTACCAGGCGGCGTACTTTATACTTGTGTCTGGCTCAAAAAGGTCCTCGCTCGTGTAATTTTCGTCGCCCAGTTTTTCTGCTATCCACTGGCCTGTTTCCGGCATGATCTGCATAAGCCCCAGCGCCCCTTTAGGTGAGGCGGCGCGCGGGTTAAAGTTGCTCTCCGCTTTCATCACGGCTGCCAGCAAAAAAGGGTCTACAGAAAAAGTGCCCGCGTAAGAAAAGACGAGCTCCCGGTAGGGAAACGGGTAAAAAAAGCGGCCAATTTCCCGGTAATAATTAAAAAAAATGACTGCCAGAAAAAGAAAAAAGATAATTACTCGGATTTTTTTTCTTGTCACGGGCATGTACTCTTATACCACTTCCGCCCGGTGTGCACAAAACGCCGCACCGTTTGTTTTGCTATTACGATGTTATATTCATTCTTTAAATTTTTCATTCCCTACGCCGGCACAGGATTTTAAAAAGTCCCTCCAGTGTTTTTCCACTTGTTCTAAAGTGTAGGAAAGGCTTTTGCTGTTGTCAATAACGCGCGTGGCGTATTTAAGCTTGTCCTCTTGGGGCATTTGCGTGCCGAGCCGCTTTCGGACCTCGTTTAAACTCGTGCGGTCGCGGGCGGCAGCCCTTTGCAAGAGTGAATTCTCCTCCACTTTTATCACCCAGACTTCGTCTACGTACCGGTGAAGGCCGGTTTCAATCAGCAGGGGGGCATCTATGACCAGGGCCGGCTCACCGGTTTGGGAGTGTGTTTTTGACCTGTGTTTTTCTATTTCCCGCTTTATGACGGCGGTTATGCGGGGGTGGGTGATGGCGTTGAGCCGGGCTAAAGCTCCGGGGTCACTGAAGACGGCTTCGGCCATTTTTTGGCGGTTTAGGCTTCCGTCGCTGTTTATAAAGCCGGGGCCAAAAACCCGGGCAATTTCCCTTAAGGCTTCACTGCCCGGCTCAACTACTTCCCGGGCTATTTGATCGGCGTCGACTACTCTGGCCCCGAGTTTTTGCAAGTGGCGGGCAACGGTGCTTTTGCCGCTGCCTATGCTGCCGGTAAGACCGATGACTGGCATTGTATGCCTCCGTTTTAGCGATAAATTTTTATTACACCCATTATCATGAGGATAATTCCGGGCAGCAAAGAAAAATGCCTGCCCGGCGCCGCTTTGCAAAAAGCGCGCCCTGTGTATATACCCAAAAGCGCCAGGGTGAAATGACCGGCACCCACCACGAGGACAGTGGCAGGGATAGAAAAGCCGAGCAGGGAAAAGGCAAAACCCGCTCCCAAGGCGTCCAAAGCCAGGGCCAGGCCGAGGAGCAGGGCTTCGCGCGGCTGGATAATGCCGGAACTGTCCAGGTCTGCCCGCTCTGGCTCTTTTAGGACTTGGACGGCTAGCCCTAAAGGGCGGATGCGGAGCTGCAGCACTTTTCCCTGCGCTTTAGGCGCAGGGCGTTTTGGCGGCACACTTTCCCCTTTTTCCCGGCGGGACTGGGCCAAAACCCAAAAGCCTATTGACACCAGGATAAGGCCGCCCAGCCGGCGGGCAAAGGCGACCGGCAAAACGGCTGTAACCGCCTCGCCTCCCAGCATGGATACGGCAACGGCGGCCATAGAGACGGCGCTTATGATGAAGAGCGACGGTACCGGGACAACGATCCGGCGCGCCCCGTAAGCCAGCCCTGCGGTAAAGGAATCCAAATTGAGGGCGAGGGCAAAGAGAAGGTACGAAAGAAACTTCACCGCTTTTCCGCCTCCCCGGCAAAGTGGCCGCATTTTTCTGCGGCTCCTTTTAATCTATGGAGGCGGGCGGCGGTTGGTTACTGTCTTTAGCCGCGCTGGCAGGCGGGGCAGAAGCAGGAGCTGCGCCCGGCTATTTTTTTCCTGGCGATAATTGTCCCGCAGTTAGGGCAGTTCTTACCTTCCCGGCCGTAAACCCTTAAGAAATGCTGGTAGCTGCCCGCAGCACCGCAGGCGTCGGCGTAGTCGCGGACAGTCGTGCCGCGGTGAGCAATTCCTTCCCTCAACACCTCCACAATGGCGCGGGCCAGCCTCTCGACCTCCTCCGGGCTAAGAGAACTGGCCGGCCGCCAGGGGGCAATGCCGGAGGCAAAAAGCGCTTCGTCGGTGTAAATATTGCCCAGGCCGGCGACGGTTTTCTGGTCCAGCAGCACGGCTTTAACGGCAGCATTTCTCTTTTTCAGCGCCGATGTCAAATAAGCGGCGGAAAAACTTTCCGAAAGCGGCTCTGGGCCCAGTGAGCAAAATCCGGCCAGTCCGGCAAGCGATTCCCGTGGCAAAAGCCAGACGCGCCCAAACTTCCTGGGGTCGTCAAAGAAGAGCTGGCCGCCGCCGAGAAAGTAAAAGGCGAGGCGCGTGTGTTTTGTGAGGGGTGTGCTGCCGGGCGTGTACAGGAGCCTGCCGGTCATACCCAGGTGGGTGACGAGGGCAAGCCCCCCGCCCAGTTCCCACACCAGGTACTTGCCGCGCCTTTCCATATTTACGATTTTCTTTGATTTCACGGCGTGTTTAAATTCCTCGGGTGCAGGGCGGGCAATGGATTGGGGGCAGAAAATCTCCGTTTCTTTAATAGCCGCACCGTAAAGCTTTGGCCAAAGGCTTTTAAGAACGGTTTCTACTTCTGGCAGTTCCGGCAAGGCTTTTCACCCGCGATCTCGGTTGGCTAGCTGTATTTTTTTAACATCGTACCAGTTGGGTCCGGCTTTGACCTCTACCACTAAAGGGACGTCTAACGGGAAAGCGTTTTCCATGCATTCTTTTACCAGGGCGGCCAGCCGGTTGATTTCACCTTCCGGCGCATCGAAGATGAGCTCGTCGTGCACCTGGAGGATCAATTTGGCTTTTAGCCCGGCGGCCGCCAGTTCCCGGCGGATGCTGATCATGGCTAGTTTGATGATGTCGGCGGCGCTGCCCTGGATGGGCGTGTTGACGGCCATGCGCTCGGCAGCGGCGCGCACGCTGTGATTGGGGCTGAAGAGGTCCGGGAGGTAACGGCGCCTTTTTAGAACAGTCGTTACGTAGCCGTTTTCCCGGGCTTTGTTTATCAGCCCGTCGATAAAAGCTTTTACGCCCGCGTACTGCTTAAAGTAACTCTCTATGTAACGCCTGGCTTCCTGGCGCCCCACTTTGATGTCCCTGGCCAGGCCGTAGTCGCTCAGACCGTAGATAATGCCGAAATTAACGGCTTTGGCTTTGCTGCGCATTTCCGGGGTCACCTCGTGGGGCTTGACGCCGAACACTTCGGCTGCTGTCCGGATGTGAATATCCTCCCCGTTTTTAAAGGCGCTGACCAGAACGGGGTCGCCGCTTAGATGGGCCAAGACGCGCAGCTCAATTTGGGAGTAGTCGGCGGTCAGGAGGAGGCGGCCGGGGGCGCGCGGCACAAACACCTTTCGTATTAAGCGGCCGGCCTCCAGCTTGATAGGTATGTTCTGTAAGTTGGGCTCGGTGCTGGATAGCCTGCCGGTAGCGGTTACCGTCTGTTGAAAGGTGGTGTGGAGCATGCCCGTAACCGGGTCGATGAGGGCGGCAAGGCCGTCCGTGTACGTGGACTTGAGCTTGGCCAGCTGGCGGTATTCTAGAATTTTAGCCACGATTTCGTGCGAGCCGGCGAGTTCTTCCAGCACGCTGGCGTCGGTGGAGTAACCGGTCTTGGTCTTTTTAATAACGGGGAGCTTTAAGTCTTCAAAAAGGACCTTACCCAGCTGGCGTGGTGAATTTAGGTTGAAGGTGCAGCCGGCTAGGCGGTAAATTTCCCGGGCCAGGGCCTCTAACTGGGCGCCGAGTTCGGCCGACATGGCCGCCAGACCTTCTTTGTCCACGGCCACCCCTTCTTCTTCCATTTCGGCCAGGATGGGGGCCAGGGGCATTTCCACATCACAGAACAGCTGCTCCTGTTCCTGCATTTTTAATTTCTGCGCCAGGATAGAGACCAGCCGGAAAATAAGGCGGGCGCGCCCGGCCGGGTCTTTGCCGGCCGGCAGTGTGCCGAGGTGCTCAAGGCAGACGTCTTCTAGGCTGCGGTTGGGCGAGGCGGGGTTTACGAGGTAGGCGGCAATCATGGTGTCAAAGGCTAGATTTTCTATTTTTACCCCTTGCTTGCCCAGCTTGCGGTAAATCTCTTTGCTGTTGTGGCAGTACTTCTTTATGTTTTTGTCCGAGAACAAAAGCGAAAGCGCTCGGGCGGTGCATTCGCTGCCTTCGCCGGGGCCGCTGTCCATTGCCGCCGTGTACACCATACCTTCCTCACCGCAACAGACGGCAAAAGACTCCACTTCCCCCTTGGGTCCGAAAGAAATATCAACGGCTGCCCCGCCGCTCTTGCGCCCCGCGGCCAAAAAATCCTCAGTATTGGCGGGGGAAAGGGCAATGCACCTCGATGCGGGGGCAGCGGGGCGGCTTTCGGCCGCGCCGCCCGCCCCTTTGCTTTGTTCTCGGCCTGAAAATATAGACTTTATTAAAGAGCGGAATTCCAGCTTGTTAAATACCTCCAGCAGACTGTTGTAATCCGGGCCCTCCCAGCGGCAGTCCTTTAGACGCACGTCGAGCGGCGCCTGGCGGCAGACAGTAACCAGTTTTTTGGCTAGGAGCGCGTCTTGGGCGTAAGCGCGCAGCTGCTCGCCCAGGCGGCCGCCGATTTCCCCGGCTTTGGAGATGATATCCTCCAGGCACCCGTACTTATTTATGAGGCGGCTGGCAGTTTTTTCTCCTACGCCGGGTATGCCGGGTACGTTATCGGAAGGGTCTCCTACCAGGCCCTTAAAATCCGTAAATTTTTCCGGCGGAATGCCAAAACGGCTTACAACCTTCTTTTCATCGTATTCTTCCAGTTCGCTGATCCCCTTTTTGGTCAGTCTAACCCTGGTGAGGGGCGAGACCAGCTGGAGGGCGTCGCGGTCGCCGGTTATGATTACGGACGAAAGCCCCTCTTTTTCGGCCTGGGCCGACAGAGTGCCGATCAAATCGTCTGCTTCGTAGCCCTCCAGTTCCAAAACCTTGACCCTTAAGGCCGAGAGCACCTCTTTTACGAGAGGGAACTGGATTCTCAGTTCTTCCGGCGTGGGTTTTCTTTGAGCTTTATAATCGCCGAAGTCAGCGTGGCGGAAGGTGATTTTGCCTTTATCAAAGGCTATCGCCAGCATAGCCGGGTTTTCCTCTTTTATTATTTTAAGGAGCATATTGGTAAAACCGAAGACGGCGTTGGTAGGAAGGCCCTTGCTGGTAGAAAGGGGCTGAATAGCGTGAAAGGCGCGGTGGACGAGGCTGTTGCCGTCTATAATGTACAGAACACCGTTGCTCAAAGCCGGAACCTGCCTTTATAGAAAAATTTTTTAAGTATTATTTCACCGTATAAGCCCCCAATACCTTTTGCACTTCTAAAAATTTGCAGGACTTTGCCGGGCAGGGGGAGAATAAAAAAATGGCTGCTAATTTCATTAATTAAAATACGGGGAGGTCTTTTCCTTTGAGAAAATCACGCTTTTTGGCAACGGTAGCCGTCTTTTTGCTGGCCGTTTTCTTTTTTGCTTTCCATCCCGCCTTTGCCGGCCGGGATGAGCCGGAAGCGGGGGAAACAATAGGAACTTTAAAAGAAATTATTGAATATATCTGCGAAGATCACATCAAAAATCCGCCTATGGATGCGCTGGTGCGCGGGGCCATAGACGGGGTTTTGGAGGCTCTGGACGACCCTTACACCGAGTATTTGCCCCCGGAGGAGCTTAAAAATTTCACCGGTTCTCTGGACGGGGATTACGTGGGTGTGGGTATCCAACTCAAAGCAGGCGGTGACTACCCGGAAGTCGTAGGAATTATTGAGGGTTCTCCCGCCAGCGGGTCAGGTATTGAGCCGGGCGACCTCATAATAAGAGTTGACGGCGAAGATATGGCCGGTTTTCCCTTAAGTGAAGTCGTCCAGAAGATCAGGGGGCCGGAAGGGACCAAAGTGCGCCTCACGGTACGGCGGGCGGGGAGGGGAAATTTTGAGGTTGAGCTTACGAGAAAAAGTATAAATATACCCACGGTGGTCTCCAAAAAGCTGGAAAACGGTACAGGCTACATTAAAATCGGCTCTTTTGGCAGCCATACGGCAGGTGAGTTTAAAAAGGCGCTTAAAGAACTGCTGGGTGAGGGCACAGACAAACTGATTTTGGATTTGAGAGACTGTCCCGGCGGCCTTTTGCAGCAGGTGGTAAAGGTGGCGGGCTGTTTTTTGGATAAGGGCAGCACGGTGGTCAGAACGGAAGGAAAGGCGGAAGGCCAAAGGGAGTTTTGCACCGATACCGCGCCGCAAGCCAAAGGAATTCCCCTGGCGGTTTTGGTTAACCAGAGCAGTGCCAGCGCGGCCGAAATTCTGGCCGGGGCGCTTCAAGATTATAAAGCGGCAGTAATTGTCGGAGAAAAAACCTTCGGCAAGGGCACAGTGCAGACCGTAATCCCTCTCAAAAACGGCGGGGCGCTAAAGCTGACCACAGCCCGTTACTGCACTCCCAAAGGCAGGGCGTTGGACGGCACGGGCCTTTTGCCGGATGTCCAGGTGCTGACCCCGGAACTGCAGCTGGCCCTTGCCTGCCGTGTTTTAACCCAGCCGTCAAATTATACTCTCGTCTTAGATACTGTCAAGGGTGAGGCAGAGCTCAACGGTATGAAGCTGCAACTGTCAAAGCCTGTCCTGCCAAGAGGTGAAACGGTTTACTTGCCTTTGAGGTTTGTCTTTGAAGCAATGGGTTACCGCGTTGACTGGCAGGAGGCGGACGGCAGTATTAAAGTCGAGGGCGGCAACCAGCGCTTGTATATCGGAAAGGACGGCCGTATAACCGCAGACGGCCTGGAGAATAATACTGCAGGTTCTGTTTTCCTGGAAAACGATACCTCCTACTTGCCGTTATTTACTTTAGATAAACTGGGTTTTCGCACTTCCTGGAACGGAAATACAATAACCATTGAGAAATAACTTCTGTTATGATATAAGTAAGGGGTGTATATAAAATTACAAAAGGTTTGTACCGGCGTGACGGCATAACCTTTTAGATAGGGGAGGTGTTTTGGATGCCGGGGAGTGAAGATCTTTGCCCGTGCGGCAGCGGGATGCCCTACTGTGTTTGTTGCGGTGAGGGCACGGTAGTTTCTCTAGAACAGGCTAAGTGGCGGCGAGCCGGCCAGGATTTGCGGCGCGCTTTAGGTGAATTTGCCGACCGTTCAGATTTTGCTTGGGATGCTGCCAGGGCTCAGGAGATGTACATGAGTATTCTGGAGAAGCATGCCATTAGCGGCGATGACGATTTCACTATGGAGCGCTGCTTTGAATGGTTTATTTTTGATTACAGGCTTTCTTCCGGTCTTACGGTTATGGAAACTTTCTGGGAGGAAAAGGGCGCAGAACTGAACAGCTACGAGGCGCTGCTGGTTAAAGAGTGGTCCCGTTCCCCCATTTCTTTGTACGAAGTAACCGCTTCTCTGCCGGAAAAAGGCCTGCTGGCCGTTAAAGATCTGCTCATGCGCAGAAAATTTGTAGTTAGGGATGCGCATGCGGCGTCCAATATAGAGCCGGGAAACCTTTTATTGATCAGGGTTTTGAAGGTAGGGAGTGAGTATGAATTTTCCACCACCGGACTCGCCCTCCCCGGCGACTTAAAAGAACACGTGCTGAATAGAATATGCAGGGACCGTCAGGAATACTTGAGGAGCACAGGATCGCGCAGCTGGGCTTCGTATTTGAGAGAAAGGTCCCACGTATTGAACGCCTGGGTTATGGAAACCGGCCTTTCGCCTCAAAAAGACGGGGAACCCAAAAAACCCGGTGAAATTTTGAAATGTATCGATGTGCTGCCCGTAAAAGACGGAGAGGCGCTCTTTAATGAAATAGATAACTCTCCCTTTTTTAGAAAAACCGGAGAACTTATTGGCAAAAACGGCATGTGCTTCCAGGTGAGTGCTGCTGTCCTGGGAGACTGCTGGCTGTGCACGGAGCGGGCCGGGGGAGAACAGCCAGCAGAAAGTGCCGGCAGCTGCGGCATTAGGGCCGTGCTGGGGCACGTGCTGGTAAGCCAAAAATTTGCCGTAGTGAGCTCTACTACCCCTCGCCTTTTGGAGAAGTGTAAAGAGATTTTAAGTGAAGTTATTGAGTATGCCTCTGGCACGGGTAATAATACTGCGGAAGCAGAGGATGTGCTTTACCAGGAGAAAGATGAGTACGTCTGGTCTGAACCGGGTTACGCAGTGGTGGCGGGAAAGATCCGGGACGGGTTAGAAGCTCTTGGTTACAGCAGAAAACAGCAAAAAGGCGCACTAAAGCTCTGGTACGACTACTGCTCAAAAGCCAAGCCCTCTATCCGCAAAGCGGCGGTATGGACGGCTACGGTGATCTACGCTTTTGCCAGGCTGGAAATGGAAAAAAAGCTCAACCAGCAGGACCTGGCCGGGCGTTACGGGGTTTCTTCTTCGGCCATATCTTCTAACTACCGGCAGATCTGCGAGGCACTCGGGCTGGTTGCTTACGACCGCCGTTATTCCACCAAGAAGCCGCGGATAGGAAAAAGCCTTCCTGTCCCGCAAGACGGCTAAAGGACCGTCAGCCGGTCCCACAAAATATTTTACAGGTGGTATTTTTGCTGGATTTTTTAGGAGAGATAGCAAAAGTAGTAACAGGTGCAATTTCCAGCCTCGGCTACTGGGGTATTTTTTGGGGCATGGCTATAGAAAGCGCCAATATCCCGCTCCCCAGCGAGGTTATCCTCCCTTACGGTGGTTACCTGGTTTCAACGGGCAGGCTGGAGTTTTACCTGGCAGTTATGGCGGGAACGCTTGGAGGCACTTTGGGATCAGTAATTTCGTACTGGCTGGGTATTTGCGGCGGGCGGCCTCTGTTGGTCAAGTACGGTCATTACTTTGGCTTTTCCGTTAAACACCTTGAGACTGCTGAGCGGTGGTTTGACCGCTACGGTGAGGCCACTGTGTTTTTTACCAGGCTTATGCCGGTGGTGCGCACGTTTATCTCCCTGCCTGCAGGGATTGCCCGCATGAACTTTGTAAAATTTGTTATTTACACCTTCCTCGGCTCTCTGCCATGGAGCCTTTTGCTCACTTATGCTGGTTTAAAACTGGGCGAAAACTGGAATACAATAGAGTCCTGGTTCCACAAAGTGGATGTGTTTATTTTGGCCGGGCTGGCCATTGTCCTTTTGTGCTTTTTGAGTAAAAGGTGCAAGAAGAGGTTTTGGGTCAGATGAATTTACCGGCCGCAATAATTGATCAGCTGCTAGACGCTGATGCGGGTCTTTTTATGGTTTTAAACCAGGGCCTGCAACATTCTTTTTTGGACGCGGCTATGCGCGCCTTAAGCAACGCGGGGAACGGCGGCCTGCTGTGGGTCGCCGTAGGTGTATGTGCGCTTGTCTTCTTTGGCCAGGAGGCCAGGAGAGCCGGTTTTTTGATGCTTTTGGCCCTTTTAATTAGTTATTTGGCCAACGACGGGCTTTTGAAAAATTTTTTTCACCGCCCGCGTCCCTATGAGGTAATAGCCGGTGCCAAGCTTCTGGTCACGCCGTTAAATTCTTACTCCTTTCCGTCCGGACATGCGGCCTGCGCTTTTGCTTGCGCTTTTGTAATGGCCAAGAAATTTCGCAAGCTGGCCTTGCCGTTTTACGCTGTGGCTGCCCTCATGTCTTTTTCCCGCGTCTACGTGGGCGCTCACTACCCTTTTGATGTGCTGGCCGGCGCCCTTTTGGGCATTTTTTGTGCTGTCCTGGTTTTGAAGGCGGAAGGCGCGCTTTTAAGCGGGGCAAGAAAAACTAGACCTCCCACTTTTTAGCTGGCAAATGGCAATTCTTGAAGTTGCCGCACCGGTATATAATAAAAGTAAAAGTAAGCACCAATAAGAAAGCCGCTAATTTTTTGTCAAGTTTTTCTAAAGGGGGCGTGTCGTTGTCTTCCGAGAAACGGCCGCGGATAACCAATATCTGGTCCCAGGTTATAACTGAACATGGCGGAAAGAACTTTTCCCGGGTAGTTATTGAATCGACGAGAGTTTTTTCCCAAAAGGATTTTATCAGGGACCAGAGCATTGTTTTGGAAGCTGAAGGCGCAGTTGCCAATATGCCGGAAGGGACCATAGAGGTGGGCGACGGCCTGGTAAAGCAAGTGTCCCTTTACCAGTTAAGGCCGGACGTGGCAGTAGTGGAAATATTATTAGAACACCCGGCGGAATACAGCCTGCGGGTGGCAAACGGCCTGCCCGCAAGGACAATCTTAACGATCGACCGTTCTTTTTTGAAAAAAATTTTTACGGGTAAGAAGGTGGTTATCGATCCCGGTCACGGCGGCAGCGATTTGGGCGGCCGGGGGCCGGTAAATCTTTTGGAAAAGAATGTGGTTTTGCCGGTAGCGCAAAACCTGAAAAAACTTTTAGAAGAGAACGGGGCCGCTGCCCTTTTAACCAGAACGTCAGACGAAAATCTATCTTTAGAAGCGAGGTTTGCCCTGGCTAAAAAAGAAAAGGCCGATATTTTTGTAAGCATCCATACCCATGCCAATAAAAACAGGCGCGTCGGAGGGGCGTCTGTTCTCTACAGACCTGCATCACAGGACAGCTGTTTTCTTGCTTCTCTGATTAAAGATGAACTGGTGAGAAAGTTGAAAGTTGCCGACAGAGGGATAAGAGAGGCCGGTGCTCTGAGGCTTCTTTCCGGTATGCCGGCCGTCGAAGTTGAAGTGGTTACCATCACTAACTGGGTAGAGGAAGGCATGTTGAGAAGCCCTACTGTCCATAAAAAGGCGGCTTTGGGCATATTCAACGGTATAAAGAATTATTTGGCTAGTCCGGCAGGGGAGAGCACGAGGTAAGAGGGGTGAGGGGATGCTCGCGGGAAGAATACCCATTAGAACACACATCATTACTGAGAAAGACGATATTGTAGACGTTGTAAAAAAGTACACGTGTGAGGTAGTAGAACCTGGCGATATCATTGCCGTGGCTGAGAGCGTGGTGGCCATTACCCAGGGCCGCGCTATTCTCCCCGAAACTGTGCGGCCCGGCCTTTTAGCCAGGTTTTTATGCCGGTTTCCGGGGAAAGACGGCAGCCTGGCTACCCCCCAGGCCATGCAGCTGGCCATTAAAGAGGTAGGAAAGCCGCGCATTCTTTTAGGGGCGGCGGCAGCGGCTTTGGGCAGGGCAGTGGGGCGCAGGGGCGATTTTTACCGGGTGGCCGGACGCCAGCTGGCCTTCATTGACGATGTGGCCGGGACGATGTGGCCTTACGAAAGGCACATCATTTTGGGTCCCAAAGACCCGCACCAGGTGGTAGAGGCCATCAAGAATGCCACCGGCTGTGAGGCTATTATTACAGATGTCAACGATATCAGAAAAGTAGATATCATTGCCGCTTCAGGAGGAATTGACAAAAAGGCTCTCATTAGCGACCTGATAAAGTATTTAGAAGACAACCCGTTTGGAAACGATGACCAGCAAACGCCCATAGTGATTTTGCGGCCGGTGGTTTAGGCAAGGAAAGTCATTTTGAGAAATTAATGGGGCTCAAGGCTGCCGGCCGAATAAATTTGCGACCAACTAGGGATAATAGCAGTAAAAGCGCAAGGGGATGTGGTAAAAAACGATGTTTAGTAAGAGATTTCCTTTTCTGATGCTGGTTTTTGTTTTAGCTGTGTGTCTTTTGGTTTCTTTTGCCGGCTGTACGGCTTTAAAAAAGCCTCTCCCCCAAGGAACGCCGGAAGGGCAGGTGGCGCCGTCGCCAGCTTCCGACACCATGCCTTCTGACCCGGCCGAAGTCAAGAAAATTGCCGAGAAGATATCGGCGGCGGCAGTAAAGGTGCCCGGTGTCAATGCGGCTACCGTGGTGGTGGCGGGGACAACGGCGTACGTGGGTATTGACCAGAAAGCCGGCCTGGACAAAAATGAAACGGAAAGAATAAAAAGCGAAGTTGCCGCAGAAGCCAAAAAAGCGGAGCCGAGGCTGTCGGCTGTGTATGTGAGCAGCGATCCCGACATAGTTACCCGCATTAGAAGAATTGCCGACGGCATTGCGGCCGGGCGCCCGGTTTCGGCTTTCGACAGTGAACTTACGGAAATAGCCAGAAGGCTTGTGCCTGCGGGTTACTGATAGGTTACTGATAAACTGTGCACTGCCGCTCAAAACTAAACCCCCTGCTGCAGGGACTTTTGCGGGCGGGGGGTTGACTTTTTTTTATCTTTAAGACATAATGATAATAGTTTTCGGCCGGAAATGAAGTGAGGGCGGGTAGTTCAGTGGGAGAACGTCTGCTTGACACGCAGAAGGTCGGAGGTTCAATTCCTCTCCCGCCCACCAG
>CAZLAK010000041.1:0-14536 GCA_964557545.1 uncultured Pelotomaculum sp.
CCGGGAGGGCGGCCGTACCGTCGGCGCCGGCGTGGTGACCAAGATCGACGAGTAGTCCCGTCGTAAAAGCCAGTACCGGTGCTGCCTGTCTACTGGGCGCATAAGGAGGTCGTAATAAAAAAGTGAAGAGCCAAAAGATAAGGATACGGCTGAAGGCCTTTGATCACCGCATGCTGGACCAGTCGGCCCAGAAAATCGTGGAAACTGCCAGGAGGACGGGCGCTTCTGTGGCCGGGCCGGTGCCGCTGCCCACAGAAAAGAGCGTCTACACCATCTTGCGCAGCCCCCACGTGAACAAGGATTCCCGGGAGCAGTTTGAAATGCGCACGCACAAGCGGCTGATCGACATCTTGGAGCCCACGCCCAAAACTGTCGACGCCCTGATGCGCTTGGACCTGCCCGCCGGGGTGGACATCGAGATTAAACTTTAGGAATAGGAAGAAGGTATCGATATGGCTAAAGGGATCCTGGGAAGGAAGGTTGGCATGACCCAAATTTTCAACGAAGCCGGCCAGGCCGTGCCGGTCACCGTCATTGAGGCCGGGCCCTGCGTAGTAGTTCAGGTGAAGACTCCGCAGCGCGACGGTTACAGCGCCGTCCAGATCGGCTTCGGGGAAAAGAGGGAGCGCCTTTTTAATAAACCGCTAAGAGGACACTTTGCCAAAGCCGGCGTGCGGCCTTTGCGTTACCTGCGGGAGCTGCGGGTGGAAGACCCCCAAGCCTACCAGGTGGGCCAAGAGATCAAGGTAGACATCTTTGCCAAGGGAGAGCGGGTGGACGTCACCGGCACTTCCAAGGGGCGCGGTTTTGCCGGCGGCATTAAGCGCCACGGCTTCAAGCGCGGTCCTATGGCCCACGGTTCCAAGTACCACCGCCGTCCCGGCTCTCTGGCCGCCAAGGGGCCGGCCAGGGTTTTTAAGGGCCGCAAGCTTCCCGGTCATTACGGCGTGGAGAGGGTAACAGTCCAGAACCTGGAAGTAGTAGCGGTGGACCCGGAGCACAACCTCCTGGCCGTCAAGGGAGCCGTGCCCGGACCGCGGGGAGGGCTTTTGCTGGTTAAGCCCACCGTCAAGGCAAAGCGCTAAGGAGGTAGTAAGATGCCGACAGCAGCAGTTTACAATACAGAAGGGGTCCAGGTCGGCGAGATAGAGCTCAAGGAGGAGATTTTTGGCATCGAACCCCACGAGCAGGCGGTTTACGAAGCCGTGGTCAACCACCTGGCCAACTTGCGCCGCGGCACCCACGACACTAAGACCAGGGCTGAGGTGAGCGGCGGCGGACGCAAGCCCTGGCGCCAGAAAGGTACCGGCCGGGCCCGCCACGGCTCCATCCGCTCGCCGATCTGGCGGGGTGGCGGCATAGTCTTTGGCCCCCACCCGCGCGATTACAGCTACAAGCTGCCCAAAAAAGTAAAGAGGCTGGCCTTGAAATCTGCGCTTTCGGCCAAAGCGCGGGCGGGCGAGATTGTCATTTTGGACGAACTGCGTCTGGGTGAGCCTAAAACCAAAGAAATGGTCAAAATTTTAAACAATGTTAATGCCCGCGACGCTCTGTTGGTGACGGCCGGGCCGGATGAAGCGGTGTGGAAGTCGGCCCGCAACATACCGTCTGTCAAGCCGCTTCACGCCAGGATCTTAAACGTCTACGACATCTTGGCCTACGAAAAGCTGGTCATGACCAAAGATGCCGTGGCCGTGGTGGAGGAGGTCTTTGCTTAATATGAAGAGCGTGTACGACATCCTGTTAAGGCCCGTGGTCACCGAGAAGAGCACCTCGCTCCTAGAGCAGAACAAGTACACCTTTATCGTTGACCCCAAAGCCAATAAAACAGAGATCAAGCAGGCTGTAGAAAAGATCTTCAACGTGAAAGTGGAAAAAGTGAACACCATGCGGGTGAAAGGGAAGTACAAACGGGTGCGCAATATACCCGGCAAGACTCCTGACGTGAAAAAGGCCATCGTGACGCTTAAAAAAGGCGACAAGATCGAGCTCTTTGAAGGGGTGTAGTCCATTTGCCCCGCACGGTGTAAAGCCGTTTAGGAGGTGCACTAACCGTGGCTATAAAAAAGTATAAGCCGACCTCGCCGGGCCGCCGCTTTGTAACGGTCTCCACCTTCGAGGAGATCACCAAAACCGAGCCGGAGAAGTCGCTTTTAGTACCGCTTAAGAAAACAGGAGGCCGCAACGCGCAGGGGCGTATCACCGTGCGCCACCGCGGGGGCGGCCACAAGCGCATGTACCGCCTCATCGACTTCAAGCGCGACAAGGACGGCATCCCGGCCAAGGTGGTGGCCATCGAGTACGACCCCAACCGCTCTGCCCGCATCGCCCTCCTACACTACGCCGACGGCGAAAAGCGCTACATCCTGGCGCCGGTGGGCTTAGAAGTGGGCATGACCGTGGAGTCGGGACCTAACGCCGACATCAAGCCCGGCAACTGCCTGCCGCTCAAAAACATTCCCTTAGGCACGCTCGTCCACAACATCGAGCTCTATCCCAAAGGGGGCGGCCAGTTGGTCCGCTCGGCCGGGGCAGCAGCGCAGCTGATGGCCAAGGAGGGCCGGTACGCCAACCTGCGGATGCCATCGGGCGAAATGCGCCTGGTTCTCTTGGAGTGCCGGGCGACGGTCGGCCAGGTGGGCAATGTAGAGCACGAGAACATCACCGTCGGCAAGGCGGGCCGCAGCCGCTGGCTGGGCAGGCGGCCGGCCGTGCGCGGCGTGGTCATGAACCCGGTAGACCACCCGCACGGAGGCGGTGAAGGCCGCTCGCCCATCGGCCGCAACCCGACCACGCCTTGGGGTAAGCCGGCTTTAGGGCGGCGCACCCGCCGCAAAAAGCCCAGCGATAAGCTGATCGTTAAGCGCCGCCGCTAAAATCAGGCGGTGCAAACGCCAACGAAGGGAGGCAAAAGCTTTTGGGCCGCTCACTGAAGAAAGGGCCGTACTGCGACGAGAAGCTTCTTAAGAAAATAGAGAAAATGAACCAAACCGGTGAAAAGAGGGTAATTAAGACCTGGTCTAGGCGGTCCACCATCTTCCCCCAGATGGTGGGGCATACCATCGCCGTTCACGACGGCAGAAAGCACGTACCGGTTTATATTACCGAGGATATGGTGGGCCACAAGCTGGGTGAGTTTGCTCCGACCAGGATTTTTAAGGGGCACGGTCACCATACAGAAAGGTCTACGGCACTGAAATAATTTTTGGGGGGTTAGATTAGACCGTGGAAGCAAAAGCTGTAGCTAAGTACGTCCGGATATCGCCGCGCAAAGTGCGTCAGGTGGTCGACCTTATCCGGGGTAAAAACATCGGCGAGGCGCTGGCTATCCTCAAGTACACGCCCAAGCGCGCCTCGTCTGTGGTGGCCAAGGTAGTTAAATCTGCCGCCGCCAACGCTGAAAACAATTACCAGATGGATAAAGACAGCCTTTACATCAAGGCCTGTTTTGTTGACCAGGGTCCTACGCTCAAGCGCTACCAGCCGCGGGCGATGGGCCGGGCCGACCTCTTGCGCAGGCGCACCAGCCACATCACCGTCGTGGTAGCGGAGAAGGAGGTGTAGGAATTAAGTGGGACAGAAAGTTCATCCCAAGGGCTTGCGCATAGGCATCATCAAGGACTGGGAAGGCAAGTGGTACGCCGAAAAGAAAAATTACACTGCCCTTTTGCACGAAGACATCAAGATCAGGAAGTTCATCAAGGAAAAGCTGTTTGCTGCCGGTATATCCGGCGTACTGATTGAGCGGGCGGCTAACCGGGTAAAGGTGACCGTCCACACTGCCAAACCGGGCATTGTCATCGGCCGGGGCGGTGCCGGCGTGGAAAGCCTGCGCCGCCAGCTGGAAGAGCTGACCGGCCGGCAGGTGAGCGTGAACATCGTAGAGATCAAGCACCCTGAACTGGACGCCCAGCTGGTAGCCGAAAGTGTGGCCGCCCAGCTGGAAAAGAGGGTGGCTTTCCGGCGGGCCATGAAGCAGGTGGTATCCCGCGCCATGAAGATGGGCGCCAAGGGGATTAAAGTGGCGTGCGGCGGCCGGCTGGCCGGGGCTGAGATTGCCCGCACGGAGTGGTACAGCGAGGGCAAAGTGCCCCTGCACACGTTAAGAGCAGACATCGACTACGGTTTTGCCGAGGCCAACACCACCTACGGCAAGATCGGCGTCAAGGTGTGGATTTACAAAGGGGAAGTGCTGCCGGAAGCCAAGACTGAGGCCGTTGCCGGGAAGGAAAAGGCCGGCGCTGCGCAGGCTGCCGGCGAAGGAGGCGAGTAAGCGAAAATGCTCTTACCAAAAAGGGTCAAGTACAGAAAGCAGCACCGCGGCCGGGTGGTGGGCAAATCCAAGGGCGCCCGGGAAGTGCACTTCGGTGAATACGGGCTTATGGCACTAGAGCCCTCCTGGATCACCAACCGGCAGATTGAGGCCGCCCGTATCGCCATGACGCGTCACATAAAGCGCGGCGGCAAAGTGTGGATCCGTATTTTCCCGGACAAACCGATTACCGCCAAACCGGCGGAAACGCGCATGGGTTCCGGCAAAGGCACTCCTGAACACTGGGTGGCCGTCGTTAAGCCCGGCCGCATCATGTTTGAGCTGGCCGGCGTTTCCGAAGAAGTGGCCCGCGAGGCGATGCGCTTGGCCTCGCACAAGCTGCCGATCAAAACCAAATTTGTCAAGCGCGGGGAAGTGGGTGAGGTCAGTGAAGGCCAGTGAACTGCGGGAGTTGACCGACGCCGAGCTGCAAAAAAAACTTGCCGATTCCAAGGAGGAACTTTTTAAGCTGCGCTTCCAGCTGGCTACCGGCCAGCTCGACAACCCGATGAAAATTAGAGAGGTCCGCCGCCGCATCGCCCGGGTGAAGACCGTCATCCGCGAGCGGGAGCTGGGCATTAGAAGGGCTTAAGGTAAGGGGGTGTGGCAGCAAAGTGGCAGAACGCGGCAAAAGAAAGGTGTTAGTCGGCACCGTGGTCAGCGACAAAATGGATAAAACCGTGGTAGTGGCGGTGGAAACCCTGGTCAGGCACCCCCTGTACGGGAAAACTATCCGCCGCACGAAGAAGTTTAAAGCTCACGACGAGGATAACACCTGCCGGGTAGGCGACCGGGTGAAGATGATGGAGACCCGCCCCCTGTCCAAAGAAAAGCGCTGGCGGATTGTGCAGGTCATCGAAAGGGCCGAGCAGGCTTAAAAGGGAGGCAATTTAAGGAGGTTTTCTCGCTGTGATTCAGGTTCAGTCTATGCTCAATGTGGCGGACAATACCGGCGCCCGCCGGCTGATGTGCATCCGCGTCCTGGGCGGCTCGCGGCGGCGTTACGCCCGTGTGGGCGACGTCATCATCTGCTCGGTAAAGGAAGCTTCGCCCGGCGGGGTGGTTAAAAAGGGCGATGTAGTCAAGGCTGTGGTGGTGCGCACCAAAAAGGAGATGCGGCGCCCGGACGGCACCTACATCAAGTTTGACGAGAACGCCGCCGTGCTCATCAAGGACGACAAGAGCCCGCGCGGGACGCGCATATTTGGTCCGGTGGCGCGGGAACTCAGGGAGCGCGACTTCATGAAGATCATCTCCCTGGCTCCCGAAGTACTCTAGAGGTGGTGAGACGCGACGTGACCAGGCCGAAAGTACACGTCAGAAAAGGCGACACCGTTTTAGTAATTACCGGCAAGCACGCCGGAAAGAAGGGCAAAGTCATATCCGTCATACCGGATGAGAGCCGGGTAGTGGTAGAGGGGGTAAATATCGTCAAGCGGCACACCAGGCCCACCAGGAACATGCCCCAGGGCGGTATTGTGCAGAAAGAAGCCCCCATCCACAGCTCCAACGTCATGCTCTTCTGCACTAAGTGCAATTCCCCGACCAGGGTGGGGAAAAAGTTCTTGGAGGACGGCGAGAAAGTGCGGGTCTGCAAAAAGTGCGGCGAGACGATATAATTTCCATTAAAGAAGGGAGGTAAGTCAGTGGCCAGACTAAAGGAGAAGTACAAAAACGAGGTAGTGCCCGCCATGATGAAGAAGTTCGGCTACAAAAACGTCATGCAGGTGCCGAAGCTGGAAAAAGTGGTCATCAACATGGGGCTGGGCGAAGCCATCCAGAATTCCAAGGCCATTGACGCTGCCGTCAACGATCTGATGGTTATAACCGGGCAAAAGCCCGTGGTCACCAAAGCTAAAAGGTCGATTGCCGCCTTTAAGCTGCGCGCCGGTATGAGCATTGGTGCCACGGTGACACTGCGCGGCGACCGGATGTACGAGTTTGCCGACAAGCTCTTCAACGTTGCGCTGCCCCGGGTGCGCGACTTTCGGGGAGTTTCGCCCAAGTCGTTTGACGGGCGCGGCAACTACAGTTTGGGTGTCCGCGAGCAGCTCATCTTTCCGGAGATTGAATACGATAAAATCGATAAAGTGCGCGGAATGGACATAACTTTTGTTACTACGGCCAAAACCGACGAGGAAGCGCGCGAGCTCTTGCGCCTTTTAGGGATGCCCTTTAGGGCAGCTTAAATTCCCCGTCTAACTTACTTAGGAGGGAAACGTGTGGCCAAAAAATCCATGATTGCCAAATCCATGCGACCGCCCAAATTCAAAGTAAGGGCGCACAACAGGTGCAAGCTCTGCGGGCGGCCCCACGCCTACATGCGGAAGTTCGGCATTTGCAGGATCTGTTTTCGCACACTGGCCTACCGGGGCGAAATACCGGGCATCCGCAAGGCGAGCTGGTAGCGCTGCACATAAAACAATGTATAGTACGCGGGGCACATTTGGGCGGGTACAGAGCGCCCGGTACAGGAAGGGGGTAAAATGCGCATGGTAATGACTGATCCCATTGCCGACTTCTTAACCCGCATCAGAAACGCTAACCTCATATACCGCGACAAGGTGGAAGCGCCTGCTTCGAAAATGAAAAAGGCTATTGCCGCCATTCTCAAAGAAGAAGGCTACGTTAAGGATTACGAACTGATCGACGACGGGAAGCAGGGCATCATCCGCGTCTACTTAAAGTACGGTCCCAACCGGGAAAGGGTGATCACCGGCTTAAAACGCATCTCCAAGCCGGGTCTTAGGGTTTATGCCCGCAAGGACCAGCTGCCGAAAGTGCTAGGCGGTTTGGGGATTGCCATTATATCCACATCAAAGGGGATCATGACTGATAAGAGGGCCCGTAAAGAAGGTCTGGGTGGCGAGGTAATCTGCTACGTGTGGTAGTCTTTTAGCGCAGGAGGTGTTTTCATTGTCCAGGATTGGCAGGCAGCCGGTCCCTGTTCCGCCCGGCGTGGAGGTAACCATTGAGGGCAACACCGTGAGGGTCAAAGGCCCCAAAGGGGAGCTGAAGAGGGAGCTGCACAGAGACATGATCGTGAAGTACGAAGACGGAAAGTTAATTGTCGAGCGCCCTACCGACAATAAGCTGCACAAGTCCCTCCACGGCCTGACCCGCACCCTGCTGGCCAACATGGTCACCGGCGTCACCGCCGGCTATCAGAAGGCTTTAGAACTGGTAGGCGTCGGTTACCGGGCTTCACTGCAGGGCAAAAAGCTCGTGCTGGCCGTCGGTTACTCCCACCCCGTTGAAATAGAGCCGGAAGAGGGCCTGGAGATCGAGGTGCCCGCCCCCAACCGGGTGATCGTGAAGGGTGCCGACAAGGAAAGAGTCGGGGTTCTGGCCGCCAAAATCCGGTCGGTGCGGGAGCCGGAGCCTTACAAGGGCAAGGGCATTAAGTACGAAGGCGAAAAGATCCGGCGCAAAGCCGGTAAGGCCGGCGGTAAAGGCAAGAAGTAAGGGAGTGACGGATAGAAAGTGATCAAGAAACCAAGCCGCAAAGAAATGCGCGCCAAAAGGCAGATCAGGGTGCGCAAAAAAATAAGGGGCACAGCTGAGCGGCCCAGGCTGAACGTCTTCCGCAGTCTGACCAACATCTACGCTCAGATTGTCGACGACGACCGGGGCGTAACCTTAGTGGCCGCTTCCACTCTTTCGCCAGAATTAAAAGGGAAGCTGCCGAGCAGCAAAAACGCACAAGCAGCGGCGGCCGTAGGCGAGCTGATCGCCAAAAAGGCGCTGGCGGCCGGCATTAAAAAGGTTGTCTTTGACCGCGCCGGCTACCTCTACCACGGCCGGGTAAAAGCGCTGGCCGAAGCGGCCCGGGCGGCCGGGCTGGAATTCTAAGCCGGTACGGCTAAGGAGGGAAAAGTAAGACAGATGACCAGGATTGACGCCTCAAAGCTGGAGACAACGGAAAAAGTGGTCAGCGTCAACCGCGTCGCCAAGGTAGTGAAGGGCGGCCGCCGGTTCAGCTTTTCGGCCCTCATGGTCGTGGGCGACGGCAAAGGGCACGTAGGTGCCGGACTCGGCAAGGCAGGAGAGGTGCCCGAGGCCATCCGCAAGGGCATAGAGGACGCCAAAAAGAACATGATCCGCGTCCCCCTCTCCGGCACCACCATCCCGCACGAGGTCATTGGCCACTTCGGCGCCGCCAAGGTGCTGTTAAAACCGGCAGCACCCGGCACGGGTGTTATTGCCGGCGGTCCGGTGCGGGCGGTTTTGGAGCTGGCCGGAGTGCGCGACATCCTCACCAAGTCGCTCGGCTCCAACAACGCTATCAACATGGTGCGCGCCACCATTGAAGCTTTAAAGAGCTTAAAGACTCCCGAGGAAGTGGCGCGGCTGCGCGGCAAAACGGTGGAAGAACTCTTTGCAGGATAGGAGGAATGGACGTGGGCAGGCTGAAGATCACCCTGGTGAAAAGCCTCATCGGCTGGCCCAAAGACCAGCGGGTGACGGTCCGCACTCTGGGGCTGACCAAGACCAACAGCTCAGTGATTAAAGAAGACACGCCCCAGGTCCGGGGCATGATCAGAAAAGTATCCCACCTCTTAAAAGTGGAAGAAGTGTCATGAGTGCGCAAAAGTTTGGTTTGGGAGGTGTAAGTTTGAAACTGCACGAGTTAAGGCCGGCCCCGGGAGCAAGAACTGAGCCCACCCGCAAAGGCCAGGGGACCGGCTCGGGTTTGGGCAAAACGGCGGGCCGCGGCCACAAGGGCCAAAAGGCGCGCTCCGGCGGCGGCGTGAGGCCGGGTTTTGAGGGCGGCCAGATGCCCCTGCAGCGGCGCATGCCCAAGCGCGGCTTTTCCAACGCCAGGTTTGCTAAAGAGCTGGTGGCCGTCAACGTAGAGAAGCTAAACCGCTTTGCCGAAGGCTCAGTAGTTACCCCCGAGGACCTCTTGGCGGCGCGCGTCATCAGGAAAATCGGCGACGGGGTAAAGATTTTAGGCGGCGGGTTCCTAGACCGCCCGCTCACCGTCCGGGCCCACGCTTTTAGTGAGTCGGCCGTGGAAAAGATTACGGCGGCCGGCGGCCGGGTAGAGGTGATCTAAGTGCTGGACAGCTTGAAAAACGCCCTCAAAGTTTCCGAATTAAAAACCAGGATCCTCTACACCCTGGGCATGATCTTTGTCTTTCGCCTGGGGGCGCACGTGCCGGTGCCGGGCGTCAACCCAGAAAGGTTTGCCGAGCTGGTGCAGAGCGGCCTGATCTTCGGTTTTTTTGACGTCATTTCCGGCGGGGCTTTAAAGAACTTTTCGGTCTTTGCCATGAGCATAACGCCCTACATCAACGCCTCCATCATCATGCAGCTTTTGACGGTGGTGGTGCCGCACTTGGAGCGGCTGGCCAAGGAGGGTGAAGAGGGACGCAAAAAGCTCACCGAGTACACGCGCTACCTCACCGTGCTGCTGGCGTTTATCCAGGGGCTCGGCATGGTGGTGGGCGTAAAGGGCTCGCTTGTTAATCCCGGCATCTTGACTTACGTGGCTACAGCCATTACTCTTACTGCGGGCACCACTTTCCTCATGTGGGTCGGCGAGCAGATCACGGAAAAGGGCATAGGCAACGGCATCTCGCTCCTCATTTTTGCCGGCATTGTTTCCCGTGTGCCGGCCGGCATGGTGCGCCTGGCCGAGTACCTAAAGGCCGGCACGATCAACGTTTTGAGCGTGGCCGCCCTGGTAGCCATTGGCGTTTTGGTCATTGCCGCGGTCGTGGCCGTGCAGGAAGGCCAGCGCCGCATCCCCGTGCAGTACGCCAAGAGAGTGGTGGGGCGGCGGATATACGGCGGCCAGACTACCCACCTGCCTCTCAAAGTAAACCAAGCGGGCGTTATACCCATCATCTTTGCTTCGTCGCTGCTCATGTTTCCGGAGACCCTGGCCCGCTGGTTTGCCAACACTCAAGCGGCCGCCTTTTACGTCAAGTACTTCGGGTGGGGCACGGCCTTTCACACCGTCATGTACGCCATCTTGATCATCGGCTTTACTTACTTTTACACGGCCGTGATCATGAACCCTCAGGACGTGGCCGACAACATCAAAAAGTACGGCGGCTTTATCCCGGGTTTGCGGCCGGGCCGGCCCACGGCGGAATACATCAACCGCATCATGACCCGCATCACTTTTGCTGGGGCCGTTTTCCTGGCTTTAATTGCCATCTTGCCCAACTTTGTGCTGTTGGTTACCAGGATACCCAATATTTATTTCGGCGGCACGGCGCTCCTGATCGTGGTAGGCGTGGCGCTTGACACCATGAAGCAGGTAGAGTCACACCTCCTCATGCGCAGCTACCAGGGCTTCATCAAGTAAGACGGGAGGGCCTGATGATTACCTGCAAGTCAGAGCGCGAGCTTTCCTACATGCGCGACGCAGGCCAAGTAGTGGCCAAAGCGCACGCTGAGCTGGCGAAGGCGGTGCGGGTGGGCGTGACCACCGCCGAACTGGACCGGCTGGCCGAGGATTTTATCATCAAGTGCGGAGCCAGGCCTGCCTTTAAGGGACTTTACGGTTACCCCTATTCCATTTGCACTTCCGTAAACGAAGAGGTTGTGCACGGCCTTCCCGGTTTAAGAAAGTTAAAAGATGGAGATATTATCAGTATCGACATAGGGGCGGAAATAAATGGATATTACGGGGACAGCGCCGTCACCCTGCCGGTAGGCAGCGTGAGCGAGGAGGCCATGCGCCTGCTGCGGGCCACGGAAGAGGCCCTCTACCGCGGGATCGAAAAAGCGCGGGCCGGCAACCGGCTCTCCGACATCTCCCACGCCGTGCAGTCCTGCGCCGAGGGCTACGGTTATTCCGTGGTGCGCGATTACGTGGGTCACGGCATAGGCTCACGCCCCCACGAAGAACCGCAGGTGCCCAACTACGGCCGGCCGGGCCGGGGACCGCGGCTGAAAGAGGGGATGACCCTGGCCATTGAGCCCATGGTCAACGCCGGCACTTATGAGGTGTACACTCTGGATAACAATTGGACGGTGGTTACCGCCGACGGCAGCCTTTCAGCCCACTTTGAGCACACCGTGGCCGTTACCGGCGGCGAGCCGGAGATCCTGACCAGGATAAGGAGGTTGCTTTAGGTGTCGGGTTCTGGCGGGGAAAAAAACGGCACTGGCGGGCAGAGCGCCCCGCGCCGGCTGCCCAGCAGCATGGGCAGCGCTCACCCGGGCCGCCTGGTCTGTTCTTCGCAGGGGCGGGACCGGGGCAGGTTTTATTTGGTCGTGGGGACAGAAGGAGATAATTTTGTGCGGGTGGCCGACGGGGTAGTGCGGAAAGTGGAGCGTCCCAAGAAAAAGAACGTCAAGCACCTCGTGTTCTACGACCTCGTGGCCGGTGAAATTGCGGGCAGGTTGAGCGCCGGCAGGCGCGTCACTAATGAAGATCTGCAAAGTGAGCTTAAAAACCTTGTCGAGGCCTTTGAGGTGTCCACTTTAGAGAAGGAGGTTGGCCTTAAAACCTGATGTCGAAGCAGGATGTTATCGAGGTCGAGGGGACGGTCGTCGAGCCGCTGCCGAACGCCATGTTCCGCGTGGAGCTCCAAAACGGCCATAAGGTGCTGGCCCACGTTTCGGGAAAAATCAGGATGAACTTCATCCGCATCCTGCCCGGCGACCGGGTGATGGTGGAGCTTTCGCCCTACGACCTGACCCGCGGCAGGATTGTTTACCGCTACAAGTAGGGATTTATTTACGATTACAATCGCAAAACAGGAGGGAGCGGCTGGATATGAAGGTAAGGCCGTCCGTAAAGCCCATCTGCGAGAAGTGCAAGATAATCCGCAGGAAGGGCAAAGTGAGGGTGATTTGTGAAAATCCCAAGCACAAACAGGTGCAGGGGTAAATATTTTGGAGGTGTTTTATAAGGTATGGCACGCATCGCAGGCGTCGACCTGCCCAGGGATAAGCGGGTGGAGGTCGCCCTGACGTATATTTACGGCATCGGGCGGCCTACATCCAAAAAGATCTTGGCCCAGACCGGAGTAAACCCGGACACCAGGGTTAAAAACCTTACCGAGGAAGAGATAAACAGGCTAAGGGACACCATTGAGAAAAACTACAAGGTGGAAGGCGACTTGAGAAGGGAAGTGGCGCTGAACATCAAGCGCCTGATGGAAATCGGCTGCTACCGGGGCCTGCGCCACCGCCGGGGGCTTCCGGTGCGCGGCCAGCGCACCAAAACTAACGCCAGGACGCGTAAAGGGCCGCGCAAGACGGTCGGCGTCCGCCGCAAGAAGTAAGGGGGTTGAGGTATGGCGCGTCGCACAGCCAGGACTAAAAAGCGCGAGCGCAAGAACATAGAAACGGGCGTTGCGCATATTAAATCGACGTTTAACAATACCATCGTGACTATCACCGACCACCAGGGTAACGCCATCTCCTGGGCCAGTGCCGGCACCGTGGGTTTTAAGGGCTCGCGCAAGAGCACGCCCTTTGCCGCCCAGCTGGCTGCCGAGAAGGCGGCCAAGGAGGCCATGGAGCACGGCATGCGTGAAGTTGAGGTCATGGTCAAGGGCCCCGGCGCCGGCCGGGAAGCGGCCATCCGCTCCCTGCAGGCCGCCGGTTTGGAAGTGAGCCTGATCAAGGACGTTACCCCCATACCGCACAACGGCTGCCGGCCGCCCAAGCGCCGGAGAGTGTAAGGAGGTGCAGGAGTTTTGGCAAGGTACACGGGAGCAGTCTGCAAGCTCTGCCGCCGGGAAGGCTTAAAGCTCTACTTAAAGGGCGACAGGTGTTATTCGTCCAAGTGCGCCTTTGACCGCCGTTCCTATGCCCCCGGGCAGCACGGGCAGGGGCGCAAGAAAGTTTCCGAATACGGGATCAGACTGCGCGAAAAGCAAAAGGCGCGCCGCTATTACGGTGTGCTGGAGAGGCAGTTCCGGCGCTATTTCGAGCGGGCCGAGCGCCAAAAGGGCATTACCGGTGAAAACCTCTTGCGGCTTTTGGAAAGGCGCCTGGACAACGTGGTTTACCGTTTGGGCCTGGCCTCTTCCCGCAGCGAGGCCCGGCAGCTCGTCCGCCACGGCCACTTTACGGTCAACGGCCGCAAGGTGAACATCCCCTCCTTTGAAGTGCGGGTAGGCGACGTTATCGCCGTGCGGGATAAGAGCAAAGAGTCGCCGCGCCTAAAAGAGCTCATGGAGCGGGCGGCCGACCGCACACCGCCCGGCTGGCTGGAGTACGACGCCGAGGCCGGCAGGGGAAGAGTGCTGGCCCTGCCCGCCAGGGATCAGATTGACACCCCGGTGCAGGAGCACCTGATTGTCGAGCTGTACTCCCGGTAATTAACGGCGCCCTTTAAGGAGGGAATACCCCTGTGTTGGAGATTGAAAAGCCAAAAATTGAGGTCGTGGAATTGAGTCCCGACAACACCTACGGGAAGTTTGTGGTGGAGCCCTTAGAGAGGGGTTACGGCATCACGCTGGGCAACTCTCTGCGCAGGGTGCTGCTTTCTTCCCTGCCGGGGGCGGCCGTCACCTCGGTGAAGATCGAGGGCGTGCTGCACGAGTTTTCCCACCTTCCCGGGGTGGTGGAAGACGTTACCGACATCATTTTGAACCTGAAGAATCTGCGCCTGAAACTAAACGGCGACGAGGAGAAAGTGTTGCGCATTGAAGCGGCCAGCGAAGGTGAAGTTAAGGCGCGCGACATCATCCACGACGCCGACGTGGAGATCATGAATCCGGACCTCACCATCGCCACCCTGGACAAGGGCGGCAGGCTGTTCATGGAGATTAACGTGGCCAAGGGAAGGGGCTACGTGCCGGCTGAGCGCAATAAAAAGGGCGACCACGTCATCGGCGTTATCCCCGTGGACGCGGTGTTCACGCCAGTGCGCAAAGTGAACTACACGGTGGAGAACACCCGCGTCGGCCAGATTACCGACTACGACAAGCTGACCTTGGAAGTATGGACCGACGGCAGCGTGCGGCCCGACGAGGCCACGAGCCTGTCCGCCAAGATTTTGAGCGAACATTTGCGGCTTTTTACGAGCCTCACCAGCAACACCGACGAGGTAAAGATCGTAGAGGAGAAAGAAGAAAACAAAGAAGACAAGCTCAAAGAGATGACCATCGAGGAACTGGACCTCTCCGTGCGCTCGTACAACTGCCTAAAGCGCGCCGGCATCAACACGGTAGGAGAGCTGATCCAGCGCAACGAGGAAGACATGATGAAGGTCCGCAACCTGGGCAAGAAGTCGCTGGAGGAAGTCAT
>CAZLAK010000042.1:0-14450 GCA_964557545.1 uncultured Pelotomaculum sp.
TAGAAGTGCGGCCTATTTTTCACTGGACAGAGCGGCGGATTAAGGGGCACTTTGTGGTTTGTTTTCTGGCCTTTCTTTTGGAGCGGACCTTGGAATTTGTGCTTAGAAAAGCCGGTATAGACGCCTCACCGCAGGCCATTCAAGAAGCGTTAAACTCCCTTAACTTTGCGGAGGTAGAAGTTGAAGGGCAGCGGTTTCTAATAAAGACCCAGAGTTCTGATTTAAGCAAGAAGATATTGCGGGCCATGCACATTGCTTCACCTAAAAATATTACTCCAGTGGAACAGTTTTCCACACAGGAATTGGTGTAGTGGCAATTTGTACATGTTCCATTTTTCACTTGCCCATTTTATGCGGTTTTCAGGGATCTATCTGATAAAGTCGAGAGGTACTAACAACTGCTGTCGTCGTGGCAATTGTCAGCGCCGGGATTTCTGTACAACATGTTTTTTGTAGTAAAACCGGTAGATGTAGTAGAAAAATTCATTAGGGCCGTTAACGAGAAAGATATAAACACTGCAGTTACCTGCCTCGACCCCAAGTATGAAAAAGCTTACAATTCTACCAACAATATCCTGGGGGCCTTTATCGGGGTGAGTATAAAGGACGTGGCTGATCTTTTGCCTATGTTTTTCGACTTCGCTAAATCTAAAGACTCCTCCGTGCAGGATTTGTACATCAAACTTGTCCGCGTGGTTTCTGAGGAAACCACTGATAATACCGCTAAAATAGCGGTTGCGCTTGAGGCAAGTGACGGGCCAAAAGGGAGATTGCTTGGTAGCGGAATCAATGTTTTCTACCTGTCCAAATTTAACTCAGGCTGGCGGATTGTTGATATCAAGGACTAGCCGCCCGGCATTACTAAAGTGAACCTCGTTACTGCATTATCGGAGAAGCATTCGATTTTTCCATGCAACTTTCTTGCTAATTGCTGGCAAATAAACAGTCCGAGACCGCTGTGTCGTCCGTCTTTTGTGGTCGAACCAGGTTCGAAAAGTTTTTCTTTGACTTCCTGGGGCAGTGAACCCGGATTAATTACGGAAAAGTGCAAGAAAGGCCCTTCTTTTTTAACGGTTACCTTAATAATTTTCTCGTGTCCAAACTGATCCACAAATTCGATGGCATTATCAATTAAATTGCCGAGTATGCGGGACAGATAAAGAGCTCTTGGTCCGATATGCGACAAAGCGGCATCAATATCAACATCCAGCTTGATTCCTTTCAACTCAGCCTGGGTCAGTTTTGCATTGAGCAGGGCTCCAATAACAACGTTATCAATTTTTAATACCTCGTTATAGAAAGACGATTCACCAATTAAATGAGTAACGAATTCTTTCAGCTCCTCTTTGGCGTCTTTGTGAACGAGCGAGTTGATAACCTGAAGCTGGTTTAAGAAGTCGTGTCTTTGACCCCTTATAGAGTTTAACAGGCCTGTCAGGTTTTCAGATATAGCATCCCGCGTTGCCAAAAATAATTTCTCTTCTGCTAGGCTGCTATATTTGCTTAGTATAAAAATGTTTAGCAATACGACTAATACGAAAACAATATTGAAAGTAGCCAGTTTAATGAAGTCAGATGATTTTAATCCCGCGTTTAATTGAGTAACTAGCCCTATTAAAAGAGCCACCTGTACAGCAATTGCAATAAACACTAGTCTAAATTGCGGGTTAGCCATGTTTTCATTGATATTAACAAAAGAAAACTGAATAGCATGCCGCAGTTTCGCAGCCGGGTAAGCAATAAAAACACCGGCTGTATAAAAAGGTATCAGCAACAAACAGGTAATAGGGTCAACGATAAGCTGTTCGGTCGACATCCCAAGTACATTAAGAAACGCAATACCAGTCATTTCAGTAACGAAAAGGAATGAAAAAAAGACCGCGTAATACTTTATAGAATCCAACCATTTAATTTGTGCGGCATATTTGTAGAGAATTATATATGAAAAAATATTTAAAAGCATTCTCAATAAGTGCAATTGAGGAGTCAATTGATAGGTGGCCCATGTTAATATACCGTAGACAACACTTAAAAATAACATTAGGCGCCATTTTTTTTGTCCTCACCAAGGAAAATCAATGCCGACAGCATCGGCAAAACACAAGCAGGGATTGAAGCGATAAACAGCCTTGCTATTTCTAGTGGCACATTTCGTCACCTCTTGTTAGCAATATGTTATAAAGTTCATCTAGTTTTTTCCTGCACATTGTTGCATAATTATGGTAATTATGGAAGGTTAATTTATAGGTGCGGTCAGCAATTGGGGTGATTTTTTCTAATTTTTTTAAGTTGATAATAAAACTTTTGTGGCATCTAAAGAAATCGTGATTTAATTTTTTTTCAACTGCTCCAAGGGTTTCAGTGGTTGCATATTTACCGTTGACAGTGTGAACGACGGTTTTTTTAAATTCTTTTTCAATAAAGAAAATGTCGTCGTACTTAATAAAATATATTTCGTGGTTGTTCTTTAAAATTAAAAAGTCATTAACCACGCGGCTGTCTTTGTCCAGCATTAAAAGCTTTTCTATTTTGTTTATCGCTTTCCCTATTCGCTCTTTGGTAATTGGTTTTACCAGGTAGTCCACAGCGTCAATTTGGAATGCATCGGCGGCATAGTCGGGGTAAGCCGTAACAAAGATAATACATATTTCTTTTTTTATTTCTTTTAATAACGCTGCCACCGAGAGCCCGTTAATTTCAGGCATCTTTATATCAATAAAAACTGCTTCCGGGTTAAACTTTTTTACAGCGTCAACCAGCTCCTCTCCGCTCTTAACAGCAGCCACCACTTCAACCTGTGCAAAAAATTCAAGGTAGGATTGTATCAGCTGCCGGGTAGAATCTTCGTCTTCAGCAATGGCTACCTTAATTTTTTCTTTATTGGAAGACATCTTATACTACCTCACCTCAAAGCATGGCAAATTGGTTGTTTAATTTTATTCTGTGAAAAATTTCATAATCCTTCTAGATAAATGTAGAAATGAAAAGCATTTACGGAAACAAGGGATTTACGACTTGTAACCGTGAAATGAAAACTGGATATCGTGATCTTATTCAAAAAGTATTGAAAGCTTAGTAGTCTAGTTATATATTTTTTACTGGAGGAATATTTATTGGCTAAAAAGGGGGATGCAAGTAGATGTAAGTATTAGAAGGCTGACTGGGATAAGAACTCCTGAACAAGTCCAGAGGGTTTAAGTAAAGGAGGAAAAGTAATGAGGAGCATTAATAAGCTTTTTATATTATTTGCTTCAATTTTTTTGTTTTCTGGAATCTTATTATATAATTCAAGTTATGCTTGTGCAGCAGTTAACCTTAGCAAGCCGGTGATAACAGCGCCTACCAGTAGCACCATAACCAAAGGCAACGTGACCGTGTCATGGAACTCCGTAAGCGGAGCGGTCAAGTATTTTATTGGACTGCGCGACGTAACGACAGGCGAGAGCGGGCCGCTGCTTATCTCTCCCATTGAAGTCCGGTCAACCAGTTACACAATATCATCCTCTTATTTTACCGAGGGGCACAAGTACAAAGTTTGGGTCGGGGCAGCCGCGTCGGCAAGTGCAACACCAGACGAGGCGCCCGGGAGCATAATATACTTCACCATAACCAAGCCAGCAGACACCACTGCACCTGCAGTAACCAGCACCTCACCTGCCAATAATGCCGTAAACGTACCCGTCAACAGCAGCATAACCGTTAATTTCAGTGAAAATATCGTCCAGGGGAACTACTTTAACAACATAACAGTAAAGCGTTCCGACAACACATCTGTAACCATTTACAGCACCCTTAGTTCTGGGAAGCTGACCATTACGAGGAGCGGCAATTGGGAATACAATACCAAATACACCGTAACCATTCCTGCGGGTGCGGTGAAGGATGCTGCGGGCAACGGGTGCCAGGCATATACCTTTGTATTCACCACAGTAAACCTTGACAAGCCGGTGATAACAGCACCCACCAGCAGCACCATAACCAAAGGCAACGTGACCGTGTCATGGAACTCCGTAAGCGGAGCGGTCAAGTATTTTATTGGACTGCGCGACGTAACGACAGGCGAGAGCGGGCCGCTGCTTATCTCTCCCATTGAAGTCCGGTCAACCAGTTACACAATATCATCCTCTTATTTTACCGAGGGGCACAAGTACAAAGTTTGGGTCGGGGCAGCCGCGTCGGCAAGTGCAACACCAGACGAGGCGCCCGGGAGCATAATATACTTCACCATAACCAAGCCAGCAGACACCACTGCACCTGCAGTAACCAGCACCTCACCTGCCAATAATGCCGTAAACGTACCCGTCAACAGCAGCATAACCGTTAATTTCAGTGAAAATATCGTCCAGGGGAACTACTTTAACAACATAACAGTAAAGCGTTCCGACAACACATCTGTAACCATTTACAGCACCCTTAGTTCTGGGAAGCTGACCATTACGAGGAGCGGCAATTGGGAATACAATACCAAATACACCGTAACCATTCCTGCGGGTGCGGTGAAGGACGCGGCGGGCAACGGGTGCCAGGCATATACTTTTGTGTTTACCACAGTGGCCAATATCCCAAAAATTACTAATGACGATTGGAATGTTATATATAATTCTACCCAAGACATTGTTGAGGCCATAGTTAATCTTGGCTATAAACAGGCGCCGCCAGGCTCACCTAATATATATATGTTAGTTAAGGATGCAAATGGCAATTTAGTATTCAAAGGCGATGATTACACCAAGCTGCAATGGAATAATCCCAAAGCACCGGCTAATTACCCCAACAGGTATTATGAGTCCTGGGCCGGTGTAGATAATACGAGTACTTTAAAAGGTCTCCATCTCACGCGTGGCGCAACATATACATTTGGGATTAAGTTTGGTGACCAGGTGCTTTGGGGGACAAATGGAAAAGGCGTTTATACAATTCCCTTAAAATTATCTTTAAGTTCGACTATTCAAAAAAATATTGATAGATTAATCAGTGAAGGAAACTATGGTGCAGTTTTGCAGGAAAAAGTAAGGCAAAGAGCAGACGGCATTATGGAATTCAATCGACCGTATAAATTTGACGGAGTTTCAGATTGCTATGGATTTGTTCGTCAAGTATGGAATCCAATTCTTGCAGATGGTAGTATACATTCCGAAGATTTTAACAAGGATTACAATAATAATTCTAAAAAATTAGAAAGAATTAATATAACGGGTGGTTTGCCTGTCGCTAGTTATCCCGATTCAGATTGGGTTAAAATTACCAACTTAAATGATTTGTGTATAGGAGATGTATTGGCCACCCATCAAGGACATAAGTGGGGTGGAGATTGGCATGGAGGGATTTATGCAGGAAAAGATGTAAATGGTAACCATCTTGTTTGGGATTGCTCCAGTAGCAAAAATGGTGCTTATAAAAGAGGTTTTTATAGTGGATTCAAATACTATTATAAACCAATCCATGATGTTCTTGCTAAATCTATTTCACCAACCGGCGTATGCCTGAATAAAACCAGCACGACCATAGGTGTAGGGTCAAGCGAGGTATTGACCGCTACGGTAATCCCTGCTAATGCAACAAGCAAAACAGTAACCTGGAAGTCCAGCAACACCAATGTGGCTACAGTAGACCAGAGCGGTAAAGTCACAGGGGTAAGCGCCGGGATAGCCACCATTACAGTTACCACTGTAGACGGCAACAAGACTGCCACCTGCACGGTGACTGTGACCGCACCACTGCCTGCACCGGCCATAAAAGAACCGGCCAACAACTCAGAGTTGAGCTTAGGCGAATTTTTAGCCGTCAAGTGGAACAGTGTTTCCGGAGCAAGTAAATTTAAGATCAAAGCCAGCGACGTAACCAACCTGCAGGACCTCAAGCAAGACGGGATTCAAGTATTTGAAAAGATTTTAGACTCCGCTAATGTTACCAGCTTTAATATTCCCGGTAGTTATTTCCAGGCTGGCAAAAAGTACCGGGTTGGGGTAGTAGCGATAGGGCCCGATGGTAAGGAGGGTTACTGGGGTGTTGCCATAATAACTTTCAAGCCTTCTGTAACTCTGCCTGCTGTGAGTATAGCGGCAACAGATCCAAATGCCTCTGAGGGCGGTACGGATACAGGAAAATTTACCATTTCCCGGACAGGAAGCACGAGCACTGCGCTAACCGTAAACTTCACCGTTGGTGGGACAGCAACTAATGGAACAGACTACAACACAATACCCGGCAGCGTAACCATACCCGCCGGCTCGTCATCGGCAGATATTATAATAGCGCCGAAGGGTGATATGATTAATGAGTCCAGTGAAACCGTAATTATTACCCTTTCGTCAAGCAGTTCCTATAAAATTGGCACCAATAACAGCGCCACTGTCACAATTATAGACAATGGCCAGGCAGCAGGCACTGTGGAGACTCCGGTATTTAACCCGGCGGGCGGGACGTACGCTGTGGCGCAGAGCGTAACAATAACCTGTGCTACAAGCGGCGCAACAATCCGGTACACCAAAGACGGTAGTGAGCCCACAGCATCATCGGCACAATACAGCGGACCAATACCAATAAGCACTACTACTACTTTAAAAGCCAAGGCTTTCAAGTCAGGTATGAAAGACAGCGCCACGGCCAGCGCGACGTATACAATAACTTCTGCAACAACTGAAAAAGCAACTGTAAGTGTAGAAGCAACCGTTCCCACAGCACCTGAATCGGGCAAAGATAGCGGTATATTTACTATTACCAGAAGCGGTAACGACATAAGCAAATCGCTAACAGTGAGCTATAAAATAGAGGGGACAGCTGCCAAGGGCATAGACTATATCGTTTATCCCCCTGCTACTACAATAACCATACCTGCTGGTAAGACATCAACAAGTATAAGAATAACAGCAAAAGACAACCAAACTTATAATGGTAATAAATATGTTATCATGACCCTTCTGCCAGGTACTTCCTATACTATTACTAAAGATAAAGCCACAGTCACTATCTTGGACGATGAACTGCCAACACCCACTGGTTTGAAAGCCACGGTAGAAAATCCAAGTCAGGTTAAAAACAATAAAATTAACCTCTCATGGGATACCATCAATGCTACAGGGTGTCGGTATGAAATTTACCGCAGTATGAATAATGGTAAATGGTGGGAACGCATAGCAACAGTGGATAAAAACTCATACCAGGACGCTAAGGGCTACAATAGCGAAAGTCTTTCGGCGCATTACTCTTACTGGTATTGTGTTAGGGCGGTCGGCAGCAATGGTCAGAAGAGCGATTTTTCATCAGTAGTGTTTGTACTAGGGGTTCCTGAATTTGATAACGTTTATGGAGGAAATGAAAAAGGGGAGAACTGGGTAATTAATGAAAGTGACATTGGCAGCAATAGCATAACAGTAAGGTGGCTTCCGGCAGTCCCGGTTGATGTAGAAAATGCTGTGAGAGGAATTTTAACTTACGAGCTTGTACGCAAGAAAGAAAGAGAGACCAGCTGGACGTCTTTAAAGAAACCCATAACCGGCAATTCCTATTATGATACTAAAACGCAAAACTACAGCTATACAGACAAAAACAGCTTATCCCCATCGACTACCTATTACTACAAAGTAACAGCATATTATGATGGAACGGCGCTACGTCCCAGAACAGCAGAAATCCCGGTGGGAAGCTCAGGAGGTTTCGGCAAGGAATCTGTCAAGGTTGATAATGGGAACATTGTCAGGTTCCACCCGTTTGATGAATGGGGCTGGACGTACCCAGTTAAGGCAACAACTAAGGCTGCAAAGATAACAACAACTCCTTCTGTAAAAGGTGGAATAATACCTATCCAACTAGATCAACTGGCTCAACGTGCTGCTGAATTAACGAAACTTAATAAGCAAGTTATTGAAGCGCATTGGATAGCAGAAAACGGATGGAAAATTCCTTGGCATTTTAATTTCGGAAATATTAGGTACTATGAAAAAGCTAAAAAAGAATATTATCCAAATATTATAGGTACATTTAATAGTAAAGGAGAGAAACATGATAAACCAATTAATGGTGAATTTGCTATTTATAAAGATGCCGACAGTGGGCTTATGGGATATGTAAACCTGATGAATTTAGATTCTAACTATAAAGGTATTAGGGATACTATAGGTAAATCACCAGAAGAACAAATTACGGCAATAAGTAAAAGCCCATGGTGTGCGGGCGGGTATACTACGTTGTTAAGTATTTATAAATCAGTCCTAAATTCGGTAATTAAATAATATTGATATCAGTGCGAAAACATATTTTAAACATCAAATCATTTTCGAGTAAAATTTGAGTAGAGGTAACAGGATGCATTAGAGGAATAAGTTGGTTAGAGATACCGTGGTGATGGTTTAGAGAGAGGGTTGAGGTACAGAAGAAAGAGAGAGAGGTCCTGTCCTCGGAAGGTAGCGGTGACCAAACACACCTAACCCAGGAGGAGGATCTCTCTCATGGAAACCTTGCTGGCCGCGATTAGCGATGGAACGAAGTGGAGTTTTCGCAAGCCGGAGAAGCTGGTTTTTGCGATTGTGGTGGAAATAACTCGTTGCGAACTGGTCGAAATCCTGGATATGCTGGACGAATATTTGATGGTTCACCGGGACAGCCAGCGGTACCGATTAAGGGCCCACAAGAAGCGGACCCTGGAAACCATGTTCGGCCCCATTCACCTTTAGACAGCGCTATTACTGGGACACCAAAGAGCGCAAGCGGGTCTACCTGCTAGACGAACAACTGGGTCTGGGCAAACGGGACCACGTGAGCCGGTACTGAACGGACTGGCCATTTGAATTAAGCTACCAGGGGGGAGTTCGTACCGGGACGCGCGCGACCGCCTGGAGGACCTTTACGGCTACCCTATTATGCCAGCCTGGCACGTGAAGGGTGGGCCGTACTGGATGATAGGCGTGCGGGGGAAATTGAGCCGGGAATACACCGATTTAGACAAGGCCCAGATCATCATCAACGGAGATGCCGCCAACTGGATCATAGCGGGCCTGGAACACTTCGCCCGGGCCATCTAACAGTACGACCGCTTCCACATCACACGGGACCTGCGGCGGGCCTTGGCGGGTCAGCGGGAACGGTTTCAAGCGGCCAGGGAGGCACTCCAAGCGCCGGACCTGCCGGCGTTATTGAGGGAACTGGACCTGGCACTGAAAGAGGAAAAACTCCCCCGGCGCCGGGAAAAGATCGTGGAGCTGCGCCAGCGCATCACCCGCTGCTGGGAATACATCCGCGACTATCGGGAGCAGCTGGGAGAGGCGGCCGACCCCTCCTGGCAGGCCGTGGGGAGTGGTGAGGCCCACATTTCGCTCTTTGGGAACCGCCTTACGGGACACGGGCGGGCGTGGGGCAGCGGTCTGGAGGGTATGCTGACGGCCCTGTGCCATTACCTACAGGGGGACCTGAGACCGGCACTGCAGGAGCTCTGGCCGGGCACCAAGGAACCTGTGGTGCGTCAGGTGGTAGAGAGCGCGGCCTCCTACCTGCCGCGGCGGGAGGCTCGCTCGTACGCCTTGGGCGTCAGGCAGGGCCGACTGCCCCTGCTGGGACGGGGCGACCACGGCACGGGTCATATCCTGCGCCGTATCCTGGAGCTACGATAGCGCCGCGGATAAAAGGGGGATAGAGACCGCAGTTCAGTGACCCAAAATGGTTTAGAAGACCCAGTGGGTTCTTCCCCCTGAGACGGAATTTTTGTCCTACGCATTGGTTCAATTTGGGTGTTGCTTTCGGGACAGGACCTGGTAGAAAAAACCACCCACTATCGCTTGACTCGCTCGGTGCCGGCGAGGGAATGTTCTGTTGGAGATCTTCCCTTTATGATCAGTTCACCGGCAGAATTGAGCGCCACTTCTTTCAGTGGTTCGTCAGGTACGGGAAGAGGGGTGCCCAATAAACCGATTCGCTCCGGTTCAATAGCGTTTTTTTTAAACCCGCGGCGTGTGCAGCCCATGTTTAATGAGGATATGCTCGACGGTCTTGGCGCTGATGTTTAATTCGGCACCTTGTAGGGAATATTCTTCTTTCAGGGCCGCGTATACCTGCGGGACTTTGTATTTGGGGTTTTCCTTTTTGATCCGGACGATGGTCTCTTCCAGCTCCGGCGTTAGCTTCCTTGGGCCTTTAGGTCCCGCCGGTTTATCCAATAACCCGGCCATGCCCTCTTTTTCAAAACGGGCCTTGGTGTCGTAAAAGGTTTTCCGGGTGTAGCCGAACTCACTACATACCTTGACCACCGGCTTTTTGGTGGTGGCTTCCAGGCGCAGCATCTCGTATTTTACCTGGGCGCTGTCGCTCTCTTTGAAAAATTTATTCTGGGCCAGTTCTGGCGGAAAATGACCCATCGCCGGCATCTGTCTCACTTCCATGGTAATCTGTTATTATTTTACCACAGAAAGGAGGCTATGTTAGTTATTGTCTATTGTGAGTAAAAATATTTTTCCTGCTTGGCCTGTTTTGGTCAATAGATTTAGGCTTTGCCTAAAATGTACTTTTCAAGGAGCAACAGCAAGTTAGGTTTTGCAGCTGATTGGTGGACATATACTTAGTTACATAAGTAGTGTCTTTTACCTTTACTTTAAGTATTTTTAAGTATTTTCACAATCCTGGTTGTCTATTTTTTGTGTCTTAGAAATTACTGTACCAGAATATGTTAACTGGTGATACATGTCAACAACATGGAAACAGTAGCATTAGTTGGTATGCGTTTCCGGTAGGAGGAAACCCTTCCGGGAAAGAATAGTGGAACACGCACCATTTCCAAGAAGGGGAGGTCCTTCACATAGTTGATACCGCACCCTGTTTGCCTCGGCCCTGGGCTTGACGCCACCCTGGGAGGTCGTTGAGGTCCGGTTCTCGTCGGAAGAGCATCGGTTGGATATCTGGGTGGACTTTTCGCCTGGCAGCACCTTTGCCTGCCCGGTCTGCAGCTGTGCCGGTGCTAAGGTTTATGAGAGCGAGGAGGAGACCTGGCGGCACCTGAACTTCTTCCAGTACCGTACCTATCTTTACGCGCGAGTACCCAGGGTGGAGTGCCCTCGTGGCTGCGAATGAGACAGGTGCGGGTGCCCTGGGATAGACCAAGGAGCGAGTTCACCCTGGACTTTGAGGGTTTGAGGGTTTGATCATGCTGCTCGCCCAGGACATGCCGGTGAAGGCTATTGCCAAACTGGTGGGAGAGCAAAACACCAGGATCTGGCGCATCCTCCACCACTACGTGGAAGAGGCTCGCGCCAAGCAGGATTACTCCCAGGTCCGGCGCGTCGGTGTGGACGAAACAGTAGCCAAAAGAGGCCACAACTACATCAGCCTCTTCGTCGACCTGGACGCGCCGCAGCTGCTCTTCGCCACGCCGGGCAAAGGGAGCGACACCCTGGCCGCCTTCAGCGAGGACCTGCAGGCCCACCGCGGCCGGCCCGAGAACATCGAGACCGTGTGCTGCGACCTGTCCCCGGCCTACATCGCCGGCGTGAAGGTCTTCTTTTCCCGGGCCAAGCTGGTGTTCGACCGCTTCCACGTCATGAAGATCATCAACAACGCCGTGGACGAGGTGCGCTGCGACGAGAGCAAGGAGAGCGCTCTGCTGAAAAAGACCCGCTACCTGTGGCTCAAGAATCCTTCCAATCTCACGGCCAAACAGCGCAAGAAGCTGGAAGAGCCTGAAATACCAGCACCTGGACACGGTACGGGCGTACAACCTCAAGTTGTCCTTTCAGGACTTCTTCACCCAACCGAACCGAACTGCCGGCGAAGAATTCCTGAAGCGCTGGTACTACTGGGCCACGCACTCAAAGCTGGTGCCCATGATCCAGGCTGCCTACGCCATCAAGGACCACTGGGAGGGTATCCTGAATTGGTTCGAGTTCCGCGTGAGCAACGGCATCCTGGAGGGGATTAACAGCCTCATCCAGGCGGCCAAGGCCAGGGCGAGAGGCTACCACAGCGTCAAGACTTTGATCACAATGACTTACATCATTGGAGCCGTCTTGACTATGGCTTACCTAAATACTGTCTCTGTTAACAAGCAGTCCCAAAGCTACCCACACAAAATAGCGAGGAAACATTTTTCATAGGTGAGAGGACGGGGGGGGGTAGCTGCCCCCTCCTACTCGATTTTCGGCTTCGTTTCTGGTGTTCTGCGGTGGCGAAAGGGGAAACACAAGATGAACGTCCAGGTAGAATATTCCTCCAAGAAGAAATCTGACTTCGACTACGAAGCAAGGTTGCTTGTCAACGCCGCGATAAGGCTGGCGATAAAAGAAGGTAAGCTACCCCCCGAGGCGGTCAAGTTTCTCAAAGACCCAAAGCGGGGTCTTACGTTTGCCGTTCTCCCAGCACATAATGGGGTCCCTGCTGACACCCAGTAGGGAAGCCAGTTTGCGCTGGCTCAGGTTTTTTGCTGCTCTCAAGAGCCGCAGTCTGTTGTTGCCGGCCTGAGGGCCGCAGAAATATTCCAGGGGGAGGTTGTAGAACCTGGCCAGCGTCCCCAGCTTCATGATTGTAGGCCTGACGATGTCCTTTCCCCACCTGGACAGCGAGCCCGCGTTGGTCCCCACGGCCCTGGCCACCTCTTTGAGCGTCAGGCCCATTGCCATCCTTGCCCGGGCCAGCCTGCCGCCGAGGGTGTCTTCAGATGGGAGTTTCTGCCGTCTGGAGATGCCTGTCGAAAACAGTAATGTTCGCGATTTACTGATAAACCCCTGCCCCTGCGGCTTTTGGGGTGACCGGGAACGGCAGTGCACCTGCACGCCCCACCAGGTGCGCCGTTACCTGGGCCGGCTCTCCGGGCCGCTGTTGGACCGCATTGACATTTGCGTGGAGGTGCCGCGCCTTACCTTTGCCGAGTTGTCCGGGGCCGGGTCGGGGGAGTGCTCGGTTAAGATCAGGGAAAGGGTAGAGAAGGCCCGCCAACTCCAGCGCCAGCGCTTCACAGGCCACTTGCCTAAAACTGCCGCTGGCCGGCAGATCTACTGCAATGCCCAGATGGGGAGCAGGGAATTGCGCGCTTTTTGCCGCCTAACCAAAGATGCCTCCTCCCTCTTGAGGGAAGCTTACGCCCGCCTGGGCTTGAGCGCCCGCTCGCACGATAAAGTTTTAAAAGTGGCCAGGACGGTGGCCGATTTGGAAGGGTCAGAAGAGATTGGGGCCCAGCACGTGGCCGAAGCTCTTCACTACAGGGGGGTTGAAGCGTGCTTGGGGCTTTTTTAGGGGTGACCAACACTGCTTTAGTCAAGTTCCTCGCAGGCCGCGCAAAAGTTCACGCCTGACCCATATTTTCAAAGCATTTTGACATTTTTACCAGGAAAGAATTACCGTAATATTGACGGTTACCCCAAAATACCTTCCAGCCACAAAAAAGTTTACATGTGGCCTCATTCGTGCTACAATGTGGCTACTGGGGGTGGGTTTTAATGGAAGCAGGTATCAGAGAGGTCAAGAACCGTTTTAGTGAATACATAAGACGCGTGAAACAGGGGGAAATAATCCTCATTACTGAACGCAACGTGCCCGTGGCCAAACTGGTTCCAATTCAAGGGGATGAGCAGCTCCCCGTTTTAACCCTGGTGGAACAGGGAATAGCTTCCTGGCGCGGAGGAAAACCGCGGGGAATAGCTGTACCACCAGCAATCCGCGGCGCGGCCTCAGTTGCAACTTTAGTTGTGGAGGACCGTCGATGATCTGCTACCTGGATACCAGTGCCCTGGTAAAGCTCTATGTCCAGGAACCGGGCTCGGAGGAGGTGCGCAAATTGGTGGACGAAGTTTCTGTGGTAGCCACCAGTAAAGTTGCCTATCCAGAAGCACGTGCCGCCCTGGCCCGGGGTTTCCGGGATGGCTTACTGGGAGAAAATGATTACCGTCAGGTTGTGGTAGCCCTACAAAGCGATTGGCCGAGCTATCTTGCCTTAGAAGTATCAGATTCCCTCGCCTGGCTTGCCGGGGAACTGGCCGAAAAACACCGCCTCCGGGGTTTTGATTCCATCCATCTTGCTGCCGCACTGACCTTAAAAATGCGGGTAAAAGGCCGCGTAGTGGCAGCCTGCTTCGATGACCGGCTGTGGAAAGCCTTATGTGCTATGGAGATAGAAGTGGTGCCAAAGACAAAGCCTTCTTTGCTCTAAGACGGGTGTACCCAATAAGGCTTTGGAGGCGCCTGTAACCTGTAACCATCCGAGCCTTTTAAATGTCTTTTCCACTTCTTTGAAGGTCATCCCCGGTTCCAGGCTTGTAAGGAACTGGGCCAGGAGGACAAGGGGCAGCGGCTGGGATTTAAATTTGTCAACGGCGTTGGGACCCGAAAGCGCCGGCAGCTTTTGCTCTTTGCCGGCCAGCCAGGCCGGCCACCAGTTGTTGTGCGCCCGGCATGGGCGTTAACTTGGTGGTGAAAGGAAGGGGCAGGCGAGGCAGCACGAGTCTGCTAGCCAAGGGCAAGGGTGTCCATCGCGAGGT
>CAZLAK010000043.1:0-13997 GCA_964557545.1 uncultured Pelotomaculum sp.
GGTGGATCAGTTTTATTTGACGATTGGGGGTCAAATGTATTTTACGATCTACAATGAAGAGCACCTTAGAAGTGCGGCCTGTTTTTCACTGGACAGAGCGGCGAATTAAGGGGCACTTTGTGGTTTGTTTTCTGGCCTTTCTTTTGGAGCGGACCTTGGAATTTGTGCTTAGAAAAGCCGGTATAGACGCCTCACCGCAGGCCATTCAAGAAGCGTTAAACTCCCTTAACTTTGCGGAGGTAGAAGTTGAAGGGCAGCGGTTTCTAATAAAGACCCAGAGTTCTGATTTAAGCAAGAAGATATTGCGGGCCATGCACATTGCTTCACCTAAAAATATTACTCCAGTGGAACAGTTTTCCACACAGGAATTGGTGTAGTGGCAATTTGTACATGTTCCATTTTTCACTTGCCCATTTTATGCGGTTTTCAGGGATCTAGGTGATAAAGTCGAGAAAATTTATAACACCGGCAATAAAAAATTAAAAATCAAAAATTTAAGGCCTTTCGTTTATAACACAGTATACATGCCGGCCGTCTCACCCGCCGTATTCAAAATGGTGCTATAATTTACACAAAGGACAAAATTTTAAAATAATGAAGTCTTATGGAGGAAACAAATTTGTCTATCTGGGAAATATTGAACGGGGTAGCGGGGGCTGCTGCCCGCACCAGTAAAGAAATTTACCTGGTAGGCGGTTTTCTGCGGGATCTTTACCTCGGCATTCCCGGCAGCGAAATAGATTTTACCTTAAGCGGCGATGCCTTAAGTTTTTCCCGCCAGGTAGCCGGCCTTTTGGGCGGTACCTGGGTACCCCTGGACAGGATCAACTCAGTAGCACGGGTAGTCTTGCAGAGAGAAGGCAAAAAGTGGGAGGTTGATTTTTCCTCTTTCAAGGGGGCATCCATTGAGGAAGACCTCGGGAAGCGCGATTTCACCATAAACGCCATGGCCGTTAAGTTAAAGGATTACCTGCGCCTTTTGAGCAGGGAAGGAGTAAAAGACGGCTTTGGATTAGATAAGAGCACTTGGCGGGAACTGCTGATCGACCCCTACGGAGGGACAGCCGACATAGAGAGCAAAGTAATCCGGGCCGTCAACAATTACGTCTTTGAGGCCGACCCTGTGCGCATCCTGCGGGGGATACGCCTGGCCGCCAAGCTCAATTTTTGTATTAACCCCGAGACCTTGAGTCTCATGGAGCAAGGCCGCTGGCTTTTGCCAGAAGTAGCCGGAGAAAGGGTGCGGGAAGAGATTTTTAACCTTCTGGCCTTACCGGAGTCCTACCAGTGGCTGGCCCTTATGGATGCCATAGGCGTTCTGGCAGAAATTTTCCCTTTCATTGAAAGGATGAAGGTAACGGAGCAAAACCACTACCACGCCGATAATGTCTGGGTGCACAGTTTCAAGACCTACCGCCTTTTAGAGGAATTAATAGCCGATTTGCGTTTAAACGGCGTGATGGAAACCAACCGCGGCGAAGAACTCAGAGAAAAGCTCTGCAGCCACATCCACTCCCAGCTCTTGCCAGGACGCCGGCGTTACCAGCTCTTAAAGCTGGCAGCCCTTTTCCACGATGCGGGCAAAGTGGATACCTGCAAATTGCGTGAAGATGGCAGAATAACCTTTCCGCGCCACTATGAGGCGGGTCTTAAGTACGCTGCTGAACTGGCCAGCAGGCTAAAAATGAGCAGGGCAGAAGAAAATTACTTGAAAAAGGCGGTCTTAAACCATATGTACCCGCTCTACCTTTTCATTAACCAGCCAGTAGCACCGGCAGCCGTCCACCGCTTTTTCACAAAGCTGGGCAAGGAAGCTACTGATGTACTGCTGCTCTCTTTAGCCGATGTGACGGCCACCTATCTGACGAGTAAGAAAGACCGGGATTTAGCCCGCTACCGCACTTTTATCGGGGATCTGCTGCAAAAATACCATTTTGAGCCAGAAAAGTACGTCTGCCCGCCGGCACTGGTCAAGGGGAGCGACATAATGGAGAACTTTGGCGTGCCACCGTCTAAAAAGCTGGGTGAAATCTTAAGGAAAATTACCGAAGCTCAAGTCAGAGGGGAAATTGGCACGAAAGAAGAAGCGCTCCGGTTGGCCTCCCGGCTCCTCGGCGAACTGCAAGAAAAACAGTGAAAGGCTCTAAATCAAAAACCGGTTGTTACAGGGGAGGCGGGCTAACCTTATCTACCACTTGCTCTCTCTTCAACACGCCGGCTATTTCGGCCACTGGCCGGATGCTGCCGGGTAAAATGAGGCTTGGTTCCAGTTCAGCCAGTGGTACAAGGACAAAAGCGCGCTCAGTAAGGCGCGGGTGGGGCACTACCAGCCCCGGTTCGTCGATCTGCCGGGTGCCGTAGAGCAAGAGGTCCAAGTCAATGGTGCGCGGGCCAAAGCGCACAGTACGCACCCGGCCGAGCCTTTTTTCTATTGAGAGGAGGACGCACAAGAGCCGGCGCGGGCTTAAAACTGTCTTAAAGGCCGCCACTGTGTTTAAAAACCAGTCCTGGTGCTTAAAACCGAGAGGTTCCGTCCGGTAGAGAGAAGCCACCCTCTCTAAGCGCACGCCGCGCACCTGGGACAAAAGCACTAAAGCTCTTTTTATATACTCTTCCTTATGGCCGAGGTTGCTGCCCAGGCCAATAAAAACTGTCTCCTCTTGGCGCAAAAGCCTCTTTAAAACCGCCAATCACCGCCCGCACTGTTTTTGCCAGCCAGTATCAGCCGCACGCATCCCGGCGGCGCCGCACTTCCACGCCCACCCAGGCAAAGTGACCGGGAAGCGGGGCCTGCGGCTTTTTCACCCGGACTACTACCTCACGGGCCAGAGCAAATTTTTCCAAAACTTTGGCCGCCAGTGCACCGGCTACCGACTCGATGAGCTGGTGCGGCCGGCCGCACACTACCTGGCGCGACAAGTCGTATACCGCCGAGTAATCTACTGTATCTTCCTTCCGGTCAGTGCACGCTGCCACACTGAGGTCGAGATAAATTTCTAAATCCACAATAAAGCGCTGGCCTAACACTCCCTCTTCGGGCAGCACGCCGTGAAAACCGTAAAACTCCATACCTTCTAAAAAAATCCGGTCCAAGCCGCCTGCCCCCCCGTTTAGACGTCTTCCAGGGGCACACGCCCCAAAATGGCATCCGTCATTTTAGCCACCTGGCACATCTCCGCCACGTCGTGCACCCTCACTATATCGGCACCGCTGGCAACGGCCAGTGCTACTGTGGCAGCAGTGCCGTACTGCCTCTTATCGACCGGCAGGTCCAGCACCTTGCCAATGGTGGATTTGCGGGAAGTGCCGATTAAAAGGGGCCGCCCCAGGCAGCGCAGTTCACCCAGCCGGCGTAAAAGCTCTAAGTTCTGGGCCGGCGTTTTGCCAAACCCAAAACCCGGGTCGAGGATGATTTTTTCTTCTGGCAGCCCAGCTTCCAGCGCCGCACTAATCCGCTCCTCAAAATACCCCACTAAATCGCCGATTAAGTCAACGTAGCTGGTGTGCTGCTGGTTGTGCATGAGGATCACGGGAACACCGTAAGAAGCTGCCGTTGCCGCCATTTCCGGGTCACGCTGAAAAGCCCACTGGTCGTTAATTATGTGGGCCCCGGCCTCTAAAGCCAGCCTGGCCACCGCCGACCGGGAGGTGTCTACGGACAGCGGGACGGGCAGTTCGGCGGCCAAGCGTTTAACAACCGGGATTACCCGTGAGATCTCCTCCTCCAGCGGCACCGGTGTGTGCCCAGGACGGGTAGACTCCCCTCCTACATCAACAATAGCCGCTCCCTCCTCAACCATCTGCCAGGCCCTCTCCACAGCCCGGCCGGGGTCGTTGTATTTGCCGCCGTCGGAAAAAGAGTCCGGGGTAACGTTAAGGATGCCCATTACTAACGACCTTTCACCCAGGCGCAGCTTTTTGCCCCGGCAGTCGAGGTCAAAGGGCAAAAACCCTTCTAAACCCGCCAGCACCTCTTTTAAGCACGCCGCCACTTCTGCCAGACCGAAGGGCTGGTGCTCGAGTTTAGCGGCAAGGGCGTGGTACTGCCTTAAAGTGCCCATAAGCAGCACTTTGGTTTTGGACACGGAGCAGTTCACTACACCGTAAGCAACAGCTGCCTCACCGCCTTTACCCAGCATTTCCTGCTTTAAGATGTTAGCCTGCGCCGGTGTCATGCCCTCCAGCATAATTAAGCGGTGCACTGCTTTGGTAGACATGTACTGGCAGCCGGCCTCGTCGGCTCCTACCGAGGCTATGAGTTGGAAGGCCTCTTCTCTATTCCTGGCCTGTACCGGGTAAGCCCTTACTTTCACGTAAAACCACCCTCATTGCTTTTTTGCTCACTTCTCGTTAAAACAGGCCCGTTACCCGGCCGGTTTCTGGGTCTACATCGATCCGCCTGAAAGCCGGGTCGGAACCGGTTCCGGGCATTAGACTGACAGCACCGGTGATGGGGCATATAAAACCGGCCCCGGCGTAAACCAGTATGTCGCGCACCGGAAGAACCCACCCGCAGGGAACACCCTTTAAATTGGGGTCGTGGGAGAGGCTCAAATGGGTCTTTACCATAACTACGGAAAAGCCGGCGTACTGCGGGTCGTCTTCCAAGCGCCGGGCCTTTTCTTGCGCCTCCGGCGACCAGGAAACGCCCTCGGCGCCGTAAATTTCCCGGGCTATTAATTCCACTTTCTGCCGCAGGGGCATTTCCTGCGGGTACAGGTAGGAGAAATGTGATTCACGGCGGCAGGCATCGACCACGGCGTCGGCCAGCTCTAAAGCCCCTTCGCCGCCGTACTGCCAGTGCCGGGAAGCCACGCAGGGAACACCGGCTTCTTCCACACAGCGCCGCACCAGGTCAATCTCAGCTTTGGTGTCGGTGGCAAAAACGTTAATACAGGCTACCGGGTTTACACCCGACTTTTTGACTATACCTATGTGGTGGAGCAGGTTGGGGATACCTTTTTCCAAGAGCGATAAGTTTTCTTTCGTATACTCATCCGGCAGCGGCCGGCCGGGCACCACCTTTGGCCCCCCGCCGTGCATTTTAAGTGCCCGGACAGTGGCAGTGATAACCGATGCATTAGGTTTTTTGCCGCTTAAGCGGCATTTGACATTCCAGAACTTCTCAAAGCCTATGTCGGCCCCAAAGCCGCTCTCCGTCACGTGGTACTCAAAGAGCTTAAGCCCCAGCTGGTCGGCAATAATCGAAGACTGTCCCAAGGAAATATTGGCAAACGGCCCGGTGTGGACCAGAACGGGCTGGTATTCGACGGTGCTCACCAAGGTCGGGTTGATGGCATTGCGCAAAAAAGCGCACATGGCTCCCGCCACCTCCAAATCTAACGTGGTGACGGGTTTTCCTTTCCTGTCGTAAGCCACAATTATACGGCCGATCCTCTCCCTCAGGTCCTTTAAATCGCGGGCAACGGCCAGTATAGACATTAATTCAGAGCTTACGGCAATGTCAAAGCGCGATTCCATTAGGTAACCGTCCATCCGGCCGCCGAGACCCATAACAATGCGACGCAAGCCCTGAGCGCAAAAATCCATCACCCAGCCCATCTCTACCCGCTTGGGGTCAATGTCCAGGCGGCGCAAGTTTCTTTTAGCCAGTTCGGCGTCGTCGTAGTTGCGCTCGTGCTGCATGCGGGCGTTGAGGGCCACCATGGCCAGGTTGTGGGCATTAGTTACATCGTTGATGTCCCCCGTAAGGCCCAAAGAAAATTCGGTCATGGGAATGGCCAAGGCATTGCCGCCCCCGGCAGCCGTACCTTTAATGTTCATGGTGGGCCCGCTGGAAGGCTGGCGGATGGCCGCGCCGGCAAAAAAACCCCTCTTGGCCAAGCCCTGTACCAGGCCGAGGGTGGTAGTGGTCTTCCCCTCCCCCAGCGGCGTAGGCGTGATAGCGGTAATTTCTACGTATTTGCCGTCCGGCCTGTGGCGCAAGCGGTTAATAATTTTTTGGAAATCGAGCTTGCAGATACGGCCGTACGGGATTACCTCGCCCTTGTCCAGGCCCAGTCTTTCCCGCCAGTTATCCGGATCCGGCATGTTTTGTTCAGCCAGTTCAGCGATCTGGTAGTCTTTGAGCTTTTGCACGTCGTAAGGCAAGTGCACCATTCCCCCTGCGTTTAAAAATATTCTTTGGGAGGCGTCAAAAAAAGGGCGGTTTTAAACGCCCTCTTCATAAATCCAGCGCTCGATTTCCCGCCTGTAAGACAAAATTTCCTCTTGTTTGAAAAACAGCGCTATCTCGCGCTCGGCGCTCTCTTTGGAGTCTGAACCGTGAACAACGTTGCGGCCGATGTCCAAGCCAAACGTCCCCCTTATCGTGCCCGGCGCTGCCGCCAGCGGGTCGGTTGCCCCCATCATATCCCGGACGGCCTTTACTGCCCCCTTTCCCTCGACCACCATAGCCACTACCGGACCGGAGGTAATGTAATCCACCAGCGGCTGGTAAAAGGATTTTCCCCGGTGTTCGCCGTAGTGCGCCTCGGCAAGTTCGCGCCCAACTGACATCATTTTTAAGGCAATTATGCGCAAGCCCCTCTTTTCCAACCGGCCAATTATCTCACCGGCAAGGCCGCGCTGCACGCCGTCGGGCTTGACCATTACAAATGTGCGCTCCATAAAAAACTCAATACCTCCCCATCTGGCTTAACTTATTTCATCTTTTCTTTTATCTCTTTCTTCGCCGGCACGCTTCATGAGCTGGGCAAATTCCTCGGCTTCAATGGTTTCTTTTTCAAAGAGGGTTTTAGCCACCAGTTCTAAAGTGCTTCTGTGCTTCTCTAGAATTTCTTTAGCCTTATTGTAAGACTGCTCGATCATCTGCCGCACCTGCACGTCAATGGCATTGGCCACCTCTTCGCTGTAATTGCGGTCACGGGCCAGATCGCGGCCCAAAAAGGGTGTGTCCGTCTTGCGGCCGTAAGTCATGGGGCCCAGGTCGCTCATGCCGTACTCCATGACCATCTTCCTGGCGATTTCTGTAGCACGCTCTAAGTCGTTTTGCGCACCGGTGCTGATTTCCTTCAACACCACGTCCTCAGCTACCCGGCCGCCCATAAGCATGGTGATCTGGTCCAGGAGCTGCGATTTGGTGGCGTAGTAGCGGTCTTCTTTGGGCAACAGCAATGTATAGCCGCCGGCCCGTCCCCGGGGAATGATGGACACCTTGTGTACGGGATCGGTGTTGGGCAAAAGGTAACCAACTACGGCATGGCCCGCTTCGTGGTAGCACACCAGCCACTTCTCCTTCTCGCTGATCACTTTGGACTTTTTCTCCGGCCCGGCTATCACCCTCTCAATGGAGTTCTCCAGGTCGGCCATAGTAATTTTACGCCGGTTCTGCCGGGCAGCTAAGAGTGCGGCCTCGTTGGCGAGATTGGCGAGATCCGCCCCCGTAAAGCCGGGGGTGCGGCGGGCCAGAACCTCTAAGTTTACGTCGTCCGCTAGCGGCTTGTTGCGCAGGTGCACTTTAAGGATCTCTTTGCGGCCGTTTACGTCCGGGGCATCTACTACAATCTGGCGGTCAAAACGGCCTGGGCGCAGCAAGGCAGGGTCTAAAATATCGGGCCGGTTAGTGGCAGCCAAGATTATTATGCCCTCATTGGGCGAGAAACCGTCCATTTCTACGAGCAACTGGTTTAAGGTTTGCTCCCGCTCGTCGTGGCCGCCGCCCAGTCCGGCACCCCGCTGGCGGCCGACGGCGTCGATTTCGTCGACAAAAACTATACACGGGGCGTTCTTCTTGGCCTGCTCAAAAAGGTCGCGCACGCGGGCAGCCCCTACCCCTACAAACATCTCCACAAAATCTGAACCGCTAATACTAAAAAAAGGCACGCCCGCTTCACCGGCCACAGCCCTGGCTAAAAGCGTTTTGCCCGTGCCCGGCGGCCCGTAGAGGAGCACTCCTTTAGGTATTTTAGCCCCCAGTTCTGTAAACTTCTTTGGGTTTTTTAAAAATTCAACGATTTCCTCCAGTTCTTCCTTGACTTCATCGGCACCTGCCACGTCGGCAAAGGTGACTTTTCTCTTATCGTCGGCGTGCAGTCTTGCCCTGCTCTTGCCAAAGGACATCACCCTGTTGCCGCCCCCTTGCGTTTGCTGCATGAGGAAAAAGAAAAGCACGACAAACAACAAAATGGGTAAAAGGCTGGTTAAAAGACTGGTCCACCATCCGGGCTGGGGCGGCAGTTCACTGCGCCACTCCACTTTCTTCTCTTTGAGGAGGCTGTAAAGCTCAGCATCGGCCGCAGGACCCTTGGTTTCAAACCTGGTGCCGTCCTTCTTCTCACCGGTAATAATGTTGGTCAGGTTTTCTGACTGGATAGTAATTGACTTGATTTGATCACGGTTTAATTCTTCATAAAAACTGCTGTAGCTGATAGATATGGTTGTATTTTTGGCCGGGGCTGTGTATTTAATTAAAGTGATAATAACCAGAACAATTAAAAGATAGATACTAAGGTTTTTAACAACCTTGTTCAATAAATTCCACTCCTCTCAAGCAAGCCGGCCCTTGGCGGTCCATAGAGTGCATTTTATCATATTTCCCCAACCGTTTCAATTATAACCCCGTCGTTAACCCGGATGGTATATTATTAAAATTATTAAATAAGAATTTTTACTTTTTCAGCCATGCACCTCGTTATTTCCGTTATACTCAATCTTGAGGTGCAAAATCCTTTTTGTGCCTTTACCTACCTTGTACGGTTCCCCGGGTCTAATACCCCCTACCCATATAATCTCCCGCCCGCAAGTTACCAGAGGGATGAGATCCCTCTGCCAGCGGGGCACTTTTTGTCCAATGAGAAAATCTTTGAGTTTTTGCGGAGAAGCCAGGCCCAGCGGCCAAAATACGTCCCCTTCCTGCCGGCGGCGCACGCAGAGGTCCGCCGGCAGCCTGTCTAAATCCAAAAGCACCTCTTCTGCCGGCAAGCTTTTGGGATCGGGCGCCCTATGCAGTTCTGTGATTTCAGCTCTTACTGTACAGCCCGCTTCCGGTATGTAAACCGAACCCGGCACTTTTAAAGGGTAACAGAAAAAAGGCACGCGGCCGGTTTTGGGAAGGACACTGCCTATGTAGAGATTCCTTCCTGCCCGCCTGACCAGCACTCCGCCGGGCAGTTCAACTTCTGCGCAGCTTTTCCCCGGACCGAGCAATTCCAGCACGGATTCTGTCCGCTCAAAGGTCAGCGCAGCGTCCCCGCCGGCAATTTCACGCCAGGCCCTGCGCACAACCCGCCTTCTAACGGCTGCCTCCAGGCTGTCAAGGCCCGCAACATCTAAAGAAAGACATTTACTATCTACTTTACGGCTGACTTTGGCAAAAGCCTTTTCAGCAACATCTTCCAAAAACTCGTCTTCCTCCCGGCAAATATCGGCCAGTCTTAAGAGAGCAGGGATAAGCGCCGGGTTGTACTCCCGCTCCAAATATGGTATCAGTTCGAGCCGCAAGCGGTTCCTGGTGTAAATAGTTTTTTGGTTTGAAGAGTCTTGGCGCCATAAAAAGCCATTATCCGACAAAAAGCGCTCGATTTCCGTACGCCGCACTTCTAAAAGCGGACGTATAAAGAGGTCGCCCCTTACGGGAAGCATGCCCTTTAAGCCCGCCGGACCCGCACCCCGTAAAAAGTTTAAAAGAACCGTCTCTGCCTGATCGTCTGCCTGGTGAGCCAGAGCAATCCTGGCTGCCCCGGTACTCAAAGCGACCTCGCGCAAGAAATTGTAGCGCACTTGGCGCGCGGCTGCCTGGCTTGAGAGGCGGTATTTGTCCCGGTAGGCGGGCACGTCCCGCGCCGCTACGGTGGCGGGTAAGCCCAGCCTGCCGGCAAGTTCGGCCACAAAGCGGGCATCTTCTTCGGCCTCTTTTCCGCGGAACATGTGGTTTAAGTGGGCTACGTGCAGGGAAAACTGCAGTTCTTTTTTTAAGTAGTTTAATATGTGCAAAAGGGCAACTGAATCCGGCCCTCCCGAAACGGCAACCAGCACCAGAGATCCGGGGGGTACCATTTTATGGCGGTTTATAAAGGCACCAACTCTTTGGACTAAATTCACATCTCTTCACCTGCTCCCCGTCATGCCTGCACGCATTGCCCCTCATTTTTCCTGCCCGACAAAAGCATTATTCAACGAGCTTTTTACTTTTCCTGCAGCAAAAAATCAGCCGGCACCTTAAACGGCCCGGCCGGTATTCTTATGTGATGCCGGTTTTTGCTGCTCTAACCTGGCCACCAAAACGGTCATGTCATCCGGCGGCTGGGCAGCAACGGCAGCTTTTGCCTGGGCAATCTTCAATATCAGTTCGGCTGCACCGCCGGGTTCCATGCCCCCTACGTCTAGAAGAATATCTTCCAGCCAGTACTTCCCTGCTTCATCACTCCCAGAACAATCCAGCACGCCGTCAGTAACCATTACTAAAGTATCCCCCGGCACAAGCCTGTTTTGAAAAGAGGCTATTTCAATATCCTCCAAGATACCGGCCGGCAGTGAAGCCGCTTCCAGCCGTTCAACCTTCGCGCCCCGGAGCAAAAAGGAGGCAGCGGCTCCTATCTTTACCATATTGGCTTCCCCCGTGCGCAAGTCAACCAGTGACAGGTCAACAGTAGCAAAACTTTCCCTTGCACACCTGGTGGCTAATAGCGAGTTGACCGTCTTTACGGCCACATCCTGACCGAAACCGCACTCTAAAAGGCAGCGCAAAAGAGAAATAACCGACCTGCTTTCAGCAGCTGCCTGCGGCCCGCTGCCCATGCCGTCACTTAAGACTAGTCCTAAGCGCCCTCCCGGCAAGTAGAAAAAAGCGTGGCTGTCGCCGCAAACACCCTGGCCCCCTTTTCCACAAAAGGCCGTTCCTAAAACTAGCCGGTAGCTTAAATCCAGATAAAAGCGCAGCCTGCAGAACTGCTCATCATTACCTGCGGTACAGGCATTGGCCGGGAGATGAATGGTCCGGCCCAAAATGGCAGAAATAAGCGGCAAGATGAGGTTTTTGCATTCCATCCTCCCGCCGCAGGGCTGGTGGACGAGAAAAACTTCCAGCTCACCGTTGTCCCGGCCGTATACCGTAAGCCCGTCGATACGGGCACCCGCTTCTTTTAACTTCTTGCGCAAGTACCAGCTAGTCTCACAAGATACCTGTTCGGTGTCCAGTTCGCCGGCCAGGCCCGATATTACCCTCGCTATACCCTTTAACTGCTCCGCTACCACTTCACCGCTTTCTGTTAAACGCCGCAACCATAAACGCCTTAAAGTATAACTCTCATACAGGCAGTTTACAGCAACGGCAAGCTCTTTTTGGCGTGAGCAGCGCCTTTTTATCTCCGGCGGTATGTCTTCTGTTTTTATCCGGCCGTAAATTTCTACTAAAGATAACAGGTCAATCAAGACCTGGTACATCTTATAGGATTCTCTTTCCCAACAAGTGGTGTAAAAAGAACATTCACGGCAGACTTTATCTCCTACCCGCCCTAAGATTTTTTGCAACCAGAACTCCTCTTTCTCCCAAGTATTGGCCGCGGCAGCTTTCTCAAAAGTGCGGTAAAGTTCTTCTACAACGCTCGACCAGTTTTTAACCCTTTCTGCCAGCAATTCTTTTACCGCCCTAATGCCTTCCTCGCTTTGTCCATCTCGCGGCGGTACTACAATTCCTAAAGACACTTTAAAGTCTTCCACCAGACAAGACGGCACGGCTAAAAAGAGCAAAACTGCTGCCCCCGTCTCAACCAGCATACCGGCAATACTGCTGTAATCGGCAGCGTAAAGGGCTAGAACAATGTTACCCAAAATAAAGCCGGCTACAACCCCTAACTTCCCCAAGGAACGAAAAGCACCGGCCAAAAGTCCGGAAAAAGAGTAAGAACCCACCAGTACGGAAACCCCTGTGGTAAAAAGGCCCGGTATCACACCGGCTACCGCCCCGGCGGCGGCACCTATCCCGCCCCCCCCGCCAAAAGCTGCCAGCAAAATAAAAAGCCTGCTCAGCACCCCTTTAACAGCTGCTGTGCCCATCTTTAAATCGCCCGTGCCGGCAATCAACCCGCCCAAGAGGAACAGCACGCCAAAGACTTCTTCAGCGGTAAGAGGGGATTTGCCCGCCCTTTTTTTAAAGGCCTCTAATCCCAAAGACATTACGGGTACAGCAGCACAGGCGAAGGCAGCTTCAAAAAAAACAGTTAAATAATTATAAGACGAAGGGGCGAAAAAAGCTACAAAAGGAGTTTTAACCGCTACTGTTGCCGCCAGTACAACAACCGGAAGAACCAGCCACGGCCGGCCAAAACCCGGCGGAACGGCCAATAAAAGGAGGTAGGCAAAGATTACAGCCAGCGATGAAGCCGCCAGTTTTACACCGCCGCCCAGAGTAGCCAGCCCTCCAAGAGCGCCCATAACAACCATAATATGGTTTCTTCCCAGGGAGTGCCCGGCTGCAACCACAAAAGAGGCAGCAAAGGGAACTAACTCACCCAAAAGCACTGCCCTGGCCATAAAAAAACTTACAAGACAGGCTGCCAGCGACTCGCCAGAAACGATGCCGCCTATCTTTAAGCGGGGCAAGTGCACTTTTTTTCTTCCTGCCCCTTTTTCCCGCGGAGGCTTTTGCTTTCTTTCTTTTCCTAAACGAATATACGGGTAGGATTCTATATTTTCAAACAAAAGGACCCACTCCCTGGAATATAATGTAAAACACCACCATTATATTACACGGAGCAGGAAGATAATGTCAATTTGAATCTTCCAAAAGTAGCCCGTGGAGGAGGTCGCACTCGCTGACAGTTATACCTTTTAGGCCCAGCCCTTTTAGGACTTCTGCGATAATACAAGTGCCGGTGACTATAATATCCGCCCTCTCTGGCATAAGCCCGGGCACTTTCTGCCGCTCTTCACAGCTCTTGGCTTTAAGCTCTGCCAAAAGTTCATATATCCTGGGAGCAGAAAGGCGGTAACCGTGTACAAGTTCGGGCTTATAAATTTTCAAGCCCATATCTACCGCTGCCAGCGATGTAGCCGTACCGCCCACGGCAACAGCCTCCGCAATATTTCCGCTTTGACGTATTTTTTGCAGGACCAAAGAAAGGCGCTCCGGGAGTTTTTCTAATCCCAAACGCCCTTGTTCCGCCAGGCGCACTGCACCCATTTCTACACTAAAAGCGCATAGCCCGCCTTTACACAGCCAGATAAATTCAGTGCTGCCGCCCCCCACATCCAGGACCAGTGTTGTACCTGGGTCTATAAACAAACCGCTTACAACACCGCGGTAGGTAAGGAAAGCCTCTTCACGGCCGCTTAAAACTCTCACGCTAAGCCCGGTTTTCTCCTTAACAAGGAAGAGAAATTCTTCCCGGTTCACAGCCTGCCGCACTGCGCTAGTAGCGGCAGCTGTTATATGCCCGGCACCCAACTGGACAGCCCGGCGGGCAAAACCGGCCACCGCCTGTGCAGTCCTCTCCATAGACGGCCGCTGCAAGTAGCCAGTACCTGCCCCTTCACCTAAGCGTGTGGAAGAAAGGTCCCGGACAACTTCTCTAATTCCGCTTTCCAGCACTTCTCCTACCAAAAGCCTTACAGAATTAGTGCCTATGTCAATGGCGGCCGAAAGCACGAACAATCACTCCCCGTAAAAAAACAAAAGGCGCTCCTTCTATACCGTGAGCTGCCCCCATACCTGCTAAAAAACTTATTTACTTATAGATTAAAAAGTCGCCCTTTAAAAAGCCTACTCGGCCCTCCTGTTTGCGCCGCGCCCGCCCCTTTTAGAGTCTGCATTCCTCCTTAAAGGCTGCTGGCGCTCTTCACTTTCCTTTAAAAACTTGGCTAACTTTTCTTCAAAAGAATCAGATGTCCTTTTTTTGGTCACTAAGCGCGAAACCGGCTTGGCCTGCTTTATGGAAAGGCCTATTTTCCCCCTCTCATCGATAGAGATCACTTTTACCGTTACACGGTCGTTAGTTTTAAGAAAGTCTTTGATATCCTTGACATAAACCTCCGCAATT
>CAZLAK010000044.1:0-12851 GCA_964557545.1 uncultured Pelotomaculum sp.
CCAAGATCCAGGGGGAAGGCTGGCTGGACTTTGACGTGGCCATCGCCACCCCCGATATGATGGGCGCGGTCGGCAAGCTGGGCCGCATACTGGGGCCGCGCGGCTTAATGCCCAACCCCAAGACCGGTACCGTCACTTTTGATGTAGAGCGGGCCGTAAAAGAAGTCAAGGCCGGCAAGATCGAGTACCGGGTAGACAAGGCCGGCATTGTCCACGCCCCTATAGGCAAGGTCTCCTTTGACACAGAAAAGCTGGTAGAAAACCTGCGCACGCTGGTCGATGCCCTGGTCAGGGCGCGCCCGGCGGCCGCCAAAGGCCAGTACCTAAAGGGCATTGCCGTTTCTTCCACTATGGGTCCGGGTATTAAAGTCAACCCTCAAAAAGTACTGGCATCCCAATAAGTTAAAAATAAGGTGCCTGGCACCTTTTATTAACTTACTTTGCCGCAGACAGCCGGTAACCTTACGGTTCTAAGGGCAGGACGCGTGCCGCCGGCCGAGGCAAGGGGATTGGTGCGCGCTGCACTTTATTTGTTGCTGGCACCAGGGCCCTTGACAAAAATGCTGCGGGGGTCCTTTTATTTTTGTTTTTGCATTTTATGGGCTGGGGAAGGAGGTGCGCGTAGGGAAAGTGCCGATTACAAGGGCTAAGAAAGAGGCTATCATCGGCGACCTTGAAGAGAAATTTGCTAATTCAAGTGTGGCCATATTGACCGACTACCGGGGCCTAAACGTGGCCGAGGCTACTAAGCTGCGCCGGCGGCTGCGTGAAGCCGGCTGCGAGTTTAAGGTGGCCAAAAACACCCTCACCGCCTTGGTGGCCAAAAAAATGGGTCTAGAGGAGATCATCCCTTACCTCGAGGGACCCGTGGCCATAGCTTTTGGCAGGGACCCGGTAGCGCCGGCCAAGGTGCTCACCGAGTTCATCCGCGAATTTAAAAAGATGGAGATCAAGGCCGGTGTCTTAGAGGGCAGGGTTATCGATGCCAAAGGCGTTAGGGGCCTGGCGGACTTGCCGCCGCGGGAGGTGCTTCTCGGCAGGGTGCTGGGCGGCATGCAGGCTCCTCTTTACGGCTTTGCCGGTGCTCTGGCTGGGGTTTTGCGCAGCTTTGTTTACGCTTTAGAGGCCCTGCGCCGGCAGCGTGCCGGTGAGGCCGGCTAATGACACGTGCTCAAGTTTAATATGGTTTAAAATTAAAAATTTTGGAGGTAGGTAAAAACCATGTCCAAAGTGCAGGAAGTCCTGGAAATCGTCAAGGGGATGACTGTTTTAGAACTGGCCGAACTGGTCAAGGCTTTTGAGGAGGAGTTCGGCGTCAGCGCGGCTGCCCCTGTGACCGTAGCCGCAATGCCCGGCGCTGCTCCGGCGGCGGCTGCAGCCCCGGCAGAAGAAGAGCAGCAGACCGAGTTCGACGTAATTCTGGCCGCCGTGGGCAGCGAGAAAGTAAAGGTCATCAAGGTGGTGCGGGAGATTACCGGCTTGGGTCTGAAGGAGGCCAAGGACCTGGTGGACAGCGCTCCCAAACCGGTCAAAGAAAAGATTTCCAAGGAAGAAGCCGAGGCCATCAAGGCCAAGCTCACCGAAGTGGGAGCCACTGTCGAGATCAAGTAGGCTTCCCGCTTACCACTCATGATTTTATTTTTGCAACAATAATTTATTCATAAATTTTTACAAAAGACCTCGCCTTGCGGATACTGCTTGCTATCTGCTCCTGGAGGACGGCGGGGTCTTTTTGTTTAAATGTGACAATAAATTCCAAATTATTGACTTAGTTTATAGACTAAGTTTAAAATATTTACGGGAGGTGTGTTGAATGGCCATCAAAGTAAATATTCATGAGGCAAAGACTAACTTCTCAAAACTGCTTGTTTGGGTAAAAGAGGGTGAAGAAGTAATAATTGCCAAAGCAGGAACTCCGGTTGCACGGCTGGTTCCTGTCACGGAAGAACGGGAAAACCGCTTGCCGGGCAGTGCCAAAGGAAAAATTAGTATGTCCTCCGACTTTGATTCCCCCTTGCCGCAAGATATCTTGGAGGCGTTCGAGACGTGAGGGTTTTGCTCGATACCCACGTTTTTCTGTGGTGGATAACCGACGACCCTAGGCTTACCGTCCGGGCGCGCGCCGTGATAGGCGACGGGAAAAACACGATTTTCTTTAGTGCTGCCAGTGCTTGGGAAATAGCCATTAAAGCGAGACTTGGAAAGCTTAAAGCGCCGGGTGACTTGCGCGCCTTTATTGCCGAACAGCTTGCTTTAAATAATATTACTCCGCTGCCGGTGAGGTTGAGCCACGCGCTTTATGTTTATGTCCTTCCGGATTACCACCGGGATCCCTTTGACCGCCTGCTGGTAGCGCAGGCGCAAATCGAAAACCTCCTCCTGCTGACCTCCGACCTCCAGATAGCGAAATACGCCGTAGAAATCATATGGTGATCTTTACAGGGCCTGGAGGATAAAACACTTTAAGTAGCGCGATTCGTCGTAGCCGGCCAGCCAGGGGTGGTCCGGGGCCTGGCCGCGCCGGGCGACAATGCGCACCGTGCGGCGGGCGTCCCTGGCGGCATCAATAACTGTCTTTAAAAACAGTTCTTCGGGCATGTGGTAAGAGCAGGAGCAGGTGACGAGAAAACCTCCCGGCGCCAGGATCTTAAAGGCGCGCAGGTTGATCTCTTTGTAGCCGCGCACCGCCCCTTCCAGCGCCCGGCGGCTCTTGACAAAGGCCGGAGGGTCGAGGATGACGGCGTCGTACTTTTCCCCGTCCCTGTCCATTTCTCTTAGGGCGTCGAAAACATTGGCGGCTTTAAATGTGCAGGTGTTCTCCAGCCCGTTTAAGCGGGCGTTGTCTTGGGCCGTTTTCACGGCTTCAGCAGAGACATCCAGGCCCAACACCTCCCGCGCGCCAAAAAAAGCGGCGTGCAGCCCAAAGCCCCCGGTGTGGCAGAAACAGTCCAGCACGCGCCCCCCGCCGACCAGCGGGCGTATGGCCGCCCGGTTTTCGCGCTGGTCTAGAAAATGGCCTGTTTTTTGTCCTTTCACCACATCTACCAAAAATTTAAGACCGTTTTCGGTGATCGTTACCGGCTGCTCGATCCACCCCTTTAAAAAGCCGCTGCGCCGCTCCAAGCCTTCCAGGTCTCTGGTGGAGGAGTCATTGCGCTCGTATATCGCCTTTGGCCTGGCCAGACCGTCCAAAATTTCCGCTATGGTTTGAATGTGGCGGTCGATGCCCGCTGACAGCGTCTGGATGACGAGGCAGCCGGCATACTTGTCCACAATGAGTCCGGGCAAAAAGTCTGCCTCGCCAAAAACTACCCTAAAAGAATCGGTAGCGGCCCCCGCCAGAACTTTCTGCCTGTACTGCCAGGCGGCTTCAAGACGCCGCAGCCAAAAATCCGTGTTTATTTCCTCGTCTTTTTGGCGCGTGAGGAGCCGCACGCTGATCACAGAAAGCGGGTTGAAAAAACCTTTGCCCAGAAACCTCCCCCGCCAGTCTTCCACGGCCACAACGTCGCCAGGCGCAAAATTACCGTCAATTCTGGCGATTTCCGTGCGGTATACCCAGGGGTGGCCCTCTTGTGTCTTTTGCTCGCGTCCCTTTTCTAAAATAACTTTGGCCACTTGTTAAAGCTCCTTTACTTTTGTCTTTGCTCTGTAAGGTACTGGACAAAACCCCTTAAACTGTTTTTGGCGTAGTAATCTTCTCTTTCTTTTATGTCAGGCGGCAGCTGGCCGTAGGGGGCAAGCAGGGGGTCGCGTTTTTTAAGCTCGTCCCAGATGGCCGCAATAAGCTCTTCGCGGTTGTTCCCGCCCTCTTTTGCCAAAAACTCCGCCGCCGTATCCCGCCACAGGTAAAGCTGTTCCCGGTGGGCAAAAAGTATATTTTTTGCATTGGGGGAGATGCCGTAGTGGGCGTGGCAGAGCACTTTTCCGTCCAGGTTTCTGTTTAAAAGCATGTCCAGGGAAGATACGGCAGCGTCGAAGAAAAAGCGCGGCGGTGTGGCAGGCCGCAGGTAGGTTTCGCCGTCTAATTCACAGCGCGTGCCGGCCGCCTCCCCGGCAAAGAGGAAGCTTCCCCAAAGATAAGAGCGGTGGTTGGCGGCATGCCCGGGTGTTTCTAAAATCTCCACCCCGGGGGCCTCTTCTGCAAAACAGTCCGGCGGCACCGGCCGCGGCCTGCCGTGACTGACAGCTACTTTTCCCAGGGTCTTGAGGCTTCCCTCCCAGAGCGCAGTGGGGTCGGTGAGGTGTTTTGCGCTCTTGGGGTGGACGACCACTTTGGCCGCGGGGAATTCCAGTAAAAGATCGCCTGTCCCCCCGGCGTGATCGAGGTGGATGTGGGTCAGCAAAATATAGTCCAGGCGTTCTACTCCTTGGGACGAGAGTGCCGTGCGCAAAACAGGCACAGTGGCGGCAGGACCAGGGTCAACCAGGTAGCTGGTTTGGGGTGTGATTAAAAGCCAGGCGGAAATGAACTGGCGGTAACCAGGCAGGTCCTGCGGCAGGTCGATTAAAAAAAGCTCGGCATTTCCTTCCCGGTAAACTTTTTTTACGGCTTTGAACAAAAACTTCCCCTCCTAAATTCTCCTAAATTATAGAAAAAAATTAAAATATGTCCTATACTAATACTAGAAGATAAAACGTTTTTGTCAAAGCATGATTGCGGGGCGTCCGCTGCTCTCGCACACGAGATCTTTTGCTTGACAAAACACGATCGGTATGCTAACATAACTAAATGTCATTGTGCTCCAATCTTTTTCTTTTTTGGGGTGCGTTTTGTTAAAGAAACAATCTTTGGGCTGTGGTAAGTTTGGCGCTACCGGCAAGCCTTTTGGGCTTTTGCGCGGCGCAAAGGCCGGCTTTTTTAGCCGGTTAATAGCGCGTTTTTTTGTCTTTTAGTGTTTTTTGTCCTTTTGGTTTATGTCCTTTAAAAGCGGGAGACAATATATTAGATAGCCAGAAATTTCTTTAGTAAGTGTGTTAAGTGTTTTATTTGCGTATGGCAAAAATTACGGGGGTGTGATGCGCAAAAATGGCCGTCTTGGCGGAGGTTGGAAGGAGAAAGCGCAGGAGCTTTGGCAAGCTGAAAGAAGTTTTGGACCTACCCAACCTTATTGAAGTCCAAAAAAAATCTTATGAGTGGTTTTTAAAAGAGGGCTTAAAGGAAGTTTTTCGCGATATTTCCCCGGTTCAGGATTTCACGGGCAACCTGGTGCTGGAGTTTTTAGACTACAGCCTCGGGGAGCCCAAGTATTCAGTTGAGGAGTGCAAAGAGAGGGATGTCACTTACGCCGCCCCGCTTAGGGTAAAGGTGCGCCTCATCAACAAAGAGACGGGAGAAGTTAAAGAGCAGGACGTCTTTATGGGGGACTTCCCCCTTATGACCGAAAAGGGAACTTTTATCATCAACGGCGCCGAGAGGGTTATAGTAAGCCAGCTGGTGCGCTCTCCGGGTGTTTACTTTTCCGAGAATATCGACGAACCCAGCGGCAAAAAAATCTTCACGGCAACTATTATTCCCAACCGGGGCGCCTGGCTGGAATTTGAAACCGACGCCAACGAGCACATTTTCGTCCGCATCGACCGCACCAGGAAGATACCCGTTACCGTGCTCATCCGGGCGCTCGGCTACAGCACTAACGCTGCTGTGGCCGCCCTGTTCCATGACGACAAATACATCCAGGAAACCTTGAGCCGGGATAACACCGACAGCGAAGAAGAAGCGCTGGTGGAAATCTACAAGCGCCTTCGCCCGGGCGAGCCTCCCACCGTAGAGAGTGCCCGCACGCTCTTGGAAACGCTCTTTTTTGACCCCCGGCGCTACGACCTAGCCAAGGTGGGCCGCTACAAGCTGCAGAAAAAACTGGGCCACGGGGTTCTATACCGCTATCGGCAGAGCGAGCAGATCGTGCCGGGGGCTGACCGCGCGGAAGTAGATATAATCCACCCCAAAACCGGGCAAACGCTTATTCCCGCCGGACGCACCGTCACCTCCGAAGACTTAAAGCGGCTTTTGGACGCCGGCTTTGTCAACTGCCGCTCTGTTCTCCAAGAGGAAACCGAGTACGACCCTTATTTAAAGAAGTATGTTCCCCGGCAGCGGGAATTTATCCGGGAACTCACCAAAGAAGACATTGTGGCCACCGTCCGCTACCTGACCGGCCTTTTAAGAGGAGAAGGACAGGTGGACGACATTGACCACTTGGGCAACCGGCGCCTGCGCTCGGTGGGCGAGCTCCTGCAAAACCAGTTCCGCATCGGTCTTTCCCGCATGGAGCGGGTGGTGAGGGAGCGGATGACCATCCAGGACGTTGACGTGGTCACGCCCCAGATCCTCATCAACATCCGCCCGGTGGTAGCCGCCATCAAGGAATTTTTTGGCTCCAGCCAGCTTTCCCAGTTCATGGACCAAACCAACCCGCTGGCTGAGCTGACCCATAAGCGGCGCCTTTCCGCCTTAGGTCCCGGCGGCCTTTCCCGGGAGCGGGCGGGCTTTGAAGTGCGCGACGTCCACCACTCCCACTACGGGCGCATGTGCCCCATTGAGACGCCGGAAGGTCCCAACATTGGACTTATCGGCTCGCTGAGCACTTACGCCCGCATCAATGAATTTGGCTTTATCGAAACCCCGTACCGCAAGGTGGACAAACAGGCGAGGCGCGTCACAGACGAGATTGTCTACCTCACTGCCGACGAAGAAGAGGGCGTGATCATCGCCCAGGCCAACGCCCCCCTAGACGAGACGGGCCGCTTTAAAGAACCCAGGGTTAACGCCCGCTCACCGGAGATCGTGGTGGTGCCGGCGGACAGGGTGGACTACATGGACGTTTCACCCAAGCAGGTGTTCAGCGTGGCCACGGCCCTCATCCCCTTCCTGGAACACGACGACGCCAACCGGGCGCTCATGGGAGCCAACATGCAGCGCCAGGCTGTGCCGCTGATCAAGGCGCAAGCTCCCCTGGTAGGCACCGGTATCGAAGAAAAAGCGGCGCGCGACTCCGGTGTGCTGGTTATCAGCAAGGTTTCCGGCGTGGTGGAGCGGGTGACGGCCAGCGAGATCGAGGTGCGCGGCGACGACGGCAGGCTGGAGAAGTACAGGCTCATGAAGTTCGGCCGCTCCAACCAGGGCACGTGCATGAACCAGAAGCCCATCGTCAAAAAGGGTGAGAGGGTGGAGGCCGGCCAGGTCATAGCCGACGGCCCCTCCACCGACCGGGGTGAGTTGGCTTTGGGCCGCAATGTCCTGGTGGCCTTTATGCCCTGGGAGGGCTATAACTACGAAGACGCCATTTTAGTCAGCGAAAAGCTGGTCAAAGAAGACTACTTTACTTCGATTCACATAGAGGAATACGAGTGCGACGCCCGCGACACCAAGCTGGGGCCCGAGGAGATCACCCGGGACATCCCCAACGTGGGCGAAGAGATCTTAAAAGACTTAGACGAGCGCGGCATCATCCGCGTGGGAGCCGAAGTCCGGCCGGGAGACATCCTTGTGGGCAAGGTGACCCCTAAAGGCGAAACAGAGCTTACCGCCGAAGAGCGGCTGTTAAGAGCCATTTTTGGCGAAAAGGCCCGCGAAGTGCGCGACACCTCGTTGCGGGTGCCGCATGGCGAGTCCGGCAAAGTGGTAGACGTAAAAGTCTTTTCCCGCGAAGCCGGCGACGAGCTGCCGCCCGGCGTCAACCAGCTGGTACGGGTGTACATCGCCCAGAAAAGAAAGATCTCCGAGGGCGACAAAATGGCCGGCCGTCACGGTAACAAGGGGGTCATTGCCCGCATCCTGCCCGAAGAAGATATGCCTTTTTTACCCGACGGCACACCGGTGGAGATCGTCTTAAACCCCCTGGGCGTGCCTTCCCGCATGAATATCGGCCAGGTGCTGGAAGCCCACTTGGGCTGGGCCGCCCACACACTGGGTTACTACGTCTCCTCCCCAGTGTTTAACGGGGCTTCTGAGGAGGACATCTTTAAAGCACTGAAGCGGGCAGTTCTTAAAGACAGCGGCCTTGCCGCTCTCTTTGGCCGCGGTGACGAAGAAGAGGAAGAATACTGGCGGGAAGTCGAAAGGTTTGCCGAAGAGCGCCTCATCGGGCCGCTGGCCAAAAAAGAGGAGGAAATCGCCGCGGAACTGGAAAAAAGCGGACGGTCCCGCACGCTGGCCAAAGACGTGCTGCTGGCCCGCCTGCAGGGTGCCGAAGCCTCCCCCGAGGGGCTTTTAGAAGCCATTGCTGGTGCGGGTATTTCCCCAAAGACAGTCGAGATGCTGGAAAGCAAGGGCATGTCCAGAAAAGCCGTCCTAGAAGCTTTAAAGAAAATCATTTACGCTCGCTGCGGCAAAATAACCCTCTACGACGGCCGCACCGGCGAGCCCTTTGACAACCTGATCACCGTGGGCTACGTCTACATGCTCAAACTGGCCCACCTGGTCGACGACAAGATCCACGCCCGCTCTACCGGCCCCTACTCACTGGTTACCCAGCAGCCGCTGGGGGGCAAAGCCCAGTTCGGCGGCCAGCGTTTTGGCGAAATGGAAGTCTGGGCGCTGGAAGCTTACGGTGCCGCTTATACCCTGCAGGAGATCCTCACCGTCAAGTCAGACGACGTGGTGGGCCGGGTAAAGACTTACGAGGCCATCGTCAAAGGCGAGAACGTGCCCGAGCCCGGCGTGCCCGAATCCTTCAAGGTGCTGATCAAGGAGCTGCAGAGCTTGGGTCTCGATGTCAAGGTGCTCTCCGAAGACGATCAGGAAATCGAGATTAAGGAGAGCGAAGACGACGTGGCCGAGTCGGCCAAAGAACTGGGCATTGAGCTGCCCGTGGAAGGCGTCGCTTCCGAGCTGGAGGGCGGCGAAGAACTCGAAGAGGAGGAAGAAGAGGACTACGAAGACGGTGCTAAATGGGGTCAGGCTTAAAAGATTTCATTTCTCTTTTTTAAGGAGGGGTCCTCTTGCTGGACTTAAATAACTTCGACCGCATCCGCATTGGCCTGGCGTCCCCCGACCAGATCCGCGCCTGGTCCAGCGGCGAAGTGAAAAAGCCCGAAACCATCAACTACCGGACATTAAAGCCAGAAAGGGACGGCCTTTTCTGTGAGCGCATTTTTGGTCCGACCCGCGACTGGGAGTGTCACTGCGGCAAGTACAAGCGCGTCCGCTACAAGGGTGTGGTCTGCGACCGCTGCGGCGTGGAGGTGACCCGTTCCAAAGTGCGCCGGGAGAGGCTCGGCCACATTGAACTGGCCGCGCCGGTTTCCCACATCTGGTACTTTAAAGGCATACCCAGCCGCATGGGCCTGCTCCTGGACATGTCTCCCCGGGCGCTGGAAAAGGTCCTCTACTTTGTTTCCTATATAGTTATAGACCCCGGCGACACCGGCCTTATTAAAAAACAGCTGCTCAGTGAAATGGAGTACCGCGAGTACCGGGAGAAATACGGCAGCTCCTTCAAAGCCGGCATGGGCGCCGAGGCCATCAAAAAGCTCCTCGAAGAGATCGACTTGGAGGAGCTGGCCCGCGAGCTGCGCCAGGAGCTCAAAGAAGTTACCGGCCAGCGCAAGATCCGGGCCATCCGCCGCTTAGAAGTGGTAGAGGCTTTCCGCAAGTCCGGCAACCGCCCGGAGTGGATGATTCTGGAGGTAATTCCCGTCATCCCCCCTGAGCTGCGCCCCATGGTGCAGCTGGACGGCGGCCGTTTTGCCACCTCCGACTTAAACGACCTCTACCGGCGGGTGATCAACAGGAACAACCGCCTAAAGCGGCTTTTAGACTTAGGCGCCCCAGACATCATAGTGCGCAACGAAAAAAGGATGCTCCAGGAAGCCGTGGACGCCCTCATCGACAACGGACGCCGCGGGCGGCCCGTCACCGGCCCCGGCAACCGCCCGCTCAAGTCCTTGAGTGACATGCTCAAGGGCAAGCAGGGCCGCTTCCGCCAAAACCTTTTAGGCAAGCGGGTAGACTACTCCGGCCGCTCGGTCATCGTCGTGGGTCCCGAGCTCAAGCTGCACCAGTGCGGCCTTCCCAAAGAGATGGCCCTGGAGCTCTTTAAACCTTTTGTTATGAAAAGGCTGGTGAGCGAGGGCTACGCCCACAACATTAAGAGCGCCAAGCGCATGGTGGAGCGCGTCCGCCCCGAGGTGTGGGATGTCTTAGAAGACGTGATCAGCGAGCACCCGGTGCTCTTAAACCGCGCTCCTACCCTGCACCGGCTGGGCATCCAGGCCTTTGAGCCGGTGCTGGTGGAAGGCCGCGCCATCCAGATCCACCCCATGGTCTGCACCGCCTACAACGCCGACTTTGACGGCGACCAGATGGCCGTGCACGTGCCTCTTTCCGCCGAGGCCCAGGCCGAGGCCAGGCTTTTGATGATGTCGTCGCACAATATTTTAAACCCCAAGGACGGAAAGCCGGTGGCCATTCCCACCCAGGACATGGTGCTGGGCATCTATTACCTCACCCAGGAGAAAGAGGGCGAGCCGGGAGAAGGCAAGGTTTTTTGTGATCCCGAAGAGGCCGTTATGGCCTACCAGAGCGGGGCGGTAAGCCTGCACGCCCGCGTTGAGGTGCGCATTCCCGGACTGGGGCGCATTAAAACTACAGTGGGGCGGGTCATCTTTAACGAGATCCTGCCCGAAGAACTGAAAAAGAAAGAGTGGGGCGGCTTTTACAACCAGGTAGCCGACAAGAAGGCCCTAAGCGACATCGTCGACAAGTGCTACCGCAAGCTGGGTTTTTCTGCCACCGCTACCCTTTTAGACGGCATTAAAAAGATAGGCTTCAGGTTTGCTACTCAGGCCGGCATCACCATCGGCATTCAGGACATCACCATCCCGCCCGAGAAGAAGGAGATATTGCAGGAGGCAGAGCGGGAAGTAGAACAGGCCGAGCAGCAGTTCAGAAAAGGTCTTATTACGGATGAAGAGATGTACTGGAGGGTCATCGGGATATGGAACGAGGCTACCAGGAAGGTGACCGACGCACTCATCGGCTGCCTCGACAAATTTAACCCCGTCTACATGATGGCCACCTCGGGTGCACGCGGCAACATCCAGCAGATCCGCCAGCTGGCCGGCATGCGGGGCCTCATGGCTGACCCGGCGGGCCGCATCATCGACCTGCCCATCAAGGCCAACTTCCGCGAAGGCCTCACCGTGCTGGAGTACTTCATTTCCACCCACGGCGCCAGAAAAGGCCTGGCCGACACGGCCCTGCGCACTGCCGACTCCGGCTACCTCACCCGCCGCCTGGTGGACGTGGCCCAGGACGTCATCGTGCGGGAAGAAGACTGCGGCACTTCCCGGGGCATCGAAGTGGAGGACATCCTGGACGGGACCAATGTCATTGAGAAGCTGGAAAACCGTATTGTCGGCCGGGTGGCCTTAGAAGACATCATTCATCCCCAAACCGGCGAAATAATTGTTCCGGCGGGTGAAGAAATCTTAGAAGAGGCGGCCGAAAAAATTATGGCCGCCGGCATTAAAAAAGTAAAGATCCGCTCTGTGCTGTCCTGCCGCACCCGCTACGGGGTCTGCCGCACCTGCTACGGCCGCAACCTGGCCACGGGCAAGCTGGTAGACATAGGCGAAGCAGTGGGGATCATTGCCGCCCAGAGCATCGGCGAGCCGGGCACCCAGCTCACCATGCGCACCTTCCATACCGGCGGTGTGGCCGGCGAGGACATCACCCAGGGACTGCCGCGGGTGGAAGAGCTCTTTGAAGCCCGCCGCCCCAAAGGGCAGGCCGTCATTGCCGAAATAGACGGTGTGGTAACCGTGCGGGAGGTCAAGGGGCGCAAGGAGATCGAGATTAACGGCGAGAACGGCGAGAGGGCCGTCTACCCGGTGCCTTACGCTTCCCGTTTAAAGGTGGCTGACGGCGACCGGGTGATGGCTGGCGACGAACTCACCGAAGGTTCGGTCAACCCTCACGACCTCTTGAAGATCAAGGGCGTGCAGGGCGTGCAGCTCTACCTCCTGCAGGAAGTGCAGCGCGTTTACCGCCTGCAGGGTGTGGACATCAACGACAAGCACATCGAAGTAATGATCCGCCAGATGCTGCGCAAGGTAAAAGTGGAGGACCCCGGTGACACGGACCTCCTGCCCGGGGGGCTCATCGACCTCTTTGAGTTCGAGGATGAAAACGCCCGCATCATCGAAAAAGGCGGCCAGCCGGCTACGGCCCGGCCGGTGCTCTTGGGGATCACCAAGGCTTCCCTGGCCACCGACTCGTTTTTATCGGCGGCCTCCTTCCAGGAGACCACGCGAGTGCTCACCGAAGCGGCCATCAAGGGCAAGCTCGACCCGCTTTTAGGCTTAAAAGAAAACGTGATCATCGGCAAGCTCGTCCCGGCGGGCACCGGTATGTCCCGCTACCGCAACGTGGCCGTCATTGCCGGTGAAGGCGAAAGCAGCCAAGACCAGATGGCTTAAAAAGGGCGCTTTTTAATGCACATTTTAATCCGGCTTATATTGACATTTTCGTTCATAAAATGATAAGATGTTAAAGTGTCTGGATTTCGGGAGGTCAGGCTTTTTAAGTGAATACGGGGAGCATTTTAAAGGCCCGCCGCCGGACGGTGGGCACCAAGGAAACCTTGAAGGCTGTAGAGCGCGGGGAAGCCAAAGTAGTTTTTGTGGCCGAAGACGCGGAGCGCCGCGTAGTTGAGCCGGTGCTCCGCCTCTGCGCTGAAAAAAACATTCCCGTGGTGCGCGTAGAATCAATGGCGGCTTTAGGCCGGGCCTGCGGGATTAAAGTGGGCTGTGCCAGCGCCTCCATTATTGAAGAATAAACCGGACTTAAGGGAAGGAGGTGTATTGTATATGCCGACTATCAGCCAGCTGATCCGCAAGGGCAGGGA
>CAZLAK010000045.1:0-12374 GCA_964557545.1 uncultured Pelotomaculum sp.
AACTCAAGCGTTTTGCTGTTTCCCTTAACAAAGATTTTGCTGCTGTTTATGCGGGTTTAACCGAGTTCTGGAGCCAGGGCCCCGTGGAAGGAATCAATAACCGTTTGAAGTTAATTAAACGCCTAATGTATGGCCGGGCGAAGTTTGATCTGCTCCGCAAGCGGGTGCTCCATGCTCAATAAGCGTCTGTCATAAATAAAAGCAACTGCTTGCGGTTTTTATGATGTCGGCTCTTTATGCAGGGCGAAGATATTCGTTTTTGTTTACCCTTTGGTAATTTAATGCAAATTTTGCCAGTTAAGAGAATGGCTCCGCAGTATTTTGTTCGTGGTATCAAAAGTGCGGAAGAGCCACTTTTTTATTGACACTACCAATATAGTGTGAGAAGCTTTTTTTTGACCTTCCCCACCATAGAAGGGGGTGAATCTAATTGATCCTGTCAATTTAAAAAGTGGTTCGTGAGGCAAATTAGGGGATAACCGTGCAAGCAATCCTCAGAAGCCTAACAAACCACTAACATTGTTATGTTAGCATGTTCGTTATGTGTTTGCAATAAGACAGACAGCCATGTCTTACAGGTTTTCTTGTTGCTGATACAACCCATAGTAATGCTTGTTCCAGTATTTGGTTCCTCACTGATACCCTTTTATGTTTAGTTCTCAAGTTCAATCTAATAAGGAGGTTAGCGCTTATGAGTATGTCCATGTTTCGTAAACTTCATTCTTATGACACTATTATCTCTAACAACGCTTCTATTGATTGTTTCTTTAACCACCAGTGCTTATGCTAGCGACAAAACAACCAATCAAATTGACAAAATAATGTCGTTTGACTATGCAGGAGATTCTTTGACACCGGAACAATTGGAATACTTAGCCAAGGACCCTGAATTAGCTGCAAAGCGTGCTGAAAAAGATGTTAAATTTTTAATAGATAAAGCCGAAAAACAAATGAACGATAGCATGAAAAAAGATAAAGTATCGGGTGTTGGTATACTGACCGTTACGATTCCTATAGGTCAAGATACAACCGTTTCTGATTGCGAGGTGGGAAATAAAAACGGTTCAAAAAGTGGTCTGCTGATTGGGCAGCCAATTATTCAACAACAGGTAAATGGAGTGACGTTTCAACGTGGTGCGTAGCTGTAGGAAATTCCAATGCTTGGTCGTGGGTTGGCCCAAGAGTATATGTTTCTGGAAGTGGCAGCAGAACTGCAAATATCATTTTCAGAGGTAGGTATTACGGTGGTATTTATGGAGGTTATGGAGGATCCTCTACCGACTTCTGGAATAACAATGCTGGTGGTGACGGATTAGACGCTACTAGCGTCACAGTGGACTTTATTTAATAAAGAGTTACTAATATCCTGAGCTTGTCATAAAAATTTTGCCATTCATTGCTGTAACAAGGACTTAAATCCAATCAAAAAAATGAATTCGTCCCAAAACCAACTTTCAACTTTTTTTAGAACTCTTGTAAACATTCAGTGAAACCGGTACAATTGTTGCGAAGTTTTCGAGCGCCACCTCACGGTGGCCGCATTGTTTGCGGCGCTTGCAAGTGATTGTACCCGTCGATGGACGTAAGTCGGTGGCGCCGCAAGCGAGATAAACCCGAGCAATGCCGGAGCCTTCTGGATCGTTTATCCAATCCTTGATCTCCTAAACTCTTTCGATTCTTTGGTATGGAAAATATTTTACCCATTCTTAGGTAAAATAGTCTATTTATTTACTATAGTGACAAATATGTGGCCAATGCTATATAAATACTACTATAAATACTACTATAGTATATAGTATCGACTGCAAACTTAGTAAATTTAGAGGTGGGGTTAGCTGGAAAATGGTCGATAAGATTACTACTTTACTGGGAAATTATATCTTGGATTTATATGTCATAGCAGGACTTTTTATCGCCATTGTTATCTGGAGTGATAGAAAGTATACTAAACTCGAAAATTGGCAAGCTTTATGTTGGGTGTTAATTGCTATAGGTCTTCCTTTCTTTCTTGGAGTACCGTTATATTATTTTTATAGATCTGAAAAGTGTAAGAAAAATAAGTAGCGTTATATAAAAAGATATGCGGTAAGTGTGAGTCAAGGAACGGTTCTTTGACTTAGGGGCATGGGCCGCATTGGCTGTAAGCGTCAAACCCTACCCACCTGGCATTATCCCCGAATTTATAGGATAATCCTTCTCAGAACACAAAGCGAGGAGGGTTTTCTTTTATGACCAAAGCCGAACAGCAAAAAGAGTGGGAGACCCGGATTACTCAAGTTTGAAACTTTTAACCCATTTTTGACCCTTCCGAACCCGCAAACCCAGTAAAATCGAGGGGCAGGACTGAAAAAAATCAAAATTGTCAAGATATGATGGATTAAATTTTTACCCCCTTTGAAGCTAGATATTCCTTAATCTCCTGATGATCCCGGTAGCGTTCCCGGACAAGTTTCAGGTTCTAAAGTTAAAAGGTGCCAGGCACCTTTTTAAAGTTAAAAGGTGCCAGGCACCTTTTAACTTTTTAGGGCGCCGGCAAAACTTTGCCTCGTCAGCGCAACAGGTGGACGTTGCCCAGCCTTACCCGCTTTAAACCGGCGGCCAGGGCGGCCTGCCGGCAGGTCTCGGCCTCTTTTCTAGCGGTGAGCGGCAGGTCGGTCATCAGGTGACGGGGATAAAAGGCTAAAAGAGAGTACGGGATATCGGGGTTCAAACTGGCGATGAAGGCGGCGATGGCCGCCACTTCTTTTTGGTCTACATAGCCGGGCACCAGGAGGGTGCTGGCTACCAAAAAAGGCGGGTCGGGCCGCTTTGAGCAGTACTCGGCCAGGGCAGCAAAGTTGGCGAGGGTCGGCCGTTTGCTCACCCCCGTCAGCGCCCGGTGCAGGTTTTCATCCCAAGCCTTTAAATCAAACTTGATACATCCGCCGCTGGTTAGAGTTATTTCGGCCAGCGGTTTTAAATATTTAGGGTTAAAGCTACCGTTGGTTTCCCAGCAGATGCGCAAGATTCTGTCCTGGAACTTTTCTCTGGCCAGCCGGCTGGCCTTTAAGGCAAACGTCAACTGAGGCGAGGGGTCACCGCCGAAAAAGCAGATGCAGGCCGTTTTAGGAAGGACGGCCTCGACCAGTTCTTCGGGGCCCGCTGTGGGGCTTTGTTCCAAAGCCATCCGGTGGTACTCCCGGTTCTGGCAAAACAGGCAGTCAAAAGAACACCCGCCGAAAAAGACCGCCAGGTTGTTGTAGCCGTACTCCTCGCCCGGGCAATAGGAATATCGGGGGTACCCAGAACTGCTACCGGCCGGGCAGACCCAGTCGGCCACGCAGTTGGTGGGCAGGGGATCGTGGTACCAGGTGGCCAGGCCCTTTTTGGTGTCGCCCGCCGCGGCGTAAATGCGGCCGTCCCGGTTTTCTCTTAAGCCGCAGAAACCAGTTTCACCGGGAACAAGCCGGCAGCTGTTGGCGCAAGCACGGCAGACTGCTCCGCCTTCAGAGCGGGGAGGCGTCGGCGCCAGCGGCTGCCGGCTCTTTTTGTGGGCAGAAAGCACCGCACCGGCGGCCAGTGCGGGGTGCTCACGGATACACGGCCCGCAGATGCCCAGGGCGGCCGCTGCTAGCCTTTGACCGCAGATTCGACAAGTGGTCACCGCTAATCACCCCCTCATGTCTTTTATGCGACGGCTGTTTGAAAATTTAAGATTGACGTACTACTGTCAATCCAGTGTGCTACTTTCTAGTTAACAGTATAACCGTGCATCTTAGGGGTTTAATATTAAAAAATTTTTTTAAAATTCATTTAAAAATTAAGTGAGCCAGAAGGGAAATTATGGATTATTGTCGAAAATGAGCATACAAAAAAGTGCTATTAAAGGATAGATAACCAATCTTAGCTAATGCTGGCTAGGGCGAGCTTCGGCAATTTGCCCTAGTTTGGTATATAATTACTAAACTTTCATGGTATTCAGCTTACTGGCGCAAGACACCCCTGCCGGGTAAACTTGTAAGAAAATCGTAAAGAAAGACACCGAGGACCCGTCTTGCGCCGTGTTTTTGTAAACTTAAAAGATTTTCTCTGCTAGTCAAAAGAGCTGGTTAAAACAGACTCTGTAGTGCAAGGTGGTTTTTGCTGTGAGTCCGGCTGTTGCCGTCGAAAAAGGCGCCCGCTGCCCGGCCACTCTAATTGCCACCCTGGGCGTAGAACCCCAGGTGGTGACCATCACCCTCGATAAGCTGCTGGCCGGCGGCGAAAAGATCGGCGAAACAGTGGTTATCTACACGGCGACCCCCGCTGTCCAAAGGGCGCTGGCCTCAATAGAGGGCGAATTTTCGGGGAATTGCTACCCCGGCATAAAGCTGAGGCCGGTTTTGGTAGAATCGAGAGCCGGGCCGGTGGGGGATTTTTGCAACGGAGATGATTTAAGTGCCCTTTTGCGCACCCTCTACCGGGAGGTGCGCCACGCCCGGCAGTCCGGCGGCACCGTGCACTTTTGTGTGTCCGGCGGCCGCAAAGTAATGGGCATAATGGGCATGGTGGTGGCACAGCTGCTCTTTGGGCCGGAAGACCGGGTCTGGCACTTGGTTACGGAAGGGTGGCAGCCCGGCGATGAGCGCCAGCTGCACCTCCCCCCAGAAAAAGAGGTCTGGCTGGTGTCCGTGCCCGTGCTGCGCTGGAGCGAGTCGGGCACCTTGATGCAGCTGGTAGCCGAGCTGGATGACCCCGCCGAGGTGGTGGCCTGGTACGAAAAACTTTCCAGCGACCGCCGCCAAAAGCGCCAGCGGGAATTTATTGAACACTGGCTGACCCGGGCCGAGCGCCAAGTGGTCCGTTTGGTCTGCCAGGGGCTCGACAACGCCAGTATCGCTAAAGCACTAGGCAAGAGCGAACAGACGGTGGCCAACCAGCTGCGGGGCGTTTATGAAAAGTTCCGGGAATGGTTGGGCTTTTTGGAAACAGGGCTGGACCGCAGCCGCCTGATAGCCGAATTTGCCCCTTATTTTGTCCTTACGGAGGAGGGAAAGAGGAGGTAAAAGTTGTGAAGGTCAAACTGCTAAACTTTTCACATCCGCTGACGGAAGAAAACTTAAAAGAAACTGCCGCGCTTTTGGGCTGTGAAGTTGCAGAAATAGAAGTGACAGAGGTGCCGAGCCGGGTGGACTTGCATTTGCCGCTAGAGCCGCAGGTCGCTTCCATGCTGGACAGTCTCGGCATGAACCCGCGGGAGTGGCAGACGCTGCCTCTTGTTGTCAGCCTGCCCTCGCTCAGCGCCAGCGCCGCCGTGCTCCTGGCCCAGCTGCACGGTCTTTGCGGCCGGTTTCCGTCCGTGCTGAGGTATGCCCCGGAGAACAGCGGGCCCCTGATGCGCTACGCGGTGGCAGAGGTCATAAACCTGCAGGCCGTGCGCGAGGGGGCGCGGTCAGGCCGGTAGTAAATGTTAGGATTGTGGATTTTTGGGAATAAGGACAGAAAAAGATTAGGAGGGAGGTAAAAATGCCAAACCTCATTGTTTCCACGGTTGGGACGAGCCTGCTCACCAATTACGCAGCCAGAGAAAAGGACCAGGTGCTGAGTACCTTGCTGCGGGATACGGCCAATGCCGGGGAAAAAGAGCTTGCACCCGAGCAAAAGAAGGCAATAGACAGGGCGGCTGAAGTGGTAAGAGGTGTGCTGGCAAGTGCCGGACCCAGCGAACTGCCGGGTTTGAGCGCCGAGTTAAACGGCCTGTACAGTTATTACGGCCGTGGGTTTTGGCAGAAGGATGCAGCTTTAGATCATCACGTCCTGATTACCACCGACACCTACCAGGGCCAAAAGACGGCGGATCTCCTCCAAGAGCACTTGAAAAGCGCGGGGATAAAGTCGGTAGAGGTATACGTGCCGGTAGGGCTTTGTACCAAGAACCGCACGAGTTTTACCGCAGGGGTGAACGAGGTCGTCAAATGGTGCGAAGATACGCTGCCGGGTTACCGGCAGAGCCGCTACCACATAGTCTTCAATTTAGTCGGCGGGTTTAAGAGCCTCCAGGGCTACATGAACACTTTGGGCATGTTTTATGCCGATGAGATAATTTACATTTTTGAAGCTCCAACGGCCGATCTCATCCGCATCCCCCGCCTGCCGGTGGTCATGGACGAAATTCCCGTTTTAAAGGAAAAGGCAGCCCTCTTTGCCCTCATGGAACAGGGTTACTTAGCCAGCAGGGAGGAGGTGGCCGGCATTCCGGAAATTTATTTGGACTTCGATGAGACCAGCGGTCACGCTATATTGAGCACGTGGGGGCTTTTGATCTGGAGGAGGAACAAGCAGAAAATCCTAGGGGAAGAACTCCTGCAATTCCCAGCTCTTTTTTACGAGAGGTCCTTTAAAAAAGATTTCGATTCCATAACCGACCGCTCCCAGCGGGCCCGCATACAGTCCGACCTAGCAAAAGCTTCGCTCCTCTACCGGGAGCGCGGCCTGGAGGGGCTGCGGCGGGACGGGGGTTTTTTGTACAGCAACTTAGAAGGCGAAAAGGGTTCTTCCGGCAAGCCAGTTGGCCACTTTAGACTCTCTGAAGGCTGGCGGTTCACCTGCCTTCCCGACGGGCCTTTACTTCGCCTGCGCCGCGTGGGGGCGCACGCGGTAAACGAAAACCCGTGAAGCCTTCTCTTTCGTGTCCGCAAATATCTGGCCGCACGAAGGTATAGGCGGATATGTGCCCAGTATGTTTTGGAGAGGAGTTGGTTTTGGTTAATGCTCACCATAGAGGCCAGTTATAAGCTCACTACCCCCATGTTTATGGGCGGCGCCGACCCCAAAGGCGATCCCGAAATACGTCCCCCGGCTATTAAAGGCTTATTGCGCTTTTGGTGGCGGGCCGCTGCCCTGCCGCAACTGGGATCGTGGAAGAAAGTCTGGGAAGCAGAGAGAGATCTCTTTGGCAGCACGGAGTATCAGGCGGCGTTTTTGCTCTCAACAGAGATAAAAGGAAATTTGAACAAAGGCTCAGCCGGTGAAGAGTGGAAAAACAGGCACGGCCTGGCCTACCTGGGCTACGGCGCTATTGACAGGAATTTTACGGCAAGGCCGTACATAAAGCCGGGCATCGATATTGTTCTCAAGCTCTTGTTAAAAAAGAATGAAAAGGATCACCTGCAAAAAAACGCACAGACTCTTGCCCAAGGTCTGAAGGCCTTAGGCCTTTTTGGCGGGGCGGGGGCGCGCACCCGCAAAGGTTTTGGCTCACTGACCCTGACTTCACTTTCAGTAAACGGCGAGGAAAAGTGGGTTCCTCCAGCCAGTGCAACAGAGCTGGTTCAAACCATGAAAAGGTTTTTAGCTGACATTGGGCTGGGGCATTATAGAGAGACCATGCCGCCTTACACGGCTTTTAGCGCCGGTAGTGCCGTGCGCATCTTAAAATGCGGGCGTGACGCCTTATCATTATTGGATGAAATTGGAAGAGAACTTTTGGCTTACCGGAGTTACGGGAGGAGCGGACACGGCGGCAGGCACGTTTTGCCCTGGGGGGCCCCTGCAGAGCAGAATTTTGCCGGCGATCATGACTTGATTCAAGGTTACCTGCAGGGTAACCGCATAAATCGACACCCCAAGAGAATAATATTTGGACTTCCCCACAATTATTACTTTATGAGTACAAAAAAAGGCGCCAGTGTAGAAGCCGCAGCGGCAGATGGGGGACGCCGGGCCAGCCCTCTGTTTATACACATCCATTCATTAAAGGAGGGCGAGTATGCCGCGGTGGCCGCTCTCTTGCCGGCAGAGTTTTTGCCCCCCGGGGCGAGGATAAAAATAAGCTCCTCCCGGGGTGACAGGCAGGAGCCGGTACTTTTGAATTGCAGCCCCGACTACGGGGTGATCGGGAGCTTTTTTGACAGGCCGGCGTTTAATTCTGGGATGGTGGTGTGGCCGTGAGCGAAAGCAAAAAATTTCTTTACTTCACCATTGGTCCGGTGCAGGGGTTTGTGGCCCAGGCGCGGCGGACGCGCGATTTTTGGGCCGGCTCTTTCCTGCTTTCCTATTTGGCAGGGGCAGCCATGCTGGAGGTGATAGAAGCTGGCGGAGAACTTCTCCTGCCGGCTGTGGCAAACAAAGGCGAGGAAATAAACGACCCTTTGCTAAAGGCCATAAAAACGGCCAGGGAAGGCGGCAGCCCCCTAGACAAGACCGAAATAAAAATTACTGCTACCCTTCCCAACCGTTTTATTGCCAGCGTTCCTGTCCATTTCGATCCATCTTTGTGTGTTAAGGCAGTTAATACAGCTTGGGAGCGTGTGGCCGGAACGGTATGGCAAAAATATGTAGCTCCGGCAGAAAGCCTGGGCCGGGGCACCCGCCAGATTTGGGAGCGCCAGATAAGGAACTTCTGGGAGATTAATTGGGTAACCGGCGAAAAGACAGACTCGACTCTTTTACCGAGGCGCAAAAACTGGCGCAATTATGTTTTTCCGGTCGAAGAAGGCGATAAGTGCACTCTGATGGGCAACTGGCAGGAAATTTCCGGTTACTTGAGAGTTAAAGGACAAAGAAGTAAACAAGAGGCCTTTTGGGCAGAAGTGCGCCGGAGGGCAGGAAGGCGTGAACTGGATGAAAATGAGCGCCTCTGTGCCATTGCCCTCGTAAAGCGGCTGTACCCTTTGGCAGCTGAAGAGACCATAGGGTGGCGCATGCCTGAGGTTGAGCGCTACCCCTCTACGCCGTACCTAGCTGCCGTTCCTTGGATAGCTGAAGTCACTACTAAGTATCCGGAAGAAGCGCGCCGCTATGCTGCCGCGGCCTCCCGCCTGCCGGGTGCGGCTTACCGGGAAAACCCGCTACGCTTTAAGTCACTGAACAAAACGTTAGAACAATATCCCAGGGTGCGCGAGTTTGCCTCCCTGGACGGGAACTGCTTTTTTAAACAGGCGCTCTCCAACCCCCGGCTGTGGGAAAATAACGAGGGGGAAAAGAAAAACGGCGGCGGTGAAACTGGCAGTTTGCGCGGGGAATTGGTAAAAATGCACGGCGAATTGTGCAGAAAAACCGGCAAAGAGCCCTCGCCCTTCTACGCCGTATTGATGATGGACGGCGACCGGTTAGGCGCCCTTTTGGACAAGTGCGATTTTAATGAAGTAAGTGCGGCGTTGATTACTTTCAGCCACCAAGTGGAAGAGGTCGTGCAGGAACACGACGGCGTCTTGGTGTACGCCGGGGGTGACGACGTGATGGCGTTCTTTCCCTTAGATGGGGCGCTGGCGGCGGCCGTTGCCCTGCGCAGGGTTTACAGCAAAAGCTTTCCTCCCAGCTTAGCGGGAAAGGCCACAATTTCCGGCGCCCTGGTTTACGCGCACTACAATACACCCCTAACTGCCGTAATCCGGCAGGTTCACGAACTGCTCGACCGTGTGGCCAAGGAAAAGACTGGCAGGGACAGCCTGGCAGTAACCGTCTGGAAGGGAGCCGGCCGGGTATTGACCTGGTCGGCACCGTGGGATGTGATAGCAGGCGAGGGCGAGGGTAACCTCCTCGACAGCCTGGCCTCCTCATTTGCCGGGGAGGGCCGGCAGGAGAAAGAGTACAGCAGCAGCTTTTTCTACCATGTCGGCGAGCGCTTTAAAATCTTAACGGCAGACGAGGAGGAGAATGGGCCAGTAAAAAGGTCGGGAGTTGCCGGCGATAACAAAAGGGCTGAAGTTAAGCTGGACTTGAATGACGAGGATATAACCGATCTCTTGGCCGCCGAATACCGCAAGACGAGAGAAAGAGAAATTGACTGGACAACGGCCCGCGCTAGGGTTGAGCGGCTGCTCAAAGTCCTGCGCAGCTCCTGGCGCAGTGAAAACGGCAGGGTGCACGCGGCCAAGGGTAGCCTGGCAATTGACGGTTTATTGCTCGTTAAGTTCTTGGCTCAGAAGGGGGTGAATATGTGAACTGGCAGAAATGGGTTTTTCACCCTTTAGACACCTGTTTTTTCCGGGGGCCGCTTCCCTTTAACGCCGGGGAGGGGGGATACACGACCGCCGGCAGTGTTTTCCCGCCGCCGGTTAGCGCCCTGCAGGGGGCTATCCGTACGTCTTTAGCTGTGGAAAGAGGCTGGAGACCTAAGGAAAAGGACAAATGGCCTTCGGAGTTAGGCGGGGCCGGTGATTTGGGGGCTTTGGAACTGCGGGGGCCTTACCTGGTGTACAACGACAGATATTTATATCCCATGCCCCTCCACATTATGGAAAAATCGGGCAGCTATTTTAGAGTTGCACCCGGCCGGCCGGTTGAGTGCGACTTGGGACGGGTCCGCCTGCCGGTCTTGCCGCCTGGTGCTGACGGGGCAGATACTGCCGACAGAAAACTGGTTAATATTGCCGGTCTGAATAAAATTTTGGCCGGCGGTGTGCCCGCCAACGGCAAGGAAGAATCAGATGTCGTAGACAGTGACTTGCTTTGGGGCAGCGAGGAAAGGACGGGCATTGAAAGAGAAGACGCTACCCGGACGGCCAAAGAAGGACGCATTTACTACAGCACTCACATAAGGCCGGTGGCCGGTCTAAAAATAGCCGTTTTTGTTTGTGGGGTGCCCGCTGAGTGGCGGCCGGCACCAAAGAGGCTATTGCCCTTGGGCGGTGAAGGACGTCTGGCTGCAGTAGAGATTGCAGGCGGCGATCCTAAAGAAATCCTGCCGGCCGCTCCCCGGCTGCGGCGCGGCGGCGACGGGAAGCTGCGCTTTACTGTAACCCTGCTGACGCCGGGATTTTACGCGGGGAGCTCTGGTGCTGAGGAAGTGAGGCGGGTTATCAGGTACGGGCCGCCTGGCGTGCCGGGTGAGTGCGTGTGTGCCTGCGTAGGCCGGGTGGAACAGGCGGGCGGGTGGGACTTACTTAACGAAGGCCCCCGGCCCCTCGAGCCTGTCGTGCCGGCCGGCAGCACTTGGTTTTACTTGGCGGAAGACGAAGAAGAAGAGCGAGTGATGGCCCTGCACGGTACTTGCACGGGTCCTCGCGCCGCCTACGGCTGCGGACAATTAGTCATAGGAACATGGGAGGAGGTTGATTAACTGATGAAAAGTGCCATCATCGGCCTTTTGGCTGAAACCAGCCTGCACCCTGGCACCGGCCAAGTAATAGGAGCTGTCGACCTGCCGGTGGCCCGGGAAAAGCATACCGGCTACCCCGTAATCGTGGGATCGAGCTTAAAAGGGTCTCTTCGCGACCGGGCTGAGCAAGAATGGGGTGTGGATAGTCAAGAGGTGAAAAAAATTTTTGGCGAGCAGGAAGCGGCGGGCGCCGTGGCGGTTACTGACGCCCGTCTCCTGCTCCTGCCGGTGCGCTCTTTAAACGGTCATTTCAAATGGGTAACCTGTCCTTACCTATTAGAGCGCTTTAAGCGTGATGCCGGTCTGGCCGGTATGGAGGCAGATTTTACCGTGCCGAAAGTTGACAGCGAAGAGGCCGTGGTTAAGAACGGGGAAGGCCAGATCTTCCTAGAGGAGCTTGCTTTTACCCAAAGGACAGGTGATTTGGGAGGAGTTATTGCTGCTGTAAAGACGCTTATCTTGCACCCTTCGGTGGCCGGCCGGCTGGAGGAAAGCCTGGTAGTAATAAGCGACGGGGATTTTTCGTACTTTGCCAGGTACGGCCTGGTCGTCAATGCCCGCAACGTTTTAGACGATAAAACAAAGGTCAGCGAAAACCTGTGGTACGAAGAGACAATTCCTTCCGACAGCCTGTTTTACGCCCTCCTGCTGGCTCGCTACGGGGAAGAAAGCGCCCTTGCGTCCCTAAAAGAGGTGTTTGAAAAACGGCCTTATCTGCAAGTAGGCGGCAACGAAACGGTAGGCCAGGGCTGGTGCGCAGTTTCCTGGGTAGCGGCAGGTGGGGCAAAATGAGCAGGACTTTAGAGCAAAAGAGGGCCCAGCATGCCCTGGACAAAGTGCGCAGTTTTAGAAGAGAACTTTCCGCCGAGGACAGACAAAAGTTTGTTTCTTACGTCGAGAGCCTGCCGGCCAATATCATGGCCAATGGCCTAGGCCAGGCCATGGCCATGCTCTTAGCCCAAGCCAAAGGTGCAGAGGACGACCCCCACTGCCTAGTTTATAAAGTTATCCAAGAATGGCTGACCAGAAATGAAGAGCAGGCGCCTTACAGGCAAGAGCGCGAACTCATGGACGCCATAGTTTCGCGCAGCCGGGCGGACTACCTGCGCGCTCAGACAGAAGCCCTAAGTTACCTCGAGTGGCTCAAGAAGTTTGCCGTGGCCATGATGAAAGAAAAGACTTGAGGACTGTCAGATGGAAAGGCAGGTGGAAAAATTGCGCATTCCACTGTACAGAGAAATTCAAGGTTTGACCAAACAGCTGGCTGAATACAGGGAGCAGTACAACTTGGGTCTTTGGTACGATAAATTTTTCT
>CAZLAK010000046.1:0-11870 GCA_964557545.1 uncultured Pelotomaculum sp.
TTTTTGATAGTTTGTAAAGAAATTATCAAGATACAAAGAATTGTTAGTTTATCTGTGAAGCAGGGTAAACAAGTGGATAAAAAAGAAAGAACCCTGGGAGGGCTGCTCGGCGTGGCCGTGGGCGACGCCCTAGGAGTGCCGGTGGAGTTGTTTCTAGGGAGAAGTTGCGCCCAATACCCGTCACCGGGATGAGCGGCTACGGCACCCATTGCCAGCCTCTGGGAACGTGGGCAGACGACACATCTTTGACGCTTAGCCTAGGAGAAAGCCTGGTAGAGGCCGGGTACGACCTGGAAGATGCCGGCAGAAGATTTGTCCGCTGGTACTGCGAAGGCTACTGGACACCCCACGGGGAGGTGTTCGACATCGGCGGCACCACCCGGCAGGCGATTTTGCGCTTAGAGAGGGGGGTCGAGCCTGCCCTGGTTGGACCGGACGACGAGATGAGCAACGGCAACGGGGCGCTCATGCGCATTTTGCCGGCAGTGCTGTATTTTGCCGAAAGCGAAGAGGAGGAGATGCGCGAGGCCGTCTGCCAAGTATCCTGCTTGACTCACGGCCACCCGCGCAGCCAGCTGGCCTGCTTTTTGTACGCCCTTATGGTAAGAGAACTGCTGGCCGGACTTGCGCCGGCGCCGGCCTGCAGGAAGCGGTGCGTTTTCAGGACAAAAGGTAATAACAGGTTCCCCTGGCAAGGGCAATGACCTTGTTGTTTTCGTCCGCCACGGTAATGTCGTACACGGCGGTCTTTTTTTGGACGCACTGCTCGCTTGCCGTAGCTATTAGCTTGGTTCCCGGCACGGCAGGCGAAATGTAATTTATAGTTACTGTTAAGGCTACCGCTTTTTTGCCCCGGCTGTTGCTGGCCAGCCCGAAAGCGGTGTCGGCAAGGGTAAAGATGGCTCCGCCGTGTCCTATATTATGGAAATTAACCATGCGTGGCGTTAAAACCATAGAAACTTTAGAGTGTCCAGGACTGAGCTCTTCTAGGGTGATCCCCAGAGACTGCGGGAAAACGTCGCTGGCAAATTTTTCTTTAATGGTTTCGATAGTGTCCACCGTTCCACCGCCTTTAGTAGATTCGTGTAATATTGCCGTCTTTAGCAGGTGTTTTGCCGCTGTCCTTCCCCGTTGTCTGCTCACTTGTCCCGTCTTTTTGTCCGGATGGCGGCTTGGGCGTACCGGGGATGGCCGGATTCGGCCCTTGGCCCGGCTTGGGAGCAGGAGGTGCCTGTCCCCCTTGGTCGGGCGGCCCCTGTGAAGCCCCCGGTGTGTGAACGGTACAGGTAGTTTCCGGGAAGCGCTGGCTGTAATCTTCCACGTAAGAAGGCACTGAATACGGCAGTTTTATAAATGTCTTCAGCACCCTGTCCGGGCACAGAGCTGTGGGCAGCTGGCCGCTGGCGGCGCAGACTTCGGCTAAAACGTGCACGTTGTCAACGGCTGTGGGCACAGTACCTTCGGCAAAAAGGTCCGTGACCAGTGAGTCCTTAGGCGTGTTCGGGCCCGGCAAAAGTCCGGATTTGACGTCCACGGTAGCGGTGACAATTCCTGCCGGCCGGGGAAAGTCCTTTACCGGCTGACCTTCCAGCGCTCGCCCTACAATTTCCCGCCAGAGCCTGGCGGGGTAAGTGCCGCCGTAGGCCTGTGGCATGGGGTAAGGCTGGTCGTAGCCGATCCATACGGCGGCTGCCAGTTCGGGCGTGTAGCCCACAAACCATATATCTTTACCGTCGTCAGTGGTGCCGGTCTTGCCCGCTGCCGGGCGTCCGATGGCCGCTCCAGTTCCCGTGCCGCTGGTGATAACCGAGCGGAGCATGTCGGTGATCAAGTAAGCGGTGCTGGGTTTCATGGCCTGGTGCTGCTTGGGCACCGGCTGGTCGAGGATGATGCCGTCGTACTTTTCCACTCTTATAATAGCCGTCGGTTCAATGTAAACGCCCCCGTTGGCAAAAGCGGCGTAAGCTGCTGCCATCTGGAGCGGGGTAACGCCGGTGTGGAGTCCGCCTAAGGCCATGCTGGCCCCGTGCGCCTGCGGGTCGAGCTTAATACCCAACCCTCCGGCAAACCTGATTGCCTCAGGTACACCCACCTTGTCCATGAGAACTCTCACGGCGGCTACGTTAACGGAGTGAGTAAGGGCAGTGCGCAGGGTAATCAGACCGCGGTAGCGGCCGTCGTAGTTTTTGGGCTCGTACGAGCCGTACTTTACCGGAATATCGTCCACTACTGAAGCCGGAGAAAGCCCCTTGTACTCAATGGCCGGGCCGTAGACGGCTATGGGCTTAAAAGCAGAGCCCGGCTGGCGCTCCATATGATTGGCGCGGTTCCACTGCAGCCTTTGCTTGTGTTCGCGGCCGCCAACTAGGGCCACGATGTGCCCGGTTTGGGGGTTTAAGACGACGACGGCCCCTTGGGGCTGCAAAAGGCCGGAAGAGTCGCGCTGGGAAGCCGGGAAGTTGGCGCTGTTTAACATGGCTTCTTCGGCGATTTTCTGGATGCGGGAGTCCAGCGAAGTATAAACCCTTAAGCCCCCTTTGTAAACTTCCGCTTCCCCGTACTTCTCGATTAGCTTTTCCGTCACGTAGTCTAGAAAGTAAGGGTAGGGGTACTCTTTTTCAGATATTTCTTTGGTGTCCAGTTTAATTTCCCTGGACTTGGCCTGGGAAGCCTGAGCGGGAGTGATAAAGTTATTTTTAACCATGCTGTCCAGCACGGTATTGCGCCTGGCAAGTGCCGCCTGGGGGTTTTTATAGGGAGAATATACACTCGGGGCCTGGGGCAGTCCCGCTAAAAGGGCGGCCTCCTCTAAGTTTAGTTCGCTTACATCTTTCCCAAAGTAAATTTGGGAGGCGGCCTGGATGCCGTAAGCCCCCTCGCCCAGGTAGATATTGTTTAAATACATTTCTAAAATCTCATCTTTGGTGTAGCGCCTTTCCACCTTAAAGGCCAGAATTATCTCCTGAATTTTCCTTTTAATGGTTTTTTCCGGTCCTAAAAAGGAAATCTTGACCAGCTGCTGGGTAATGGTGCTGCCCCCTTCCCGGATGGACCGGGATGTAATGTCCGACCAGGCTGCCCTGGCAATGCCGCGCAGGCTTATCCCGTGGTGCTGGTAAAAGCCGGGGTCTTCAATAGCCAAAAAAGCGTTGCGCACGTGGAGCGGTACGTCTTTTAAGTCAACGGGGAGGCTGTTTTTTATGCCCAGTTTGGTGATTAAGTTGCCGTCTTTATCGTAAATCATGGTAGAAGCGCTTGACTCCAGTGCAGCGGGACTTAATGCCGGCAAGTCCCTGACACTGGCAAAGACCAGACCTGTTCCTGCAACTGCCGATGCCAGCCCTAAAAGGCAAAAAAGGAAAATAACTAAGCGGTAAGGGTTTAGTTTCCTTTTAACCTTTTTTGGCGCCAACTGTCCAAACCTCCTTTGGAGATTAAGAGAATTATAACATATTAGAGCTGCTGGGAGTAGACAGGCGTAATCTTAAAATCCTTTGCAAATTTTTTGCATACAATGTGTTTATAAAGGAAAAAGCTAAAAAAGAGGAATTATGCCCAACCGTGTAGAAAACTCCACACAGGTGATGTTCATGTCTAATGCTAGAGAAAAAGGCAAGCTCCACTGGGCGGTTTGGGCGGTTATTGTTGCCGGGTTTATTTTTTTCGCCTTGCCGGTAAACCCTCGCTTTAAATTAATAGTGCTCGTTTTGCTCTACGTCCTTTTCCTTTTAGTTTACTATAATTTTTCATACAAGAAAAAGCGCGGTCGTAATTAAAGAAGGCAATAAAAAAATTGCACGGGGAGGTTTTGGCGGTGGGCACAAAAAAGGTGGCTCTTTTGGTGGAAGAGCTCTACAATGAGTTTGAGTTCTGGTACCCTTATTACCGGATGAAAGAAGCCGGTTTTGATGTGGTGGTGGTGGGAAGCGGGACCCAGAAGGTTTACCGCGGCAAGTACGGCATCCCGGCAGAAGCAAATGCAGATGCCGGCGACGTTCAGCCTTCTCAGTTCGATGCCGTAATAATTCCCGGGGGTTACGCTCCCGACAGGATGCGGATCTGCCAGGGAATGCTCGGCATAGTCAGAGAGCTTTTTGCGGCAGGGAAAACGGTGGCCGCCATTTGCCACGGCGGCTGGGTGCTCATTTCAGCGGGGGTGGTGAAGGGGCGCAAAGCCACGGGCTGTCCTATGATTAAGGACGATTTGGTCAATGCCGGTGCCGAGTTCGTAGACCAGGAAGTAGTGGTGGACGAAAACTTGATAACTTCGCGCATTCCGGACGACCTGCCCGCTTTTTGCCGGGAAATTATTAAAAAGTTGAGTTAATGGCTGCAGCTCAAAATCGAACATTGTGCGCGGGACAAAGGTCCTATTTTTTTTGTAGAAATGTCCTATTTTTTATTTTGTTATAATTTTGTTTAATTAGATCAATAGAAAATATTTTGGTAATTAAAGGAGAATTTATGCGTCAGCTGCCAGAGGAAGGTGAAACAAAAAATTGTTCTATAATAGGCTTTTTTTTCTAAAGCTTGCAAATAACAAAGATAAATACCCGGCAGAGAGTGATTGTGTTGAGAAGAGAGAGATTATTGAACAAATAAAGCACTACAAAAATTGTCTTGTCGAAATGGGCTATGTTTCGTCTGAAGTGGATTATATTATTTACGAGTTAAGCGGCAGAAAAGGACTCTTAAAAGCTAGTTTGGGGGAGCTGGAAAAAATAAGTTTATCCTTAAAAGATCACTTGAAGATAGCTGTTGAGTGTGTCAATTTTGTAAAAGAATCAGGCAAAAAATATGCACTTAAGGATTAAGGACAGATTAAGATACAATAAAATATGGAGAAAAAACCCGCGGGCCGCAGCGGTTAAGGCGCTGTTGACAGCAGAAATAGCGGGTGATAAAATGTCTTTGCGGGTAGTGGCATAAAACAGTGCGTTTTATAGAGTATTTGCCCGAGTGGCGGAATAGGCAGACGCACAGGACTTAAAATCCTGGGGGCCGCAAGGCCCGTGCCGGTTCGAGTCCGGCCTCGGGCACCAATTGATTTTGCTGACTTTCTGAATTTTCAGATAAGTCTGCTGAACGGTTAATCCTGTGGTGTTGAACGAGGCCGCTCTACCACACAAGATTCATGCAAAGTCCCCCTTGCGCTAAAATCACAGCGAAGGGGGTTTTTAGTTTTGCCGAAAATCACCAGACCCACCACGTGGCAGGACGCGCTGCTTTTAACGGGCATTAGGAGGGCGTCCGTTAAGCTTTTTTGCAACCGCACATTTCCCCGGCCGCAAAATTTCAAAATTGACAATAAATGTTCGACACAAAAAGGAAATACAATAGGTAATGTAGAAATTTAAAAGAAGAATTTATAGTAATCGAGTTTTAGTTTTAATTATCTCCAGTTTAGTTTTGGCTTATTATTAATTGCTATCACCTTAACAAAAAATGTGGGGGGCAGGGTTGGCTGTGGTGTTTTCTGTGCCGGGCAAGCCGGATATAGAGAAGATGGTAGCCGAGAAGGACATTGAAGGCTTGGTTGAAGTAATAAAAAACAGCGCCCAAAATCAGCAAGAAGTGGTAGAAACGCTTGCCGCAATAGGGGAGCCTGCAGTTGAAGTCCTCCTAGCCGTTTTAGAGGAAAGCGACGGGCGCGTCCTCCATCCGGTGCTGGAAGTGCTGGGGAAGGTGAAGAGCAGTGTGGCGGTAGCGGCTTTGATCCAAGCGTTAGATAATGAGAACTCCGATGTCCGCTGGCGGGCGGCCGAAGCGCTGGGCAGGGCAAGGGATGCGCGGGCGGTAGATGCTCTGGTTAATACTTTGGGTGATAAAGACCCCGGTGTGCGCTGTGCGGCCGCTGCAGCATTGGGTAGGATAAGAGACGGTCGTGCAGTAGAGGCCTTGGCCGCTGCTTTAGGTGATGAAGATCCGGGGGTGCGGGTATGCGCTGTGCAGGCCTTGGGTAAAATTGGCGGCGGGCGTTCAGTTGAGATTCTCTGTGGTGCCCTATGGGACGATGATACAGATGTGCGCATAAAGGCCGTAGAAGCGCTCGGGCGCATTAAAGACCTCGCTGTTGTAGATGCTCTGCTCGCAGCTTTAAGGGACGAAAATTCAAGTGTGCGCTGGCGGGCATTAGAAGTGCTTGGTAAAATAAGAGACCGGCGCTCCGTAGAAGCCATTGCCGGCGCTTTGACTGACCGTGATGCCGGAATCCGGCGCAAGGCCGTCGAGGTGCTAGGTGAAATCAGAGATACGTCAACGGTAAGCAGTCTGGCAGCCGCCTTAAAGGATGAAAACCAAGGGGTGCGCTGGCTGGCTGCAGAAGTCCTCGGGGAGTTGCGGGATAACCGGGCGGTGGAAGCCTTAATTGCTGCCGCGGCCGATGAAGATGCCGGTGTGCGGCGCAGCGCCGTTGAGGCCCTGGGTAAGATAAGGGACCCGCGGGCAATTGCGGTTTTAATTAAGGCTTTGGGGGATGATGACGTTAACGTCCGCCAAAAGGCGGCCTGGGCTTTAAATGAAATTTAAGCTAAGTAATGGTTGCCGGTTGAAAACACGCGAGGGGGCTTGAAGCGTTTTGGAGAAGTACATGGTTCCGGCCGAAAAGTTGAAAAAATCCTGCCAGCTGGAAGAGCTTGATTTTTGCGCCACGACGCGCGATGTGCCGCCTTTAGACGGATTTATAGGCCAAGAGCGGGCGGTGCGGGCCATGCAGTTTGGGCTGTCTATGAAGGCCCCGGGCTACAATATTTTTGTGGTCGGCCCGCCGGGGACTGGCAGGAGCACCTACGTGGGGGGAGTAGTTGCTCAGGCCGCGGCCAAAGGAACGGTACCCAACGACTGGTGTTACATTTACAATTTCGACGATCCGGACCGGCCGCTGGCGGTGACCCTGCCGCCGGGAGGGGGGCGGGTTTTTCAAAAAGACATTGATGAACTGGTCAGCGACTTAAAGATTGCTATACCCAAGGCTTTTGAAGGGGCCGCTTACGAACAGCAGAAAGAGTCCATTGTCCAGGCAGTCCAGCAGAAGATGATGAGCCTTTTTCAGTCGTTGGAACAGGAATCGCTGGAGGCAGGCTTTCAAGTCAAGCAGACGCCGCGGGGAGTGGTCTTTGTGCCTTTGAAGAACGGCAAGCCGTTTTCAGCTGAGGAGTACGAGGCTCTGCCCTCCGAAGAACGCCGTGAACTGGAAGAAAAGGGACGCCGCCTGCAGAAGAAACTGGATGAGACACTGCACAACGGCCGCCTTTTAGAGAAAAAGGCCAGAGAGCAGATTGCCGAGCTAGAAAAAGAAATCGCCCTCTTAGCTGCCCGCCCCCTGATTGAAAAATTAAAGGAGAAGTACAAGGAATTTCCTAGAATTGTAGATTACCTGGAAAAAATGTTAAAAGACATCACGGTAAACGTCGAAGTTTTTAAAAATCCCCCCGGGCAGGCCGCACTAAGCCCCTTTTCACCGCCGGCCGAAGAACAAGATGCCTTTTTGCGCTACAGGGTAAACCTCTTTGTTAATAACGACAAGTTAGAGGGGGCGCCAGTGGTTGCCGAGCCCAACGCTAGTTACTACAACCTTTTTGGCAAAATAGAGTACCGGAGCAACGTCCTGGTGCTAAGCACGGATTTTACCATGATCAAAGCCGGCGCCCTGCACCGGGCCAACGGCGGTTACCTAATCTTACAGGCCCAAGACGTATTAAGCGAGCCCTTTGTCTGGGAAACGCTTAAAAAAGCGATCAAGTACCGCCGGGTTGTGGTGGAGAACATCGGGGAGCAGTACCGTCTGGTCCCAATGGCTACTTTAAGGCCCGAACCGGTTCCTTTGGATGTAAAAGTCATCCTTATCGGCAGCCCGTTTCTTTACTTCTTGCTCTACCATTTAGACGAAGATTTCCGCAAACTTTTTAAGGTTAAAGTCGATTTTGACACGGAGATGCCCCGTACAGAAGAAAACCTGCGACAGTACGCGGCTTTTGTCAGTTCGGTTTGCCGGCGGGAAAGTTTACCGCACTTCCGCTCTGGCGCCCTGGCCAAGCTCATTGAGTACGGGTCGCGCCTGGCCGGCAGCCAGAAGAAGCTCTCCACGCGCTTTAATGAGGTTGTGGAGATAGTCTACGAGTCTGCTGCCTGGGCAACAGTGGACGGCAGCGAGTTTGTGGAAGCCGCTCACGTGGAGCGGGCTGTCAAAGAATGGGTTTACCGCTCCAACCGCCTGGAAGAAAAACTTAAAGAAATGATCTTAGACGGTAAGATACTCATTGATACTGACGGAGAAGCTATAGGACAGGTCAACGGGCTGTCCGTGGTGGAGGTGGGCGGCTATGCTTTTGGCCGGCCCGCCAAAATAACGGCGCGCACCTATATGGGCCGGGGCGGAGTAGTCAACATCGAACGGGAAACTAAGATGAGCGGGAGCATCCACACCAAGGGCGTGCTTACCCTGGCCGGCTACCTGGGAGGAAAGTTTGCCCAAGATAAGCCTTTAAACCTTACGGCCCAGATAACCTTTGAACAGCTCTACGAGGGAGTGGAAGGCGACAGCGCTTCCAGCGCCGAGCTCTACGCCATTCTTTCCAGCCTGGCCGGAGTCCCGGTTAAACAGGGGATCGCCGTTACCGGCTCAGTCAACCAGTTCGGAGAAATCCAGCCAGTTGGCGGGGTTACCGAAAAAGTAGAGGGGTTTTTCGACATATGCCTGGCCAAGGGTTTAACGGGCCGGCAGGGAGTGATTATCCCGGAGCAGAATATCGACAACCTCATGTTGAAGGATGAAGTGCTAAAGGCTGTGCAGGATGGTATGTTTCATATTTATGCCGTCAAGAATGTAGAAGAAGGTTTAGAAATACTTACCGGTTTGCCTGCCGGCAAAAGAGGGGAGGACGGGAAATACCCCGAAGGAACGCTCTTTTACTTGGTAGATAAAAAACTAAGGGAATACAGCCAGGGGATGAAAGGAGAAGGGGAGCGCAGTCAAGAGGGCGTTGAGAAAAAACTTTAAGACAGGCAGAATAAAGGTGTCGGGGGCCGCATGTTTTACTGGCTTTTTCCTTCAAACAGCGCAAGTAGGGCAAGGGCGGCAGCATCTTCCGGGCTCTCCCCGCAGGTTTCAATCCGTTCGTCTTTATAGCACCATTTATCTGTGTCTTTATCGTAGCTTAAGCTAAAGCCCTTTATAGCCCTTATTTTAAGTTCGTAAAGGAGCCTGGCCAGGTGCGGAAGCCAGATGAGGTCGCCCACTTTCCACAGGGAAAGGACCAGCTTTCTGTCGCGCTCGTGCTTGGGAATAATGGGCTCAATTATTTCTTCCCCCGTTTCGCCGCAAATAATAGTCAGGTCGCCCACTTTGGGCTCCCAGGGAATGTGCTTGGCCAGTCTTTTGGCCAGTTCTACGCTGATCATTAACTGCTCTCCTCATCTCTCATTTTAATTTAAGACCTTAATGTTAAAGTTCTCTGCGGGAATAAGAAATCCTCTTAAAATCCATATTATTGCGGACAGTTGTCCGCAAATGCGCTTGTTTTTCTATTTTGAGTGCTGGCTTTTGTTCTTTTTCTCTGTTAATATATTCGGTGAAATTAAGACTTGTACTGTGGTTAAAATTTTAAAGCGGGGGTGAGCACAGTGTTTTGGCAGAAAAAACGCATGATCCTCTTCGTCATGCTGGCGGCCTTTTTAGCCGGTGTAATGTTTACCGGCGGCTGTTATGTAACCAAGGATTTCCTTTCAGCTAAGAAAGGGCCGGCGGGCCCGGGCAGCGCTAACGCCGAAGTTTTGCCCGGGGTAGGCGCCGATACAATAGCCGATGTAGTGTCGGCGGCTAGCCCGGCAGTGGTGAAAATATCTACCAGGACGACCTCCTATCTTTCCGACCCCTTTTTTAATGACCCCTTCTTCCGCCAGTTTTTTGGACTGCCGTCGCGGCCGAGGGTACAGGAAGGTCTTGGCTCTGGGTTCATAATTTCTTCTGACGGCTACATTCTTACCAACGAACACGTAATAGACGGCGCCGAAGAAATTGGCGTAACCGTTGTCGGCTTGGAAAGAGAACTGAAAGCTACCGTGGTGGGCGCCGATTACGACCTGGACCTGGCCCTTTTGAAAGTAGATGCAGGCCGTGAGCTCCCCTACCTTACCCTGGGCAACTCTGACCAGGTGAGGGTGGGCAACTGGGTAATAGCCATCGGCAACCCTTACGGCCTTGACCATACGGTGACAACGGGAGTAATCAGCGCTAAGGGCCGCCCCATCACGGTTGGCGACCGCCATTACGAAAACCTGCTGCAGACCGACGCCTCTATTAACCCCGGCAACAGCGGCGGGCCCCTTTTGAACTTAAGCGGCGAAGTGATCGGCATCAACACGGCCATTAACGCCCAGGCGCAAGGGATCGGCTTTGCCATCCCTACCAGCACGGTGCAGCGCGTGCTGGAAGACTTAAGAAGCGGTTCCAGTGGAGCGCGGCCGTGGATAGGTGTCCAGGTGCGCGCCGTGGACCAGGAGGTTGCCCGCTACTTGGGTCTGGCCAGGGCGGAAGGCGCGCTGGTGGTAGGCGTAGTGGCCGGAAGTCCGGCAGACTGGGCGGGGCTCAGGCAGGGGGACGTGATTGTCGAGTTTAACGGCACGAGGGTAACCAACCCCGATGAGCTGATTGCCGCCATTAAGTCCTGCCAGGTAGGCAGCAGCGTAAAGTTGATTATTATTCGCAACCGCCAGGAGATTGCTCTAAAAGTTGCTATCGGCAACAAACCGCGCAACATAGGATAAGGGGCGGATCGGTCCAATAAGGAATTATGTGTGCAATTGTGGAACAGTAGGTAGCGAAAAATTGTTAAATATTTAACAAGCTGTTTTAAAGGTATAAGTTTATGGAGGGCCATGAAACCTTCTATTTTTTTGTTTTTATGCTTAGTTTTGTTTTTATGCTTTTTACGGTTTCTGTTGGGCCGCCGGTTATTAAGGGGTTTATAAAAAACCGTTAAGTTCGGGGATTGGCATGGTATTTGCATTGTTAATAGGCAACATAGTGATAGTGCTAACTAGCACTTAACAAAAGGAGTGAGCTGCGGTGTTGAAAAGCATGCCCCAGGAACTGGTAGAGGCCTTAATCGAGGAATACCTTTGGCAGCAAAAATTAGAAGACGAGATTGAAGAAGCGTACCTCAAGTGGGTAAAAGGTGCCGGTTTTTTAATCGGTGCGCTTAAAGCCTCTTAAACTGGTATTAAATAGCATTTGCCGGGCGTACCCAGATAAACCGGGTGTGCCCGGCATTTTTTTACTGCTGGCGGGGTGTTTTTAACCCCATACACGTCTCTATAATTTGGATGGGGTGGATAACCTGGGCTTTATATTCCGCTTCCCTTAGACCCCGGTGGATCTGTATTTGGCATAAAGGGCAGGAAGTCGCTACTACACTTGCTCCTGTTTTTACTATGTTTTTTACTTTGTCTTTTAATATGCGTGAGCTAAGCTGCCGGTGGGATAAAAAGAACGTACCGCCTCCGCCGCAGCAGGCCGCGGCGTCCGGCATTTCCCTAAAATCCTCACAGGCACATTGCAGTGCCTTGCGTGTAGCTTCTCCTGCTTTTATAGCGTGAGTTAGGTGACAGGGGCAGTGGTAGGTGACCGGTGCACCAGTTTTGGATAAATTAATGCCGCTTGGGGGCAGCAGTTCGGCAGCTAACTGGACAGCCTCGTAGACTTTAAATTTTTTACCCGGCTGCTCTTGTGCTGTTTCTGTCAAATTTAAGGCGCAGGTGGGGCAGTCGGTGACTATGACGTCTGCTCCGAGCCTGGCGATGGCCGACAGGTTGAAATACATAAGGCGCGCCGCTTCCTCTTTTTGCCCTCTGGCCGCCAGAGGCGCGCCGCA
>CAZLAK010000047.1:0-11862 GCA_964557545.1 uncultured Pelotomaculum sp.
CTGTTCCAAAGACTTCACTTAAAACACACCTCCGTTTAAATCCTCCAACCCTTCTTTGTGAACAGTCCCGTTAAGATTACAACTTGCATCCCATTCTAAAGCCTACTTGTACTGTTCCAAAACTTCCGGGATCTGTTCCGGTTCGAGACGGCCGTGTACATCCTTGCCATTAATAATCATGGCCGGGGCAAGACCGCAAGCGCCGATGCAGCGCACAATCTCCACCGTGAAACGGCTGTCGGGGGTCGTCTGCCCCGCTTTGATGCCCAGGTGATCGCTGATAGCTTTCAGTATCTTTTTGGTTCCCTTTACAAAGCAGGCGGTACCAGCGCACACATTGACCTTATGCCTGCCTCTGGGAATCAAGGAAAAGAAAGCGTAAAATGTAACTACCCCGTAAACCTCTTGCAGTGACAGCCCAAGGCCTTCAGCTACCCGTATCTGGACCCACTTCGGCAGGTAGCCCACTAACTCCTGGGCCTTGGAGAGTACCTGGATCAACCCGGTGGGCTGCCCCCTGTACTCGTCAATAATTTTGTCCAGTTGTTTAATTAGTTCTTCCTTGCTGACACCCACAATTTTTAACCTCCCTCGCTTTATTATCCTTACAAGCTCAGCATTACTTACAGCGCTGGTTGTAAAGATTTTCACGATATAAACTAAAACTTCCTCACTTCTTCCCGAACAGTTAAGCAAGACCAAAACCTTGTACACTTTTCAACCACTAATTTATCAGCTAGCAACTATTTTTTACCAACCACACCCCTTCCTTGCCTAATAAAAAAGCCTATAGCCCCTCTTTATAGGATAAATCAAAAATTAAGAATAATCATTAGATACATACAACAAAGAGAACCCCCCGCAACTTATGCAAATTATTTTATATATAATAAACAAAAACTCCCTTCTAATAATTGTATATTTTCTATAAACAACTTTAGCTTAATTCCCAGCGATTAGCTATTCAGGCATGTTATTGTTTCCGCAATTAACCTGCTGCATAATCAGTGCCAGAGCCAAAACCACGGCATCGTAAAAAGAACGGGGGTTTAGTCCTGTCAAGTGCTGGATCTTGTCTAGCCGGTAAGTAAAAGTATTGCGGTGTAAAAACATTTTCTCCGCTGCCTGGGCAATATTAAGGTTGCACTGGAAGAATGCCTCCAATGTATCCTGCAAATCCCTTTCCAGCTTAATACTGCCCAGAAACCGCTCAATAAACCTCTCCCTTTCCTTATCTTCAACCCTGGCCAGCAGGCTTTCCAGAGCAAAGTCGTTGACATGACATATTTGCGTTTGTTTTACCTGCCTGAAATACTTGCCCATCTTGAGCGCAAGGCAGGCGTCCCGGTAAGAGCTGCGGGCAGCCAGCAAACCCCTGTAGCAATCGCCAACTCCTATTATAACATCCTGCTTTGTCCCTAAAAGGATGGCCTGGCGCATAGATTCAGCCAAAGAAATGATGTTCTTTCTTATCCTGCCCTGCAATTCACTTTTACCGCGCCCGCCGTTCTTTAAACTCAAAACATCTTTTGGTAATTTTTCGTCAATATTGTCGATATTAATGTTTTTAAAAACCAAAATCCTTCCCTTCTGGGTAGAAACAGCAACAAAACCGCCCGTAAATTTCATAAAATTCTCTACAATTCTAACGGCGACATTACAAAGCTTAGCAGGCTCTCCGGCACGGTCTTCGGAAGGGTCCTTTTTCTCAAATTCAACAACAAATGCCACCTGCGGTTCTTCCAGATTGTAGCCGAGTATGCGGGCCAGCATGTTCACAGCCGGATCCGCCTGCCCGCCTTTTTGGTTTAAGAGGAGCGAAACCAGCAGCTCTTTAGCCTGTTCTTCACGCTGTTGCTCTTCAACTAAAAATGCCGCGCGCAAAAGCGTTTCTTTTACAGAAGCCGAAATATCCAGAGTGCCTTTTAACTGGCCGTTTTCCCTATCGAGCTTAATGGTGCCGATGACATGACCCTCGTACTCAAGAGGGATTTCTCCCTCCCCCGGCGGTAATTCCAGGTCAAAAAAAGAAGACCTTTTGCTTTTTACTTCCGCAATATTTTCCTTTATTTGGTAGCTTTCTGCACTATACCCGTCCAGCCTTAAAGCCACCTTTTCTAACATTAAAACTTATACTCTCCTTCCCCCCAAAAACAATCACACTGCACACTACATACAAAACATTTAAGTAAATAAAACAATTATCCTTCTTACACAAACATAACCTACAACCTCATATACGTCATCTAACCCCTCCCCGTAACAACATTACAAAAATGCGTCAGCTAATTCCGTTATTTTGTACCGGCCAAATTGTCTCACATTTTTATAATAACTCACTCTCTCCTGGCAGTCAAAGCGTATTTGATCTAGCAAGAACTAAACATTTTCTGTCCGTAAATAACTTTAGGCTAAAAAAAATTATTTTGGCAGCGAAAAAGGTTTAATATAAAATAAAAAGCCAACACAGTGTTGGCTTTTCGTACAATCAGCATCATTACCCTGTTTTTTTAAGACAGGCATTTAATTCTTGCTCTATTTTCCTGATTTTTTCAAGAAAGAGGTTTACATTTATCCACCCCAGTTCATCATCATAAACCCATGTTGTTTTTACAGGTTCTTCAGTTCTTCTATCCCGTTTTTTTCTGCCCATCCTTTCTTTCATAAGTTCACACCTTCTACTAGCAGGCCGCCAGCAAATGCCAGTGGACAACCAATGCTGCGTTATTCTAAACAATTTTACATGCAAAAAGCTTGCCAGTTGTTTGCAGCCTGCCCTACCCGAGCGTGCCTGACCAATGTAACCAATTTTTCAGCATTTCATATTATAGACTAGAAAATTAACAACAGGAGGTTTTACACATGGAAACTAAAGTAGAACAAGTCGGCACCCCTACACCCTTTGGAAGCTGGGCTTTCATCCTCTTCCTCATCCTCATCCTGCTCGTGTTCGGAATCGGCTTTATATTCGTGTAACACCAGGCATGTTTTTCCATAAAGGATAAGGAGGGTCAATATGGATTTGAAACTCGAGCAAGTCGGCACCCCTACACCCTTTGGAAGCTGGGCTTTCGTCCTCTTCCTCATCCTCATCCTGCTCGTGTTCGGAATCGGCTTTATGTGCGTGTAACTCTTTAGTGGGCACCAAAAGCCAATACACAACAGAAAGCGGGCGGACGCTTTGGCGGCCGCTCGCTTTTTTCTGGAACGCTTATTGTGAATTAGAAGATAATTATGCTAGACTACTAGTGCAAAGTCATACTTGGGAAAGGGCAAGAGAGTTGGTTAAAAGCAAAAATAAAAAGCGCAAAGACATTGAGCACCGCTTGCATAAACCCGCCGCAGAATACGAAAAAATAAGCCTGCTAGAGGCTGAAGTCTTGCCGGGTGTAACAGGCATGTCATTACCCGCCAGGCGTAAAAAAAGGCCGCACCTTAATAGAACGTCGGCAGGTGCTCCCGAAGGTCCTTTTGTTTTAGACGAGTTTCAGGCCAAGGCAGTGGAAGCGTTGCGCCGCGGCTGTTCGGTACTGGTGGCGGCGCCAACCGGCAACGGAAAAACGCTGGTGGCCGAAATACTGGCACACGACCTCATGGCCGAAGCCAAGGGGATGGTTTACACCTCACCTTTAAAAGCCTTGTCCAACCAAAAATACAGAGATTTTGTGGAAATTTTTGGAGAGGAAAGAGTGGGGCTGGTTACCGGTGATATAAGCATTAACCCCGGAGCTCTCCTGTTAATCATGACTACTGAGATCTTCCGCAACTGGTGCTTTAGCGAACCAGAAGAACTCTCTAAAATTAACTATGTAGTCTTCGATGAAATCCATTATCTGGACGATTTGGAAAGGGGAACAACTTGGGAGGAAAGCATTCTCTTTGCTCCTCCCCACATAAAAATCCTGGGGCTTTCAGCCACTGTACCCAATGTGGAGGAAATAGCCCACTGGATAAGTTCGGTAAGAAGTGAGGAAGTTGTGGTTATAAGGGAAGACAAAAGGCACGTGCCGTTAAAAATCAGTTGGATCTTGCCTGACGGCCGCATTGTCGGTGAAAAAAAAGCTCGCGAAGCTGTTGGTGAGTTGCAAGAGCACTTAAAAGGCTTGCGCAATAAGCGCTTGTGGTCAGGCGAATAAAGGGGGCATGATCGTGGAAATTCAAGAGCTGCCAGTAGGTGAAATTATCGATTCTATACAAGATAAACTTCCCGCCCTCTTTTTTGTCTTCAGCCGGGGCCGCACCGAGTTACTAGCCCAAGAACTGGGCCGTCAGTATGACTTTCTAAATAAAAAAGAGAAGAAAGAAGTATCTTTTCAAGTTAGTAAGGCAGAGGAAACTTATCCCGGCACATTCAGCGGACCCGGCTGGCGGGTACTGAAACAGCTTCTCATGCAGGGTATAGCCTACCACCACGCTGGGCTCTTGCCCCCGGTTAAATACCTGGTAGAAAAGCTCTACTCCCAGCGCCTTCTGTGGGTGGTCTTCTGCACGGAAACCTTTGCCGCAGGGGTCAATTTTCCTGCTGCCAGCGCCGTTTTTGATTCTACCCGCAAGTGGGACGGGCGGGATTTCCGCCTTTTACAAAACCGGGAGTTTTTTCAGATGGCGGGCCGGGCGGGCAGGCGGGGTTTTGACCGTGAAGGACACGCTTTTATCCGCGTGGACAGCCGTTTCCCCGAACAGACAGGTTTCTTTAAAGAAAAAGATGTTGAACCGGTGGCGGGAAGGCTCGTTATTTCGCCCAACACGGTATTAAGCCTCCTCCGCTACAAAACCGACGAAGAGATTACCCGCTTTTTAAATGAAAACTTCCGCATGTATCAGCTAAAAAAGAAAAAGCAGTTTGTGGAAAATGAAATCAAAAAAACCGAAGAGGCAAGGGACAAGATCGCCCAAGCCCTCTGTCCGGAAAGCCAGACCTTTTCCTGCCCTATCCAGCGCGACAAAGCGCGCCAGCAATTAAAACGCCTGCGCTGGCGGGGAAAAGATAAAGAAAAGGAAGTTCTCCAGTTTAAGCTTGCCCAGGCTGAACCCAAGCACTGCACCGGCAAAAATAAATGCCGGGCTGCTTTTAAAAAAATAAGCAAAATCGAAAGCACATTGGATTTACTCCAACAAGATTACCAACTGATCTCCTTAAAGGAGGAAAGTATTTTTACCGAATTTTCGGAAGTGCGGCGCATCCTCGAAGAATTGGGCTATGTAAAGGGACGGGAATTTTTCCCGCGGGGCATCTTTGCTTTAGAAATACACGTGCAGGAAATCCTGGTTACAGAATTTGCCTTTGCAGGCATACTGGAAGACGCGGACCCCGCCGAAGCTGCGGCGGTACTGGCGGGAGTCGAATTTATCCCCGGGAAGAACCTGCAGGTGGCAAAAATTGACCTGCCGGCCCAGAGAGAAGCGGCCGGCATCAAACGCCAGCTGCTTAAATGGGGCGTGCCGGAAAGATTTTGCACCTGGTCGGGAGTGCCGGGCGCTTTGGCTTACACCTGGTACAAAGGGGCTTCCTTTGCCGACCTCATGGGAATGACTACCATGCAGCCCGGCGATATCTTTTCCCTCTTCCGGCGCGAGATAGACCTCCTCCGGCAGATTGAAAGGGCCGCTGCCGCTAACCCGGCCCTTGCAGCCAGGGCCGGGGAAATGAGGAAACAAATTGACCGTGACGAAGTAGCCCTTTGCTTTTAACGGGGGTTAGCCATGAATTCCATATGGATATACCGGCTCTTCGATGTGGCTGAGGAAATAGACTTAGAAAAAGTAGAAAAAATTCTGGGGCACGGCCGCCTAACTTCCAGAATGCGGCTTTCCCGCATTAGGCCAAAATCAATTCAGCTTAAGAACCCCCCTGTAGCCGTAGAACTGGGTAAAAGCACAATCAAAACCGGAAGGCAAGAACTGGAAGTGAATCTCGGGGGTAAAATTTATGACCTGGGGGTAATTGGTGTTATTATGCGCGTACCCCTGCCCAAAGAAGCCGGGTATGACGAAATACTGGATCTGGCCGTGGAATTGTATAACGATGAATCACTAGAGGCCGTGTTCCTGCAGCAAATTGACCATATGAGGCACGTTTTGAGTGAAGCCCTTCACAAGGATGCTTTCAGCGGCTTTGTGGAGGATTTTATTATTTATTACTTTACCCACTGGAACGAGGGCTGGGATCCCGTACCGCTGCTCTTAGCGGAGAAAGAACCTGTAAGTGAACAGCTCCGCCGCGAAATCATGCGTAATTCCTTTTCCTACGGTCCAGACGACTTAACTGTTATCACCTGGGACTCAGCTTTAGTATGCGACCCGACCGGCAGCACCGACATACCGGACTTGCTAGAGTTCGCCAACGCCCAGCTCTTAGAGCTCCGCTACTACGACCACCTTTTAAGCGGTGAATTAGCTAAGATGTACAGCGCTATTGAAGAGGCAGAAATGGTAGCCAGCTTTAGAAGGCTGGGCCACTACCGCCGGATTATGGGCCAGCTTATGGAACTGATCGCCGACATTACGGAGATAATCGACCGCATAGAAAACTCCCTCAAAGTAACGGAGGACATCTTTTACGCCCGCCTCTACGGAAGTGCTCTTTCCCTTTTCCGCACCAGAACCTGGGCTGAGAGCATAGACCGGAAAATATCCATTATCAGCCAGAGCTATTCTATGCTCAGCAGCCGCATCATTAACCAGCGTTCAGAACTCCTCGAACTGACCATTATAGCCCTAATCCTTCTGGAAGTGATACTGGGAGTCTTGGGTTTCATGAAGTAATATGACACAGTTCTTTGTAAAGTTCGCCGGTAAATCCGGTGCGTATTATTTTTATACCTGGCCCAAATATGCGGCGGTAGCGTTCACAGGCCTTCCTGCAAGGATTTACCACTATTATTTCTCTTGCTATTTCCTGGCAGTTCATGGCCCTTTTGATAGTGGCTATTACCGATGTTTCTGCAGGAGACAGAGAATAACCTATAAAGACAAGACGGCCTGCGCTGGAGATGGCTTGAGCTGCACAATCCCAAATGTTGTGCAGCCGGCTTATGCGGTAGGACTTATAAAGCGTAGGGGCGACGATCATCACCTGCGAGCCATCGCTGCCGCAGTTTAGACAGTGCAGGATACTGCCGCTATCAAATAATAGGTTAGCAACTTTATCCTCGTGTGCCGAAATCTCACCGCACAGTGGACAAAAAGACCAGTTTAAAGAGCCGTGCAGCTTGTACAGCGGCACACTGCCCTCTGCCCCAACGTGCACTCCGTGGTGGCCGTAAAAACCGTATTCCACCCTGTAACCGGCCTCGCCGATAGCCCTGTCCAAAAAGACGTCATAGTTTGTGGAGATAAATACGCTGGTTCCGCCGTCATTTTCTATAACTTTTGAAACAAAACGCCGGTGAATGCCCTTTTCTTCCGGCAATATTTTATCAAGCGTCATGCTGATCAACTTGACAAGCGCCGTTTTTAAGTCGTACAGCCTCGACCTGGGAAACCTAAAGGAAAATGACTGGTTGTGGAGCAAGTACCAGTCTACAATACTAAAAAGCTCATCAATGTCTGGAAAACCGGCCATGTCGCGTGCCGTTCTTATTTTTTTTCTAGAACCAAAGAAAAACTCCATAAACTCCCATACTATTTCTAAATCCGCTTCCTTTTGCTCTTCCCCAAAAAACTTGTAGGCCGTGCGCAAAAAGTCACGCATTACCGGTGCGCCCTCGGCGGCAGAGGCACCGGCCCCGAAAATATAAACAAACCTTTTTCCTGCTCCCCTCATTGTACTGGCAAAGACTCCCCTTTAAGACTTCTAGGATGGTAATGAAAAGACAATAATAATACTTGTCTTGTCATTAACCGTTAAATATTTTGTTGCCGCTTTTTTTTATTATGAGCGGCCAGTCATAAAAACACCTGCCGTCTAATATATAGAACCATAAGAAATACCTGCCATTTTAGTAGGGGGTTAACTTCATGGACAGCATGGCTAGCCTTCTTCAGCTGGCAAATGAATTAGAGAATTTTATTAATTCCGGTCAAAAGCTCACAGTAGCCTTCATGGGGCCCTTTAACGCGGGAAAATCCACTCTCATTAATTGCCTTTTAGGTGAGCAGGCCAGCCCGGTAGAAATACTTCCCTCCACTAAAAATCTTATTTACTTTGATTACGGCAGCAAATTCAGGGCTGTATGTCATAACCGTACTAAAAAGTGGGAATTTTCCTCTATTACTGAGCTGCACGCTTTTTTAAGCAGTAAAAACTTGCCCAAAGTTAATGTTAACGTCTTTACTCCCTCCCCTCTTCTCCAAAAATGCCGCCTGCTCGACACACCCGGCCTCGACTTCTCTGGCAAAAGTGTAGAACCCCTCCTCAAAAAAGCAGCAACAGAGGCCGATAGAATTATTTTTCTCCTCCACTCCAGGGGCATTGACGATAATTGCCGGCTTTTTTTGCAAAAATTACTGGTTTTAAGAAAAAAGAGGGACCCGTCCGAAATTACCTTCTGGCTGTGCGGTCAAGACAGGTGTGACAGCCACGCCTTTGCGGCTGCCCGGGAAACATTAAAAGAAATCACGCCCGGCGAAGTCCGTTTATACGCTTTTTGCGCCACCAAAGAGTACAACATTTCTGCCTTGCGTAAGTTCCTAGAAGTGGAAGCTGCCCTTTTTTTAATTAAGCGCGCACCGGCGGAGTTAAAAAAGAAAGACCGTGAACTGGCGGAAAAAATTAAAGTGCTGGAGCACCTCCCGTGTGATGCCGAATTTCTATCTGAACTTTGGCGGTTAAAAGAAACAGCAAACTTAATTCTTGAAACAAACCGGCTGTCTCTTTTTCCGCCAAAAGCCATATCAGAAGTTATGCACCTGCTCAGTGACATTTCTTCCGGCAACCTAGGTATAAACTCACTACAACCGGCCGGCAGGTACTTTCGGACCGGTACGGGACAGATTAGGGAAATAAGGAACTCCCTTTTAAACATCGTTCTAGAACTGGAAGATATAAGTAAAACAACGGGTTTTGTTAACCCAAGCGCACTTTATGAACTGCGCCGGCGCATTGAAGATGAGAGGCCCACGGTAGTAGCAGCAGGGGGGGGTTCCACCGGCAAATCTACTTTCTTAAATGCCCTCCTCAAAGAAGAAATTCTGCCCGTAGCCGGCGGGCCAACGACTTTTATTTTTACCCAAATACACCACGGCGAATCCAAGAGAGCTGCCGTCCATACCCCCCTGCAGGTAGAACTGGAAACCTTTTACCACAGGGGAACAAAGTCTGTTCTCTGCCACCAGGAAATTGATCTTCTGGAAAATTGGCTCCACAGAAAAAAAAGTGTAATTTCACGCCTAGAAGTACTGACCAACGGGGTGTACAGAGATGTAGGAATCCGTGAATTGGCAGAAATCTTTAACCGTTTAAAGGTAGAGTTTACTGGCAACACTCACCTACCCGCGCCGGCCTTGTCACGTGCAACACATTTCCGGGAGCTACCCCAAAAACTAGTAAAATCAAAAGGCCTTGCCGGCAAAGTTAGGGTAACAATGCATAACAGGTCCGTCCACGAATTTGACCTGACACAACCCGCAGGGCTGTCCTCTTTCCACAAATATCTAGGGGAAGAAAATACCTTCAGTGTAGAAATGGCAGAAGTCTGGCACCCCTCGCCCACCCTAAAAATGGCTGACTTTATCGATACACCCGGTTTAGACTACCGCCAAAGAAACCACGTCAAGAGAGTAGCAGAAATCGTTCAGAACAGCGATGTCTGCCTCTTTTTCTTAAACGCAAGGCACATTCTTAACGACGCAGATGTTGACTGCTTAAGGTTTCTCAAAACACTGATCGCCGAAAACACTGCCAAAAATTCGCACGTTAGCTTTCCCTTTGGGGAAAAGACTGTTTTTGCCGTAAACTTTACAGATACCCTTAACCCCCTGCAGAGAGAAATCGTTTACAACTATGCCAGCAAATATTTAATTGAACTGGGAATCGAAGGTCCTAAAAGCGGTTTTTGTCCTCCCCTGTACATGATTTCATCCCAGCAGGGCTTTTGCGGCACTGGCGGCGGCCTGGAAACACTATTAGCCGGTCTCGAAGAACGCCTTTTGGCGCTAAAAAGCAAATCATTTTACCTGACAAGAACACACGAACTCTACTCTCTTTTAAAAGAGACGGCCGGTAAAATTAGAAGCACTTTTGAAACGTACGACCAACGCACGGCCCGCAATTACACGCGGACCCAATTAATAGAGGCAAGAAAAGTCATTGGCCGTCACTTCCGGCAATTAAAAGAAATTAGGAGTTCTATTTACAGTATCTGGAGGTGTTAGAAAGTGGAAAATGCCAGGCTCCTCGACGAGCGGTTGCGGCGAATTATCTGGGAGATCAGCGAGAAAACGGGAGGTGAAATCAAAAAAAACCTGATCAGTGAAATTAAAGATTGTTTTAGCACCATTATCGAAGAACAGCACCGCAAGGATATAACAGATTTTTTAAAGTTGTTAAAGGCAGCGGTAGATAATATGCATTTTAATTAGTTAAAAAGATTTTTAGGAGGTAAAGCCAAAAATGCAGGGAAATCAAAGCGGGGAGAGCACAGTTCAAAGTCTTGTCAATGACATCCTTGCTGGCCTGAAAAACAGGCTGGTAAAGCCCATCTGTGAAGAAAACCGGATCATAACTGAGAAGCTTGATGAACTCACAAAACTGCACAAAGAGGCGGCTTTGGAATTTTCAGCACGGCTTGATACTATAGAAGAAAAAATTGGACAAATCCCCCACCTCATCCTGACCGCCTTTAGCGAAGCATTAAATCAGGTCAACGGGGGTAACGGTGATCATGCTTAAAGAGAACAAAAGCCATAAAGAACTTGTAGAATCACTCGCTACTACCATTAGAAAAAATATTGTAACACCCGCGGCAAGCCGTGTAGAGATTCTTAAACTCGAACTAAAAGAGACAGAACGCAAAGTAGCCGCCGTAGAAAAAGAAATAGCCCGGCTCTCAGCTAACTGCGACAAGGCCAAGCTCTTATCAATTACTTCCCTTTTACTCGCCGCCTGTACTACTTTTATCACCGTACTGACCCTAACTATTTTGAGAAAGGGATAACCAAATAAAACCAGGCCGTGCTACGGCGAAAAAGGCCTGGTTTTTCTCTTTATCAGGGCGTACACAAAAACAGTAATACCCGAGATAAACAGAACCTTTAAGATAAAATTAACTGTTTGGGCCTTAAATCTTGATTTTTCTTTCTTTAACTCCAGGGATGGGTCGAGCTTTAAGTCCAGGTAGGCTCCCCTGGTCTCAAACTGCACGATCTGTTTTTCCAGCTTAGCAACTCTCTCTTGGTGCCGTGAAAAAGAAGACATATAACTGATCACCTGCAGCGCCAAAAAAGCCAGGGCAAAGAGAATCAACAAGATGCGCGCGCTGGTATTCATAAATTACATCACCTTCCATACTAGTACTATTCTCCGGCTTTTAAATCTTTCCTTTTGAGCGCCGGGGCCAAAATTGTAAAAACCCATAAAATATATTAAACTACTTCTATGAAAAATGCGGTGTCAAAATGAACTGTGAACAAAGAAAAATCTTCGCCTCCTTAGAGGAGGAAAAAGAGCGCCAAATTTCCTGGTTAAGAAAATGCCAGATTTTATGCCCTGGCAGCACGGCCGACGGAGCTATAAAGAGGTACCCCAATGGAGGCTGGGTAACACCTTATTTTGCCAACTTTGCTGCCGCAGCCCTGCTAGAAGACCCCGGGTCCAGGCCGCTTGTCAAGCGCTACCTAGACTGGTACATCCGCCACTTAGAACCAGACGGTGTTGATCGTCAACACTTTTGACCCACTATGTGCAAATAAAATTGACCCACC
>CAZLAK010000048.1:0-11523 GCA_964557545.1 uncultured Pelotomaculum sp.
AAGAGGATATTTAATCCCGTAATGACCAAAATGCGTAAAGAGAACTGGTCGCCGGCCAGTATAAAGCCCAAGCCGGCAATTAACCCCCAAATACTGTACCAAGGATAAGAAATTCTGCTAAAACCGGGGCCGGGAGGAAGATTGAATTTAAACACGGACGACACCAGTGCCAGGGCAAAGAAAGATAGCGCGCCCAAAACGGCCGCTGAGAGGGTGTACTGGCCCGGAAGGAGCAATTCGTAATAATAAACAACCCTATTGGCAAAATCTTGCTGCCAGTTGAGGGGCAGATTTTCTATTGCTCCGGTTTCCCGCCACGCATCTATCAAGCGAAAAAACTCCAGGCGTGTCTCTTCATCCAGCGCTAGCACACTGCCGCCGCCCGACACAAAGATAAGTAGGGCTGCTGCAAATGACAAAAGCACGGCAGCAGCCACTCCTGCAGCCAGCGCCCTGTCCGCCCTGACACGGTTTTTAAACAAAATTCCGTAAAGTATGCCAAGACAGCCCTTTTCCAATAACATAAAAAACGTGCCGGCCGTATTTGTCCATAAGAATAAAAGCGGCCCAACCAGCAAAAGGCACGCTGCGGCAAAGTAGATATCCAAGAGAATTACCAGCAGGGCAAAGGGAACAGGCAGTAAAGCGGCTGCCAGAAAATGCAAGCCCGGCTGCCGGCTGCCTGCCAGGGCAATGACCAAAGCCGCACCTGTAAGGAAAACCCACCGCAAAAAGGGCCCTTTTTCTCTACCTGCAGGCAAGAGATCACCTCTTTTTCTCCAGCTGGTAATTTAAGAGCGAAGAAAGGTCGCCGTACCACCTCTCCACCTCGTGCCCTTCATCAATGCCCTGCCTGAGCTTGGCTTCAACGCGCAGGTCCAAACGGGCAAAATTGATCCCCAGCCTGCGGCCCAAAACATAAGAAGCCACCACTAAACTGGCCAAAGCATCAACAACCAGTTCCTCGCTGCCCGCAAGTTTTGCTTTAAAGAGCGCCGCCAGCGAAGAAACCATATCGGCCTTTAACCACTCAACCACCCTTATGTTACGGGCCATGCCGCCTTCACGAGCATTTGACGCCAAGGCCGCCCACCCCCCTGCAAGCCTTTAGCCTTTTTAAGTAATTCTCTTAGACCGGGTTATTCTCCTCCAAAGTCTTGTGTGGATTTACCCGTCATTTGTGCCATTGTTGACCGGTAAAAAATTTTAGAGGGGCTTTAACCCCTCTAAAATTATTCGGCCGTAAAAGGCAAAAGAGCCATTACGCGCGCCCTCTTAATAGCTGTTGTCAAAAGCCTCTGGTGCCTGGCGCAATTGCCGGAAATGCGGCGCGGCAGTATTTTACCGCGCTCAGTAATATATTTTTTAAGGCGCGGCACATCCTTGTAATCTATATTTTCTATCTTATCAACGCAAAAGTTGCAGATGCGCTTTTTGCCCCGGCGCCCTTTCTCACGCTTCAAATGACTATACCTCCTCTCCCTTTAAAACGGCAGTTCATCATCGTTAAACAATATCTCGCTTTGTAACGCTTGTTCATCCGCACCGTGCGCCTGCCCGCTGCCTTCTTTGGCCCGGTCCAAAAAGCGCACGCTTTCCGCCACCACTTCGGCTGCCCGCCTGCGCACTCCCTGGCTGTCCTCGTACGAGCGGACCTGTAGCCTGCCTTCCACGGCTACCAGCCTGCCCTTGCCGAGGTAGGAAGAGCACGTTTCGGCCTGCTTTTGCCAGACAACGATGTCGATAAAATCGGCCTCGCGCTCGCCCTGCCTAGTGAGAAAGGGCCGGTTAACGGCTAGAGTAAACCTGGCTACCGGCACTCCGGCGGGCGTGTACCTTAACTCGGGGTCCTGTGCCAACCTGCCGATGAGAATAACTCTATTTAACATATTTCCACCGTCCTGGCAAATTGTAGGTAATTGTGCGCTGGCCGTTTAATCTTCCTGGCGGATGATCATGTGGCGCAAAACTTCGTCAGTGATTTTAAAAACCCTGTCGAGTTCGGCGGCCAGCTTAGGATCGCCCTTAACTTCGAGGACAACGTAATAGCCCTCGCGGAAATCCTTTACCTCGTAAGCCAGCCTGCGCTTACCCCACTTATCGAGCTTTTTAATCTCTCCCCCGTACGACTCGACAATACCTTTAAACTTCTCCACAACTTCTGCCGTTTTTTCATCATCTAAGTCGGGCCGCAGGAAAAAGATTACTTCGTAGTCGCGGTTGCGCAAAACGCGGCTCACCTCCTCCCTGTGGACTTTGCGGCCCTGCCGAACTGGCAGGGCAGGGCAGGTGTATATAAATCAACGTCCGTATTTTAGCACACAGACGAAATAAATACAAGAAAGGCCAGTATAAACGGCGTAAAAAAGTTCAAAAATAAGAGCAGCCAACCCGAAGGAGGGATGAAAGACAAATGGAACCGATCAAGCCTTTTGTTTATTCGGCCCCCATCAACGGGGTGCGTGTAAAACCGTTAAGCCACGAAGGCCGGGAAATAAGTATATTATACTGCGGGCGCCTTGCTAAATCTGGCAGCAGCCCGGTTTTTGTGCACTTTGGCTACGGCAGCAACGAAAAGTGGACAGCGATAGGCGAACTGCCTTTAACCAAAAGCGAAGAGGGCTGGGAAGGAAAAGCAGTAATTAAAGAAGGAAACCAAATTAACTTCTGTTTTAAAGACAAAGACGGTAATTGGGACAATAACAACGGCCGCAATTGGATTTACCGGATATCTTAGGCATTGGGCTTAGCTGCTGCGCCACTGCTTACAACGTCTTTAACCGCTTTTTCAAATTTTGGCCGGGGCAGGAGCAATACACGTCCGCATTTTAAACATTTAATCCTAAAGTCCACACCCGTGCGCATGACTAGCCAAAGGTCACCGCCGCACGGGTGACTTTTTTTCATTCTCACCACATCACCAATAGAAAAGCGGGGAATGACGGTCATTTTAACACCACCCGTCAGCTTTAAAAAAGGCGCTGTAAGCTTTGTAAGCCATGTAAATATCCGCCTTGCTGGCCACTTCGAAAGGCGAATGCATGCCCAAAAGAGCAATGCCGCAGTCGAGGACGTCCATGCCGTAGCGAGCAAGCAGGTGCGCAACAGTGCCGCCGCCGCCCTGGTCAACCTTGCCGAGCTCGCCAGTCTGCCAAATAACATTATCCATGTCAAGCAGCCACCGCAAGCGAGCCACTGTTTCGGCGTGAGCATCATTAGTGAGGTGCTTGCCGCGGCTGCCGGTATATTTAGTAATCACCACACCAAAACCAAGGCGGGCAGTATTTCCTTTTTCTACTACATCCAAAAAATTAGGGTCCAACCCTACGTTTACATCGGCGGACAGGGCAAACGAATTTTCCAGCAGCCGGTAAATACTTAATTCGCCGCTGCCGCTTCCGGGCAGAACTGCCAGCCTGGACAAAAAATTCAAGAGGATACATGATTCTAAGCCCGTATTACCGTAACTGCCCGTTTCTTCCTTATCGGCCAGCACTAGAACAGCAGTTCTTTTATTGCCAGCAATGCCGGCTATAGCGCGCAGCGCCGCATAAGCACAAGCACGGTCGTCCTGTCCGTAACCGCCCACCAGACTGTTGTCAAAGCCTACATCTCTGGCCGGCCCGGCCGGCACAAATTGAAGTTCGGCACTGGCCAGGTCTTCCTCTGTAATGCCGTAGCGGAAGTAAAGGGTATTTAAGAGGGCGTGTTTGACCACTTCCTTTATGACGCCACTTACGCCAGTCGTCTTTAGCGGAATGCTGGACGCCAGCACATTCAAGCCCTCTCCTAAAACGGCCTCCGATATTTTCTTTTCCATTTGTTCGCGCGCCAAGTGGGGAAGCAGGTCAGGAATGGCAAATACCGGATCGCCCGGCTCTTCCCCTACAGTGATATCAACGACCGAGCCGTCTTTTTTTACTACCACACCGTGCAGGGCAAGGGGTGTTGACAGCCACTGGTATTTTTTGATACCCCCGTAGTAATGGGTTTTTAGAAGAGCAAGTCCTTCTTCTTCGTAGACGGGGTAGGGTTTTAAATCCAGCCTGGGGCTGTCAATGTGGGCGGCTACCAGATTCAAACCCTCTTCCAAAGGCGCCTGTCCAATAACCGCCGCTACCAGTGCCTTTTTTTTCACTTCCCAGTAAAATCGACTGCCCGGTGCTATAATCACACCTTCGCCTAAGGGCCGAAAACCAAAAGTCTCGAGTATTTCCCGGGCAGCACGTACCGTTTTGCGCTCTGTTTTGGCAAAGCTCAGAAAATTCTTGTATTCACCGGCAAAGGACAAGATTTTCTCTTTTTCGCCTGCACTGACCTCTTCCCAGACATTTTTTCGCTTATAAAAAAGTTTGTCTGCAAGTTCATTTTCATTAAAATTGCATTCTGTCACTTTAAGAACCCCCAATTTAAGGTATGGGATGGCCAAGCGCGTTAAAAAGCGGCACAAAAAGCGGCAGCAGCCGGGAACCCGCAATCGCCCCGCTAATAACCGGAAAACCGCCGCCTGTAATGGCAGGCCAAGACGCAAATTGACACAATAAATATACAACTGCCGTAACAAATACGAGACCGCGGACCAGCCCTAAAAGTAAGCCGCCAAGGCGGTTGAAAGGTCCCAAAAGAGCAAAACCGGCAAGTCTTGTGAGCAAGGACCCTGCAATAGCTGCCGCCCAAGAGACAGCAAAAACGATGAGCAAAAAAGAAACAGCTTCGAGAACGCACAAAGAAACAGAGCGTGCCCAAAGGTCGGCACTTACAAGAGGTCCGGTACTAAAGGCAGTGTTTGCCTTTGGCCAAGATGAAAAAACCGGGGCAGCCTCATTTCCTCCAACCGTTTGGACGGGCAAAAAGCGGGCAAAAATGCTGTTAACTAAAGGTGTTATAACTTCATCCAAGCGAAAACTGGCAAAAAGCCAAAAGGCCAGCTGCTGGTAGTATGAAAACGCTGCTGCTACGCCCAAAACGATGCCGGCAAGCCTGGCCGCACTGGCCAAAAAACCTAAGGCGAGACCCCGGTATGTAGAATAAGCCAACAATACTAATATAAGCCAGTCAAGCCAGTTCAAAAAGTGCAGCCCCTCCTTTCCCGTTAACTTATCGTATGCATTGTCATTACTTTTATTATAAATTATCCCAATTAAAAAAAGTAATTTTTTAAAGTAAAGCAGCCGGTAAATATTTTTAGGTATTTTATCTAAATTTTCGTGCCGGAAATCGTGACGGGAATAAAGGAAACAAAATTAGGGAGCCCAAAAGCACTGCTCCTGCGTAACCAAATAGCGGGTAAAGGTGGCCGACCAAGAACGAAAAGCCTAATCCAGCCACGGGTATCGACAAAAAGCAGGCGCCAATGCCAAAGAGGCGGTAACGCATACCAATAAAAGGCGAAAGCCTGCTGGCAAAACCGTGGGCATCAGCTACTGCTGAAGTAAACACTGCCATCCATATCAAAAGGCCGGCGAGAAAGCCGGGACCAACACCTAAACCTTCAGCCAAGAAAAGCAGCGGGACCTGGTAACTAGCTGCCGACGGCATATTGGCGAGCAGCGCCAGTGTTTCCAGCAGTACTGCGCCGCCAATTATCAAACCGCCCAAAAAACCGCCGGCAACAGCCACTTTCACTGGTATTGTGCACCCGAGGGATGAGAGTACGGCAGCAGGCGCAACCATATTATAAGAAACATAGAGAAAGGCGGACAGAAGCCAGTGACCCCCAGGTCTCATAACAGTATTACCGGCGGCTGCGGGAATAACCCAGCCGGCAGATGACAGCGAGCAAAGTGAAATGACCGTAACGGCCAGGAGCTTAACAGGGACAAAAATCATATTAGCCGTTAAAACGCCCTCCAACCCGCCCGCCAGCACCGATGCTACAGCAAGAGTTATGGATAAAGAGCCAATTAATTCAGGCAGGCCGAATTTTTCTTTAAAGACAGCTGCCCCTCCTGCTGTCATGACAAAAAGCCCTCCCAAGAGCATGGCCAGGCTCAAAAAGTCCATAATGCACCTGCCTAATTTCCCCATAATTTTCTCGTACAGTGAAAGATAATTCCGGCTGCCGGTCGCAGCAGCAAGGTACATTACCAGCCCTCCAGTATAAGCAAAAAGAAGGGTGGAAAAGGCTGCGCCGGCAATGCCCCTTGCGCCGTACGATACAAAGAACTGCATTATCTCTTGGCCGGAAGCAAAACCGGCACCGATAACCGCGCCGGCATAACTGGTAGCAATCCTCAATAGTGCCAGAAAAACATTTTTATTTAACAAGCGATTAACCTCCGTAAATGCTTTGAAAATTAACTTGTTTTGGGAATAGGACGGGCTACAGGTGGCAATAATTATTTTTAGCTTTGCATAACTGGAGGGTTTGGAAATATGTCAGTTGCTAAAAATCTGCAAACATTATTAAATATAGAAAGGCTTAAGATACACGTCGACGACCCGCTGGCGGAATCTAAAATGGCGTGGGACCTTATGTCCCGCCTGCATAAAAACTGTACGCCCAAAGATAGGACAAAGGTTCTTCTCTGTATAGGAACTGACCGCTCTACGGGCGACTGTCTCGGACCTTTAGTCGGAACCAAGGTTATTTCAACAGGCCAAAATTATTTTCATATTTTTGGGACACTGGAAGAACCAGTTCACGCCGGCAACTTAAAAGAAAAAATAGAACAAATAAAAAATCTCTACGAAGACCCTTTTATAATAGCCGTTGATGCCAGCTTAGGCCGGCTGGAGAATGTGGGCTTTATAAATATTGGCGACGGCAGTATAATGCCCGGGGCGGGTGTAAATAAAGAACTGCCTCCAGTAGGCGACCTCCACATAACCGGCGTCGTTAACGTCGGCGGATTTCTTGAGTTTTTGGTTCTGCAGAATACCCGCTTAAACATTGTTATGCGCATGGCTGAAGTAATTGCCAATGGATTAGCGAGGACGGCGAGCGAATTGTCAAATAGATTACCCGGAGTCAAATGACGCCGGGTTTATATTTTGTATTCAATTATCTTTATGTAAAGCTCAATTACCCGCAAGATTGCCATTAAAAACTAAGACTATTGTCCGCCTGTGCCAAAAACTTTATACTTGTCAAAAGAGGGAAGAATAAATTAAATAATTGATGATAAAGAAGAGAGAGAAACGGGAGATAGAAATGAAAATAATTTATGTTAACTGCTCTTTTGGTGTAAGTGCCCAAGGACTTATTGCTGCGCTTGCCGACATAGACGGCTGCCGGCATGCCATAGAGAAAGCTGTGCGCCATTACACTGCGGGATCAGTTCATATAGAATACAAGAGGGCAGACATTTGTGGAGTAAAAGCAACTGCAGCAACTTTAAAGGTGAGCAGCAAAACAAGAGAAGAAGCTGGACTTATCCTGGCGGAAAGCGCTCAAAAATGGGAGGTGCGGGGAGGCATATGGTCTAAGGCTGCTTTGGCCGCAAAAAAGTTTAAAAATATAGCCGATGACCAAAATCGCTTTTCGAGCGGCAGCGAACTTTTGTATTTTACAGGCACCTCAGCTGGTTTTTTTGCCGCACTTGATGCCCTGGGAGTTAGTGAAATTTATGCAACGCCAATACCTATTAGCAAAAATAAAATGAACGCCGCGGAAGAGTCTCTTTTTTTAAACTGCTGCTTAGGCGCTGCAGTTGAGATTAAAACAGACAAAACGCACATCGAAGCTGCAGGTGCCGCCCTGCTGGCAGCGGCAGCTGATTTTTCGGCCATACCGCCATTTTCTGTAGAAATAGCCGGCTGCGGGGCACTAACGGAGGAGGAAAACAGCGGCCTTTTAATGGCCGTCCTGGGAAAAAAGTTAGCTCCTGAGGAAAAAGAAGAAGTTTATGTGATTGAAACTTCCATTGACGATATGAACCCGGAATTTTTCCCGTATGCCGCTGAAGAGATTTTTAAGGCCGGTGCGCTGGACGTTTTCTTAACTCCAATTTACATGAAAAAGGGCAGGCCCGGGGTGCTTCTTACCGTCTTGTGCAGAGAAAAACAAAAGAACGAAGTAATCAAAAGCATTTTTAGCCAAACCACAACGCTGGGAGTGCGCATAACGCGGCAGGAAAGGCATGTATTGCAGCGCAAATGGCTGGAAGTCGAAACACCGTACGGTAAAATACGCGTAAAACTAGGGTACTTAAAAGAAGGCGAACCAATCATACAGGCATCTCCCGAATACGAAGACTGCAGGAGGGCAGCTCTGCAATACGGGGTGCCGGTAAGGGAAGTTTACAGAGAGGCTTTAGTTTGCGCAAAACAGCTGATGGATGCAGATACCTAACAAGGTTAATACTTAAACCGGCAAAATACGCGGCAAAAAAGCAGCTAAAGGTACGGCGAGAAAAATTGACGGGAGCAAGTTGCCAACTCTTATACGGGTGATTCCCAGAAGATTAAGGCCAATAGCTACAATTAAAAGGCCGCCGGTTGCCGTCATTTCAGTTACGAGCGCAGGAAGCAGTACACTCTTAAGTGAGCCGGCTAAAAGAGTGATGGTTCCCTGGTAAATAAGAACCGGTATGGCCGAAAAAACAACTCCTACCCCCATGGTTGAGGAAAAAATCGCCGCCGAAATCCCGTCCAGTATTGCCTTGGCAAAAAGAAGGCGCGGGTTTCCGTTGAGGCCGTCTTCTATAGAGCCCATGATGGACATGGCGCCCACGCAGTAAATCAGGCTGGTTGAAACAAATGCCTTGCCGGCTTCACCAGAGAAATCTCCCGCTCTGGCTTCAACCCACCTGCCAATCCTGTCCAGCATATCTTCAATATTAAGAAACTCACCGGTAAGACCGCCTAAGACCAGGCTAATTATTACCACAAGCAATTGATTGGTCTTTAAGGACATACTCATGCCGATGAGAAGAACAGAAAGACCAATACCCTGCATGACAGTATTTTTGACTTGCTCGGGAAGGCTTTTCCGTGCCAAAAGGCCGGCGCCGGCGCCGGCTACAATAGCCAGGACATTAACCGTTGTGCCTAACATCTTTAAAGCCACCAAAAATGTTTCACGTGAAACAAATTTCACTCTTGCCCGTTAATAACGCAATTACCCTAAATAACTCTTCGCGGTCTTCAAAACTTATTTCCAGCTTTCCCTTGCCGCCGGAATCTATTTTTACCTTTGCTTTTAAACCTAGCTTCTGCGTTATAAAATCTTCAATTTTGGCCGTTTCCCCGCCGTCTTTTTTATCCTGTGCCGGATTTTTTTCTTTGTTCTCTTTTTCCTTTTCTTCTAGTTCTCTTGCTATCTTTTCTACCTGGCGTACATTAAGCCCCTGTTTGATTACCCGTTCGGCGACTTTCAGCTGCCTCTTTTTATCTCCTATGGACAAAAGCGCCCTGGCGTGTCCTGCAGTCAGGCTGCCGCTTTCCAGCATCTCTTTAATCTCTTCCGGCAGTTCTAAAAGTCTCACCATATTGGCCACAAAAGGCCTGCTTTTGCCGACCCTTTTAGAAACCTCCTCCTGGGTTAAGCCAAACTCCTCCATCAAGCGCCTGTAAGCCTGCGCCTCTTCCAGCGGGTTTAAATCTTCACGCTGTATATTTTCTATTAGCGACACAGCCGTCGCCTCGTCGTCCTTATAATCTCTGACAATGGCCGGTATCTTTTCCAGGCCGATCTTTTGGCATGCCCGCCATCGCCTTTCACCGGCAATCAGTTCGTAACCGCCTCCAGCCGCGGGTCTTACCACCACCGGCTGTATTATACCGTGGTTTTTGATGGAAGCAACTAATTCCTCCAGCTTTTCCTCATCAAATATTTTTCTTGCCTGTCCACGGGAAGGTTTTATATCTCTGACCGTAATCTCTCTAAGACTGGCGCCGTCGCTCTTTTCTAGCACGCCTGCCGGGATAAGCGCCTCCAAGCCCCGGCCGAGACCCCTCTTTTTACTCAATGCCCATCACTTCCTTGGCAAGTTCGCAGTACACTTCAGAGCCCCGCGAGCGCCGGTCATAGACCATTACCGGCTTGCCGTGGCTCGGCGCCTCACTGAGCCGCACGTTTCTGGGAACAATAGAGCGGAAGACTTTATCTTTAAAAAATTTCTTTACCTCCTCTACCACCTGAATGGCGAGGTTTGTCCTCCCGTCAAACATAGTCAGCAAAACCCCTTCGATCTCCAGTTTACTGTTCAGCCGCTCGCGGACCATGCGAATAGTATTCATCAACTGGCCCAGACCTTCCAGCGCGTAGTACTCGCACTGGATAGGGATGAGAAGCGAGTCGGCAGCTGTCAGGGCATTAATCGTCAATAAGCCGAGTGAGGGAGGGCAGTCGATAAATATAAAATCGTAATCATCTCTTACGGAAGAGAGTGCTTTCTGCAAAAGTTTTTCCCGCTCGCTTACTCCTACCAGTTCAATTTCCGCTCCGGCCAGCTCAATGGTAGCCGGCACCAAATCCAGCCCCTCTACCGCACATTTTACTACCACACTCCTAAGCTCTGCACCGTTTATTAATACATCGTAAATACAGCTCCTGATGCCGTTTTTATCCACGCCAACCCCCGTGGTGGCATTGCCCTGCGGGTCAATATCCACTAAAAGGACGCGCCTGCCCATTATCGCTATCCAGGCGCTTAAGTTGACCGCCGTCGTTGTCTTGGCTACACCGCCCTTTTGATTAGCAATGGCTATAACTTTCCCCACAGTCCCCCGCTCCTAATAACTGCCTTGACACTTTTTATTCAACAGGGGACTCTCACTTCCTCCTTATAAAGCGGCCTCTTTTTGGGTATTCCTGCCCGCCGCGGGTATTTTGCGGGCGTGCTCTCTATTTTTTTTACCGCGATAATTTTTCTCTCCTCACCCAGCACCGGCAGCACGTACTCCTCTACAAATTCCAGGCGGCCACCTAGAATTTTTATGGCCCCCAGTGCCCGCTTAACTTCTTCATTTACACCCGGACCTTTAAGAGCTAAAAAATAACCGCCTATCCTGACAAACGGCAGGCAAAGCTCAGCTAGCACCGCCATCTCTGCCACTGCCCTGGCCAGCGCCACATCGTATTTTTCCCTGTGTTCTCCGTCAATACCCAATTCTTCTGCCCGCCCGCTTAAAACAAAAATATTACACAAACCTAATTCTTTTATTAAAAAGCGCAAAAAACGCGCCTTTTTCTCTTGCGCTTCCAGCAGGTACACGTTTGTGTCCGGGCGGACAATTTTTAACGGCACGCCGGGGAAGCCGGCGCCCGACCCCACATCAATCACTTTACACCCGCTAAAAAAGCATCCTGCCCTAATGCAGGAAATGGAATCGATAAAGTGCTTTACTGCCACCTCTTTTTCGTCCACAATGGATGTTAAATTCATCTTTTGCCCTTCCCGGCGCAAAATAAGGCTGTATTCTTCAAAGAGTTTTATTTCTTTTACGCTTAAATCCAGGCCCAAAAAATCTTTTGCCCCTGCCAGTACCTCGGCCACTGTGCCCAAACCTACCTTCCCCTTTCCCGCTTTTGCATCTCCAGGTATATCAAAAGCACAGAAATGTCGGCCGGCGTCACGC
>CAZLAK010000049.1:0-10469 GCA_964557545.1 uncultured Pelotomaculum sp.
AAGGCGGGCATTTTCCAGCGCCAGCCCCAGACTGGTGCCCAGGGTAGTCAAAAATACGGTCTCGTCTTCGGTAAAGGGTGCACCTCCCGGCCTGCCCGCTACGGTGAGCACGCCCGTTACCTTGCCCCCTACGGTAAGGGGTACGGCCAGCGCCGGCCGCCTTTCTTCAGGCGTGAGCCCATGGGGACGGCTGTTGAAGTGCGCGGCGCGGACCTCCCGCTCCACGGCGGCGATTATTTCGCCCGCGGGCACGGCCCGGAAATCGGGGCAGGACTCTAAGGTGGCCACCGTTTCGCCTGCCGTAACCCCCGGTGTGGCCTCGCTCAGCATTACCACGGACCCGCTGGTGGCGCCGGTCAATTTTAACACTTCCTCCAGAGCCCGCTGCGCTACTTCGGTAATCTGCAGGCTGCCGGAGACCGTGCGGCTGAATTCAAAGAGGGCGGTAAGTTCGTCCACCTTCCTCTGGAGTTCTTGTTTGGTGTGCACCAGGCCGGCCACGGTGTCCGTTACCGCCTGCACCAGCCCCGCGGCAGACCGGAGCCGCTCTTCCGACCAGATGGGTAATGCGCCGGCCGCCGCCTGCAGTTCTCCCGGGTCAAGGCCCGTTTCCCGGGCCAGATGCGCCACCGCGTCTGGCGAGAGCGGTTGCAGGGCCACGCTGCCGCCCAGGACCACGGCCGCGATTTCGCCGGCCACCCGCAGGGGAACCGCCAGATGCACCAGCCCGGCGTGGCAGGTGTGGAGAACATCGTGGCCGGCTTCCACAGCGGCTTTAGCAGAGAGCAGGCGGCTCCTGGCACACCTGGCCCGGCCTTCCGGGCTGGTGTTGAGCAGGGCGCAGAAGGAAGACAGGTTGGATATTTTGGTCAGCGGGCGCCCGTCCGGGTAGGTGACCAGAATTGCTATTCCTATTGTCCGGCTCATGTTTTCTTGAAGTTCCTGTAAGCCGGTTTCTTTAAGCTCTTGGTAGTACACAGGGCAAACACCTTCCTCACTCACCTGAACAGGCGGCCGTAAAGCTGCCTACGGCCCCGCTTTCTCCGGGTTGTCAGATCCGGCCGCGGATTTCCCGGCTTCTTTTTCCAGGGCCGCCAGAAGTGCCCGCTCGTCCGGCCCGTCCTCCGGGAAAACGGCCACCTGAAAGCCGGCTTCGCCCGCGCCGGCCCTGGCCAGCACCTGACCGACCTTCTTGGCCACCACTTCCGCGCCCTGCCGGGACGTCAGCGGCAGAATCAGCGCCAGACTGCCGCCGGGAAAGGGCAGGCAGCCGTCGGTCTCGCGCAGGACCGCGGCAATCTTCTCCCGCAGCCTCTCCAGATGCTCCCACCCCCATTCGGGCGGCAGCAAGACCCGCAGGAGGGAAAGGGCGGTGTTGGCCCGCCTGGCGCGCTTTACTTCCTTGCGCACCCCGGTTTCGAGCTGGTCCCGCAGCTCGGCCGGGCGGGCCGGGTGTCTTCAAGGGACCTATTCCTCTCTTAGCAAATCTGGCCAAGAAATCTTTTACAAAGTAAAAAAGCAGCCTCGGTTTTCTTTATTCGTTCCCTTGTTACCGTATTTCTACAAATTTTCTGGTTTTCCTCCCGAGAGGGCACTTGGTGAACATTTCCGGTGGCCATTCCGCCTTGCCCAATCCGTTCAGGTAGGCGGCCCCGGCCAGCAACAACACGACGCTGAGTGCTACCGGAAAAGATAAGTTTTTTGGCCAGGGGAAGACGCGACAGGATGGGTCTTCTGGTTTGAAAAGACCGATAGCCGTAACTAACTGGCTTGCTGGTGTTTTAGGGGACTGGAATAGCCCCGTGCCCAAACCGAAGAGGCTGAGACGCCAGGCTACGCCGCCGGTCCCAGAATGCTGCTCCAGTCCAGCCAGGAGCAGAGCAGCAGTGGTCCAGATAAGCGAACCCGTGAAAGCCAGTCCTCGCTGTCCGATCTTGTCCGATAACGCACCGGCCAGGGATGCTAACTACCACCACCGTCAGGGGGAAGGCGGTCATGGTTGTTACTGCTAGGTGGCCTCTCTGGCTCTAAGTCTTACTGCGTGAGACCAAACCCACCGCTGTCAACCGCCAGATTTGACCTCAGCAGATCTTAATTTCCAGTAGGGTGAAACTGTTTAAGTAGGTGATTTCCACAAGGGCACCGCTTGCGAGGGCTTGACCGCCCTCGTATTTTTTGCCGTCTTTGTCGCCCTTCCTCGCCCATCCGGCCCCTAGGCAAGATTGCTAAGCCCATTTTGGTTAAATTTCCCCGGGGATTTGGATATGTTAACGGTGTAGAGGCATTTCCCGTTTGGAACTCGGTGATGAGTATGACGACGAACACGAAGTAGTTGGGGACAGACAGCACCACATCCAGGATGTTGACCTGGCCGTCGCCGTTGACGTCGCCCTTTTTGCAGGCATCGATTTTGATCCTGCCACCTTCTTAAAGCCGCTAGAACACCGCACGTTGATAAGCCGCAGAGCAGTTTAACGACCGATTGCATACGCGATATAAAAGATATAAAAAGCAAAGGGCTCTGCCTACCGTGTGGCAGAGCCCTTCTCTTTCGTTTAACCCAATCCTCCTCACCCAAAACCCCAACTGCTGCAGCCGGGTTTTTGGGCCGGAAGGTGTTGTCCTCTTAACCCTTGATGATGCTTTTAGCCACAGCCTGAGCAACGCCGTCTGCGGCCCAAGGCGACATCTCGGCTGCGTCCTTAAAGCTCAGTTCGGCCTTCTCCGCGACCTTGAGGGCTCGCGCCACCATCACAGCCAGCTCAACCCGCGTGATCTGGCGATCTGCCCTGAAGGTCTTATCCTCGCAGCCCTTGACCAGACCGGCTTTTCAGGTCTTTGTCAAGTAGAGCAGCATAAATTCTGCTTTGCTCCAACACTTCAGAGAGAATATCTTCCACTTGTTGCTTATGAGCTGCTTCTTTGAGATACTCTAAATCAATGTCACCTGCATTGAAGCACAAGCAGTTTTGCGGCCCAATGGGCATCTGCCCGGCTCTTCCAGAACTTGGCCGCAGCCAGCCTGTCTACCACCAAATCCTCAATGCCAATGACATATGTCTCCATGCCGTTCACTTCTACTATGGCCACCTTTTCCATTGAACCAGCCAAAAACTCATCTGGTATCTCTATGGCAACATCAAGATCCTCATGATACCAGTGACGTTCACCAAACCGGCGCGCAAAGCCCATTTCTTCCAGAACACGCACGGCGTGCTCTCTCCCGTTAACAAAGAGTATAAAATTCCAAAGCCCTTTCCCCTACCAGAACCGGTTTGACACCCTCGGGTTTGAGCGCTTCAGTCAACACCGCCAGCACACCCAGCGACTTTTTTAGCGAGTCCTTTTCATCTGCCAGGCTGACAAGTTTTTTTCTTAATTGCTCGTTCATTTCATACGGTACCTCTGGGGAGCGACTTTTTCTATCCTGCCGTCGGCCAAGCTCTTCTGCCACCGCATGTAGTCCAGCAAAAACAGAACAGCGTCCTCTTCAAAAGACCTTGGTTTCCCGGCGCGCTGAGCTCTTTCCGCGCCGGCTGCCCAAGCCGTGTAAAACCTTAAAGCTTTCTTTTTTAGGCCGCTAACGTAATCATCGTAATTTACTCTGCGCATTTTCCCGCTTCCCTTTGTCTTACATTCTATCACTTGCCCTGTTTTGCTGGCAAGAAAAAGCTGGAAATACAATGCCCATTATGCGAATTATTATCGCCCGCTCAACAGCTTCATTAAAAAGCCAAGGTCCCGGTCTGCAATCGCAAAGAATAGGGGTCAGCTATCAAGCTGCCAACTGGATTTACGTGGACAAAACACAGAGAGGGGGTCGCAATGACCAATATCATCATTCTTCATCATTCTTCCCAGGTGCCGATAAAGGACATTATCTTTATCCGCTGATTCGGAAATTTCCAGGAGGTGCTCAAGAAAATTGAGCGAACTGATAATTATAAAAATGAACCTAAGTCAGAGGAATTTCCAGTAACGAACGTATAACTTATCACCCGGCCCGTTGATCCGGTAATAAAAAACCCCGACTGCGGTAATCGCCACCCCCATAAACACTATCCAAGCCGGGAAGGAGCGTGTGAGGGCGTAAACGAGCAGCCCCAAAAAACAGGCTAGTCCAAGTTTTTCCAGATAGGGGTGCCGAGTGTAAAACAGGGTATATTCTTTACCCGGGACGGCCCGTCGTTGCAGGAGATAGCGACCCTCCGCAGAGTAAGCCGCCAGATAAATGACCAGCCGCTGGGTATATACAAGTAAGCAGGGGAGAAGTGCCGGCCATCCCCTCAAGCCAGTGCAAAAGCCGGCGGCAAACCGGACCAGCGCACCAAAAGCCGCTACGCCAGCATTGAGAAGGGGGATTCTTTTTATACTTTCGTAGAGGATCTGAACCAGGGGCAGGAGGATGGCAAAAGGAAGCACCCCGGGCAAAAACCAAAAAAGCAGGGTTAATCCAGCAGCCGTCCGGCCAGCAAAAAGGGTGAGCAGCCACTTTTTGGGGATGTTTCCGCTGGCGGAAACCCGTTCTTTTTTGCGGGGATGGAGCCGGTCGCTGGTTATATCCCTGTAGTCATTCAGCCAGTACTTGGCCTGGTTAATCAAGAATTCCGTGCAAAACCAGGCAAGAGCTAAATCACTAAAGGAAAAATGGGGCGTGATAGACAGTGCGTAAAAAAATCCGCCCCAGTAATAAATGGACCCGCCCAGAATTGCCCCGGGTCGGGGTAAGAGAAGGTAGAAAATAAACTTTCGGCCGTTCATTTTCAAATCAAGAGTACGCTCCTTACTTAATAAAATTACTATATTTTCTCATTTTCTCTAATTGCTTCCGTGCCTGCCGGCCCAAATTCCGTCGGCCACCCGGCCCCACTCCTCGGCGCGTTGATCCAGGAAGTTAGCCAGATACCCTCCCAGAACCGTTTCGGCTCCTTTATGGGTGGGGTGAGCTTCTGCTTCCCGGACAATTTCCCGCAGTGCTTCTGGTACGTCGATAAGCGGGCAGGGCCGCAAGTGGTTTTCATTGAAGGGCTGGCGCTTTTGGAAGGAGACGAGCAAGGGTGAACGCAGCACTTCCCGCAGGGTCTTATTATTAATGTTATCGACCGCAAAGTGGACGAAGGCACAGGGCTCCACATCCCCGGCGGAGTTAATGTGGAAATAGCGCCGCCCTCCGGCAATGCAGCCGCCTGTTATCTCGCCGTCGTTCCAGAAGTCGGCTAACATGATTTGCTTGTGGGCACGGATATAAGGAATGCGCTCGGCCAGGTAGGCCCGCTGTTCCGGTGTCACCATCAGGTTCGGGTCGGGATTTCGCCCAACGGGAACATAGTGGAAGATCCAGCCATAAGTGACTCCTTTTTCGACCAGAAAGTCGATAAAGTCTTCGCTGGTAACTTCCATTACGTTGTCCCGCGTGGCGGTAATCGACACTCCAAATATAGCTCCCCTTTCCTTCAACAGATCCATAGCCCTTATTACTTTCTCAAAGGTGCCGGCACCGCGGCGGCCATCGGTGCGTTCCCGCCACCCCTCAAGGCTAATGGCCGGCGACAGGTTCCCTACCTCTATGATTTTATCAGCCGCCTCTTGGTCGATTAGCGTACCGTTGGTATAAACCATGAACGTCATGTCACTGTGTTTACCGGCCAACTCGAACAAGCGCGGGTAAACGAACGGTTCCCCGCCGGACATGACCACCCAGTAAATGCCCAGTTCCTTGGCCTCGGAGAAAAGCCGGTCCAGCCTCTCAAAGCTCAGTGAATTTTTTTCCGCGTATTTGCCGGCCCAGCAGCCCTCGCAGGCCAGGTTACAGGCGCCGGTTGGGTCCACCAAGAAGAAGTTTGGAACGTGCACCCCGTGTTTTTGCGAAATCTGCTCCTGTTTTGGAATACCGAAAATCATGGCGTTTATAAACCAATTGTATACCAGGCGGTGCTTGACGTTGGGATGCGTGGCAGTGAACAGCCGGTTGATGAAATTCTTAATGGCTGGATTTTGCTGGTAAGCCAGCTCTACCTTTTCCACCGCCTCCTTATGTTCCTTTTTAATGACAATTGATTTCGCCAGCTTAAGAATTTTCGGCAAGTTTACTTCAGGGTCTTTTTCAAGGTAGCCCAGAAGCTGGCGGAGAAGATGTTCTTTTACAAAGTTTTTGGCGAAGTCGAAATTTGCTACCTTCCATTCCATCCCCTGATACCTCCATTTAGTATAGTTATTTTCTTCTCTTGTCGCCGTTATGAAAGAAAAATTATATGCAAGCTTCCACCTCCCTAATGCGAACCCTGGTTGATGTACAATCATACATTTCTTGGCCTTGCCCATAAAACACAAAAGTCAAAAAAGACCAAATAATTACCCAAAAAAATTTATATTGCCCGTTCTAAAGCGTCACTCAAAAACTTTACCAGTAATTTATTCTCCTTGGCGCTAAATTCCGAAATGTACTTTTGCAGCCGGCCCACTTCATCAGCCAGCCGGCCGTTTATGGTGTCATGCATATTTTTGATTGTTGCTCCCAGCGCTGTACCCGCAAACAGGCTCAAGATCAGTTCGGGTTTGAGGGCCGGCTGCAGCAAATTTTTCATCATTTTTACGGTTTTTGTACCCAAATTTTGCATGTAAACAGTTAATACGGCTATTATATACGCGCTGATTATTATCGGTGCTTCGGTAACCGGCATCTCTTTCAGGAGGTCATCAATAATTTTTTTCGAGCCGTGCTTTTTAACCTCTTCAAATATTTCGAGAAGTTTTTCCCGAACAGCGTGCCACTCTTTCAAGTGGTCGATTTCTTCTTTTTCTTTCAGGAATAATTCCCCGGCTTTTGGAGTTGGAAGAAAGAGTAAAACTGAACGCCCTGAGTATTTTTCTTCCCGGCTTACAGTATATTCGCTGCGCAAATAACCTTCTTCCTCCAGTTTCTTTAAGATGTCGTAGGCTGTCCACTTGCTGACCCCCAGTGCTTCGGCCACTGTGTTATAATGGACGGGTGCACCTGTGTTTTCGTATATTTTTTTAATCTTGTGTAGAAACTCTTTTCTTCGCCGGGTTAAAGTCATTTGCCCCACTCCAGTTATATGCAATATCCCAAAAGACCAAAAAACTTATGTACATAATAACCCGCTCCATAGCAACATGTCAAGTGCGATTTAAAAAGGTTGGTGTAGATGGACCAGAGTTTCGTTCACAGTGCTTTAACCGGCTAAAGCAGGTATTGAAAAAAATGGGTATCCCTAGGGTATTATCAAGGTGGTATACAAAAACCCAAAAAGGAGGGATACCCACCCAATGACATTATACCAACAGCTTAAAGCTTCGGAAAACCCCCGGGCGCCAGCTCAGGTAATTGTGTCTCTCTCACAAACCTACAGTCCTAAACAAGTAGCCAAAATAATGGGGATCTCTAGCCGGTGGGTCTATAAGGTGATCCAAAGGTACAGAGAATCAGGTTAAAACCTTGCAGCCTGTATACGCAAAAGAGGCCCTAAAAACCCTATGCCCAACCGTACGCCCCGTCATGTTGAAAAAAATGAAAGGCAAAACCCCTTTTGAAGCGCTCCGTGCTTCCCGTATGGGCGTGAACCCGGCTATTGGTGCTATGCCTGTGCTCCTTTTAGACCGGCTTTCGCGGTGTACTGATGAGTATATGTGGGACGTGTCTAATATCCCTTGGGATTACTCACCGAAAAAATTAAAGCTTGTGAACGAAACTATGGCCTATTACCCTTGCAAACCGGGCAGCCCTGTAAACTCAAGGGCAGTTCCAGCCCGCACGTTTCCAATAACCCGGCATCCGTCAGGACCTCCCTTGACGGACCGTCAACCGCAACCTTTCCGTTTTTTAAAACAATGGTCCTATCGCAAAACTCGTAAGCCATGTCCAAATCGTGAGTAGCGACAATCTTCGTATAGAAAAGGGCCCGCAGCAGATCAATTAATTTCCGCCTGGACCGCGGGTCGAGCATTGAAGTAGGCTCATCCATAACGAGTATATCCGGGTTCATGGCTAACACAGCAGCAATAGCTGCTGCCCTCTTTTCTCCCGCCGACAGCCGGTAAGGCGGGCGCCACATCAGGTGCCCGATGCCAACAGCAGAAAGAGCGAACTTTACCCGCCTTTCCACCTCATCTTCGGGCAGCTTGAAATTGCGCGGGCCAAAAGCCACGTCCTCGTAAACAGTGGGCATGAACAGCTGATCGTCCGCATCTTGAAAAACAAGTCCCACTCTTTGCCTGATCACCGGCAGGGTCTTTTTGGTCACGGGCACATCACCGATACGAACAAAACCCGCCGAAGGAAACAGTATCCCAGCTAAGTGCAAGAGGAGGGTGGTCTTGCCAGAACCGTTGGCACCTATAACTGCCACTGATTCCCCGTGGAAAATGCTGAAAGTAACCCCAGAAAGGGCCTCCTCGCCGCCGGGGTAAGTATACCTCAAGCCGCTTACTTCAATGATGTGATGGCTCACCGCCCCACCCCCGTCACAATAGACCCTAAGCTTTCCGGAATATTAAAGCAGCGCGCCGCTGCAATGTAAAGAACCCAAACTGCAAAGTATAAAATTTCCCCGGCTCCTATTCTGTAATTCCTGCCAATTTCATAGTTTCCTGTAAAGCCGCGGCAGCACATGGACTGGTATACGCGCTGCGCTCTGTCCAAGGCCCTCAGCAGCAGCTGACCGGCAAATGTGCCCCAGTGGGCCGGAGCAATGCCCTTACGGCACACTGACCGCAGGGAGTACGCCCTCACCATCCGCCCTGCCTCTTCTCCCAGCACTGCTGTATAGCGGTAAATCATGAGAAGCTGTAAAATAAAAATCCTGGGGACACCGAGCACCCGCAAGGCAGCAGCAACGCCGGAAATCCCCGTGGTAGCCACAAGAAGAAGGACTGCCGAGACGGTCAGTGCGCCTTTTAACAGGATAGAAAAAAAAGAAACCCAACCCCAGGATATCACCAGGAAAGGTAATTTAATAGCGGGTGAGCGGTCAAAGAGGGGGTTAAACAACCCAATAACAGCAATAAAAGGAAGGGCTGTTAGCGCCCTCCGCACGAGGGTAGCGGCAGGAATTTCTGCCAGAATAACAGTTACCACCTGGTAAACGAGAAGAGGCAAAGGCCCTGTTAAATCGTATTTATTAAAAGATATTACAGCAATTATGTAAAATAACGTTACCAGCACCTTCACCAGCGGGTGGAGGCCGTGGATTACTGTCTTTTTTTCAGCGAGTTCTTCCAATTTTTTAATATTATAAAGAGGTTCCACCAGACCCTCACCGCTATTATCAAACTTTGTTATGTGGAGTTTAATCTATGTCGCCTTTTTACCGTATTAATAATAATGCCCAGCAAAGAGGCCAGGACTAAAGTTAAAAAGCTTCCAACAATACCTGCTGCACTCGTCCCGGCATCAATAGCCGGATATTTTTTTTGATTTTCTTCTCCGCTATTTGCCGTTTCCTCCTCACCGCCCTTAAAACCGTAATCCGGGAAAAGAGCAGCCTTTTCCTGAACAGCTGCGAGCATTTGGTAAACCCCGCCACGGGAATTTAACGCTTCCTGGCCGGTAATCCTCGAGATTGACCACTCTAGCCCGTCGGGATAACTGGAAGCAAACCAGGACAGGACACCTCCCGCCAGAAAAGCAGCTAACAAGAGACCAGCCATCACTTTTTTGGTGGATATATTACCTATTTTGTCGCCTTGCATCGCCGTTTCTAAAATTTCCGGCCGGGACTTCCAGACAAAAATGACAATAGCCGCCGTGATGAAGCCCTCAACCACCCCTATAGCCAGGTGCACGGGCTGCATGAGCAGGACAAAAGTTCCAAAGGGCAGTTCCGTAATCCCGGAAGAGATTGTCTCCAGTACCACACTAAACGCCCCCAACTGAAGGCCAATGACGGCAGAAAGCACTGAGCCGGCCAGTATGCGGCTGCGGGAATAACCCTTTTTTAAAATTTGTTTATAAACCAGAGGGTAAGCAACAAAACAGGGATAAAAACCCAGGTTAAAAATATTGCAGCCCAAAGCGAGCAAGCCGCCGTCGGCAAAGAAGAGCGCCTGAATAACCAGTACGGCAGCCATGGCAAGAAAACCGGCATAGGGGCCTAATAAGACAGCCAGGAGCATTCCCCCGCCAAGATGGCCGCTGGAACCTGTAGCGGGGATAGAAAAATTGATCATCTGCGCGGCAAAAACAAAGGCGCCCAATACCCCCATCAATGGTACTTTCTGCTCGTCAATTTCTTGGCGCACTTTCCTGGCCGAGTAGGCTATTGTTCCCGCTGTTACAGCCCACATAGCGCCTCCTACAGCTGGTGAAATTAAGGCATCAGCCATATGCATATAAAAATTCACCTTCTTTCAATCATTCGAAATTTTATGATCTAAAACAATTCTACATTAGTTACTATAACAGCATAAAAACATCTTTCCAAGGCAAATTTTTTACTAGACTGCCTAAAGAA
>CAZLAK010000050.1:0-10351 GCA_964557545.1 uncultured Pelotomaculum sp.
AAGGTTTCAATCCCTCATAGGTAGGCTGAAAAGCCATTTTTTCCGCATAAAAAAACACTCTTTGGCCATTTATAGTATTGCTGCTTTTTTACATTTTTCAATCGTTGAAAGGTTTTTCAGGCTATTTGCCTCGCTTTATAAGCTTTTTACTGGCGCGTCGATCTCCTGGCTAATTTACATTATTAGACACCGACGCGAAAAACCCTTCTTGAAATATAGACTTGAAGTTATAATAAAGAATTTTTAAAAAATCCATTCCTCACCCCCTTTGCGAACACCCATAAATTCTCTTTTTGTATATTTTTCGTTGGCGAATATATAAAAGAGAACTGAATCCTCTTCCTTATCGATAACACGTTCAATATCTTTGCGTAGTGAGCGGTAAGTTGCCTCGGTCAGTTCCCCTTCGAGAACTGAATTCTGAACCCAAGAGAGGTAACGGCGGGCAATTTTTAGCACTTTGCCGACCCTGGAAACGTTAACGTCGTAGACAAGGATAACGTACATATTCTACCACCGGCTGATAAATGGCTCGTAAGGCTGCTCGCCTATTAGATGTTTTTCTATTTTGTAAAGTTCCATCCGTATAACCGTCAGGTAGCTGACATGGCGCTTTAAGCGGCTGTGGTGAAATGTATCTTTGAGTTTTTCTTCCATTTCCTGAACATAGATCTTTTTTGCACTTTCTTTAAGCAAGTAAGCGCCCCCGCGCCGTTCAAAGTCGCCTGTGCCTACCATCTTTTTTCCTACTAGGGTAAAAAGCACCCTGTCCGCTATGATGGGCTTAAAAATCTCAGCCACATCCAGGTTTAGGGTAAACCGCCTGAAATTAGTGGCGTGCAGGTAGCCTATGCGCGGGTCTAAATGTGTTTTGTATATTTCTGACAATATTTTGGTGTACATAAGGGAATTCCCAAAGCTGATCAGTGCATTTAAAGGGTCGGTTGGGGGTCTTTTGCTCCGGCCGTCAATAGTGAAAGGCGCGTCTTCCAGTATTTTGTTAAAACTGTTGTAATAATAACCCCGCACATTGCCTTCAACGGCCATTAATTCCTCAATGCTCTTACATGCCGGAAAGCTTTCTCCCACCAGTTTTTCTATTGCTTCAACGTATTGAGCGACTTCTTTTCCTTTTCTTTGGTAATAACGTAATACCTGTAAGATATTGGCCAGCGCGCCTTTAACAAACCCGCGTGCCAGCGCCAACCGGCGATCTGGGTCGAGGTAGTGCTCCGCCTGCCGCAGTATCATGTAGCCGGAATTGTAATGCTCCCTTGGATAAAAGCTTCCGGCGTAATTACCGTAATAGTCAAAGAAGTGCAGGACTATTTCGTTTTCTTCCATGAACTCGAGCAGCTTTTTATTTAAGTCAACTTCTCCGTAAACATAAATATCTCTAATGCTCTTTACAGGAAAATATTTCTTGCCTTCCTCGTTCTCTACATAAATTGTATGGTCTTTTCTGCCCAGCCGGCCGCTGGCAAACAAGTAAAGTGTTTTCTGCATAACCACCCCCCCCTGCACTCTCTTAGGACCAGCAGAATTCGGCATAAGCGCATTTGCCGCAGAACCGGTTTTTTTGCGGTGCAGGCGGCTTTTCCCTTTGAATAAGTTCCGCTATCTCTCTCTTTAAATTTTCCACTTCCTTTGCCAGCTTGTCGTCGAGAATCACTTTTTCGCGCCGCCGCTCTTCGGGAAAAAGCAGTTCCCCTTCTGCTGTTATGCCCATCTCGCGCAGTTCGTACAGGTAAAAAGCCATCTGCATCCGCGCCGCTTCGCACGCTTTGGATGACTTCTTTACTTCCCCCACCACAAAGCTTCGGCCGCCGCGTTTTACCAGGTCGATTTTTAAATGCCCGAGCAACACTTCTTTGCGTTCCCGGCCAAAAGCCTGCTCGCCCACCAGGCGGCCCAGTTCTAGGTAGATATTGTCTTCATCGGGACAAATCTGGCGCGACATTAGCCATGCCTGCCTGGGACACACCGAGTAAGCCTGGACAAAGCTCCCTAAGACCTTTACCTCGCGTTCTTCTGTCAACCGTCACCGCTCCACTTCCAAAAGATAATGAAACTTTAAAAGAATAACGCTCCCTCGTCCTCAATTCTCATAAAGCCTGTCTCATTATCGTAAATTTCGCTGAGCAAGTACTGCGGGATGACAAGGGGGCTTGAGCCGTGCGGTATTTTATGGGCTAAATATTTGACCGGAACAGACACGAGGTAGCGCCGGAAATCCCGCTTTATTTCTAAAAAGGCTTCCCGCCGCCTGCGCAAGTCTTTTTCTTGTGCTACTTCTGATTGGTATTTTTCCCAAACCCCTGCCGCGTGCTCATTCACGCATACAAAGACGTCGGTGTAATTGGGCTTTTCCTGAATTAGACTGAATTCGCTTACACTGAGTTCTTCGCCCCTGCAATCTTCCCGCCCAAAGCGCAGCAGGGCCATTGCATTTAAGATCTCTCTGGCGGCAGCGTCCGACTTGCCCCGGCGCACAGCGTTAAAGTAGTCTGCCACGGCATCGTAAAACGCCGGCTCGGGTAGTTCCGAATGCTTTTCAAAGAAACTCAGGGCGTTTAGGGTGTGAATTTTGCCGTAGACATACGAGGCCAGTGTGCGAACTTCTGCCCTGCCGCCAGTGAGGTGTACGAGCCTTACACGTCCGCGCGGGCGGGCAAAATGGCGGTTGCAGCGTCCGGCTACTTGAACTACTGCATCTACCGGCCCGATGTCCCGCCAGACGACGTCAAAATCCAAGTCCACGCCCGCCTCAACCACTTGCGTGGATACGGCAATGAACTTTTTCCCTTCTCTTAGAGACTTACCGATCTCGGCCAAGCGCTTTTCTCTGGCCGCCGGCACAATATTAGTGGAAAGGTAATAGAGGGGCGTGCCGTAAGCCTTTAGGGCATCCCGCAGTAAGTTATAAAAAGAAATAGAACTCTTAATGGTGTTCAAGACCACCAAATAAGAATTTTCTTTTCTGTATTCTTTAAGAAAAAGTTCGAGCATCTCTTCTACTGTAATGGCAGCTGTGTCAGCTTCGATTTTCACCCGGTCCAAAGCAGCAAAGCGCCTTCTCACTTCCTCTTCTCCTCCGGCCAGTTCCCAAACTTCGTCACCGCTGAACCACTCTGGCCTGGTAGCCGTCATTAAAATAATCCTCATGTTTAGGTAACGGCAGGCCGCCCGCAAAACCTCTTCAACAAGGGGCCAGTACTCTACTGGAATGTTCTGGACTTCGTCCAGTACGGCAACGGCACCGCCCATTCGGTTAAATTTCTTCAGCATGCGGTTTTCATAGCCCACAAGCGTGCCAAAAAACTGGACAAATGTGGTAATTACCAGTTCGCTCTGCCAGGACTCGGTGAGCATGAGCGCTTCATCTGCCGGTATATCTTCACTGCCGCCAGGAAGCACGTAAGATAAATCGGCCAGGTGGTGATGTTTTAATATATACGGCGAGGGCACTTCACCGCCAGTACCGAGCGCCTGCCGGAAGATATCTTTTCCGAGGGAAAAGACTTGATCGGTGATGCTGGTAAAGGGCAGCGCGTAAATGATGCGCGGCGGCACACCTCGCTCCTCTGCCAGCCTTTGGCGCAGCCAAAAAGCGGCGGCCAGCCCGGCCAGGGTTTTGCCGGTGCCGGTCGGCGCCGTGATGGTAAAGATTTTTTGCGTAGGTGAAGACATGGCGATTCTTTCCAGCACGCTCCGGTAAAGGTCCTGCCGCAGCACGTCCAATGCCGCCCGCGGCCTTTCAAATTTTGCCGCGCGGTAAGCCTCTACGGCATCACCGGGTACTTCCGGCCTGACGTCATCCTTTATCCTCGCGGCGTGGAGTTTATCGGCATCGATCAGTGACGAAAACATTAAGAGCAAGTCAAAATAATGCTCCAGGTCGCGGTAACCGGCGCCCTTACCCAGCACTTTTTCTTCTAAGTCTTTTCTAAACCGGCGCCACAGCGTATAAAGGCGAGCTAGAATATCCTGCCATGAAAAAAAGAATTTTTCTAAAACCAATGACCAGTTACAAAATAACCAGTCAGGCGGTGAAATGCCCTCTTTTTCAATCAGCCTGGCAGTACGGCGGGCAGCGCATTTTAATGAAACAGCCACCGGTCCCGCCCTGCCTTTTAAATCACTTATTTGAGATGAAACTGCCACAAGCCGCTCGCGGACCGGCCCCGCTAGTTCATTCCAGTCACCCTCTAAATCCCTTCTGGCCGCCAGGTAATCTCCGGGTCCGGACAGGTGCCGGTGGTGGCGCACAACGGCCAGGAAAAGTGCAAGCTTTAATTCGGACGAAATGCCGGTTGCAAAAAATTCAGCCAAATGCACAGCCCAAAGGGCGGACAGAAAAGCGTGCTGCTTTTCGGCACCGCCCCGGCCTGTCTTCAGATACTTTTGAAAAAAGCCGGTGTACTTGCCAAAATCGTGCGCAAAACCGGCTAAAAGGGCACTGCCAAGCAGTTCCCCCCCTCCCCGGGGAAGGGCTGCGGCGCGGCTCGCTGCCCCGGCTGCCACCGAGGCCAGGTGGCCGCTCAATGTATAAAAGCGCTTTGTGTCTTTGTGGGCGTAAAAGGGCAAATTTATCCCTCCCGCTCCCAAAACACCACGGTGTCCCTTTCCGCAGCCTCTAGCAGTTCAAAGGAATAGGCACTAACGCGCAGCACAGCCGGAATAGGCCGGGCATCGGCCCTGTAGACTACGGCCGCCGGCGGCTGGAGGGTGCGCCCCGGCCTAAAGGCGTAAGGGGCGCGTTCTCTCACCAGGTTAGTGCCGGCCGCCCGGTGCAGAGTTATTCTGTCGAGGTGTTCGGCGTTTAAAACCGAGGTGACCTCCAGCGGGGTCCCAGCCGGCAGGCGGCGGTAACTTTCCGGTCCAAATGTGCCGCAGTAATGCGCGGTGGCCAGACATTCAGTTATCCCCAGGTAAAGGGGGAAGACCGGCCTTCCTTCCTCCAGCCTGCCGGCAGCTTCCCGGAGAAGCCCAGTATCGGGGTGGGAAAAGAAAACGCGAAAGCGCAGAAAAGGGCTTCCCGCTTGGGGCAAGAGGAATTCGAGCGGCGTCTGCGTGCCCGGCACCCGGCCCAGCCGCCCCAGCACACCCAAGTCTTCTTTTTTCGTGCGGGTGTAGTTAACAGTTTGTATAAGTCTGCGCACTGGGGTCTTTACGGCCACTGCGTAGCGCCCTCGGCCCAGTTCCTCATAATAAGTGTCCTTTTCCAAACCCAGCACAGCCGCCACTATACCCATCAGGACGGTGCGCGGCGGAAAACCGTAAGTGAGGGCCGAAGTGTTGGTGTAGTACTTGCGGAAGTGAGCCTGCGGCCCGGTCAGGTCAAAAACCAGCACCTTTTCCAAGCTATCAGGTCCTTTCTAAAATTTTAACCTTCTGTTCCCCTAAAAGTTCCTTAAGTAAATCAGCAAGACCCGCTTCTCTGTCGCGGCCTGCGGTGCGCAGGTCGAAGTCCTGGTAAACAATCACTTCTTTCAGCCGGTCTTTAAAGCGTTCAAGCCTTCCCAGCAACCCTGTGACATTTAAAACCAGCTCTTTTACTGAACGCAGGCCGCTGTCGGGGAATACAATTAAATCCTCGCGCGGGTCTCCCATGAAAGTTTCCCCGTCGCTGAACACCGCCCGCAGGTACAAGCGGGGGTACTGGCCTATTTTAGAGCGCGTGGCCGCCAGCGGAATAGCGTTGATCAAAGCTTCGTCCAGCAGGGCAATGTCGTCCTCGCTGGTGGCAGCGGCAGCGTTGTTGTTGGCCCTATCCAGCATGGCTTTGGCGCGGCGGGCGCTTACCACACCGTGGAAGCCGATAAGGGCGTAGTACACCCGGTAATCTTTGCCAAAAGTGCCCTGCCCGGCTTCCTGTCTGGTGGCAAACTGGGAAGATATAGTGACAGAATCGACGAACTGCACCCTGTTCAGGGAATAGCCCCAGGAGAACTGCACGGGCCCTGTCAAGTTTACTGCCTCTCCCTCGCCCCTCTTCGTCCCCTTTATGGGCATGGTGGCCCCGAAGAGGCGCACGTCAGTTAGTTTTTCTAAAAGAAGGGGCAGGTCGTTGCTGCTCACGGTTTCATTATCGCCCCTGTTCAGCACTTTTCTTATTCTGTCGGTAGCCTGCACTACGCCTTCGGATTTAGTCACGTAAATGGTATGGCCCTTTTCTTCCAGGTAGTCGCGGATGTAGCGCTTAAGCCGCACGTCTGAAACCAGACAGCGCTCCCTCTCGGGGTCAAACCGGGGGCGGTTTTCATCGTCGGGATCCCCGTTGGGGTTGCACATCTTGGCGTCGTAAAGAAAAAGGAGCTCGCTGTTGTTAGTAATCAAACTCATCGTTATACCTCCTCTTCTGGCTCTCGATCATTTTTAGAAGAATCCTGTTTTTCGGCCCAGTTCTTTAAAGCCAGGCGCGTGCCGTAGGCGTAGCCGGACAGGATGTAAAAAACGTTTTCTTCGGCCGAAAGCGGCCACTCCCGGTAATGTGTGCCGGGCCGGCAGGAGTCCAGCAGCATCTTGGCGGACGAATAAAGCCCCTCGTAATACTTAAAAATGTCGTACTGGCGCAGCTGGTCCACTAAAATGTTGGCAAGGCGCACTACTTTGGACCAGGTCATGCCGCTGTAATTGATCTTTTCCAAAACCGGCTTGTTTTCGTAGCTGCGCTCGCGCTGCTTTTGCCCTACAGCGTGCATCAGGTAGCCCAGTAGAAAAAGAGCTGTCTGCGGACTATTGTATCCCATCTCGTCTAAGTAGGAGCGGATATCCGAAGGTAAAACCAGCTTGTCCAACACTGCCGGGGCTTCCAATGCCAATCCCCCCTTGAGCAATTTTTCATCTTGCAAGAACTTTAACAGTAAATTTGCCTGCATAAGACGGCGAGACCACTCTATTTCTTCCCATCCCTCCTTTGGTTTTTGTACAGAAGTCCCTTCATAGCTGCCCGCCAGGTATATCTTGGCAAGAGACACGAACTGCCTTATAAGAAAGTCTTTCTCTAGCGGGCTGGCCGTCAAAAGGCTCTGGTAAACGTACACCAGCTTTTTGTGCTCTACCCCCCGGGGGCCTTTGCTCAAAGGCATAAGCCGGTAAACAGCAGTTAAATCCAGCCACCACCTGTCTTTGCCCAAAAGTTCTCCGGCCCGGGCGGCAAGGGCATTGCTCCGGCGCAGCAACTGGCTTATGCGGTTGGGCGCAACGTCTTTAATGAGGGCCAGCACTTTAAACTCGCTCCTGCCCCCCTGATAGCTGTAAAAGAGAAAATTCAGCAGGGCGGCGCTTTCGTGCGGGAGTTCTTCCAAAAGGTCGGCCAGTTCTGCCTCTATACCCCTTTGCCGGTCGCCTAAGCCCTCCAGCCAGCCGGTAAAGTCGGCATAGGCGCTGACCCGGTTCTTCAGGCTTCCAGCCCAGGAGAGCAGGTCGCTGCGGCCCAAGCGGGGGTCGTGCAAGAAGTGCGGCAGAACCAGAAAACTTAGCCCCCCTACGGCCAGACCGAGGTTTTGGCGGACAAATTTCTCGGCTAGGGCAAAAGCGGAAAAGCAATCCTCGCAGGTTTGAAAATTGTGAACAAAGCCGCTTTCCCAAACACCTGAAGCCGCGCCTAACTTGTCGGTGATGTAATATTTCAAAAAAGTCAGTTTGCTGAAATCCGCCGTTAGGGGATAGTTGGCAGCTCCGCAGACCATGCAGGCGCCCGCAGGGCTTTTGCCGCTTTTGCGGCTCTGTTTAACTGACTTTTTGGTCTGGAAGATAAAAGCGGCGTAGTCGGGGTCGGCCGCCAGGACTGAGCCGTCCAGCAGCACAGTCCAGAGGGATACCTCCGACGCCTTTAAACCGGCCTTTTCGAGCGACCACTTTTTAACAGTTTCTTGGACGTTTTGTGAAGCAGCCTCTATATTCTCTCTGAGTTCTTTTTTACTCCAACTGGACCATTTTTTTGCTATTTCTCCCAGCAAGTCTTCACCTGTCAGACCCAGCAGGTACGGGTCAAGCAAGTAGGTGCCGCCTGGCAGCGGGCGGTAAAAATTCTCCAGCAGAGTTACAACTTTGCAGTAAAGACCGGTATTTTGCAGTCCCGCCTCTTCTAAAAGGCGTTTTAAGTTGGCCGGGGCTTGGCCGGTCAGGTACTTCAGCTGGTCAGTTGTCAGGTAAAACTGCGGCCGGTTGCCCTGCTCGTTTCCCACCCAGCAAAAATGCGCCGCTGCCTTGCTGTCATCACCTTTGACTTCAAACGGCTCAACTGCCAGAGAAGGGCGGCCTCCGCCCGTCCTAAAGTCTAGCCTCACTATATAAGAAGTGCCGTCTTTTGATTTCGGGCGCGGAAGCGGCTTTATGAAATCGCCTATAGAAGCCCCGCCTTTGGCCAGAGTGCGCCCTATAAGGGCAATAGACTCGAGCAACACGATCACCTCCCTGTCTTGGTATCTGCCTGAACACAGCAGCCGTAGCCCTGGGAATTTTTTGAGCCCAGGCCGGCATCCAGGGCGGCCTGCAGGAGCAGGGGGTCGCCGCTCAACGCGTACTCTCCCATCCACCCTTTTACAACTGTATCTTTATAGCGCGTTACCTTCAGATCGCGGTCTTCCACCTTCACCGGCCGGATAGAAAAGCCCTTCGTATCGGCGCTGCGGCCGTAAATTAACAGGTGCTTTTTGGCCAGGTTGGCGGCGACCAGTTCTTCAAAGCGCGGCTCAAAGGGCGAGTAATAGTAGGTATACTTCCGGCCGTCAGCCCCTTCTAGTGTGCTGTAGACGACGAGGGGGGAAAGCATGCGCACGATAAGTGCATTACTAGTGACTGCCGGCGCTGCCGCAGCCACTCCGGCAACTTCTAAGTAGGCATTGCCCAGGCGCACGCTGCCCCGGCGCAAAAAGCCGGTCCCCAGTTCCTGCAGTATAAAATTTACGGGTGAACAGACGACTAGCGTAAGCGGGGGGCTTATGAGTAGGCTCCTGCTGTTCTTGTCGTAATGCACCTCACTGCCCAAAAGCCGGGAAAAAGTAAAGAGCTTAAAGCGGCGCTTTTCCAGAGCAAAGCCGTGCTCGTGCAGGTAGTTCCTGAGCGCCGGGTTTTCCAACTGCCGGTAGATCAGTCCCTGGATCATCTGGGCGTAGTGCACGGGCAGTACGACCGGACCGCCGGCAACAAAAGTTATGCTCAGCTGCAAGCAATCAACACTCCTCCCCAAAATTTTTCAGCTGTCCGGCGGCAAAAACTTCTTGATGACGGCTATTTTCTCTTTGTTTTTCTTGTTGGGCTTTTCCCACTGGTCGGGCCTATTTTTTAAGTACCAATCGCGCAGTAAAGCGGCAATTTCTTGTTTGACCTTTGGCTCGGTGGTCTCATCTTCCAACTTGGCGAGCCACTTGCCTTTCATGACAGCCATGAAGCCTTCGGGGTTTTGGCTGTAGCCGTCTTCCTCCATTTCTCTTTGCAGGGGGCTCTGCACAGCCTTTGCCGGCAGCGGATCTTTATTCTGGCCAAAAGACACACTGCTGACCGGCGGACCCTGCAGCTCGCCGTGCGGCCGGATAAGGCCCCGCACTTTATCTTCCTCTTTGGGCCGGCGTACAAACCGGCCGTAGCCGGCAGCACCTTTGGCCCCCGCACCGATATGAGTGAGCGCTTCTACCAGCCAGCCGGCCGCCCGGCGGCAGTCGGCGAGATCTCGGTCAATGCCGGGGCGGCGGGGTGCTACACTAAAGACAAAAACCTGGCCGGGGCCGACCGTCAAAAAGGGTATGGGCACCGGGTCGTACCAGTCCCCCGGGGGCTTTTCCGCCCCTTCCTGCTGGTAATAAGGAGCGTAGTGCGGCGTCATCACGTCGGGAGCCAGCCTGACCGGCCGAAGCGGCAGGGCGTCAAAAAATATCACGCTGCCCACCCCGCCACCGGTTTCTCCGGCCTTTTTGCCGTTACTTGCCGGGCCAAAGATGCGTTCGATATCATCAGGCGGCGCGCCGGCCCAATTCTCGGTGTACGAGCGCACAGCCCCCTTTACCGACGATCCGGGCAGGTAAGGAACCCCCAGGGTGTGGTGCCAGGCAAAGCCATTTTCCACCGGGTGGTGACGGCCAAGACCGGTGGCAAACCGCCAGGCGGTAGCCATACAGCAAAATTCGCCTCCCAGCGAACTGACCAGAGTGACTGTCCGGCTCACCGCCTCTTCTAATAGACACCGGTCTCCGGCCGGCCTGGCGGCGGCAGCCTGGACCCACCTGAATTTCCCACTTTTTTCTCCGCTTCCGTCGCCTTCCTCTACTTCCCAGCGGTTGTGCTTCCAAAAGCAGAAAAATTTATCGTACCAAAGACCCAAGTTGTACTGCTCCCTGTATTCAGCCAG
>CAZLAK010000051.1:0-9318 GCA_964557545.1 uncultured Pelotomaculum sp.
TTGAGTCTGGCTTAACAAGGTACATAAGCAAAAAGAGAGGGACGCACCAAAGGGGCGGCCCTCGCAAAGGGGGGAATTGTTGAGCACGTGCACCGCGCTGATTTGGTTTAATAAAAGTTTAATAAAATTAGCGTTTAAACGAGAACCAAGCATATGACATGGCAGGGAACATCGCCCAGCACTTCTGAGCTGTGCGCTACACCGGCGGGAATTATGATTACATCTCCTGGTCCCAGTTCTTTAGCATCACCGTTGACGGTATAAGTTACTTTACCTTTACGGATAAAAATCACGTGGGTTTCTTCGTGCGTGTGTTTTTCTCTCAAAAGCCCCGGCTGGTGAGTGGAAAGTATAGCTAAATACTTGCCTATTTGGATAGAGCCCAACTTTTCGTCTTGCGCGAGAATGACATTAGCTTTCAGATTATCACCCATAGTTACGGCACCTCCGTTACAAAAATTGCCTTGCTAATTAAAAATTATACATAGAAAAAATGGCTAGGTCAATGATTTATTAGAAAATTCTTAATTTTTTAAAATAAATATACAAAATACACACTACTGAGAAGGCTGGTGTAAGACAGTGGAAGAAATGCGCATCCTCTCGCCTACCGCCATTCTCGGCTACGGTTTTCCGCTGGATTCTTTTAAAAGGGGCTTAAACCAAAACCCGCACGTTATAGCAGTGGATGCCGGTTCTACTGACCCGGGGCCTTACTACCTCGGTGCGGGAGTGCCTTTTACCCCAAGCCAGGCCGTAAAGAGGGACTTAAGCTACCTTTTGGAGGCGGCGGCGGAAAGAAAAATCCCCCTGTTAATAGGCACGGCCGGGGGGAGCGGCGGCGAGCCCCACTTGGAACGCGATCTTAGCTTGATTATAGAGGTGGCAAGAGAAAAAGAGCTCCGCTTTAAAATAGCCGTCATCCACGCTGAAATAAGTTCTGAAAAGGTAAGGGAATACTTGCGGTGCGGCAAGGTTGTGCCTCTTTTTCCGGCGCCGCCGCTTTTGGAAGAAGATTTGGATAATACAGTGAGGATAGTGGGTCAGATGGGATTAGAACCCTTTATCGCTGCGCTGGAGGCAGGGGCAGATGTGGTTTTGGCCGGGCGTGCCTACGACCCGGCAGTTTTTGCTGCCCCGGCTGTAAGAGAAGGTTTTGACGTGGGGCTTGCCACTCACTTGGGCAAAATACTCGAGTGCGGGGCCATTGCCGCTTCCCCCGGCAGCGGCAGTGACTGCCTTATCGGGTACTTAAGAAAAGATCACTTTGAGGTGGAGCCTACAAACCCCGGCCGGCGCTGTACGGTCGCTTCGGTGGCCGCCCATACCCTCTATGAAAAGTCAAATCCCTTGGAATTGCCCGGACCTGGCGGTACGCTGCACCTAAAAGATGCAGTATTTGAACAAATAAGCAATAGGCGGGTTAGGGCAGCGGGCAGCACTTTTTTACCGGCAGAAAAGTACTGCATAAAACTGGAAGGCGTGAGGATGGCCGGGTACAGGACGGTAGCCATAGCCGGCTGCCGCGACCCGGTAATGATAAGAGAAATCGAGACGGTGATCGAGCAGGTGCGGGAAAGGGTAGATGATAATTTTTGCGGTGCGGGTTTTAAGTATTATCTCGGTTTTAAACTTTACGGCAGGGACGGCGTGATGGGCGCCCTGGAGCCAAAGAGAAAAACAACTCCCCATGAATTGGGTATTATCATTGAAGCGGTGGCCGAAACACAGGAACTGGCCGACACTGTCTGCGGGTTTGCCCGCTCTACCATGCTGCACTGCAGCTATCCCGGCAGAGTGGCAACGGCGGGAAACCTGGCCTTTCCCTACTCTCCTTCCGAGTTTCGGGGCGGGGCGGTTTACGAGTTCAGTGTTTATCACACGGTGGAGGTCGGTGATCCTCTGGAATTATTTCCTATCGAATTTATCGATGTGTAGAGAAAAAAGCGGCTTTGGGGTTGGTGGTGCAACAGAAATTTGAGGTTGGTGATGAAATTTGAAAAAAGTGAAAATTACTGAACTGGCCAGCGTTATCCGCAGTAAAAACGCAGGACCTTATGAGCTGACTTTTGACATTATTTTCGTAGACAGGGATGCTTTTGAGCTGGCGCGGCGGTCTGGAATATTCAATAAAGAGTTGTTTGCCGGACTTTACGGCATTAGTGTGGACAAGGTGCTGGCAGTAATTGAGTTTCCTCAGGCTTGCGCCATTAAAGCAACTATTGTCCGTCCCGTGGTATCCGGGGCTCTTGGGGAGACCGATGTGTACGGAGCCCAGCAGCATGCCCCTCTGTTGTCCATTGAAGTGCCTGTAACGTGAAGTTGCAAGCGCTTAACTAAATTTTTTGTAAGAAAAGGCAGGTAATGCTGATGATTTCCCGGGAACTGGCCGATTTTATTTGCCAGCTGCGCTTTGAGGAACTTTCCGAAGGTACCGTGCGTGCTGCTAAACTGGCCTTTTTAGACTGGCTGGGGTCAGTAGCCGCCGGCGGCCAGTGCACACCCTTTAGGATGGTAGCGGAAGTTTTAGGAGGGCAGGGGGGAAACCCGCAGGCTACGCTTTTACCTGCGGGTGAAAAAACCTCTTGCCTTAACGCTGCCCTCGGTAACGGTGTGGCCTCCCATACCGTCGAGCTGGACGACGTGCACCGGGGGTCGATCTTGCACGCCGGCGCAGCGGTGATCCCGGCCGCGCTGGCGTGTGCAGAAATGCTCAATGCCAGCGGCAGGAAATTACTGGAGGCTATTGTGGCGGGCTATGAAATAGCTGTTAGAGTGGGCGAGGCCGTTACGCCGTCGCACTATTATTTTTGGCACACAACGGGCACGTGCGGCACATTTGGCGCGGCTGCCGCTGCCGGCAAGCTCTTAAACCTAAAAGAGGGGCAGCTGGTGTGGGCGCTGGGCAACGCCGGCACGCAGGCAGCGGGCCTGTGGGAGTTTTTGACAGACGGGGCCATGTCCAAGCACCTGCACCCGGGCAAGGCGGCGCAAAACGGCACACTGGCCGCCCTGCTGGCCGCGAAAGGCTTTACCGGGGCAACGCTCATCTTGGAAGGGGAGAGGGGGTTTTGCCGCGCCACGGCCCCCCAGTTTGATCTAAACGCCATTACTGTGGGTCTGGGTCGGTCTCCTTACAAGATAGAAGAAAACTCGTTTAAGTTATACGCCTCCTGCCGCCACACCCACCCCGCTGTAGATGTTGTTCTGGAGCTGGCCAGACAAAATGAGATTGTGCTTTCGGATGTAGAGAGCATAACCGTTTATACCTACGCCACAGCCCTAAACATTACAGCTAACTATGAGCCAAAAAGCATTTACGACGCCAAATTCAGTCTGCCTTTCTGCGTGGCTTTGGCCTTGAAAAAAGGCAGCTGCGGCCTGGCCGACTTTAACCAAAAAGCCCTGGCTGATCCCGAAATTAGGGAACTCATGCCGCGCATTAAACTGTTGCTGGACAGCGAAATGGAAAAAAGCCACCCCGCCCGCTGGCCATCGGCAGTGGAGATAACCACCCGCTCGGGACAGGTATACACAGGCCGCACGGATTTTCCCAAGGGCGACCCGGAAAATCCGCTTACTGCAGCTGAGCTGGCGGCCAAATTCCGCGCCTTGGCTTTTGGGCTTTGGGGTGAAGAAAAGGTGAAATTTCTTGAAGAAGCGGTCATGGAGCTGGAAAAGATCGAGAATGTAAGCTCTTTGTTTTAAAGAGTGAAAATCAGTTGATGTAATGGTTAAAATAGTCTTTGCGGAGTGTGGCACAATTGACTAAGGCCAGTATGACCCTGACCGGCGAAAAAAGCTGCAAAACTGCTTTGTGCAAAACGGGGATACCCGGTTACCGGTACTGCTTAAACCCTTATGTGGGCTGTGCCCACGGCTGCATTTACTGCTACGCTTCTTTTATGTCCCGCTTTGCCGGCCGGAGCAAGCCTTGGGGGAAGTACGTGGATGCCAAGGTTAATTTTGCGGCGGTTTTGGAAAAGCAGCTTAAAGGGGGCAGGCTGCCGGGCGGCAGGATAATTATGGGCACAGTTACCGACCTTTACCAGCCGGCAGAGACCGGGTACGAACTGACCAGGTCTTCTCTGGAGGTCCTCGCCAGGTACCCCTCTTGGGAAGTAGATATTCTCACTAAATCTTCTCTTGTGGTCCGTGATATTTCCCTTATCCAAAAACTTTCCCGTTGCTCAGTAGGCTTTACCGTTACCACCGTAGACGAGAAGATTTCCCGTATTTTGGAGCCCGGCGCACCGCCCCCCGCCGCCAGGCTGGCTGCAGCCAGGCAGCTGGTAAGGGCAGGCATACCCGTGTGGGTTTTTATCGCCCCGCTGCTTCCCGGGTTAGGGGATACACCTTCGGCCCTTTCGGATTTATTTTCTGCCGTGGCCGGGGCAGGGGTGAAGGAAGTATGGGTGGACAGGCTCAATCCCTATCCAACGGCGGTTGGGCGGTTAAAAAAGGCATACCAGTTGCACTTTCCCACAGCTTTAACCGCTCTGGAAGCCTACTTGAGCCATCCGGCAAATTATTTGGGCGGTTTGTGGGGCAGGCTTATAGAAATTTCGGGTAGCTTTGGCTGTCAGCTTTCGCGGTGTTAATTGCACATAAAAAAATACCGGTGGCCTAGTATTCACTCAGGAGGGGCAGCCGGTTTGTTGTTTTTTGGGGTTGCTATGCAATTAGACCTGGCTTCCCGGTAAACTTCTACCCGGTTGCGGCCGGAGGCCTTGGCCGTGTAGAGGGCCGTGTCGGCGGCGTGGACCAGCGTATCCGGAGAACTGCCGGCGGCGGGGATAACGGCCGCGGCGCCGATGCTTATGCTGACCACCCCCAGCGGGGACTTTTCGTGGGGAATATTCAAGCTTAAGACGGCCTGGCGGAGCTTTTCGGCCACGATCTTGGCCCCGCTGGGCCCGGTGGCCGGCAGAATGACGCCGAACTCCTCGCCCCCGTAGCGGGCCAGCACGTCTGCCGGCCTGTGCAGCTGTCCTTTTAGGGCTCTGGCCACGCTCTTTAAGCACTCGTCGCCGCTCAAGTGGCCGTAAGTGTCGTTATAGAGCTTAAAAAAGTCGATATCGCACATGAGGACGGCCAGGTGCAGCCGGTAGCGCTGGGCGTAGGCCCACTCTTCTGCCAATTTTAAGTCAAAGTAGCGCCGGTTAAAAACACCGGTAAGTCCGTCCTGGTAGGTCAGTTCCTCCAGGGCTTTTTGCGCTTTGGCGCGCTCGGTGACGTCGGTGCCGGCGGCCAGCGCCATGACCGCCTCTCCCTTTTCGTCTTTCCAAATTTCACACGCCAGTATATGATTATTTTTGGGCTGAAAAAATCGAAATATACTAAATGGGCGTTCATATAAAAGGGCGCCTCCCCAAAGGCGCCCCGCTTATGGCTACCGTTTCTCGGCCAGTGACCGCTCGGCCCTTTCAATAGCCAGCCGGACCAGGTTTCCGCAGTTGCGCGAAGAGACGTTGCCAAAACCCTCCCTGCGCACCACGTCGCCTATGCCAAGCTCGTCAGCTAACTCGTACTTTAGACGCTCGGACATGACCCCTCGCCGCCTTCTACTCATTAGCTTTACGCCTCCTTTGGTTCAGTTGAAACGGTAGCCGTTTATAGTTTTTGGCCGCGGCACTGTTTTTAAACCCGAAATTAATTGGTTTTGCATTAAAAAAAACACTTTAGCTTTTTGTGCAGAGCCAGGTGGGCGAGGATAAACATGGCATGCGACCAGGAAAGCGGCATGGCCCAGGCCGGCCCGCCGTTGTTTTTGTCCGCTTGCTCGGGTAGGAGGAAGTGGAAATTGGCCTGTTTTAAGCTCCAGTCGTAAAGGCGGTGCGCTTCATCGTTTTTGCCGGTAAGGCTTTTATAGATGGAAAGCCATAAAGTGGTCAGCACCCAGGGGTTGCCGCCCCGGTAGGAGTCGCCCTCATAGCGCCCGATGCCGCCTGTGCCCCAGTGCCACAATTTTTCTTCTATGGTTTTGGCGGTGGCTAACATTTTTTCGTCCTGAGGTTTTAAAATAGCAAAAGGAAAGGCCAGACCCAAAAGGGCTGCGTCTACCCGCTCATCGGTTCCTGCCCAGTAACTCTGGTAAAGGCTCAAAGGGTCGGAAGCGCAAAAGCCCTCTCCCCCTGCTTTTAGCGTGCCTTCGTAAGTTGCGGCATCTGTCCTGCGGTTTATCCCCCGCACAAAGCGGTTTAGTTGAGGCGACCACATTTTCTTAAATATGGCCTGGCGCACCGAAGACGAAACCACACGCCACTTTTTGGCTTCTGCCTTTTCGCCTGTTAAGAGCGCAATTTGAGCGGCAGCCCTCAGGCCGGCACAGACGGCGGCAGCCGCATAGGTATCCTGGGAGTGTTCGTCCTCCCATAGATTGTAGCTGGGAGCCGGCAGGCCGTTTTCCATAATGTTATCAGCCAGGTAAGAGGCGGCTTTTTGCGTGGACTGCCAGATTTTTACTAAAAAAGCTTTATCTTCGGTGAGCCGGTAGTGGTGGTAGAACCCCCAGAGCACGGTTCCCGTTTGGTCAACCTGTTTTCCCCAGGTAGAAGCGGGGTGGCCGCTGGTATAGTAGCGCTGGTGCCAGCTCCCGTCTTCATCCTGAACCGAGGCGGCAAAGAGATAAAACTGCTCTGCGGTTTGGTAAAAGCCCGCCTCGTCAAGGGCGGCTGCCGTATACACCGCATCTCTGGGCCAGCAGTACCCGTAGCCGCCGCAGGCCACGTAAAAGGGGTCAAATTCCGGTGCGGCAATGGAGGCACCGCTTTCTTTGGAAGAAAGGAGCTTTAACACCAGAAGCGACCTCATAAAAGCGTGGTAGCCGGGATGCCAGCCGGCCTCGTCGATCACCCCACGACTCGATGAGGACAGCCAGCCCTGCCAGAAAGAGCGTGTTTTTTCTAAAGACATCTGGAAGCCTTCCTTTTGGGCGCGCCTTAAGAGATCTCTGGCCGAAGCCAGGCTTTCGGCCGCGGCCAGATAAAGGGTGTGGCAGTGTTTTTGGCCGGGTTCGAGTGTGCCCAGCTCCCAGGCCAGGGCTCCAGCGCTTTGGCGGATGTTGTCTTTACCCCCCCACAGCCTGCCGTGACAGGCTTCGCTGAAAGGGTCAGACGGGGTTCCCCTGCGGCCCAAGTGGTAGCCGGACAGCGGCCGGTCAGGGGCGGCTACTGCCAGGTAGATGTCGCGCCGGTAAAACACGAGTGCGCCGCTGGCAAAATCGATGTACGCCCCGTCGTACATAGGGGATTCTTCTATATTGAAGGTGCAGTAAAGATAAAAATGTGCCTCAATGCCTTTTTCACCGCAGTTAGTGATCTCGTAGTGCCGGATCAGAACGTCTTCGTCCGGCAGCACAAAGTCGGTCTGCACTACTGACAGGGGAGGGGCGGAGATTTTTAATTCAGTGTGCAAGATATTAGTATTTTTCGCGTAGTGCTGGGCAGCTTCCCAAATTGAAGTATGAAACCACTTGGTCAGGCTGCTCACATCTTCTCTTCCGCCCAGCTTGATGCCGGGCCAAAAGCGGCCCAGGTGCTGGCCGTAGTCGATGGCCGGCCAAAAAAGGCGTATGAGTTCGCCGTTGTTACGCAATGCGGCCAGCATTTTAGAGTTACCAATTATTGCCGCCGGCATTTCTGGCTGAAATAGTAAATCCTTAATATCTCCCACCTCCTAAGAGAGGACATCCAGCAGCTGGCGGTGTATAAGGCCGTTGGAGGCCGCTATGGACGTGGAGTCCTCCAGGCTGATAGGGCCGCCGTCGATATTGGTAACCGTACCCCCGGCTTCTTCTACCAAGAGGGTTCCGGCAGCCACATCCCACGGTTTTAGTGTGTTTTCCCAAAAACCTGTCAGGCGCCCGCAGGCCACATAAGCCAGTTCCAGCGCTGCCGCCCCTAAGGCGCGCAAATTGGTGCAGCTCTCTATAACCCGGTGGTAGTTAATGCGCAATAACCGGTAACCGAAGGCCTTGTTGGCCGGGTAGCCGGTGACGAGCAGCGCTTCGCTCAAGTGCCGTCGTTTTTTATCCACCTCGATGACCGAGCCGTTTAAACGGGCACCGTTATTTTTTATAGCGGTAAAGAGCTCGTCCCTTAAGGGATCGTACACCAGGCCGGCCACTAACTCTTTCGCCAGGGCAAGTCCTATTGATATGCAACAAAAAGGGATGCCGAAAACAAAATTGGTCGTGCCGTCCAGGGGATCGACAAACCAGGTGAAACTTTCTTTAGAAGGCAGGGTTTGGCCGGATGTTTCTTCGCCGACAAAAGTATGGCCGGGAAATTTGGATAAAAGCCCCTCTAGAATTATTTCTTCTGACCGCCTGTCCACTTCGGTGACCAGGTCGGAAGGGCAGGACTTATAGTCACTCCTGAACTTACCGCCAAAGTGAGAGCTGATAATTTCTCCTGCCCGCCTGGCCAGCACTTCTGCTTCTTTTAGGTAATACGCCACTTCTTTGCTGTCCAACATTTCTTCACCTCTTTAGTCTTCCTCTGTATCACGCTTTTTAAAAATCTCTTTTAATTTTAATGAGATTATATTTCTTTTAACAGCCGCGTGGCCGTCAAAACGAAAAAAGCTGCCTCGCTGCAGTACCAGTAACCGGAATTAGGCTCTATATAAGATTTTTGAACAAAAGTTAGTTTTTCCAGGGCGCTCTTTTCGTCGCCGTGGAGGCAGGCGCAGCAGGCCAGTAATACCCACGGGTAGTCTGGAGGCATTATGGTAATCCAGCCGGGCTGGTAAGCGTTAAAAATTTTGTACAGAAAAGAGCCCCTTTGGGAGCCGGGTTCAATGAGGCCGTAAAGGGCGGGGAAAAGCTGGGCTACGGCATCGGGGTAAAATTTTCTTAAATTAACTCCCGGCTTAAATAAACCGGTTTTGGCCGGGTGGTAACATTGCTTGCGGGCATTCCACAAGTATTTCTCCACGCCAGCGGCCAGGATGCCGGCGTGTTTTTGGTAGTGCTCTGCCCTTTGGTCGCCTAAAGAGAAGAGCAATTGAGAAAAATCGTGAAGGCCGCGCCAGGCTTCGCAGTTATCCATTAGGTACTTTACCCGGTAATTGGCCAGCGCAAAAGTCAACCCGTCGCCGTCTGTAAGGCTGGTAATTACACGGGAAATCTTAATAAGGGAGGGAAGGTTTTCGGTTGCCCACTTATAGTCACCGCTCTTTTGACAGTAAAGTTGTGCCAGAGAAAGGAAAGTTCCGGCGTAGGCATCTTCCGAGTCGGGGGGAGCTTTTTTAACGTGGTTCCCCCCGTTGCACAAATCATTGCTTTCGTAATGGTAGTCGTGTATTGTGCCGTCT
>CAZLAK010000052.1:0-8919 GCA_964557545.1 uncultured Pelotomaculum sp.
TCTCTTCCCGGATAATGCCTTAAAAACGCTGGCGGCGCAGTTTTTCCAAAAGGGATTTTACTCTTTTCGATACGCGGTTCTCAAGATAGGCATCGGCCGGCTTTGCACCCGCGTAAAATTTTTTACTCTCTTCGTACACCCTATCCACAAGCCTTTTCAGTTCTGCAGGAGTCAGGCGGTAAGCCCCCCGCCCAAATATAAGCCTCTGCTCGGCCCAGTCAGAAGTGGCCACGTAGACGGTGCCGCCGGAGCTGCCCAGCTCTCCCGCCATGCGCTCGATAAAAGAATCCGCCGTCTCACCTTCCCGCGTGAAGACCACTTCTACGCCGTCCACGCACTCCTGGCGCAAGGCAGCATTTTTAACCCCTTGAGCATCGAAAACCACCCACACCCGGCACCCCGTCAGGTAGGCGTAGTTGGCGAGCAGGGAAACCAGCTTTCCCCTGGCGTGGTCCAGGCCCGTATCTATCAGCTTGGCCAGTTCCGGCCAGGCGTGGATTACGTTGTAACCGTCAACGAGGAGGAAATCCTGTCCCACGGGCCGCTATCTCCTTTCGCCGCAGCACCTCGTAGGCCAGGAGGGCGGCGGCAACTGAAGCGTTTAGTGAACTGACCCGGCCCAGCATCGGCACGCGCACCAAAATATCGCACCTTTCCTTTACCAGGCGGCTTATACCTTTGCCTTCGCCGCCGACAACGATGGCCACCGGCCCGTCCAGCCTGGCCTCCCACAGGGTCTGCCCGGCAGCGGCATCGGCGCCCACTACCCAAAAACCGTCTTTCTTAAGGCGCAGAACAGCCTCTGCTATGTTGGTCACCCTGGCCACCGGCACGTACTCGTGCGCCCCGGCAGAAGAACGGGCTACCGCCGCCGTCAGCTGGGCTGAGCGGCGCTTAGGAATAACCACCCCGCTGGCCCCGGCAGCATCGGCCACCCGCAAAACCGCGCCCAAATTGTGAGGGTCCTGCACTCCGTCGAGCAAAATGAGAAGCGGCACTCTGCCTGCCGGAACACGCGTTATATCTTCCAGTTCTGCGTAATCTTTGACAGCCGCTTTGGCTACTACTCCTTGGTGGTTTGTGCCGCGGGCCAGCCTGTCCAGCTGCCGCCGGTCCGCCTTTTGCACGGGAATGCCCTTTTGGCGGGCCAAAGCGACTATTTCTGACACCGCACTGCCGCCCGCCCCGGCGGCCACTAGAATTTTGTTTACCGGCCGGCCGGACAGCAGCGCCTCTTTAACCGGGTTCCTGCCGGCAATAATTTCGCTTTTAATGCCGTTAATTTCGCTCAGAGTCTTTTTACCCTGCCTTTTTTATAAATTTTTATAAAAATTCAATTTTTTACAAGCTTAAGAAGAAATCTCTTACGCGCTCACTTTCACCGCAGCTCCAGCGGCCCTCAGGACATGGGCCGCGCAGGCAGGCCGGGCCGGCACGGGCAAAAATGGAAGGAGCCACTTTCTTGACCTGCCGGAGCATTTCTGTGGCCAAAGCGCGGATCTCCCACTGGGCACGCCGGCAGCAGCGCAAGCTAAAAAAGTGCAGGAGTTCTCTTGCGTTCATGGTGACCAGGAACTTGGTTTCCGCGGCATTGGGCAGGACAAAACGGGCATCCTCGTAAGCATCGCGGCCCCCGCCCAGCACCTCTACCCACCGGTCGTACCACTGCTGGATTTTTTTCATCTGGGCGGCATACTCCTCGACAAAAGGAGTTCCCAGCGCGGCTATGCGGGGCGGCACGACGTAGCCGAAAACACCGTCCTCCTGGGATGCACTCTCCTCGGAGACGTACCGCTGCGACTTGACCGAAAAGCTGGCGATGCGGTGGCGGGTGATCTGGGCCAGTAGCGAGCGCGACACTCCCTCCACCCCAAAAGTAAAGGAGGCGTGTTCTACAGGTGAATGGTGGCCCGATGCCAGCAGCATGTCGATAAAGCGGCCCTGCTCCTCACGCGCCAGTTTTTCGCTGAGTTCGTCAATACCGGCCGCCGAATAACAAAGGCGCGCCCCCATGGCCACGATTTCCTCCGGGCCCGGCGTGTGCTTTAGAAGAGTCACTTTCATTTTTACAGCGCCCACTGCGACCTACCTCTAAAATAAAACTAAACTAAATAGATGACAGAAACGGCCTTTCCTCACCCGCCAGTACCGCCCCTAAAATTTCTTCCAAGCGGGTGCGGTCGCCTTTTAAGTACAGGTAGCCGACCAGGCACTCCAAAGCCGTGCTGTAACGGTAATCCGCCTGACCCGTGCCGCGCGGCGGGGCGTGCACCGGGCGGGCGTTGCGCCCGCGGCGCACGACGGCCTCTTCTTCGGCGGTAAGGCGGCCGGAAAGCTGGCGCAAGGCCCGGGCCTGCGCGGCAGCACTTACGCGTTTTACCGCCTCGCCGTGCAGTTCACCCACCCGGCTGCAACCCGCCCCCACCAGGGAGCAGCGCACGGCCAGCTCAAAGACGGCGTCCCCCACATAGGCCAGTACGGGTACGGGGAGGTGTTCCGGGCTGAACCCCTGCCGGTTTGCCAAAAGAAAAGGTGATAATGCCAGCATTTTCTACCCCTGCTTTTTCCAGCGCACCCCAGAAGGAGTGTCTTCTAATATGATACCGAGTTCTTTTAAGCCGTCGCGGATGCGGTCGGCCATTGCCCAGTCCTTTTTGCGGCGCGCCTCGGCGCGCACTTCAATGAGGAGTTTTAAAAGACCTTCTTGAAGCCCCGATTCCACCGCTATGCCGGCACCTGTGAGGATACGCCCGCCTTCGCCCGTCTTAAAGATGCCCAGCACGCTGTTGAAGAATAAAAACAGCTCTCTGGCCCCTTCCAGGGCCTTTTGGTCCGGCGGCGCTACCGTCGGGCCCAGCCGGCCGACGGCAGTATTTACTTCCCGGGCGAGTTCAAAGAGCACGCCCGTGGCCAGGGCCGTATTGAAGTCGTCGTCCATGGCCGCTTCAAAAGAACTCTTTAAATCCTCCAGGGCGCCGTCCAGCCCCGAAGCCACACAGGGAGCACCGGCCTCCACCTTTTTCTCCAGGGCTTCCTCTAAGAGGCGGATACTGGTGCGTATGCGCTCAAGGCCCCGTCCGGCCGCGGCCAGCTTTTCGGCATCAAAGTCCAAGGGGCTCCGGTAGTGGGTGGAGAGGAGGAAAAAGCGCACGAGTTCCGGCGGAAACTTGCCCAATATATCGCGCACCAAAAAGAAGTTGCCCAGCGACTTAGACATTTTTTCCTCGTTGACGGTGATAAAGCCGTTGTGCATCCAATAACGGACAAAAGGTGCACCGTAGGCCGCCTCGCTCTGGGCGATTTCGTTCTCGTGGTGGGGGAAGATGAGGTCGGCGCCGCCCCCGTGTATGTCAAAGCCCATGCCCAGGTACTTTATAGACATAGCCGAGCACTCTATGTGCCAGCCCGGCCGGCCCCTGCCAAAGGGACTGTCCCAGGCGGGCTCACCGGGCTTGGCCGCCTTCCATAAGACAAAATCGAGGGGGTCCTTTTTGCGGGCGTCCACCTCCACCCGCGCCCCGGCCAGCATGTCTTCTGTCGAGCGGCCGGACAGCCGGCCGTAAGCCGGGAACTTTTTCACTTCAAAGTAGACGCTGCCTTCTGACACATAGGCTGCCCCTTTTTCCAGCAGTCTTTCCACTAATGAAATAATCTCGGGTATGTGCTGGGTGACCCGGGGGTGAACGTCGGCCCGCATAACATTTAAGGCGCCGGCATCGGCAAAGTATTCGTTGATGTACTTTTCGGCCAGCAAAAGCGGGTCTTCCCCTTCCTCCCGGGCACGGTTTATTATTTTGTCGTCCACGTCGGTGAAATTCTGCACATAAGTCACCCTGTAGCCTTTAGCGAGAAAGTAGCGCCGCACGGTATCGAAAAACACCAGGGGACGGGCATTGCCCAGGTGAATGTAATTATACGTCGTAGGTCCGCAGACATAGATACTCACCTCGCCGGGCTGGCGCGGCACAAACTTTTCTTTGCGGGCCGATAAGGTGTTATATATTTCCATTAAGAGACAGTCCTCCTTAAAGTGAAGGTTCGCCGGCTCGTGACCGCGGGCGTCCTGCCGGCTCCTTTTTTACGCGGTGGCCGACCGTCCGCCGGCACAAGTCCTTTCTTCCAGCTCGCGCACTTTTTTCTCTAAGGCTTCCACTTTTTGCTTTAAGCAATTTAAAGCTTCTGCTACCGGGTCCGGAAGGAGGTCGTGGCGCAGGTCGATCTCCGGTGCCGCCGGCTCTTCTACCTTGCGGCCGTCACGCGCTACTACCCGCCCGGGAACGCCGACTACCGTGCTGTTAGGAGGCACCGGCTTTAAGACCACCGAACCGGCACCGATTTTGGAATTGTCGCCCACAGTAAAGGAGCCTAAAATTTTGGCCCCGGCGCTTATTACTACATTGTTGCCGATAGTGGGGTGCCTTTTGCCTTTCTCCTTGCCGGTACCCCCGAGGGTAACTCCCTGGTAGATAGTCACGTTGTCGCCGATTTCCGCCGTCTCACCGATAACCACGCCGGAACCGTGGTCAATAAAGAGGCCCTCGCCGATTTTGGCCCCCGGGTGGATTTCTATGCCGGTTAAAAACCGGGAAATGTGGGAGATGAGTCTTGCCAGCAGGTACCAGCGGCGGCGGTAAAAGGCGTGGGCCAGCCGGTGCATGAGAACGGCGTGAAAGCCCGGGTAGCACAGGAGCACTTCTAACACGGACTTAGCGGCCGGGTCGCGCTCCATGACTGCCCTTATATCCCTGCGCAAGCGTTCAAACATATTTGCCTCACCCTTTCGTGTACGCGCGCGCTCTTTTAAGCCTGCGCAACACGCTTTCTTTGCCGATTACAGCCATTACTTTGGGCAGGTCCGGTCCCTGCGTGCTGCCGGTCAGGGCCGCCCTCACCGGCACAAAGACGTCTTTTCCTTTAAGACCGGCCTTTTTGCCCGCCGCTTTTAACAAGGCGGGGGCGGTTGCGGCTGTCAGGCGCTCAGCGCGCCCGGCTTCCTCCGCCAGGGCCTCCAAGAGACCGGCCACCCCATCCCGGCTTAAGACTTCTTTAGCCTCTTCGCTGTAAGTGTATTCTTCATCCAAATATTTTCCCGCATGTTCCGGTATTTCCTCTAAACAGCTCACGTAATCGCGGGCCAGCTCCACCACCGCCGCCACCCACTCCTGCTCCTGAGCCGAAGGAGGATCGCTTACGTAACCGGCCTTTTGCAAAAAAGGCACGGCCAGCGCTGCCAGGCGCTCGGTCGAGGAAACCCTGATGTAGCAGCCGTTTAACCAGTTGAGCTTGTCCGGGTCAAAGACGGCCGGGCTCTTGCTCACTCTTTCCAAGGAAAACACCCTTTTTAGCTCTTCTACAGAAATAACTTCCTCCTCCCCGCCGGGCGACCAGCCCAAAAGGGCCAGGAAGTTCACCAGCGCTTCCGGCAGGTAGCCCCTTTCCCGGTACTGGATGACGGCGGTGGCGCCGTGCCGCTTGCTCATTTTGCTGCGGTCTTTGCCCAGGATGAGGGAGACGTGGGCAAAGGCGGGCAGCTCCCAGCCAAAAGCCTCGTAAAGGAGGATCTGGCGGGGCGTGTTGGGAAGGTGCTCTTCCGCCCTTATGACGTGGCTGATCTTCATCTCGTGGTCGTCCACGACGACGGCAAAGTTGTAAGTCGGAATGCCGTCCGATTTTAAAATTATAAAGTCGCCGATGCCGGAACACTCAAAGTAAACGTCGCCGCGCACCAGATCGCGCACGCAAACCGTTTTTTCCTCCGGCACCGTAAAGCGCAAGGCCGGCTTTCGTCCTTGCGCCTCCAGCCGGGCGCGCTCGGCAGAAGACAGGTGCCGGCAGCGGCCATTATACCTTACCTGTTCGCCGCTTTTAAGGAGTTCTTCCCGCTGGGCAGCCAGTTCTTCCTCGGTGCAGTAGCACGGGTAGGCACACCCCTTTTCTGCCAGGATGGCGGCGTAGCGGCGGTAAATCTCCAGCCGGTCCGTCTGCCGGTAAGGCCCGTACGGCCCCCCCACGTCAACTCCCTCATCCCAGTCTAGGCCCAGCCAGCGCAGGGCCTCCAATATATTTTCTTCAGATTCCGGCGAGGAACGCTCAAGGTCGGTGTCCTCAATGCGCACAATAAAAGTACCGCCGTAGCGGCGGGCAAAGAGCCAGTTAAAAAGCGCCGACCTCGCCCCGCCGATGTGCAAGGGGCCGGTCGGGCTGGGTGCAAACCTCACCCTCACAGAACTCAAAACCATAACCTCCCAAAAAAGCTCTTTTTTATCTGCATTACAGGCGCTTTTATCTCTACGGAGAATTTACCTGGTTTTTTTACGCGTTAATATTTTGATTATAGCACCGGCCCGCCGGCACGGCAACTTAATTAATCGGGTTAAAAAGGGCGGCTAACGCCGCCCGGCTCCCTCCATAAACAGGCGCACTGCTTTTTGGGCCGTGTCTTTGATGTCCAATTCGGTTTCTTCCCAAACCGCCTTATACCACAGGCTTCCCAAAATACCCCAGAGAAACTCGGCCGCCAGCTCAACGTCCAGGTCGGGGCCGGTTTCGCCCCTGTCCCGGCCGGCCGCCAGCAGTTTTTTTAACCGCTCTATTTTCTGGCGGCGCACGTCACAAAACCAGCGGTGCATCTCTTCACTGCTCAAGGCGTGGTCGCTTAAAGCTACCCGGGAAATATCGCGGTACTCGCGCAAAAACGTCAAGTGCATCTCAAAGAGGGCGCACAGCTGCCCGCTAAGATCTGAAGGGCCGCTCTTTTGCCGGGCGGTCTCCTCCCCGCTAAGGTGAGCTTTTCCCCGTCCGGTATAAAAGTTCAGCCCTTCTTTCACCACTTCCTCAAATAAATGCCGCTTGCTGGCAAAGTACTCGTAGACAGTGCCCTTGCCCACGCCTGCCTCGGAAGCGATGTCCTCCACCCTTGCCCGGTGGTAGCCGTGCCGGGAAAAGACTTTGGCCGCCGCTTTGATAATCGAAAGCCTTTTGTTTCTGTTCCCAGGTGAACCAGTCATTTATGCCCGACCCCGCTTTTTGCGCTAATGGCGGCCGCAGCTTAACGGGAACTGCCGGCAGAACTCCCGCCGGCAGCCCAGCGGTTAAAGCGCGCCGTTATCTTTTGGCCCAGGTCGTCAAAATAAACGTACACGACCGGAATGAGCACCAGAGTCAAAAACGTGGAAACAGTAAGGCCGCCTATAACCACTGTTGCCAGGGGCGCCTGGCTTTCCCCGCCTTCTCCTAAGCCAATGGCCAGCGGCAGCATGGCCAAAATGGTGGTCAGAGCGGTCATTAAGATGGGCCGCAGGCGCACCGGGCCGGCAGCCAGGATGGCCTGTGTCCTCTCCATGCCGCGGCGGCGCAGGGTGTTGATGTAATCCACCAGAACAATGCCGTTGCTCACCACAATGCCGGCGAGCATGATGAGGCCGATAAAGGCCGGCACGCTAAAACGGTAGCCGGTGATGAACAGGCTTAAAACTACACCGATAACCGTGGTAGGCATAGTAAACATGATCACAAAGGGGTAGAGGAGGGACTCGTACTGAATAGCCATCACCATGTAAACCAGCAGCACGGCCAGGCCGAGGGCCATAGCCAGGCTCTGGAAGGACTCGACCATTTCCTTGTCCGTACCGGTAAATTCGATGCTGTAGCCGGGCGGCAGCTGGATGTGCGCGGCGCGCTCTTTTATCTCTTTAGTAATGCTGCTCAGGTCGCGACCGGCAATTTCGCCGGTTACCGTAACTACCCGGTCCTGTTCCCGGCGGTCGATCTGCACCGGGCCGGTAGTTGTCACCAGCGAGGCCACGTCGGCTAGGCGCACCACTGCGCCGGACGGCGCAGCTATAGCCAGGTTAGACAAATGGTAGAGGTCCTCCCTGGCATCTTCTCTCAACCTGACACGGATGTCGTACTCATCCTCTGCCGTGCGGTAGCGCGTGGCCACCTGTCCCTGAATAGAAGTTTTCACTGCCGACACAACCTGTGCCGGGGTAAGGCCGTAGCTCTGGGCCAGCTGGCGGTTAACTTTAACCTGCACCTCGGGGTAGCCGGCACTCAAACTCGTGTCCACCTCTCTGGTACCTTCTACCTGCCTTACTTCCCCGGCCAGCTGCTCGGCTATATCCCGCAAAACACTCAAATCTGAACCGCGTACGGCAATACTGATGGGCGAAGACGTCCTCATGGCAGTCATAGTGGGGTCAACAGAAGAAACTTTTACTTTGGCTCCCGGCAGCTCTCCCAAAAGCCAGCGCACCTCATCGGCTACTTCATCGGCTGTCCTTTGCCTTTGCGTCCGGGGAACAAGCATCACCTGCAGGCGGGCTATATCCGGCTGGTAGGCAGAAACAAAAGAACTGCGGCCGGCCGAACCCACACTGGAAAAAACCGTCTGCACTTCCGGTATCCCGGCCAAAACACCCTCGACCTTCTGCACAAAAGCCCCGGTTCTTTCCAAAGAGGTGCCGCGGTCCATCTGGATATCGACGGCAATTTGGCCTGCGTCCATTTTGGGTAAAAACTCGGCCCCTATGGCGGGCACGAGGGCCATGCTGGCTGCCAGAGAAAGAACAATGCCGGCTACCACTGTCCGGCGGTGAGAAAGTGCCCAGTTTAAAACCTTCTTGTAAACCTCGTTTAAACTTTCCAGCCACGCACCCCAGCGCTCAAGGATGCGGTGAAGCCTCCCGCCGCCAGTCTTTTCCTCAGCAGTGAGAAACTGGGACGAAAGCACCGGCACTACGGTGAGGGCGGCGAGGAGCGAGGAAAAAATGGCGAAAGAAACGGTTATGGCCATCTGCCGGAAGATGATCGAAGAGATCCCCTCTACAAAAACAATGGGGAGAAAAACGGCAATGGTAGTAAAGGTGGCCGCCATAACGGCGTTGCCGACTTCGGCTGCCCCCTGGCGGGCCGCCTCAA
>CAZLAK010000053.1:0-8322 GCA_964557545.1 uncultured Pelotomaculum sp.
GTGGCGGATTGAAGAGTCATTCCGCATCATGAAGAGCACCTTAGAAGTGCGGCCTGTTTTTCACTGGACAGAGCGGCGAATTAAGGGGCACTTTGTGGTTTGTTTTCTGGCCTTTCTTTTGGAGCGGACCTTGGAATTTGTGCTTAGAAAAGCCGGTATAGACGCCTCACCGCAGGCCATTCAAGAAGCGTTAAACTCCCTTAACTTTGCGGAGGTAGAAGTTGAAGGGCAGCGGTTTCTAATAAAGACCCAGAGTTCTGATTTAAGCAAGAAGATATTGCGGGCCATGCACATTGCTTCACCTAAAAATATTACTCCAGTGGAACAGTTTTCCACACAGGAATTGGTGTAGTGGCAATTTGTACATGTTCCATTTTTCACTTGCCCATTTTATGCGGTTTTCAGGGATCTAGGTGATAAAGTCGAGAAAAGAAACTAAGAAAGAACCGGCCTCAAATTTAAGAGGTTCCGGTTCTTCCGCTTTTTAGCTGTCTGGTTTAAGCTTTTTTATTTTAGCGGCTTACATCATGCCGCCGCCCATGCCGCCCATGCCGCCCATGCCCATATCCTTCTCTTTTTCGGGCTTTTCGGCCACGAGCGTCTCGGTGGTCAGGATCATGGCGGCAATGCTGGCGGCGTTCTGCAGGGCAATCCTGGTCACCTTGGCGGGGTCAACAATACCGGCCTCGATCATGTTTACCAGGTCGCCGGTCAGGGCGTTGAAGCCCACGCCGGGTTCGGCGTTCTTAACTTTCTCTATAATGACTGAGCCCTCAAGGCCGGCGTTGGTGGCAATCTGGCGCAGCGGCTCCTCTAAAGCGCGGCGGACAATGTCAATGCCGGTCTTTTCGTCCAGCGTCTCGTAGCTAATGCCGTCCAGTTCCTTAATGGCGTTAATGTAGGCCACGCCGCCGCCGGGCACAATGCCCTCCTCCACGGCCGCCCTGGTAGCGTTGAGGGCGTCCTCAATGCGCAGCTTCTTCTCTTTCATTTCAGTTTCGGTAGCCGCGCCGACCTGGATGACGGCCACACCGCCGGCCAGCTTGGCCAGGCGCTCCTGCAGCTTCTCCTTGTCGAATTCGGAAGTGGTCTCTTCAATCTGCTTCTTGATCTGGGCAATGCGCTTGGTGATTTCTTCCTGGCTGCCCGCACCGCCGACGATGATGGTTTCTTCTTTCTTCACGCGCACCTTGCTGGCACGGCCCAGCTGGTCAATGGTAGCTTTGTCCAGCTTTAAGCCTACTTCTTCGGAAATGACGGTGCCGCCGGTCAAAATGGCGATATCCTGCAACATGGCCTTGCGCCGCTCACCAAAGCCGGGCGCCTTGACGGCCGCGCACTGGAAGGTGCCACGCAGCTTGTTCAGCACCAGGGTGGCCAGGGCTTCGCCCTCCACGTCCTCGGCAATCAGCAAGAGCGGCTTGCCGGTCTGCACGACCTTCTCCAGGATGGGCAGGAGGTCGTTGACGGCCGAAACCTTCTTGTCAGTGATCAGGATGTAGGGGTCATTCAAGGTGGCTTCCATCTTTTCAGCGTCGGTGATCATGTACGGCGAGATGTAGCCGCGGTCAAAGTTCATGCCTTCCACCACTTCCAAATTGGTGGTGGTGCCTTTGGACTCCTCAACGGTAATGACCCCGTCCTTGCCCACCTTTTCCATGGCGTCGGCAATCAGGTTGCCGATAAACTCGTCGTTGGCGGAAATGGTGGCCACCTGGGCAATGGCCGACTTGCTCTCCACCGTCTTGGCCGTTTTCTTGATAGCCTCCACAGCTTTCTCTACGGCCTTCTCAATGCCTCGCTTGATGATCATGGGGTTAGCGCCGGCGGCCACGTTCTTTAAGCCCTCGCGCACAATGGACTGGGCCAGCACACAGGCTGTGGTAGTGCCGTCGCCGGCCACGTCGTTGGTCTTGGTGGCCACTTCTTTTACCAGCTGGGCGCCCATGTTTTCAAACGGGTCGGCCAGCTCAATATCGCGGGCAATAGTCACCCCGTCGTTAATGATCATGGGGGAGCCGAACTTCTTCTCCAGCACCACATTGCGGCCTTTAGGGCCTAAAGTGATCTTAACGGCATCGGCCAGGGCGTTAACACCCCGCTCCAGAGCCCGTCTGGCATCCTCCCGGTAGATAATTTCCTTGGCAGCCAATTTCACTACCTCCTTTTTTTAAGCAATTTTTACTTTACTTCTCAATTACGCCCAAAACGTCGGACTCGCGCATGATCAGGTACTCGACGTCGTCAATTTTTACTTCGTTGCCGGCGTACTTCGAGAAAAGGATGCGGTCACCGGGCTTTAAATCGATAGGCACGCGCTGCCCGCTGTCCAAAAGCCGCCCAGGACCTACGGCAATTACTTCACCCTCCTGCGGCTTCTCCTTGGCGGTTTCCGGCAGGACAATACCGCCCTTCGTCCTTTCCTCGCTGGGCAGAGGCTTTACCACTACCCTGTCGCCTAACGGTCTGATCACATTAACCCCTCCTTGTACAGTATGGTGTTAGTTGCGCTATTTGTTAGCACTCAACAATAACGAGTGCTAGCATTCACGTAAAATATAATATAGAATCAGGAAATTAAAAGCAAATCAGACTGGCGCATAATTTTGCACTTTTAGGACAAAAAAGACTTTCTAGCTGTTAACTGCTTTTAATTCCTTCTTCTATCTCCGCATTATGCTTCATTCCTTTTTTGTCTTTTTGCCCTCTAAATATATTTCCACTATTCACCTGTTTTATACATCACTAGCGGCGGCCGCACTCCCCTCCCCGCCCGCTCAAGATCTCCAAACCGTGGGGCAGGGCGGGCATAATAACCTCCAGGCACTCCCGAACCCCCTTAACGCTGCCCGGCAGGTTGACGATCAGCGTGCGCCCCCGAATACCGGCTACGGCCCGGGAGAGCATGGCCCGGCTGGTTTTCTTTAAGCTCTCGGCGCGCATGGCCTCGGCCAAGCCCGGCACCTGGCGGTCAATAACGGCCAACGTGGCCTCCGGTGTGTTGTCCCTCGGTCCCAGCCCCGTGCCGCCGGTAGTGAGGACGAGATCCAGTTTTTCCACATCGGCCATGAAAACCAGGGCTTCCTTCAAAGTTTCTAAGTCGTCGGGCACAACTTTATAACTTACGACTTCTCCCAAGGCGCGCACCATTTCACTGACCGCCGGGCCGCTCTCGTCCACCCGCTCGCCGCGGCTCGCCTTGTCGCTGGCTGTTAAGACGCCGATCCTGTACCCGCTCATTCTTCCCGCCCCCAGGGTTTTTCGCCGGCGCGCTCAAAAGTGCCGCTCTTGCCGCCGGTCTTGCGTACCAACCGGATGTTGCCGATGACCATCTCCTTATCCACCGCCTTGCACATATCGTAAACGGCCAGGGCCGCCGCTGCCACGGCCGTCAGGGCCTCCATCTCCACGCCGGTCTGGCCGGCTGTCCTCACCCGGGCTTCGATATCCACCCGGCTGTTTTCTTTATCGGCCCGCAGATCTACGTCCACGCCCGTCAGCATCAGCGGGTGGCACAGCGGCACAATCTGCGGCGTCTTTTTGGCTGCCATGATGCCGGCCAGCCGGGCCACGCCAAAGACCTCGCCTTTGGGCACTTTCCCCTCCACGATGAGCTCCAGGGTCTCGCGCCTCATAACCACCTCACCGCGGGCAACCGCCTCTCTTACGGTCACGTCTTTAGCGCTTACATCCACCATTCTGGCCTGCCCGCGCTCGTCTAAATGAGTTAACCCTCCCAAATTACATCCCTCTCTTCTTGTCATTAGTTATATTTTCAGGTAAAATTTCATTGTTGAGCGGCTTTTTTTGCACGCAACGGTATTATTTTCTCTTTCGCTGTCAAATATCCTCCCGTGCTGCTAAAAGAACTTTGAAGGGGGCAAATTTCTTGGCTGAACAAAGCAAAATCACATCTAAAATACCGGTTCTGCGCTGGCAAAGCGGCAGATTTTCCACTGAGAGCGACACACTCGTCCGGGAGGTGCCGGTAACCGTTTTTTTAAACGGGAAAGAGTTCGCTTCCCTGGCGTGCTCGCCGCGGCACTTAAAAGAACTGGCGGCGGGCTTTTTGTTCACCCAGGGTGTATTGCAAAAAAAAGAAGATTTGATAGAGATTGAAGTCTTTGAAGGGGAAGACCCTATAAGGGTGGAAGTGCGCGCTCACTGCCCTGCCGGGGAAAAATTATCCAAAGAAGGCTTGTTTTGTTCCGGCCATGCACAGAGCAGGCTAAAGCATCCGCTGGACGCTTGCGCTCTCACCATTGCCCCCACTCAGATATCCCGGCTTGCCGCCGAGTTAGAGCAGCGCTCTCTCCTCTTTAAAGAAACCGGCGGCGCCCACAGCGCCGCCCTGTGCACAACCGAAGAGGCAATTTTCTTTTACGAGGACATCGGCCGCCACAACGCCGTAGACAAACTGGCCGGCAGGTGTTTTTTGGAGGGTGTCTTTACAGGCGACAAGGTGCTGGTGTTCAGCGGTCGCGTTTTCACAGAAATCTTAAGCAAGGTCGCCGCCATGGGAGTGCCTGTTATCATCTCCCGATCTGCCCCCACCGAGCTGACCGTGCGCACAGCCGGCGAGCTGGGCATAACAGTGGTAGGTTTTGCCCGGGGTGAAAGGTTCAACGTCTACACCTGCCCCGAGCGGGTTTTAGGCGCCGTGCCTTTTACTTGCGGGTAATCCGCACCACTTCGCCGTCTTCCAGCTCCAGCTCCACATCCCAGCCGGTGCGCACATCCGTAAGGGTTATCTCGGCGCCGTTGCGGTCCTCAATAACGGCGCCGGCATCCACGTAGAAGGTAAAGGTGTTGCCGCTCGACTGTTTTATCTTAATGCGCCTGGAAGAAGGGCTCACGCTGGTAACTTCGCCTTCCAGTGTAATATCCTCGTCGTTGGTCACCTCAATGTATACTACTTCGCCGTCTTCTATTTCCAACTCAACCTCACTGCCGGTGATGATATCTTTAAGGCCAATTTCATCCCCGTCCCTCTCGCATTTCGCATCAGATGCCACATAGTAGCGCGCTGTTCTGCCGTTAGACTTTTCTATTTCAATGCGCGGGTTTGTACCGGTCTTTAAGTATGTCACAACACCCTTAACTGTGCCGCTTTGACCCTCCTCAGTGACTTCAATGTAAGTCACTTCCCCGCCGTCCAGTTCCGCCCGCACGTACTCGCCCTCGTCCAAGTCTTCAAAGTCTACACTATTTCCGTACCGCTTGCACTTCACTTTCTCACTGACCCTGTAAGTGTGCAAAAGGCCGCTATCATCTCGCAGGGTAATGCGGTAAGTGCCGGCAGTGTCCAGTTCCTCAATTTCCCCTTTTACCAAGCCGGCTCCAAGTATCTCGATTTTCACCGCCTGCCCGCTGTAAACAGTTACCCTTGCCCGCTGCCCTTCTCTGATGTCCTCCCGGTCCAACTCGCTTCCGTCTTCCTCCACCAGGAGGTTTTGGGCCAGCGTAAATGTTTTCTGCGAGCCGCTGCTGCGGCTTAAGGTGATTTTTTTAGCAGTAATGTTCTCAACTGTTCCCTCGTAAACTTCAGTTTTTAAGTAAGTCACCTGAACTGCTTGCCCGCCCGACACCGCCGCTTCCACGAGATCGCCTGCTGATATAGAATATATGTCTTTTTGGACGCCCGAAGAGACCACCTTCGCGCCGGGCGGCAGGGCGCAAGTAATGCGCCTGCCCTCAAAGTCCAAAAGCGACATGCGGTACTCCCCGCTCACGTAGTAAAGCGACTCCACCCGGCCGCGGTAAGTCTGGGCGGCCGCCGGCGCCAAAGAAGATGCGCTTTGTGCATTTAGAATCGCGGTTTTCTTGATAAAAACAATTCTTTCCCGCTCGTCCAGCACCACGCACACTTCGTCGCCGGGCTTAAAACTGCCCAAATCAGCGGGGTTTCCGCCGGCAAAGGCCTGGCAGCTGCCCGCCAGCGGCCTGATGAGGTAGCCGTAAACCCCCATCTTTAAGGCCAGCCGGTTAGCCGCTGTGTCCACCGAGCTGACCGTACCCAAAAAGCGCCGGCCCGGGCAGGGGTCGGCCAGACCCTTGTCCAAAAGCCGCGCCAGGAGCACGGCCATCTGCGCCCTGTTGATCCCTTCGTTGGGCATAAAGACATTGCCGGGCAAACCCTGCATGATGCCCTGCTCTACCAGGGTGGCAACGTAGCCGCGGTAGCCCTCGGGGATTTGGTCGGCGTCGGCGAAATTAAGACTGGCCGAAGAGGGCTTTAGTTTTAGCGCCAGATAAGTAAGCGCCGCCACTTCCACCCGCGAGGCCCGCTCTGAAGGGCCTAAAAGGTGCAGGTAGTTTTTGTCCAGCATTCCGCGCTCTGCGGCTACAACCAGGTAGCCCCGCCCCCACTTCAGGTCCGGAGGCATCTCGTAGTCCACCCCCGCCTTTTCCTTGACCAGGGCTTCTTCTTCCAAGCCGAGGGCCCGCACCAACATGGCCACGGCTTCCAGGCGGCTCACCGGACCGTAAGGGTTAAAGTTTCCGTCCGAGTAGCCAAAAATCACACCGCAGGCGTACAGCTCCTCAATGGCCTGCGCCGCCCAGGCGGCGTCCTTAAGGTCGGGGAAGGCAGCCGCCGGTGCTGCTGAAGGGTACGCACAAATAAAGCCCAAGGCCGCCCAGAGCACAGCCGCCAAGAGGAGCGCCTTGCAAGCCGCACGCTTTTCTCTCACCGAAAACACCTCCTGATATTTAGGACTTCCACGCATAGCAAAAAGTTCCTGCCGAAAGAGCCGGCCAAAAAAAGAATAAGCCTTGCCGCAAGGCTTACTTATTTAAGCTCCGCAGCAGGGCAGAAAAACCGGGGAAAAGAGCCGGTCCGCTAGCGGGCGTATATCAACTTCCAGCTGGTATCTTCCGCAGATTTGGTAATAAAGACAATATGGGGGTTTTGGTGTTCTGCATCGAGCGCAATGGACGTGAAGTCGCCCCAGTTCTCATAAACGGTTTCCATTTGCCCCCAAAGACCGTATTCACTCCCCCTGGCATACGTTATCATGTTAGCTCCACAGCAGTCGTAGCTCAAATGGGGCCGGCCCCACTTGTCCACGGCCAGAGAAGACCCCCAGCCGCTCCACTGCAGGCGGCGGTCTACCTGAGTTACTGACCAAGCGGTATCAGTCATGCTTTTTTCAGCAAGGCACGGGTAGCCGTTTTCCCAGTCGTAGAAGCTGATAAACAGCTTGTCCTTTGTTGCAAACATCGTGGGATATATACCGTAATTTGCTGAGATTTCTTGAATATCCTCACACTGCCAGTTGTTAGGCCCTTTACGGGAGGCATAGCGGAGGTATCCGCATTTTTGAAAATCGCTCTGGTTACATGCCGCGTAAAAAGCTACATGCGGGATGCCGCTTTCATCTAAAGCCAGGGAAAGCGTCCTTTCCGGCATTTCAGCGTTATATACCCCGCCAGCCACAGTTTCAACGGTCCAGCTGCTGCCAGAACGCACGGCGTATTTTACTTCTCCGCGGTACATGTCGTAGTAGGCGATGTGCGGCACGCCTCCAGAATCCACGGCCAAAGACGCATCTGCAACGTATTTAGCATTTTCATCTACAATTTCTTCCTGCCAGCCGTTTTGGGTCTTTTGGGCAAAAACCAGTGAGGACGGCCCATTGCTCTCCTTACTGTAACTGATGTAAGCTACCCGCGGCATGCCGTTAACCAGCCGGATAGAGCTCTTTTTGCCGTAGGCTATACCGGATACGGTTGGCACTGTCTCGTATGTCCATTCGCCGTCAAAGTTGTAATAGGCCAACCGGATAGTGCCGTCGCTACCGGTGTAACTTATAACAGGGCATACTTCCCCGTCTTTCTCTCCCAGAGCCAAGGACGTGTAGTCTAAGTCTGCGCTTTCATCAACCGTCCACACCTCCCAGTCCCTCGTCATTATCTCCAGTTCGTACGGTTCATTCGGGTTGCCTGCCAGATCAAATACTGTTCCCTCGTTTAAGCGGATCTTGTAATACCTGTCGTGTAAAAGCCCGCAGTGAGGGGTGAGGCGCAAAATTCCCTTGCCCTGGTCGTTTATAATGTCAAAATCAAAATGAAGGTCTAAGCACACCAAATCATCTTTTTCATCCAGCCAGGCAATCTTTTCTAAATCAAAATTACCAATACGTATTTCTTCGTCGAAGTAAAATACAATAGGCTTGCCTAAATCCACTATTGAAAAGTTTTCGGGATTGTTTACAGGATCAGTGCCAATAACTTTTGGGCCCTCAGTATCCTTGATAATGCTTACTGTGTACGTCTTCTGCGTCACTTTGTCCTCGGCGGTTACCACAATGGCCACCTGGG
>CAZLAK010000054.1:0-8127 GCA_964557545.1 uncultured Pelotomaculum sp.
AACAAACAGGCCGGCATTTTCACTGCCGGCCTGTAAAATTTTTTTAGACAGGGATTTATTCACTCAGCTAATTAGTTAATTTAGCGTAATTTTTCAAAGCGCTCTTTTAGCCGCTTGCTGACTTCCGGCATAGTCGTATATTCCATTTCGTCTAAATGCAGGCGGTGCGGTTCAAAGGGACCCATGCTGCGCATGTAGTTGGCAATTTCATTGGCCTTTTGCCGGGCCAGATCAAAAGACGGGTCGGCGAAGAAGTCTTGCGGCCCCAAAAGTTTGCCGTCACAGAGCTGGAAGCCGAGCGCCACTACCCGCGGCGGGCCGTCGAAACGAGTTGGGTTAGACATATCTACGGATACCGGCATGAGCGGACCGCTGTGAGAGCCGCGCATCCAGCCCGAAACCAAATGGGGATTGGCAAATGCTTCTAGTGCTTCTCCCACGGCGGGAAAGCCGCTCTGGCAGCGCACTATGAGGACAGGATCGTCCTTGCCCACGTACCTGCCGGCCATAAGGTTGAGCTTTTGGGTGCTGGAAGTAGCGGCAATTTCCCCCGTTTCCTTATGAAATACTGACTTTATGCAGTAGCGGCCGGGTGCGCCGATGAATACCAGCATGTCGTATAATTCTTCCGGGCAGGAGAAAACGACCTTTTTGTTTTCTATCAAATCACGCACTTCAAAGAGGAACCCCTTATGCATTTTGGGGTCAATAACTAGACCAATAGTATTGAAGGGGTCGGCAAACATTTTGTAAAGGGGCAGGTTCCAGGCGCCGGGTTCGGTTTTGTCGGCCATAAAGACGATGATTGGTTCGCTGTTGCGCTCTTCAAATTCCATTTCGGCAAGACCTGGACCAAGTCCCTTAATATTGCCGGAAAAGGCGTCGGCCAGGAGGTCCTGTCCAGCACCGTAAAGTTTAAATTTTTTGGCAACACTTGTGCAGGCCGCAAATGTATTCCACGCCAGTTCGTGGACTTCCCCGTTGTCTGTCCCCCCTTCATGAGTCAAAATCAGGTTTATGTCGTCGCCGACATGGGTGACGTGAAAATCAATCAAAAGAGGACTGCCGGCTAAAATTCCCCTGGCAGTTTCTAGTGTTTCTGGGTGGACACTGGAGTGTCCTACGAATCCACCAATATCAGCCTTGACGACAGTAACTGTGATTTTTTTTCCCATGAGATGCCCCCCTAAATGAATTTTACTATAATATTCTATCTTATGCTTGTTTTCCCTCTATATTCACGCCTTGTTCTTTAAGCAGGTAAATTAAAATATTTTTATTGTAATAATGATATCATGATTACATTAAAAAGCCAATATGTGTTATATTTTTTAAAAGTTTTTTGCACAAAAAGTTAACAAAAAAGAGGTGGCCTAAACACCCCTTTTGAAATTAAAATATTAATTGTAAATACTATTAATAGTCGGCACGCAAGATAAAATTACGCACACTATACGCATTCAAGTGAAATAAAAAATCCGGGTAAAAACCCCGGAAGTCTTGATTTTCCTGGTGGACCTAAGGGGACTCGAACCCCTGACCTCCTGAATGCGAACCAGGCGCTCTCCCAGCTGAGCTATAGGCCCTAGACTCTAGCAATTAACATATTACCACAGTGCTGGCGTTGTGGCAAGGCTGACGTTAGTAAGAGGGGGCAGTCAATGTTCATTAATCCTTTTGAATACGTGGATAAAAAGAACGTAAAAAACCGGGTGGAAAAACTTAAGAAAAAGAAAAAAAATATGACCCCCGAAGATATGTGCCGTCTCTTGGTAGAGAAAAAGAGCAGGTGGTGTGCGGCTGCAGGAGCCGTTTCTTCCGTGCCTGCGTCGGTGCCAGTTCTCGGCACCCTGGCGGCTGCTGTGCTGGGAACGGCCTTTGATGTCGTTGCTATGGGGTATTTTATGGCGGAGTTGGTGCTTGAGGTAGCTGCCTGTTATAACCGCCGGCTGGATATTCCGGGGACATCTCGTGAGGCTGTGTGGGTGTTGGCTTCGGCAGTAGGAGCCGGGGCTGCCGGCAAGGGCCTTGCCAAGGCGGCTACGGCGGGTCTCTCCGGGACAGCGTTTACCAGACTTTTACAGCAAATGCTACTGGCTATGGGTATCCGGGCTACTCAGCGAACGGTATTGAGAATAATTCCTTTTGCCGGTATGCTGGCTACGGGGGCTGTCAATTATTACACCTGCAAGAAATTGGGTTCCTTTATTGTAGATTATTACAGCCGCCATGTGTACGACGAGGCCTGGGACGGCAAAACCATTGAAGTGCAAGGGGAGATTGCGGATGATTGAGCGGCGGGCTTTTAACTAAAAGGCCTTTGTGCATAAATGTGCACAAAGGCCTTTATAAAATAAATTAATAAATAATAAATGTAATTAAGAAATTTTTTGCAGCTGTTCTACCTTGTTAAATTTTTTCCCTGCTACTTCTTCAGCGTAGTCGGTAGAAATGAGGTACAAGTTTACCCACAAATCGTGCTCGTTTGGTTTTCCTTCCAATTCTTTGGCTAGCTCCTTGAACTTTTTGATAACCCTGTCCTTAAAGTAAGAAAACTCCCCCAACAACTCTACTACATCGCGCTGCGTATAAGAAGCGCCTTCACGTAAAATTTTGGCCAAAAGAAACCGCACCCCTTCCACTTTTTCTTTATTGTAGCATTATTAGCAAATATTGTTAATTCGTAATTTTAATAAATAAGGGCAAAAAGGGAGACAAAAAGTCTCCCTTTTAAGCCGTAAAACGTTTTTTTGAAGCTAATGAAACTCAAAATTTATCATTTTTTTAAAAGTTGCTGTACAGTCCGATGTTCTGGGTGCCCATTTGCGGCTGTGTCCCGTACATTCCGCTTGTTGGCTGGCTGGCAAACCCTATTTGGTAACTGGGGCTGTACTGTCCAGCCATGGTGGTTAGGCCGTACTGGGCAGTGCCGACGGGATGTTCGGGGCGTACGGTAAAGTTACCCGTTGTTGCTTGAGCGTACCCGGATTGTCCTGCGCCGGCCGTTATCCCTGTTCCCATGGCAGTAACCGGAAAACTGCTCTGGGAGCCTAACAGGCCTTGGTTGGCCATGCTGCTGATGTATTGGTTGGAAATGTAGTCTGGAACGTTAAAACCCAGGCCGTAACGGTTTTGGGCCATAGAACTGATGAGTTGGTTGCGGGAGAATTCATCGGCCCTGTTGGTGCCAAACTGGGATCCGTAAGTTCCGTACTGTGTCTGCACTGGGCTGTAGTACCCTGTGGTTATTCCCGCGCCGTACTGTCCGAACTGGCCGGTTCCGTACTGGTTGTACATGCCGGCTCCGAACTGGCCGGTAGTAAATGGTCTGGCAGCAATTTGAGCACTGAACTGCTGGGCGACACTGCTGATAGCATTGACGTCCTGGCTAAGGCGGTTGCAGAGCTGCTGGATGGTTTGCAGTTGCTGGGTGGCAATGCTTTCGTGCTGCTGTAAGCGCTGCAGTTGGGCAATGTTGTTTGCTTCGGAACGCTGCAGCTGGCTTGCCATTTGACTGATAGCATTTACTTCCTGGCGCAAGTCTTGAATTTGCCTTTGAAGCTGATAGAGTTGGTCCATAACGCAGTTCCTCCTTGCTAGATTTTGGCCGTTAGCCTTTCAAAAATATTATTTTTACATTTTCTATAAGTTATTAGCGGAATTTTTTGGTTTTTGTTTATGCGATGCGAATTTAATGGTTGAAAGGACAGTACAAACCCCCGGGTGAAGCACAAAACCGTCTACCTCCGGTGAGGTTGCTGCCAGCCGCATGCTGTGGTTTAAGAATAAAAGCGGAAGTTCATTTGTGATTACTTTACATGCCTGCCGGTAGATCTGCTCCCGCACTAAGGAATCTCTTTCCCGCCGGCCCTGTGTCAGAAGGTATGTGAGTTCGTGACTGGTGTAGCGGGAAATATTGCAGCTGTTATCACGCTGGTACGGAGAGAAGAGGGTAAACAAAAAGTTGTCCGGGTCGCCGTTGTCGCTAATCCATCCGTAGATAAAGGCGTCTCCCTCACCGTTCAAGAGGACCTCTTTGTAGTTTTCCCAGTTGTACTTTTTAATCTCGGCGTAAATACCTGCTTTAGCCAGGTCTTCCGCAATTGCTACTGCCAGCTTTTCTCCTGACGGGTTGTACGGCCTTGGCTCACAGTACGTGGCGATGGTGATTTTCATTCCGGCCGCGTGACCTGCGGCAGCGAGCAATTCTTTTGCACCTTCAGGATCGTAAGAGGGCAGCTGTAAATTAGGGTCGTAACCCAGTACTCCCGGCGGCAAAGGCCCGTTGGCTGGGAAGGCAGCTCCTCCCAAAAGCACGCCGGCTATGTGCTCCCGGTCAATAGCCATAGCCACCGCTTTTCTTAAAACAGCCGAGTTAAAAGGCTCTTTATGCGTGTAAAAACCAAGGTAACTGACATCTAAGCCCGGCTTTTTATGAACTAAAAAACCTTTTTGCTCTAAGAGAGCTGTATCGGCGGGGCAAAGGCCGTCAACAATATCACATAAACCTGTTATTAAGGCCAGGGAGCGAATTCTGCTATTGCCGATGACTTTGAAAATAACGGTATTAATTTCTGGGGTCTTGCCCCAGTAGTCCCTGTTGGCTTTCAGTATTATGTACTTACCTTTTTTCCACCTAGCAAAGACAAAAGGACCTGTGCCAGCCGGCTTTGTGCCGAAGTTTTCTCCCCAAGAGGCGGCGGCTGTTGGACTGACGATGGGAGCTGCCGCGGGCATGGCTAGGTAATATATAAAGGGAGAATAAGGGTATTTTAGTATAAATTTGACGGTGTACGGGTCTGGAGTGATAATTTCTTCTATAACACCGAAAATAAAATTGGCGTAGGCTACTGCCCTTTGTCCCTCAGGGAACAGCTGGCGTTCAAAGCTAAAGCGCACAGCTTGTGCATCAAAGGGAGTGCCGTCGTGAAATCTGACATCTTTGCGCAAATTAAACACCCATTCTCTGCCGTCTGGAGAAATACGCCAGGATTCGGCAAGGCACGGCTCAATTTCGGTTGTTCCCAACTTAAAGCGTACTAACCCTTCAAAAATATTGCAGATTACTTTAAAAGACTCCTCATCTTGGGCAAAAGCCGGGTCGAGAGTGATAGAGTCGCTGCTGCGGCCGTAAATAACCGTTTGCCTGCCCAAACCAACTGCCTTAGCTGTCACGGTTAAAGCAGCGCTACCTCCTGCGGCAAGTATAAAGAAGAATACAATTAAAAAGGAAGCGGTTACCGAGGCTATCTTTTTTTTGGGCAAAGTATAAATGACCAACGCCTTATTACCTCCAAGGAAAATACTGGTATCTCTAAATAGTACATTCTACATAAAATGTTAAATACCTTCTTATATGTAAATATTTAATTTAATACGGAGCTTTGGCTGTGTGGCTCATCAGCCTTTTTGCCGGCATATACTGTTTTGCAGCAGAATAAAACAGCCTGGAGTTTGAGGTGCAAATTTTAAACACACTGTTTATTTTTTTTGGGGTTCTGATATAATATTGTGTGTTTGTAGAGGACTGGTAAAAATAAAAGCAAGGAGGTTTAAAAATGCTGCCAACCCCTAAAAAATTTTTTGTTACAGCCGGCAGCGCCGAGGGAAATAACCCCCTAAATGCTTTTGACAATGCGCTTTTGCGTGCTCGCATTGGTAATTTAAACTTGATGAGGGTGACCAGTATCCTGCCGCCGGGAGTGGAGTACTGTCCCGATATGAAGATTCCCCCGGGTTCGTTAGTTCCTACCGCATACGGCTATATTATTAGCAGTGTGCCGGGCGAACTCATCGCGGCGGCAGTAGGGGTAGGTTTTTCGGCAGACAGTTTTGGCGTTATTATGGAGTTTTCCGGCAAGTGCAGCAGAGCAGATGCTGAAAAAGCCATAGAGGCCATGCTAAAAGAAGCGTTTTTGGTCAGAGGCATGGAACTGGTAGGCACCAAAATTGCCTCTACAGAGCACTTAGTAGAAAAAGTGGGCTGTGCTCTGGCGGCAGTGCCTCTTTGGTATTAAAGGGAGGTAGGGTGTTTTGAACTCCAGGCTGTTTTTGTGGTTTACCGAAATGCAAACAGACGATATGGCCCTTTCCTGCAGAGTAAAGGAGGTCTTGCACGAAGAAAAAACCCCTTTTCAACACTTGGCCGTAATTGATACCGACCAGTTCGGCCGCATGCTCGTGCTCGATAACATCATCCAGACCACCGTGAACGATGAGTTTGTTTACCACGAAATGATTACGCACGTAGCTTTAAATACTCACCCCTGCCCTAAGAAGGTGCTCGTCATTGGCGGGGGCGACGGCGGTGCCGTGCGGGAAATTGTCAAGCATGACGTGGTAGAAAAGGTTGTCCACTGCGAGATAGACGGTGCAGTTATTGAAGCATCGCGCCGTTATTTGCCAGAAATCAGCTGTGCTCTCACCCACCCGAAAGTAGAAATTGTCGTTGGTGACGGTATTGTACACGTGCGGGAAAACAAAGATGCCTACGACATTATAATAGTTGATTCAACCGATCCCATAGGACCGGCGGAAGGCCTTTTCAGTGCAGCTTTCTATCGAGATATCTACAATGCCCTGCGCCGTGAGGGTATTTTTGTGGCGCAAACAGAGTCGCCCTTTTTCAACCGCGACCTCATCCCGCGCCTTTACAAAGACATATCGGCAGTTTTTCCAGTAACCAGGCTGTATCTTGCTAACATACCGACTTACCCGGGGGGGCTGTGGTCTTTTACCATAGGTTCTAAGAAATACGACCCCTTAGAGGTAGACCCGGCCGCCATACCCCAGCTGCAAACGAAGTACTACAGCCCTGCCGTGCACAAGTCCTGTTTTGTTCTCCCGCCTTTTGTTGAGGAGTTACTTGGTCAAAGGTAGGTCGGGCGGCATTGACGGGCGGCATTGACGGGCTGGTGGAAAAGCTCGGCGGCTTTATGGGGTCTAGCAGTAATTACAGGGAGGCTGATTTGGTTATCGCCGGTGCGCCCATGGACCTGACGGTTAGCTTCCGTCCGGGCACAAGAGAAGGGCCCCGGTGCATCAGGCAGGCTTCATACGGGTTAGAAGAGTACAGCATAGACCTGGATAAAGACTTAAGAGAAGTTATTTTTTACGACGCCGGAGATGTCCCCGTGTTGCCCGGCTCGGTTGGCGAAAGCCTGCGCAGGATCGGCCTGGTGGCGGCGGAAATCATGGCGTGCGGCAAGCTGCCCATTTTCTTGGGCGGCGAGCACCTGATCAGCCTTCCCGTTATTACCGAAGCGGCGCGCTTTTACGGTAATCTGGCCGTTGTCCACTTGGATGCCCACGCTGATATGCGCGACGAGTACCTGGGAGAAAGGCTCTCCCACGCTACAGTTATGCGCAGGGTGGCAGAGGTAATAGGGGGCGAAAATATTTTTCAATTCGGCATCCGTTCGGGATGCAAAGAAGAAATAGAATTTGCCCGCCAAAAGGCAAACCTTTTCTGTCACCGGCTCTTAGAGCCGCTCGCAAAGTGCCTGCCGGTGCTGGAAGGCAGGCCGGTTTACATAACTTTGGACATCGATGTAGTCGACCCGGCTTACGCTCCCGGCACGGGGACGGCAGAGCCGGGGGGCTGCAGGGCCGCAGAAGTCATTAAGGCGGTCCACCTGCTGGGAAAGCTCAATGTGGTTGGGTTTGACCTGGTGGAAGTGAGCCCGGTTTACGATCCCAGCCAGAGGACAGCTCTTTTGGCCGCCAAAATCGTCAGGGAAGCCATACTTTCCTTCAAAAAAAGCGCGATATCATGAAAAAATACCATTTGACTTAAGCAAGCAGTTTGAGTATACTTATCATTGCCGGCAAGGTGAAGCGACGGCTTGACGGCGAAAAATGCGGAGCTGTGGTGTAGTGGCCTAACATGCCTGCCTGTCACGCAGGAGATCGCGGGTTCGACTCCCGTCAGCTCCGCCAATTATAATCTGCCACGGTAGCTCAGTTGGTAGAGCAGCGGACTGAAAATCCGCGTGTCGCTGGTTCGATTCCGGCCCGTGGCACCAAAAACTTGACAGAGTAAGGTGGTTAATGATAAAATACCACCACAAGCGTGCGGAAGTGGCTCAGTGGTAGAGCATCGCCTTGCCAAGGCGAGGGTCGCGGGTT
>CAZLAK010000055.1:0-8088 GCA_964557545.1 uncultured Pelotomaculum sp.
CATCGCCTTGCCAAGGCGAGGGTCGCGGGTTCGAATCCCGTCTTCCGCTCCATTATTTTTGGCGACATAGCCAAGTGGTAAGGCAGAGGACTGCAAATCCTCCATTCCCCGGTTCAAATCCGGGTGTCGCCTCCACGTATTAGCAGAGAAAGCCAGGGAATTAATATCCCGGGCTTTCTCTCTTTTTGCTTTAAAATAAGAGGGTTATTGTCCGGTAATAATTTACTCACACCGTAAAAATTATGAAATTGAGAAAATAATAAAGAGATTGTATAATAAGGTTATAAAAAATCCCCAAATTAAAAGGGGTTAAGAAAGGGCGGATGATTATGTACCTTAATAACCTTTTTGTTTACGGCACTTTGCTGCCTGGCATGGAAAACTACGACAGGTTTATAAAGAAATACAACCCCCAGTCTTTCAAGGCCAGGGCAAAAGGGACCATGTATTACTTGCCTGAGGATAATTACCCGGTTGTTTTAGGAGAAGGAGACGGAGTAGTAGAAGGCCTTTTGTATGTGACCAGGGATCTGGTGGTGATCCTCCCCGAAATCGATGAAATTGAAAAGTTTACTGGTGTGGAGAGCCAGAGCCTTTTGATAAGAGAAATAAGAGATGTGGAAATAGTAGAAACGGGAGAAAAAGTAAAAGCACACATGTACCTTTGGCCGCCTTCGAAGGCCCAGTGGCTCAAAGAAAATGCCCAAGTAATCCCGCATGGAGACTGGGCAAGGTTTTTAGCTGAAAAAAGCGGAAGTAAGCAGTAAACCATTAAATTTTATATTGATTACTTACAAAAAAGCAGCCATAAAAATAGCTGCCTTAAATATTGCCTTAAATAACGTGATTTGCTTTTTTCCATTAACTTAAATTTGCTGGTTTTGCTTTTTTTGCTGGTTTGTTTTCTCCCAGATATACATGCTGATTTGGTTTATAACTTTTTTGAGTGAAGCGCCGTCCCTTAAAGCGTACCCTTTTTCCCAGTAATTGACCATAGTTTCTATGAATTTGGCAAAGCCGGTAACCCCCGTTGCAATCCATAAATGGATGTAGGCAACCTGGCTCGGGTTGCAACTGTGGTTTTGGTCTGTTTTATGGGTGATGCGAAATTCGCCAACACACTGATCTAGCTCGGCCCAGGACAGAGTTCCCTCCTCGAGCGATACTTCACAGCCGCACGTTTCACAGTAAAACTTCATAAAAACCTCTCCTCGCTTTGATTAAAAAGATTAAAAATATTAGGAAACTAAGGTGAATTCCTTTTACGGGTGATATTATACCAGAATTGTTTTTCCATGTAACAAGGAAATTAACAGTTGCGTTTTTCTATATTTTAAAAATTATAAATATAAATAAGAATGAGGAGCAGCTTTTTTAACTTTACTAAAAATTATTTTAGTTATTATTAATTAATAGCGTAATTACAGAATATTTGTTTTTTTAAGTAATAATGAAATTCTCTGGTTTTTTCAAGGATGCTCACTTTCCTTATTTTCCATGGCACTTGTTTTGCAATAGTAATAATTTTGCAATGTTATCTTTTATAAGGAGGGGATGTAATAGAAGAAAGCGGGCTATCTTGGAGGGGTAGCTTTTTGGCGGCAAAGGCCTCTTGCGGTGACTAGTGCGGGGGCAGCCGGGAAGGACAGGGGGGAAGGTTGCTGGGGTTTTGGAGCGTTGCGTTGGGTGGTGTTTGTTGAACTAGCAGGTTTAGTGTTTTGGGTTAAGGGATTTTAAAGCCCTTAAATATTTTGTTGGGAAAGGGGAGTAAAATGGAACTGGCAAAGACATTACAGGTCACGCTAAACAAGAAAGCCAATCCAAAAACTGACCTCTACGTTGACCTGGCCCAGTCTTTAAGCGGTGTTTTATTAGTCGGTTTTTTGTGGATGCACATGCTGTTTGTAGCTACTATTATCGTAAGTCCAGAACTCTACAACAAGTTATCTGAGGCGCTTGACAAGTATTACCTGGCCCAAGTGGGTATACCGTGCACTATTTTGCTCATCATTTTCCATATATTTTTGGCCGGCCGCCGCGCGCCGCTGCGCCTGCGCGACTTGAGAATTGCCTGGCGCATGACAAGAATGATGGGTCACACTGATACATGGATCTGGGCGGGTCAGGTCATCACAGCACTGTGCATCGGTATCTGCGCCAGCATTCACCTATGGACAATTATGAGCCAATGGCCGATCAGGTCCTGGATTAGTGCTAACCGGGTTGCGCACATGGGGCCGGCAGACCCGGCATTTGGCGGTTTCCAGTTCCCGTGGATGACGGTCTTTTATGTATTTTTCCTGTTGGTCGGCGAATATCACGCCGGTTTTGGCCTGTACCGCATCCTCGTCAAGTGGGGCTGGTTTGAACGGCACAAGATGGGTTACGTGCTTAAGGGTATTACGGTTATTATTGTCTTGCTCGGCTTTCTGGCACTTTATACCTTTTGGAAGCTTGCAGGAGGTGTAGCATGAGCGCAAAGCATACTCACATTTGCGACGTATTAGTTATCGGAGCCGGTCTTGCCGCCGAGCGTTCCGCCATTGAGGCGGCAGAAGCCGGGTTAAACGTCATTATCCTCAGCCTGGTCCCGCCACGCCGCTCGCACAGCACGGCCGCCCAGGGAGGCATGCAGGCTTCGTTAGGAAACTGTGCCATGGGTTTAGGCGACAACCCGCAGATCCACTTTGAAGATACGGTGAAAGGTTCTGACTGGGGTTGCGACCAGGAAGTCGCCAAAATGTTCTGCGAAACCGTGCCCATTATGATCAGGCAGCTTGACTACTGGGGCGTTCCCTGGAACCGGGTTGTGGCCGGCAAGAAAAAGCTGCCCGATGGCCGGGAAATTGAGGACTTAAAAGAAAGAGAGGGCCTGATCACCGCCCGTGACTTCGGTGGTGTGGCTAAGTGGCGCTGCTGCTATACTTCGGACGGTACTGGCCATACCGTTCAGTTTGTGGTTGATACAGTTGTCTGCAAATTGAATATCCCTGTCCACGACCGGATGGAGGCTATTGCTCTCATCCACGACGGTGAAACCTGCCTGGGTGCTGTGGCCAGGTGTTTGAGGACTGGGGACTTGAACGTCTACCTGGCCAAGGCTACCGTTATTGCTACCGGCGGTGCCGGGAGAATTTATGCCGCTTCCACTAATGCCGTAATTAACGAAGGTACCGGTCTGGCCATAGCCCTTAACACCGGTCTTGTGCCGCTGGGCAATATGGAAGCCGTGCAGTTCCACCCCACGGGCATGCCGCCGACCTACATCCTCATGACGGAAGGTGCTCGCGGCGACGGCGGCTACCTCTTGGACAAGAACCTGCACCGCTTTATGCCCGACTACGAGCCCAAAAAGAAAGAGCTTGCTTCCCGGGACGTGGTTTCCCGCCGCATGATCCAGCACATCCGGGCCGGCTATGGCGTGAGAAGCAAGTACGCCACACACGAGCACCTGTGGCTGGACATCCGCCACTTAGGCCGCAAGTGGGTGTGGACAAACCTGCGCGAGATTGCCACTATTGCTATGAACTTTAATGGGCTTGACCCGGCTAAGGACCTTATCCCGGTTATTCCTACCCAGCACTACACCATGGGCGGGGTGCGCACCAACAAGTGGGGTTACGCCTACGGGTTAAAAGGCCTGTTTGCCATCGGCGAAGCAGCCTGCTGGGACCTGCACGGGTTTAACCGCTTAGGCGGTAACTCTCTGGCAGAAACCGTTACCGCCGGTTACATTATCGGCCAGCAGATCGTCAAGTACGTGTACGGCGCTACGCAGAAGTTCGATTACAAGTTGGTAGAGGACTTTGTCAAGAAAGAAGAAGAGCGCATCAAGAATCTCATTTCCGGCAAGAACGGCAAGGAAAACGTTTACGAGATCAGGGCTGCCATGCAGCAAGTCATGATGGACCACGTGCACATCTTCCGCAATGGCCCCAGCCTGGAGCAAGGTGTGGCCAAGCTGCAGGAGCTTTACAAGCGCTCACTGAAGATCGGTCTACGTTCTTCCGGACAAGGAGCCAACCCTGAACTGGCACAAGCCCTGCGCATGCCCGGCATGCTGAGGGTAGCGCTCTGTGTTGCCTACGGTGCTTTAATGCGAACGGAAAGCCGCGGCAGTCACTTCCGGGAGGACTATCCAAAGCGCGACGACGTCAACTGGCTGAAGAGGACACTGGCTTACTGGAAAGAAGGCGCCGACCTGCCCACTTTGGAATACGAGCCGGTCGAGTGCCCGTACCTGCCGCCCGGCGACCGCGGATACGGCGAGGCAAGTGCTGCCGCAGCTCCTGCCGCCAAGGGCAAATAATGTGGGTGCAAGGAGGGCAAAATGGGAAGACAATTAACATTCTCCATCTTTCGTTATAACCCCAACATACCGGGCGACAGGCCGAGAATGCAGGAATACAAGCTGGAAGAATACGAAGGAATGACAATTTTCGTCGCCCTCAACAAAATCCGTGAAGAGCAGGATCCTAGCCTAATGTTTGACTTTGTTTGCCGGGCAGCTATCTGCGGTTCGTGCGGCATGCTGATCAACGGCAGGCCACGGCTGGCCTGCAAGACGATGACCAGGATACTGCCCAGCCGCATCACCCTTATGCCGCTGCCGGTGTTCAAGTTGATCGGCGACCTCTCCGTGGACACCGGAACCTGGTTTAGAAACCTGCAGATGAAGCTTGAGGCTTGGATCCATACCGACAAGAAATTTGACCCCAAGGCTTTAGAAGTAAGGATGCCCAACGAAACGGCAGAAGCTATTTACGAGCCCGAGCGCTGCATTGAGTGCGGCTGCTGTGTAGCCTCTTGCGTTACAGCTAATATAAGAGAAGATTTCATCGGAGCTACCGGCATCAACCGGATGGCCCGCTTTATGCTCGACCCCCGCGACGAGCGCAGCGATGCCGACTATTTTGAAATAGTGGGCAATGAAGAGGGCGCCTTTGGATGTGTGGGTATCATGGCCTGTGATGATATCTGCCCGATGGATATCCCGCTGCAGAAGATGCTGGCCTACGTTCGCCGCAAGATGGCCAGTGCCGGCTTAAAACTGAGCTTGCCGGGAATGAAGATTTCTTAACTAGAAAAATTAAAACAACAGTTAAAAGAGCCTGCAGGTTGTGGTGCAGGCTCTTTTTTCATAATTAATGAGTGAGGATAAATTTTTAAGGGGGAGTGCTGTTTGCCAAAGCCGTACACCGTATTTGTGGCGGTTGACGCTGAAGGTATTACCGGCTATGTTAAGTGGCCGCACGCGCTGCCAGAAGAGGATTGGGTGAGGGAGAGAATGACGGAGGAGGTCAACGCCGCCATAAAGGGAGCAGCGGAGGCCGGGGCGCGGGAATTTATTGTTTCCGATATCCACTGGGGCAAGCAGAATATTATTCCAGACAAACTTTTTGATGGCGCTTATTTAGTGAGCGGCGGGGGCAGAAGGTACCTGTGGATGGATTTTGTTGAGCGGGCTGATTTAGTTTTTTTAATAGGTTTTCACGCCGGGTGCGGTGTGCAAAGAGCAGTTTTGCCGCACACTCTAGACCCCCGTATTATTGCTTTAAAGATCAACGGGCAGGAGGCCGGTGAGGCTTTTATCAGTGCCGTAACTGCCGGCTGTTTTGGGGTGCCTGTGGGGTTAGCTGCAGGAGATTTGGCCTTTACTGAAGAAGTTTTGAGTTATCTGCCGGGGATAGAAGTGGTAGCCGTTAAAGAAGGGATTAGCTGCTGTTCTGCCGTGCACAAACACCCAGAATCAGTTTTAGAAGAATTGTATATGGCGGGCAGAAAGGCTGCCGAAAGGGGAATGAAGGGCGAATTTAAACCGTTTATTATTGAAGATCCGGCAGAGCTAACTGTCAGTTTTTCTTGGCCCGATTATGCACTGGCCATGAGCTTAATTCCTGGTGTGAAAAGAATAAACTGCCATACGGTATCTTACACGGGTAATTGGTCTTCAATTCTCAACCTGCTGGCCGTCTTTGTTAACTGGTTTGTTAGGGTCCCCCAGCTAGGCGCCTAATTGATTTTAACCGGGCAGAATTGCTATAATGAAAAAGATTTTTGCAAATGTTTTATTTTGAAAGGGGTATTTTAAGTGCTTTCGGTGGAAAGGCAGCTGGAAGTGATAAAAAGAGGAGTTGCAGAAATCATTTCTGAGCAGGAGTTGTGCGAAAAGTTAAAACGGTCACTTAAAACGGGGAAGCCCCTAACCGTTAAGTTGGGTCTTGACCCTACTGCTCCGGATATTCACTTAGGGCATACGGTTGTTTTACAAAAGCTGAAGCATTTTCAGGACCTCGGCCATCAAGTTGTCCTAATCTTGGGTGATTTTACAGCCCGTATTGGTGATCCCACGGGCAAGTCTGAGACGCGCCGGCAGCTGTCCGAAGACGAGGTGCTGGCCAATGCACGCACCTATGAAAAGCAGGTTTTTAAAATTCTCGACCCTTCCAGGACAAGGGTGGTCTTTAACAGTCAGTGGCTGGCACCGCTCAATTTTGCTCAAGTAATCCAGCTGGCTGCCAAATATACGGTAGCCAGGATGCTGGAAAGGGATGATTTTTCCAAGCGGTTTAGAGAGGGCCTGTCTATTGGCATCCACGAGTTTTTTTACCCCCTCATGCAGGGGTATGATTCAGTAGCTTTAAAAGCTGACGTGGAACTAGGGGGGACTGACCAAAAGTTTAACCTTCTAATGGGCAGGACCCTGCAGAAAGAGTACGGACAGGAGCCTCAGGTAGCCGTGATGATGCCTATTCTGGAAGGAACTGACGGTGCTTTGAAAATGAGTAAGAGCTTGGGTAACTACATTGGTATTGATGAGCCGCCGCAAGAGATGTACGGCAAAACCATGTCCATTCCCGATGAGCTCATTGTCAGGTATTTTGAACTTGTTACTTCTTTACCTTTGGAAGAAGTTCGCTCTATTAAAGAATCTTTGGCCAGCGGCCAGCTCCACCCCCGGGATGCCAAAATGCGTTTGGCCAGGGAAATTGTTTCCCAGTACCATAACCCCGATGAAGCTTTAGCAGCTGAAGAAGAATTTAAACGGGTCTTTCAGAAACGTGAGCTGCCTTCGGACATACCCGGTTTTAAGTTAAGTGAGGAACTTTTGAAGGACGGCAAAATGTGGCTCCCCAGGCTGCTGGCAGCAGCTGGCTTGGCGGGAAGCACTAGCCAGGCGCGCCGGTTAATAATCCAAGGAGGAGTAAAAATTGACGGGGAGAAGATAACAGATCCCGAAGCTAGCATTGAGCCCAAAGCAGGTATGGTTATACAAGTTGGAAAGCGCAAGTTTGTCAGGGTTGTATTTTAACAATTAGATTACACATAACAATAAAATAAGTAATTGTTCCGGTAGTGAGTGCCGGCCGGCGGGAGTTGGTTGTTAATTATGGCGTTTAAATTTAAAAGAAAAAGGAGGCTGGCTCCTTACCTCACTGCCGTTTTGCTTGTGTGCGCCTTTGCCTGCCTGGGTATCCTCGTCGACAAAATGTTACGGCAGACTTTTTTTGCTATAGCAGAAATTAAAGCCGTGCAGGTAGCTACCGAGGTATTGCAAGAGACAGTCAAAAAAGAGGTTTTGGAAGAAAATATGAGGTACCAGGATATAATTTTTGTCCATAAAGACAGCCAAGGCCATGTAACACTAATGGAAGCTGATACTGCCAAGGTCAACAGGGTAGCAGCCGAGACTGCGCTGGCGGTGCAAAAATCACTTGAAGAACTGAAGTGGCAGACTTTTGCCATACCGTTGGGCCAGGTCTTTGGCATTCCTATGATTGCTAACTACGGTCCGAAAATCAGGTACACTATTTTACCTGCCGGTACTGTGAGGGTTAACGTTGTTGATAAATTTGATTCGGCAGGCATCAACCAAACTAAACATTCTATCTACTTACATTTTACTGCGCACGTTCAGATTGTAGTTCCATCTAAGAGCGGTGAAGCACAGGTGACGGCTCAGGTGCCGCTGGCAGAAAGTATTATTGTGGGAAGTGTGCCGAGTGCTTTAGTTAGCATACCTGGCGGTATTTTGGGTGTTGATCGTCAACACTTTTGACCCACTATGTGCAAATAAAATTGACCCAC
>CAZLAK010000056.1:0-7840 GCA_964557545.1 uncultured Pelotomaculum sp.
GCGAGGGGCACGTGAAGGAAGTGCTGCGGGTGCTGGGCAGGCTGTACGATTACATAGTTGTCGATACGGCGCCAGGTTACGGGGAAGTAAACCTCGCTGCCCTGGACGCCGCCCGCCTGATTTTGCTGGTCACCACTCTGGATATCCCCGCCATTAAAAACACCAAAAAGGCTCTGGACGTGCTGGGAAGCCTCGGTCACCTGGCCAAAACAAGGCTGGTGGTTAACAGGCTGGGCGAGGAGTGCGGCCTGCGCTTAGAAGACGTGGAGAAAACTCTGAACAAGGAAGCGCTGGCCAAGTTGCCGGCCGACATCAAAACGGCGGCGACCTCGGTCAACTACGGGCTGCCCTTTTACCAGTCTGCCCCAGGCACGCGCCTGGCGGCAGCCGTAGGGGAACTGGCCCGGCTGGTGGCGGGTGAAGCGGCCCGGGCGGATGGGCCAGTTGCTGCCGGTGTGTAGCCGCATGAGTTCAATAAGATAACTAAGCTAAGAAACTCTTGCCGGCCGTACCGCACACAAAAACCGTCCACAGCAAACAGGACAGAAGGAATAGACCGTAAAAAGCCCATCTTTTTTGGGCCGTCAACTGGCCGATGCCAAAAAAGACGGGGAAGACGGGCAGGATGTAGCGGACATAGCCGTGGGTATACGGCAGGTTAGGCTGTACGTTGGCTGTAAAAAGGGGCAGGAGGGCGTGCACGAGAATTACAGCACGCCATAATCCCTCCTTAGCCGCAACTGCGGAAACGGCTGCTGCCAAAAGGGCAAAGGCGTTAAACAGGAAAATGATGTTGGTTTTGGCGTGTGCCAAGTCGTGATAAATAACGTGCCACGGCCAGGACGGGTAGCGGTGGAAAAGGGGCAGAGCCCGGGAAAAAGCCAGGAAGGAGCCGTAAACGGCTTGCTCGTGCATTAAAAAGGCCGCCAGCGGCAGAAAGCTGGCCAGGGATAAGGCAGCCCTTTTTAAGCCCGGCCGCTCGCCAAGCCAGTAACTGATTATGAGGAGGGCCAAAACGGCACCGCCGCTTACCCTGGTAACTGCCAGCAAAGAGGCGGTGGCCAAAGAAAGTGGCCAGCGGCGGGCTGCTGCCAGGGCAAGACATGCGGTCAGCAATAAAAAGTAAAGTGATTCTGTGTAAGCGGCTGAAAAAAAGTAGCTGGAAGGAAAAAAGGCCAAAAGCCACAGGGCGTCGTTTTGGGGCTGGCCTTTCATTAAAAGCAGTTTTTTGGCTGCTGCCAGCCCGCCCAAGAAAAAACACCAAGCCAGTACAACGCCGGCGGCTTCTAAGTCTTTTGTGAGCACCCCTGCAAGCCGTATGAGCAGCGGGTACAGCGGGAAAAAGGGAGCTGACACAGGTTCTTTGTAACCCTGCTGGGCAATGCGCAGGTAATGCTCGGAGTCGTAGAGAATAAAGGGATCCCACAGCGGGTTGGCGGTGTAATAAGCTCCTGGCGGGGCTTGGGCCAGCATGTCCGGACGGAAAAAGGCAAGAAGGCCCAGGAGCAGCCCGCGGGAGATAAGGAATACGGCGGCAGCCGGGCCAAAAGTGCCGGTTTTAAGCTTTAAGATCAGGTTACTTTTTTGGCAGTCCAGTTTTCGCATGTCCTTGATTGCGTTCACCGTTTGCCCCCTCATTTTTGATCAAAAACATCTTAACACGTTTTTAGCGGCTTTCGGCAGATGGCGCACTCATGCCTTGTTAATATTTTTAATTTATTTTTTGATAAGGCTGCCTTAAAACGGGAGGATAAATAAATATGATAAATAAATATAATTATCGAAGTTTTTCAATTTTAGAAGCCGGCAAAATATTTGCGGGGAGGGTTATATGCGTGGACGTGCAACAGGCGGCCATTTTGACCTTTGCCTTTTTGCTGCTGGCCGGCGGGCTTGCCGTTTGCCTGTTCCTTGACCAAAAGCACAAGAGCAGTCAAAAGAGGTACGAGCTATTAATGAAGATCGGCCGCGAGCTGGCCTTGACCACCCGCTTAAAACCCCTCTTGAAGAAGGTTGTCGACACGGTAGTTGTACTCACGGGCGCCGAAGCTGCTTCCCTCCTCCTCCTCGACGAAGAGAAAAACGAGCTTTACTTCGAAGTGGCTTTGGGAGAAAAAGGTGAGCTGCTAAAAGAAGTGCGCTTAAAGGTAGGAGAGGGGATAGCCGGATGGGTGGCCGCCAACGGGCTTCCCTACATAACCGATGATGTGGAAAAGGACCCCCGCTTTTTGCGCAGTATTAGCGAGGAAATCAAGTTTAAAAATAAAGCCATGATGTGCGCGCCCGTTATTTTGGAAGGGCGCACCTTAGGTGTTATTCAGGTGATCAACAAAAAGGGCGGCGGGACTTTTTCTAAAGCCGACCTGGACTTTTTGGTCTCTATAGCCGCTCAGGTAGCGGTAGCCCTGTGCAATGCTCAGGAACGGGAAGCTCACATCAAAGACACCTACCGCCTGATCGCTTCCATGGCCAACGCTTTAGAACCCCGCGGCGAACAGTTTATTAACCACGGCCAGCGGGTAGCCGAATACGCCGCCAGGCTGGCAGCCTTTATGGGCTTAAGTGAGGAGGATGTAGATGCCGTGAGGCTGGCCGGCCTGGTGCACGACATCGGCCTGTACCGCTTGCTGCCGGCGGCGGGCAGCGGGACTTTGGCCATGCCGGACGAGTCTTTTGCAGAACACCCCGTTTTGGGTGCAGAGCTCATACCTGAAGGCCATTTAACCGGCCCGGTTAAGGAGGCGGTGCGCTGGCACCACGAGCACTGGGACGGCAGCGGTTTTCCGGACGGGATAAAGGGCGACGGCGCGCCCCTAATAGCCTGGATCATGGGAGTGGCAGACACACTGGACAGCCTTGTTGCCGAGGGCTGCCCGCTGAGCGAGGCAGTAGAGGAAGTGCGCAAGGGGTCGGGCACGCGCTTTCACCCGCGGGTGGCCGAGGCCGCCCTTTGGTGTTTTGGAGTTAAAGACAGCTGAAATCGCTTTTGTTTTATCTCTTAAGTGCCGGGTATCCGGCCAGATCTTCAGCTGCAGCAAGGGTCGCGCCTGAACTGTAGGCACCCCGCAAGTCCAGCCAGCGGATGGCGGCGAGATCGGCCAGCATGCGCAGGCCGTCGCGCAAGGGCTTTACTTTGCTGCTCCGGCAGTGCGCCCACTGGACGGGGACCTCCGCCACTTTGAGCCCCATTTTTTTGGCCAGGAACAGCATCTCCACGTCAAAGCTGTAACGGTTAAGCTGCCCTAAAGAGGCCAGGAGGCGGCCCGCTTCCCCCCAGAAGAGCTTAAAGCCGCACTGGGTATCGCGCACGTCTGGAACGGCAACAAGACGCACGGCCAGATTGAAGCTCTTGCCCAGCACTACCCTGTAAAGGGGCTGGCGCACGGCAATAAGAGAGTCTTGAAGGGCGCGCGAGCCAATAATCACATGGTAGCCCAAAGCCCCCCAGTTCATGAGGCGGGAAAGCTCCTCAATGGGCGTGGACAGGTCGGCATCGGTAAAAAGGACCCACTCCCCGGCGCTTTCCAGCATGCCCCTCCTCACGCTGTAACCCTTGCCCCGGTTGGAATTGTTGCAAAGGCAGCGGATGCTGGGGTCGTCAGCTGCGCAAGAGATCGCCTCCAAAAGGGTGTTGTCTGTGCTGCCGTCGTCCACCACGATAACCTCGTAGGAACTGTATTCCTGCCGCAGGTAAGAGGTCACCTTTTTTAAGGTGGCTTTAATTTTTTGCCCTTCGTTAAAGGCGGGTATGACTACGGAAATCTGTACACTCACTTTTACCTTCAACTGCCCTTTGCCTTTTTCATGATCACAGCTTTTTCGTCTTCGTACCACGTTTCCCAGGCCGGATTTAGGCGCAGCCAGCTCACCAGCGGCTCGTCCGGCGGCATCAAAACCAGATCAAACTGCCAGTAGTCGAGAAGGGCCTGAGCGTCTTTTAATTTCATTAAGCTCAAGTACTGGTTAAACACTTCTCCGGCGTAGAGATCGGCCCGCCCGTCTATGAAAACGGGCAGTTTTGGTCCTAGGCGCCAGATCAGGTACCCGCCCCAGTTGTAGTGGTTTAAGAGCCTTGTTCCCGGCGGGCCGCCGGCCAGCTTTTCGGCGGCGGCTTGCGGGAAGGCAGGGCTTACGTTGGCTTCGACCGGCCCGCGGGGAAGGCGTCCTAGCATTGCTGCCCCGGCGAAAGCTAAGGCCAAAAGCCAAAGGGTGGCCGCCTGCCAGACCTTAACCTGTCTTGTCCGTCCACTTTTTGCGCCCCCCTGTGCTCCTTTAAGTGCAAAGCTGTCCTCGCCTTTTGTTTTGGGGCAGTCAGCGGGAAGAAGGTAGCCGCACAGCAGGATTACCCAGTAAGGGGCGTAGCGCACAGAGGTAAGGGTAAGCCATGTAAACAGGACACAGGCCCAAAACAGGGTCATCCTGATTTTAGCGGCTTTTGGCCAAAGCGGCCGGCAGATAAAGGCCAAAAGCCAGGCAAAGAGAAGATAGCGTGCGTAGGGCTGGTGGAAATTTGGGGAATGCCACTCCACAATGGCCGACTTCATGACGGTATCCGTCGCAATGACCAAGGGGTACAGGTAGTGGGAGAAGCCCCAGGGGTTGAGGGCTCCGGCCGCAGCTATAACTGTAAACGCCGCGCCCCAGTTTTTGGCCGCAGTCTTTGCTGATGCCAGCGCGGCTGCAGGCAGCGGGCGGCCGGTTACTTTTATTTCCTCCATTAAGTGAGATAAAAATTCGCACAGTGCCCTGTAGAGGACCAGCAGGGGGGCCAGCACGAAAGACCCGTGGGTGTTGGCCCACACCGCAGTCAGGGCGGCCAGCGCCAAAAGGCGGCCGCCGCGGGGAGCGCCGCTTTGAAGCGCGGCCAGAAAGGCGACGAAAAAGGTATAGCTGGCGATCTGCGGCCGCAGGGTCCAAAAAGGAAACAGGGTTACGGCTGCCGGCAGGAGCAGGGCACCTGCGGCCAGCAGGGAAGAAGGGGACAGGGTTTTGAGCCAGCGGTAAAAAAGGCCGGCAAAAACCCAAAAGAAAGCGTGGCCCAGGAGGACCGCGCCGGTGTAGCCCAAAGCCCGGTCGGCCAGCGCCAGCGCTGTTTCAAAGAGCCACTCGTGGGCTACCCAGGGGCGGCCGGCGCAGCTAAAAGAAAAGGGATCGGCAGCGGGGATCTGGCCGTGCCCGAGTACCCACCTGCCGGCCGCCAGGTGCCAGTAAAAATCCGGGTCTCCCATGGGTGCGTTTATGTTTACGGCCATAAGGGCAGCGGCCGCTAAAACCGGCACCAGGTAGATGGATGGAAGTCTAAAAGTTTTTTTTGGTACCGGCGAAAAGGGCAAGGATGTTAACCCTCCTGCGATGGATTTGCTTTAGGGTTAGGGGCGGGTGCCGGCCGGTACGTATTTAACCGTCCGGGGCTGCGGCGTAACGTAGTGCTCCCCGTGGACGATGTTTTGTCCGGTTTTGCCGGACCAGTACGAAACCTCCTCAGAGACAGCAACACTTATGCGGTTTTCTCCTTCGTGCAATACAACAGGGGTGTAGAACCTGCCGTCTGCCAGGACGGTGGCTGTGTACTGCTCGTTCGTCTCGGTGGTTTCGCTTACCTTAAAAGTTACGTTCACCGTCACCTTGTTGCCCGGACGCGTGGTGCCGGAAACGACGAGCAGGGAGCGGCTGGTTTGGCCCGGAAGGGGGTTTAAGGTGAGCGGGAAGTCGTAAAAGCACCGGCGGGCCTGGCTGTAAACATCCCCTTTTGGTGTTACGGCAGCCAGGACAATAGTATTAGGACCGGCAAAAAGGGGCACGCAGAAGGAAAAAGACCCGGCGGCGTCAAAGGGCACGTAGAAAGTGGTGCTGCTTACCTCCCAGGGCACTACCTGCTCTTCACCGCGCTGACTGTCTTCACCGTTACTTTCGCCTCTGCTGCCCAGCACCCGGCGCCATGCGTTGCCCAAAGAATTCTTGATCACCGTTTCAGCGGCGCCGGAGAAAAAGGCTTGCCCGGGAAGTGATGTTTCTAAAACGCTGCTGTCTATAACTGGGGGTATGACCATGGCGATGAGGGCGGACGTCTGACTTGGGTTAACGCGGCCGCAGAGCGCGGCAAAGCCGTCGTTGGTGTATTCGGTGGCCGCAAAGTAGAGGACGGGGTGAGCGGGGAAAGCCGCTATCTTGTGGGTGAAGGCACCGTGTGCACCGTTGGTCTCTGAGGAAATATGGAGCAGAAATTCTCCGCCGGTGCTTACTGGCCAGAACACTTCCGCTGCAAAGCGGCCGTCTTCTCCTATGTTAACCGGCTGGCCGTTTATTTTTAAACTTACGTGCGGGCCGTCCGCCCGGCCGGTGATGACGGCTACATTGGTGCAAAGGGAAGCCGGCAGGTCTATTTCCTGCACGCCGGGAAGATCTGCATCAAAAGGAGCTGCCTCTGCCCGGTCAATTGAGTAATTAAAACAGGCAGCAAAAACTAAAATAATAATGCAAGCCAGTATTAATTCGGTGTGTTTAAATTTAAAAAATACCACTCTTTGTCCTAAGATCATAAGATCATTTTACCCCCTTCCCCGCCTTTAATTTTACGACAGTTTGGCCAGCCTTCCAAGTCCTGTAGAGCTTTAGTACCATTTCTATTTTAGGAAGTCGAGTTCCTTTTAAATGTTTGCAATTGATTAACTGTAAAGATATAATTAAGTTAAAAACAAATAGAATTACTTGGCAACGCTTGTTATTTTTTCATAATATTTTTCATTTTTAGGGGGGCGAGGCAGACGGACCTCACCGTGCTGGCAAAAAGCAGTGCGCAAGCGGGGAGAAAGTGTTTTTGGGGCCGGAAGTTCACCGTCGGACTTAGGTTTTGGCCAGTTTTTGCTTTTTTCTTGGGTGCCTGCGCCGTGCTTTTGTTTTTTCCCGGCAAGGGCTGGGCGGGCGAACCCTCGTTTCTCTTTAATGGACGGCCCTGGCTGGCCGGCAAAAAAGTCTTGGTGGAAGAGGGCCGGGTTTTGGTAGCCGCCGGGGACCTGGCTTCGGCCCTGGGCGGCGCAGCCGTTTACAACCCGCCCTTTGTCGAAATCAGGATGCCGCCTGACAGCGGGGTGAAGTCAATCAGGTTCGGCCCCAACTCACCGGTGGCCGTAGTGGAGGGGCCTTACGGTGTATCGGAATCGCTTTTGGACGTGCCGCCCTGCCTTTGGGGCGGGGAGCTTTACGTGCCGCTGCGTTTTGCTGTGACGGCGGCCGGGGGCAGCGTGCAGTGGTACGATAAAATCGAAACCGTCTCTGTGCATTACGGTTACCTTTCAGAAAGCCAGCTGGGGCGCCGGGAGGCAGAACTGGGCGGCATGTTCTACCGGCGGGGCTTTTACGAGGAGTGCCTCGACCACTACCGGCAGGCCGTGTCTTTTGGCTACGTGACGCCGGAGGTTTACTACCACTGCGCAGAAGCTTACCGGGCGCTGGGGATGCCGGAGATGGCTTGCTCTGCCGGGGAGGACGCATTGAAGCTCCACCCCGTTTTTGCCGACAAATTTGTCTTTGAGAAAAATTTCCCCCTGCTCTTAGAAGCCTACCTAATGGCGGCAGATTTCGGCCAGAAGCTCCCGCCGGACCTCTTTCGGGAGGCGGCCCAAAAAGACCTCCTGCTGCCTCTTAGGCTTTTGCTGCGCTTAAAGGAGATGGGATGCGTGCCCCAAGTGATGAAAGACGCGGTAGAGCGTCTGGGGGAAACGGGAAACGGTGCCTGGCACTTAACTTATTAACTTATTTGTTGGCGGACAGTTTTTACTCCCCCGGAAGGGAGGTGAATGCGCAGTGAAGGATTTGCTGGTAAGGCTGTGGAAGGAGGAGA
>CAZLAK010000057.1:0-7487 GCA_964557545.1 uncultured Pelotomaculum sp.
ACGATATAGGCCGTTTGGTTAAAGTGGCCAGAGAAAGGCTGCGCCAAAAGTTTTTGACGGCTGAAATGGGCATATCCGGGGCGAATATTGCTGTAGCCGAAACGGGTACCGTGATCATGGTGACCAATGAGGGTAACGGAAGGCTTACCACCACATTGCCGCCCCTGCACGTTATTATCGTCGGTTTGGAAAAGCTGGTGGAAAAGTTCGAAGATGCTCTTCCTATTTTAGAGGCCCTGCCCCGCAGTGCTACCGCCCAGGCTATTACCAGTTATGTAACGTTCATTACCGGCACTTCGCAGGCCGTAGACTTGGAAGGAAATACGGCTGCTAAAGAGTTGCACGTTATCCTGCTGGACAACGGCCGCAAAGAGTTAAACCGCGATCCGGTATTTAAAGAAGCGCTGCAGTGCATACGCTGTGCTTCCTGCTTAAATGTCTGCCCGGTGTTCCAGCAAATAGGCGGGCACGTTTTTGGTCACGTTTATACCGGCGGTATTGGCACCATTTTAACCGCCTTCTTCCACGGTTTGGAGGCGTGCGAAAAAATACAGTCCCTGTGTATCGGCTGTGAGCGCTGTAAAGATTTTTGCCCAGGGAAAATAGACATCCCGCGGCTGATCTTGGAACTCAGGAAGAGAGTAGTAGATAAAAAAGGCCTGCCGCTTTTCACCCGCTTAGTTTTAAAAGGGGTTTTGCCGCGTAAAAAGCTGTTCCACGGCGCGCTGCGCTTAGCATCCCATACCCAGGGCCCGCTTGTAAATAAAAAGAAGGGCACCATAAGCCTGCCGCCGTTTTTGGCCGGGGGCGAGCTTAAAGACCTGCCCATGCTGGCCGCTCAGCCGCTTAGGGCAAGAACGGGCCGGGGTGCAAGCCAGCCGCACACGGCTGCCGGTAAAAAACGGGCAGGTTTCTTTGCCGGTTGCCTTGTGGATTTTATTTACCCGGAAATTGGCGAGTCAGTGGAAAAGGTGTTGCGGGCAGCCGGCTTTGAGTACATCTTCCTGCCGGGGCAGACCTGTTGCGGTTACCCGGCTCGCCAGATGGGTGACCCAAAGACCATGGCTGAACTTGCCCGGCAAAACCTCTCGGCGGCAAAAGGCGCCGGTATTGATTACCTGGTGACCCCCTGTCCCACCTGCACGCACGCCTTAAAAAATGTCTACCCGTCCCTTTTAAAAGAAGACACCCTTTACGGGCCGCGTGCCCAGGAAATAGCGCACGCAATATACGACTTTGCGGATTTTATTTACCGCTACGGGTGCGCAGAAAAAGACCTGCCGTTTAAGCCCTTAAAGAAAAAAGTGACTTACCACGATTCCTGTCACTTAAAGAGGAGCTTGGGTGTCTTTGAGCAGCCCAGAGAGCTTTTAAAACGGGCTGGCGCAGACTTAAGAGAAATGAACGGTGCCGACGAGTGCTGCGGTTTTGGCGGTTCTTACCTCATCAAATACCCCGAGATTTCTGGTAAAATACTAGATAAAAAGTTAAAAAATATAATGGACAGCGGGGCCGAAATGGTGGCAGTTGAGTGTCCGGGCTGCCTTATGCAGCTTAAAAGAGGTCTGGCAGGAAAAGCAAATAACGGCGTAGAAGTTAAATTTTTAGCTGACCTGCTTGCCGAGAGCTTAAGCCAGTAAATTTTTTGGGGGGGCCTGTGGTTTTGTTTTAAACCTGTAACGGCCCCCCTTTTGCCTCTACCTTTTTGGGAAATGTATTATGGAGGAGATACACTAATGAACTTAAAGCCAGTAAAGACAAAGAAAGTTTATGAAGAGATCATTGAACAGGTGAAAAACTTGATTATCGGGGGAGTGCTTAAACCGGGTGACCGGCTTATTCCAGAGAGGGAAATGGCAGACAAATTGAAAGTAGGCCGCTCTGCTGTGCGGGAGGCCTACCGCGCCCTGGAGGCTATGGGGCTTATTGAGATCAGGCAGGGCGAGGGCACGTTTATAAAAGATGTTAACACCGATCACCTGGTCCAAACGCTGGCACTGGTACTGGCCACGGAGAAAAACGCCATGCTTGAACTCTTAGAGTTAAGAAAAATCATCGAAGTAGGTGCTGCCGGGCTTGCGGCTTTGCGCTGGACGGAGGAAGAGTTAAAGAAAATGGAGAGTGCACTTATGCAGATGGAAAAAGACATCGAAGCTGGTGAACTGGGCCAGCAGGCAGACTGGCAGTTCCATTACGCTATTGCTGAAGCTACCCGCAACTCCTTGCTCGTGCGCCTGATGGACTCTATAAAGGAAATCATGAGCAGGCTGCAGGAAAAGGCCAGGGAAGAACTCTACCAAACTCCCGGCACCCCTCAAAGGCTGTTAAAAGAGCACTACGCCATCTTTGAGGCCGTAAGAAGCGGCCAGGACGAAGCGGCCCAAAAAGCGATGTACGAACACCTGGACCGGGTTGAAAAAGCCCTCCTCGGTTGAGATAGGAGGGTTGTATTTTTAACCGTAAATGCGTTCTAGCTCGGTTAAAACTTTTTGAATGTGTTTGGACATAATTTTTTTGGCTTCTTTATCGTTTTTAGACTTAATGGCCTCGTAAATCTGGCGGTGTTCCTCCAGTAACCGCTGGGGTGTACTGGAAGGCGACTTAAGCCAGAGGTTTCTCGTGATTCTCAAAGTCTGGTTCATGGTGTCGTAGATAGTATTCATGACCCTTAAAAGCAGGGGGTTCTGTGCTGCTTCAATAATGCTGTAATGGAATTTTAAATCGGACTCATCACCCGGGGCACCTTCCACCAGGTCGGTTTCCATTTGGCTAAGGGCCTCTTCCATTTTCTTTAGATTTTCCGGGGTTGCCCTTTCTGCGGCCAAGCCTACGGCCTCTATTTCTAAGCCCCTGCGCACTTCCATAATATCGCGGATTTTTTCTTTTTCTAGAATGAGAGCAAAGGAAAGTGATTCCAGAATATCGTTTGGGTTGGACTGGCGCACAAAAGCACCGCCCCCCGGGCGCACTTCCAAAAGCCCGGCCATGTCCAAGGCGCAAAGCGCTTCCCTTACCGACGTGCGGCTGACCTGAAACATCTCGGCCAGCTCTTTTTCCGAGGGGAGCTTATCGCCCGGTTTTAAGTTGCCGCTGACTATTAAATTTTTTATTTGCTCAACAATTGTTTCATAAATGCGTTTAGTTTTTATAGGCTGGAGTTCCATGTGCTATCCTTTCTTGCTTAAGCTGTTTTTCTTATAATTATACATTAGCCAAATATAAACAATCAATTTATATTATTTTATTTTTTTATTTATCGCATACAAAGAGAAGTTAAGGCGCGGATCTGGCAAACCCGCGCCCAAAATTTTGTGCGTGCCACCGTTTTACTTTAAGGACATAGCCAAAAGTTCGGCAGTATGGAGGATACGGGGTTTTTTCCCTTCTTGAGCCATGCCGTCAGCCAACTGCATCCGGCAGGCGCTGCAGCCGGTGACTACCGCTTCCGCCCCTGTGTTATCGATATCGGCAAGTTTATGTTTTAAAATTTTCAGCGAGAGATCGTAGTGGGTAATGTTGAAGGAGCCGGCGTTGCCGCAGCAGCGGCTCGGTTCTTTTAGGGGCACGAACGTAAGTCCCGGTATTTCTTTGAAGAGCGCGTGCGGCTCGCTGCTTACACCCATTCCCCTTCCCAAGTGACACGGTTCGTGGTAAGTCACGGTCAGCCTGACATCCTTTGGCTGTGAGCGGCTGGTGCGGATGTACTCACAGGCAATTTGGGCAATATCGTAAGTTTTGGAGGCAATTTCTAAAGCCCTGGCAACATAAGATGTTTGGCCGTCTAAAAGTTCGGGGTATTTCTTTTTAAACGACTCTCCGCACGTGCCGCAAGCCGTGACGATGACATCGGCTTTAATGTTTGAAAAAATGTCCACGTGGGATCTAGCCAGGGCTTCGGCGGCGTCGACCACGCCGTTTAGAGAAAGCGGGGCGCCGCAGCAGTGCTGCTCTTTGGGTATAATGACGTTAAAACCGCTTTTAGTCAGGATTTCCACAACGGCAGAAGGAGTCTTGGGGTAAACGTAATTTCCCAGGCAGCCGGTAAAGAGGGCTGCCGTTTTTTTAGCGCCGGGCACGGAAATGTATTCCGGATGAGAATCGCGAAAAGACTTGGCTGTAAATTGGGGTATTATGCGGCGGCCGTCTAAACCAAAAGAAAAGCGTAAGAGGTGCCCGCCCAAGGGGTGCGTTTTTAAAAACAGCGGCTTGGCCCCGGCGGCTGCTTTGATAAAGAGGTCGAGCATGCGCTGGTTTTTTAAGGCAACCGCCATAACCTTTTTTAGGGCTGGCGCGCCGCCGTCCCTTACCAGGGCGGCGCGGGCGGACAGGAGTATTTTGTCGACCTTTACCCCGCAGGGGCAATTGGCGTTGCAGGCATAACAGGTCATGCACTCCAGGCGCTCGGCTAAAGCCGGGCTGTAAGAAAGGCTGCCTTCTAAAATGGCTTTGGCCAGGCGTATGCGCCCGCGGGCCACGTTGGACTCGCTTTTGGTTTCCCGGTAATAGGGGCACTGGGCTTGGCAGTTGCCGCAGCGCATGCAGTTAGCTATTTCTTCTCCAACTAAAGAAAGATCGTGAAAGTGGCTCACTTTTCACCCTCCCCAAAGGGCACCAATTTGCCGGGGTTTAGAATGTAGTCGGGGTCGAGGGCTTCTTTTATTTTTTTCAATACATTTACGCCGCTCATCCCTATTTCCCAGGGAAGGTAGCGCGCTTTAGCCATGCCAATGCCGTGTTCTCCGCTTAAAGTGCCGCCCAGGGATAGGGCGGCCTTAAATATTTCGTCAACTGCCTTGTGTACGCGCTCCATTTCTTCTTTATCCCGGGTATCGGTTAGGATGGTGGGGTGCAGGTTGCCATCGCCAGCGTGTCCAAAGGTGCCAATGGTGAGGTTATAACGCCGCCCGATGTCCTGGATGGCCAGAAGCATTTCCGTTATTTTGCTGCGGGGAACTGTGGCGTCTTCTAAAATGGTGGTGGGGCGTTTTTGGGCCAGTGCCGGCAGGGCTTCGCGCCTGGCGGCCCAGAGCTGGTTGCGCTCCTGCTCGTTGGCAGCTACTCTAATTTCCCCGCCATTTTTGGTAACTACTTCCTGGACGATAGCTGCTTCCCTCTGTACTACCTCCGGAATGCCGTCGACTTCGATGAGGAGAATGGCCTCGGCCTCAGTCGGCAGGCCGGCGTGAGTGTGGTTTTCCACCGTTTCCATCGTTACCTTATCCATTATTTCCATGGTGGCCGGTATAACCTTGTTCTTGATGATGCCTTCGATGGTGCGGCCGGCACTGGCCAGGTCTTTAAAGACAGCCGACATGGTTATTTTGGTTTCGGGCGCTGGAATGAGGCGGACAGTGATTTCGGTAATAATTCCCAGTGTCCCTTCCGATCCAGTAAAAAGGCGCACCATGTCGTAGGCAGTGACATTTTTCACCGTTTTACCGCCAAAGCGGGCCACTTCCCCGCTGGCCAGCACTACTTCCAGGCCCATAACGTAATCCCTGGTAACCCCGTACTTAAGGCCCCTCAACCCCCCTGAGCATTCGGCTACACTCCCGCCCATAGTGGCAGTGGCCATTGAGCCGGGATCAGGGGGGTAGATGAGGCCGTAGGGCGCTACGGCCTCATTGAGGCTCTGGATGATCACACCGGGCTGAACGACGGCAACCAGGTTTTCCGGATCTATTTCAATGATTTTGTTCATTTTTACGGTACAGAGCACTATCCCGCCGTGCAGGGGCACGGTACCCCCGCTCAAATTGGTGCCGGACCCGCGCGGGTAAACCGGTACTTTGTTTTGGGCCGCCAACCTGACTACCGCGGCTACCTGCTCCGTTGTGTGCGGGGTTACGAGCACATCGGGGATGCGTTCGGGCAGGCCGGCAGTAGCGTCAAAAGAGTAACAGATTAAATCTTCTTTGGACGTTACCACGTTTCCTTTTCCTAAAAGGTTAATTAAGGCCCGGATGAGATCAGTTTTTGACATTATTAGACCCCCCAGTGCTTTAGGCTTTTTGATTTTGCGGGACATTGGTGTCGCACTGGCGATAGGCAATGGCGGCCAGTATTAGGATTATAGCACCGGTTGCTAGCAGAATGATTTCCCCGCCGCTGGTAGCTTTGGCTGCCGCTGCCGCTGCCGCCACGGCCGCCGGGATCATGCCCGGGAAGAGATATGCCTGGGCCAGGGCAATGAGGGCGACTAATACGGTAAAGAATAGGCTGTGCGGCAGAGTAAAGCGGAAGAGGTCGCCCTCGCGTCCCACCAGTCCGGTAGAAGAGGTGCCGACGACGATGCTCTGCGGCGAGATCATTTTGGCAGCTACGCCGCCGGAAGAGTTGGTGGCCACAGTAAGTACGGGGTTTATGCCCATGGACTCAGCCGTGACTTTTTGCATGCTGCAGAACAGGGCGTTGGAAGAAGTGTCGCTGCCGGTGATGAATACCCCGAGCCAGCCCAGGAATGCAGAGAGGAACGGGAAGGCTGCGCCGGTAATGGTAAAGGCCTTGCCGAGCGTAGTGGTCATGCCCGACCAGTTAGAAACGTAGGCAAAGCCGAGAACGCAGGCAATAGTGAGCAAAGCGTAGCGCAGGGATTTTAATGTTTCCCAGAAAATTTCTATGAATTTGGCCGGGCTTACTTTTAAAATGAAGGCCGAAATGATAGCCGCGATGAGAATAGATGTTCCGGCAGCCGACAGCCAGTTGAAGTTGTAGACTACAGACAGCGGTTTTCCGCCTACCAGGATCATTTTGTCCAAACCGGTAAACACTATTTTTACTGTTGCTTTATCGAGGATGTACTTAACCGGCTGCAGTCCCCAGTCGGCGATGAGAACGGTGAGGATGATAAACGGGGACCACGCTTTCAGTATAGCACCGGCACTGTGGCGTTTGACTTTCAGAGTGGCGGGCGGTTCATCGGCAAAGCGCCAGACATTTTTGGGTTTCCAGACGCGCAGGAAGAGGACTAAACAAATAATGGAAGTAAGCGAAGAGAGAATATCAGGGAGCATGGGGCTTAAGTAGTTGGAGGAAAACCACTGCATGGCAGCAAAGGAAACTCCGCATACCAGCACGGCTGGCCAGACTTCTTTTACGCCCTTCCAGCCGGACATGATGAGTATGAGCCAGAACGGCACAAATACCGACAGGAAGGGAAGCTGGCGGCCGCACATCTGGCTTATGGCCATGGCATCCAACCCCGTAACCCCGCCGGCTGTAATAATGGGGATGCCGATACCGCCAAAAGCTACCGGTGCGGTGTTGGCGATCAAGCAGATGCCGGCCGCGTAAAAGGGGTTGAAGCCCAGACCCACTAGCATGGAGGCGGTGATAGCCACCGGCGTGCCAAAACCAGCTGCCCCTTCAAGGAAGGCCCCGAAGGAGAAGGCGATGAGCAGGGCCTGCAGGCGCCGGTCGTCAGTTATAGCGGCTATAGAGTCTTTAATAATTTCAAACTGGCCGGTTTTTACGGTTATATTGTACAG
>CAZLAK010000058.1:0-7486 GCA_964557545.1 uncultured Pelotomaculum sp.
CTTTATATTATACCAAAACAATTGATGAAACTAATTATAAAAAAACAAAAATAATTTGCCAACAAACAATTTGCTTAGAAATTTCAGCAGGATAGGGCCGGCCCTTACTTAACAAGACACATAGCCCTGGATGAAGAGCCAATATAAAAATTGCGAGTAGTTGCCCATTTATGATAGACAGCTTATTGAGCATGGAGCACCCGCTTGCGGAGCAAATCAAACTTCGCACAAGGTCTCTTTCAACCCATCGGCTTGGCAGACATGCCGGGCGCACAAGAAAGGCGCTGCCCTTTGGGGGAGCGCCTTTTTCATACCCTGTTTTTTCTGCCCTATTCCCCTTTTTTTGGCCCGGTTACTTCCACCCGGCGGGGTTTTTCCGGAGGCTGGCCTTCTTCTAATGCAGAAATTGCCGCATCCAAAAAGCCGCGCAGAGCCAAAAGCAGCTCGCGCTTTGCCCCGAGCAGGTGGCTCCTCACCTCACTGGGAAAAAGCGAGGGAGACAAAAGGTGAATAACCAGGCCCTCCTTGGAATCATACTTTACTTCCACCAGACGGCAAGCCATCACTCGCTGCCCTCCTCTTTAGAAAATATAATCTTAAGAGTGTTCCCGCTGTACACAGCTTCCTTTACCCGGCATCCGCTGTACGAAAGGGGCAAAAAGACGTGCCTGCGGTACTTGCCGGCCTGTATAGTAAGCTCGCGGCCCCTTTCGAGCACTGTGATCTCATCCCTGCTCACAAAAGGCACGTCCAGCTCCAAAGCCATCTCTTTTCCGTCTTCCAAAAACCTCTGGGCACAGCCGGTATAGAAAATCTTAGAAGGGTCAGAGTCACCAAAAACCCTTCTGCCAAAATGCTCCAGCATCTCCATGCCCAGCAATTCTCCCGGCAAAAGCGGGGCTTTAAGGACGGGAACGGGACTGAAAGCCTCGTTTATCAAGTCCAGGTACGGCGCCTGGATTTCCCTCCACTTCTCCATAAAGGCGCTGTCGGGCTGGCCGCCGATCACCCGGTTGCAGATAACGAGGTCTACGGAGTAGGAGTAAAGGTTTAAATAGCTAAAGCTACGCTGGGCCTCCTTGATAACCATTTTTTCCGGGCTGACTACCAGGCGCACTGAAGACTTTGAGCTGTCCTGCAAAACTTCCTTCATTTCTTCCAGCTGGCCGTAGAGTTCTTCCACGCTTAAAAAGATTTCCTCCTCTGGCAAAGGCACGTTAAGCATTCTTTTGGCCAGCGGCGCTATTGTGCTCACAATTCTCTTCTCAATGGGGAAGAAATGCCGCATGTACCAGCGGGCTACTTCCGGCAGGCTCAACAGCCGCAAGGTTTCCCCCGTCGGCGCGCAGTCGACGACCAAGAGGTCAAAACTCTTTTCCCGGTGCCGGTGAACCACATGCAGCAGGGACACCAACTCTTCCATGCCGGGCAGCACGGCCAGTTCGTCCGCCACTACTGCTTTAACTCCCTGCCACCGCAGAAAAGTGCTAAGCCATTCTTGAATCGTTCCCCAGTGGACCTCGAGCTCACGGTAGACGTCTATCTCCTGACCCCACAGATTTTCCGTTACCCGCACCGGTTCCGGGCCGAGATGGACCTCAAAAGAGTCGCTCAAGCTGTGGGCCACATCCGTGCTCAAAACCAGAGTGCGGTGCCCGAAACCGGACGCCAGAAGAGCCGTGGCAGCAGCAAGGCTCGTTTTGCCGGTTCCTCCCTTGCCCGTGTAAAGTATTGTGCGCATTTCACCGCGACCTCATATTTTTTTGTTTTTTGCTTTTCGCCGGGGTATTTGTGCGGGCTACACTCTTTCCAAAAGCCCGGCCTTTAGGTCTTCTCTGGCCTGCTCTCTTATCTTGTAGCGCATCTTCTTCCCCGTCGCCGTGTAAGGGAGCTCGGAAACAAAGCGGTAATAGCGGGGCTTCTTAAACACGGCCAGCATGGGGTGGCGGCGGCAGTGATCGTCCAGCTCCCGCGCCGAAACCTCGCCCCCGCTGCTCACCACATAAGCGCAAACAACCTCTCCCCGCGTGGCATCCGGCACACCGACCACAAAGGCGTCGGCCACTTTAGGATGCTCGCTTAAGATTTCCTCCACCTGCACGGGGTGGATGTTTTCGCCCGAAGATATGATCATGTCGTCTTTGCGGCCCACAATGGTAATGTAGCCGTTTTCGTCCCACGTGGCCAGGTCGCCGGTATAAAGCCAGCCCTTATAAAAGGCCTTTTCGCTCTCGGCCGGACTGTTGTAATAAGAGTAAGTGGATTTGGCAGGGGTCTTAATAATGACTTCCCCTATCTCCGCGCCGTCCCTCGCCGCCAGTTCATCCGGTTCGGCCCTGCGGTCTGCGTACTTCTTCACCACCAGCACTTCGTCGTCGGTGCAGCTCCGCCCGGCGCTGCCGGCCATCTCCGGCAGATCGTAGGGCCGCAGCATGGTGTTCCAGAAAGTTTCTGTCGTGCCGTAACCGTTAAATATATTTTCGGTCAGGACCCTGTGGTACCTCAAGCATGCTTCGCGCTCCAGCGGTGCGCCCATAGTCACGATACCTTTTAATTTGCTCAAGTCCCTCGGCTTTCTTTCCTGCAAATCGCTGAGAAGTTTTAACATGGGCGGAGCCCCGATCAAAAACGTCACTCCGTACTTTTCGGCGAAGTCAAGACAGGTCCGGGGGTGGAACTGCCTTAAAATGATCACTTCGCCGCCCACGTACAGGGTCGGCGTAGGGCCGCCCGAGTGCAGGCCGCCACGGTGAAACCAGGGGCTCATATTCATAGTTTTGTCTTGGGGGGAGAGGGGGAAGTGCATGATCACGTCGTGAGCCGAAAGGACCTCGTTGATAGTGTTCAGCGGCACCCCTTTGGGGAGGCCGGTGGTACCCGATGTGTAAAGCCTGGTGGTTTCATCGTAAATGTGCACCGGCCTTACGGCAAAAGGTTCGTCCCCGTTAAAACCCGAAACGTATTGTTCATAGGTGACTATCCCTTCCTGTAAACGTTCATTTAAGGCATTTCCGACCGCCACCACCCGCCGCGGCTTGTGTTTGGCCATTTTAAGGGCTGAAAGAGCGTTTTCTACCAACTCTTCGTCGTAGAAAAATACCGCCGGCTTGCTGTCATCGATAATATAAGCCGTTTCTCCGGGGGCCAATTTAAAGTTTACGGGGCAATTTACCGAGCCGATCTTTTGCGAGGCCAGGTATACAAAAACAAATTCCGGTGAATTGAAGAGCTGGTACATCACAACCTCATTCTTCTCTACGCCGTCTTCGAGCAAGGCACGGGCCAGCTTGTTGCATTCCTCATTCAGTTCCGCGTAAGTCCAGGTTTTTTCTCTCAGCGGGCAGGTAAGAGCAGGCCTGTCCGCAAACCTCTTAACATTGCGCATAAAGCCCTTTATGTACGTGAATTCATATTCAAAAACATCTTTAAACATAGCAGCGTTGTAAGTAACAGCTACCGCCCTCTCCATGCAGCAGTCACCCCCTCTCAAAACCTGTTTAATTTTTTAAAACATAAAAAAACATAAAACCAGAACTTAAAATGTAGAATCCAGCATACAAATACTGTCGTTGCTATATAATTATCAAACTTTTATTAATTATACCACAAATTTATAAGTATTTGTACGCCCTAAAACATAAGGGGGCAACCGTGCCCCCCATTAAATGCTTTTATAGCGTTTACACACACTTTTTATTTTTATGCTTATTTTTACTAAAAAACTGAACTTTTTTAAATACACCTTAAAACTTCAGCTGGTTTAACCGCTTGACCCTCTCGCTGATGGGCGGGTGAGTGCTGAAAAGCCTCATAAGCGACTCTCCCGACAGCGGGTTGACGATAAACAGGTGAGAAGCTGCCGGGTTGACCTGCATGGGGATAAGGCGGGACGCCTCTTCCAGTTTGAGAAGCGCGCTGGCCAGCCCCGACGGGCTGCCGGCAATTCTCGCCCCTGTTTCGTCGGCCAGGTACTCCCGGGAGCGGGAAATAGCCATTTGGATGATCATAGCCGCTATGGGAGCCAGGACAGCCATCACCAGCATACCGATAAAACTGCCGCCCCTTTCGTCGTCTTCCCCGCGCCCCATCCCGAAGTAAGCGCCCCACTGGATGAGGTGCGCCACCATAGTAATGGCGCCGGCAAGTGTGGCGGCCAGAGTGCCCAGCAGCACGTCACGGTTCTTTATGTGGGCAATTTCGTGCGCCAGGACACCTTCAATTTCACTGCGGCCCAGCAGTTTTAAAAGGCCGCTGGTCACGGCCACAGCCGAATGCGACGGGTTCCTGCCGGTGGCAAAAGCGTTTGGCTGAGAAGAAGGACAAAGGTAAAGCCGCGGCATGGGCACACCCGCCCTCTGGCAAAGCCGCCTGACTATCGAGTACAGCTCGGGCGCCTCACCCTCAGAAATCGGCTTTGAGCCGGTCATGGCTATTGCTACCCGGTCGCTGTAGTAATAACTGAAAAAGTTCATGGCCAGAGAGATAAGGAAAAAGGTAAGCGCTCCCGATTTACCCCCTACAGCTCCGCCAATTAACACCAGAATAATGGACAAAGCACCCATCAACAGCCACACTTTTAAATTGTTCATCCAGGCAAAAACCCCCTTTTTAAGAATAATTTTGCACTTACCTTGCCCGTTTAATTATACACCAGCCTTAAAGAACAGCAAATACTGTCAGCAAAAACAAACCGTAAATAACCACGGGGTACAGCATAGTAGAAGTCCGCAGCGCTTTTTGCTTAACGGTAAAGATGTACACCGTCAATCCGGACAGCAGCGCAAGACAAGCGCTCAGCGCGGCCAAAAAAGTCAGGTTCCAGGGTGTAAACAGTATGCCTAAGCTCGGTATTACTGAACTCTGAAACACCATTGCACCCGTAATGTTACCTACTGCCAGTGTATCCTTGCCTTCTTTAACCCAGATCACACTGTTAAATTTTTCGGGCAGTTCTGTTGCTACAGGCGTGATGATAAGGGACAGGATCAAAGCCGGCACCATAACCGCCTCGGCCAGCATGCTCAAACCGTCGACAAAGTAATGGGCCCCTGCTGCAATCAACACAAGACCTACGATGACTTGCCCAATAACGGCGTACAGCGGCGGCTGACCTTCTTTGCGCCACACAAATAAAGGTTCTAAATCCGCTTCAGAAAGGCTGTCACCGTCCCCCAGGGTTTTTTTGACGTAGAAGGCGTAACCGCAGATCAAGAAGGCAGCTACCGCTATTTTAGCCAGCCTCCAGGGCGTAAAGGCAGCCAGCACGGCCAGCGTGTAGAAAATGATAAAGTACCGCAAATCCCTGGTAAAAATCGAACGCCTAACGTCTATGCAGCGCCCGCCCTCCCCGCGGCAGCAAACTATTTTAGAAATCCCCACTACTCCAAAAGCAAGAGTGCTCAGCATAAAAGGCGCACCCAAAATGGCCCCTATGCCCACGTCGTGCGCTGTGCCGGGAGGGCCGAACAGAATGGCGATAAGGGGGACCATACTTTCGGGCATGGCCGTGCCCACAGCGGCCAGGACGCTCCCCACTGCACCTTCAGAAAGATCGAGTTTTTTCCCCGCCCACTCAATGCCGTTAGTAAACGTCTTTGCTCCTGCCAGCACAGCTAGGAGCCCTCCTGCCAGGACAACGACATCAAACAACAATTCTTTCACCTCCGAATAAAATTTTGTCCACAAAAACCAAAACAAAAAGACCTTGCACGCATTTTCACACCTGAAAATACGCAAGGTCTTGCCTTCCCAACTCATGGTTACAGTGACCGGGTATTCCTACCGTCCTGACGATCACTGTTCCGGACGAACTGTCCGGAGGCTACTCCCCTCACCGCTACATTATTTCGCTTTACAGTGATATTATTACCTCTCCCCAGCCATAAGTCAATACTTTTATCTAAAAAATACCCCCGAGGGTTTAAACTTGTGAAAAAAATAATTTTTTCTAAATATTCAAAAAATATCAAAAATATATTAAAATATGCTCAGCAAACATTTTCCTGCGGGGTGGTGCTAAATGCCCCTAAAAAGCGGCTACACCCCGGATTACAGAGAGAGGAAGTATTTTTACGGTAAAAGAGAAGCAACACTGTACTTGTTTGACAGCGGTGTCAGGATTATCGGCTTTGCCGACGGGGAAAAATTTGATTTAAGGGTGCTTACTATTGGTTTAAACCCCAAAGGACACGGCTTGGGAGAAGAAGCGCTTAAAATACTGCGCCCGAAATTCAGGCACATAGTAGTCAACGAAATCATGGAAGAGGCCCTCCCTTTCTGGGTCAAAATGCAGGAACGGGGTTATATTGACTGCCTTGGAACAGTAAAGTACGAATACGGCTTCGGCTGCCAAAACGAAGCGCAATGAGCACAACAAACAGGCGCAATAAAAGAGTAAGCGCCCTTTATCAAAACATTAAAGCCGCCCTCAAGACGGCTTTTTCATTTTATGTGTTATCTGGTGGGCGGGAGAGGAATTGAACCTCCGACCTTCTGCGTGTCAATCTGAAGAGCCCTGTCCCGGATGTTCCCGTGTAGTCCCAGAACAGCAGTGTTTATGCGGCCTGCGCCGATTGGAAATCCTTTCTTGTACCGTCTTTTCATCGTGTTTCCTAACCTGATTGTCGTAAAATTGTCGTAAAAGTTCACCGCCAGCCATCGTGGTTAACAAAGGATCAGCGGGGCCACTGCTGTGGGCGAGGCCCCGCTGATGTCTGCTCTTCCAACCAGCGACGTAATCCGTCTTTAGGGATGCGGATCTTTTTGCCGATCCTCACAGCGGGGAAGCCCCTGCTCCTGCACAGTTCATAGGCCGTCTCTCTCCCCACTCCCAAAAACGCAGCTAGTTCCCTCGGGCCAAAAACTGCTGGCAGTTCGTCCCAGTCCCTCATTTTTTCCGAGCACCCCCAAAAGCGCTTTTGTTCACGCCTCACACTCATCGCTTTTTCCGGCCCATACCCAAAGGAGCCCGCCTCAGACAACCGCAAAGTCCGCTCGATAGAGCTTTCGGGAACAGAAGAAGCCCTTGTGCCACTGAAAACACCACCTCTGACGTGTATTAGAACAGGCGTCGTAGGAACGCGTAACCACAAGCGTCTCTTGTGAGCCTCCCACAGCCTGGCAAGCTTTCTATATCGAAGTGCCAGGAATGCGCGCCTGCCTTAAAAAAAGGCGGCACATGCCGCCTTTTTTGTTTTCGCACGGCCAGCCCGACAATTGAGGCCAGCGCCTAGAACCGCACCAGCCGCCTGATGACCCCCTCCAGCCCCTCAGGTGTGAACGGCTTGGTCACCCACGCCGTGGCCCCTGCCCTGCGGGCCTCCTCCTTCTTGGCCTGCTGGGACTCGGTGGTAAGCACGACGATGGGTACAAAGCGCGGCGGAGGGGGCAGTTGCCTCACCCGCCGGATCAGTTCTATGCCGTCCATCTCCGGCATGTTCAGGTCGGTGATCAGCAGGTCAGGTACGGCTCGCGAAATACTCTCCAG
>CAZLAK010000059.1:0-7262 GCA_964557545.1 uncultured Pelotomaculum sp.
TGTATAATTTATATAAGTTGTATTAAGGAGCGCGTAGGCATAAAGCTGTAACGGGAGGGAAGTCCAATGCAAAAACGTGAAGTTTTGATTGTCTCGGACCCAAAAGTAATGATGGGCAAGCCAGTGATTGCTGGAACACGTATTACCGTGGAGCTTATCCTGGAAAAGTTGGCCGCTGGTGAAACAGTAGAGCAGATTATTGACGCCCACCCCCGCCTGACCAGAGAGGCAATCAGGGCAGCCTTAGCATTTGCAGCCGATGCCTTGAGGGCAGATGTGGTCTATCCTATTGGTGAGGCGGCCAAATAATGAAATTTGTTGCCGATGAAAGTGTAGATCGTCAGATTGTCTCATTCCTGCGTCAGGCTGGATATACTGTCTTGTACGTGGCCGAAATGGAGCCTGGAATACCGGATGAAGCCGTGTTGGATGTAACCAATCGCGAACAGGCACTACTTCTGACAGCAGACAAAGATTTCGGTGATCTTGTCTATCGTCAGCGCCGCTTTGCATTAGGAATAGTTTTGATTCGCCTAGCAGGTGTACCTCCGGCAGGTAAGGCAAATCTTGTTCTCTCTGCTCTCAATAGGCATGGAAGCGAAATGCCAGGTTCTTTTACTGTCATTACTACTGAAGCTGTCCGGATACGGCGGTTGTCTTTATGGAGATAATCAGTTGTTTATTTTAAGGAAGCTTTGGCTTTTGGTCCACGTCCGGGTGGGGGAGGTGGCGGCATGTGATGCGGGCAATGCTGCAGAGGCTCATTACGGGGGCGCTTCTCCTGGCCCTGTCACTCCTGGCGGCCGCCCCGCTGGTGGCCGGGGCTAAAAAGCAGGCCGGCTTTGGGCCGGGCGGCGCGAGAGTGCGCCTCTACGTCCACGCCGAGGACAGGGTGAGGGTGCTCGACCTGGAGGAGTACCTGGTGGGGGTGGTGGCCGCCGAAATGCCGGCCGAATTCCCCCAAGAGGCCCTCAAGGCCCAGGCGGTGGCGGCCAGGACCTACATTGTCAAAAGGCTGGCCGCCGGCGGGGTGGCCAACCCGGCCCACCCGGGAGCCGACATCTGCGACGACCCCCGGCACGGGCAGGCGTGGCTTTCCCGCGAGGAGCTGAAAAAGCGCTGGGGAACAGTCAAGTACTACAACTATTACTACAAGGTAAAGGAAGCCGTGGACGCCACGCGGGGCGAAGTGCTGGTCTACAACGGCCAGCTCATTGACCCCGTTTATTGCGCCTCCTGCGGCGGCCGGACCGAGAACTCGGAAGACGTGTGGAAGGCCGCCGCCCCGTACTTGCGCAGCGTGCCCTGCCCCTACGACGCCGACCCCACCCCGGTGCAGGTAGCCTCCTTTTCCTTAGAGGAGGTTGACCGGGCTTTGGGCACGAACCTGGCTGCCGTCCCCGCTTCGGGAGGCAGCGGGGCCGGCGGGGAGTTTGAGCGGCCGGCCGTAAAAGTTCTGGAAAGGACGGCTACGGGCAGGCCGAAGATGGTGGAGATCGGCGGGCGGCGGCTTGCGGCAGTGGCCGTAAGGGACCTTTTGGGCCTGCGCTCCACCAATTTCACCTGGCGCATTGAGGGCGATGCGATCACCTTCACCACCACCGGCCACGGCCACGGCGTGGGCCTGTGCCAGTACGGGGCCAAGGGCATGGCCGAGCGGGGCTACGGCTACCGTACCATCCTTGGCCACTATTACAGCGGCGTGGAAATCATCAAAATTTAATAAACTAGTTGGAAAAATTGGCCATTTAAACGTCCGCAGGCGGTTTTCTTTTTTGCGGAAAATTGGCGGCCAGCAGTACGGCGGCGGCGGCCGCGGCGGCCAGGGCCGCAAGGTGGGACAGAACGCGTTCTGCCCCCGCATTTTTTACGGTGACCAGCCTTAACCCTTCGGCCATCCAGGTGTAGGGCAAGAGCCGGGCCAGCCAGTTGACGGCGGCAGGGATGTGCGTGGCCGGCCACGTGTAGCCGGAGATAATGAAGAGCGGCACGGAGAGCAGCATGAGGAGGCGGGTGGCCTGGAGCGAATTGGGTGCCAGGGTTGAAACGTAAAATCCGGCCGCCGTAATAATGACGTCAAATAGGAGGCCGAAGACAACCACCAGGGGTAGGCTGCCTTCGACTTTAACGCCAACAAAGGTGGCGGCAAACCAGATTAGCAGGCCGTAATTAAAAAAATTGGTAATAAAGTACGGCAGGCACTTGCCGGCAAATATCTTCCAGCGGGGGGTGGGGGCGGCAAGGAACTGCACCCAGCTGTTGCTGTCCTTTTCCCTGGTGACGGTGAGGCTTACACTTAGGAGGCAGATCTGGTGGATGATCATCAGCACCAGCCCCATAAAGAGGAAGGTGGCGTAGCTGTAAGTGGGGTTGTACCACACATCGGTGTTAACGGTTACCGCTTCCAGGACGTTTTTGATCTCCCGCTTGTTCATCCCCAGGCCGGCCATGAAGGAGGCGGCGTGGCTGGCGGCAAAGGTGTTGATGACCTCGGCGGTGTACTTGCGCGCGTTGTAGCCCCAGAGCAGGTTGGAGGCGTCGTAGGCCGTCAGGACGGTGGCCGTGCGGTGGGCGGCGAGATCCTCCTCAAAGTGCTCGGGGATGACCACCCCGGCCCGCACTTTACCGGTACGCATGGCCCGCTCGAAGGCTTCATAGCTGTCAATGCCCTCGACTACCGCAAAGCGCGGGCTGTTTTTAAAGGCCAAGGCAACTTCCCGGCTGAGCCTGGACTGATCTAAGTCCACCACGGCCAGCGGTATATCAGTCAGCAGGCCGGCGCTGTAGACCGCCCCAAAGACGGCGGCGTAGCCTAAGGGAACGACAAAAATTAAAAGCGTCAGGATTTTATCCTTAAAAATCTGCAGGGTTTCGTAATAGGCTATGGAAAGTACCTGCTTCACGCTGGCCAACCTCCCAGCACCCTTTTGTTGGCCCTTAAGGTGTAGACAACTGCTGAGGCGGCGTAGCAGGCGGCGGCCGTTGTCACGAGCACCAAGTAGTAGCGGGACATGAAAGTAAGGTCCGCCCCCTTAAAGGTGAGGTAGTTAAACCCCTGGAAAAACCAGGTCTGCGGCAAAAGCCTGGCCAGGTGCTGGATGAAGGGCGGCATGGCCTCCAGCGGCCAGGTGTAGCCGGAGAGGATGAAGGAGGGAAGGGCCACCAGCATACCGAACCTGGTGGAGTTCAAGGCGCTGCCGGCAAAGCTAGAAACAAAAGTGCCCACGCCGTGCAGGGCGGCGGCAAAGGCGGCGGTGAAGAGGATTAGCTCTGCCGGCTTGGCGTGCAGCGGCACACTAAAGAACCCGTAAGAGACGGCGTACACCGGCAGGGCAAGCAGCGTGTAGAGGGCGATGTGCACGGCCGCCTTGGTGGCAAAGAGGTGGAAAGCCGGTACACCGGCCGCCTTGAGCTGAACCCAGCTCTCGGAGCCAACTTCGCCGATGATGGTCGTACTGGCGGCCAGCGTGCAGCACTGCTGCCAGACGTTTAAGGCCAGCGCCACTACCAGGAAGAAGGCGTAGTTGAGTGTGGGGTTAAACCACGGCTCTTCACGGAAGACAATGGACTGGTAGGCATCTTGGGCCTGCAACGGGTGGACGCCGCGGGCGGCGAGCGTCTTGATGCTGGCCTGGGCACCGGCCGTGCGAGCTACGGCCAGGGCGGCGCTGGTGGCGTTGGTGGCGTAAATAATGTTGCTCCCGTCGATGATGACCTCCACCCTGGCCCGGCGGCCCAGCGCTACGTCTTTCCCGAAGTTTTGCGGGATGACCACGCCCACCGCTACCTCGCCCCTCTCGATCAACTCCCGCAGTTCCTCAAAAGAGGGGACAAAGAGCATCACTTGCAGGTTTTCCGCATTTTTTACCAGCTCTACAAACTCCCTGCTGGCGGAGGATTGGTCTAAATCCACAATAGCAGTTGGTATGCTCTTTAAAACCTGCGCCCAGTAGGTGGACCAGAAGAGTAAAAGCCCCAGCACGGTCCCCAGGAGGAGGATGCCGCGCAGGGTCTTGTCGCGCCACAAGGAAGTGAGTTCACGCCCGGCAAGGGCCGCCGTTTTCCGCAGCACATTCCTCACCACCCAAAGAACCCGCCGTACCTAACGCGGCGCCAAGCGCCTCTTTGAGTTTTCTTACGGCACGGGTGGGCTCCAAAACTTCCATCCGGCCCCCTTCCAGCCAGCCAACACCCGTGGCCAGGTGGAGGTAAGAGGGGTCGGCCAGGGCCCAGACGACGGTGCCCCCGCCGGCCAGAAAGCTTTTTATTTCATTAATAATTACTTTTAACGAGTGGGGGTCGACCCTCTCCGTAATTTCGTCGGCCAAGAGCAGCCGCGGCGAGTTTAAGAGGGCGCAGGCCAGGGAGAGCCGCCGGTAGGCCCCCTCTTCCAGGGCTGCCGCCCGGCTTTTAAGGTGCTCCTCCAGTTGCAGACGCCCGACCAGATCGGGGATGGCCCCAGTGGGAGCGCCTTTTAAGGCGGCCAGGAAGTCTAAATTTTCGGCCGCCGTCAGCTGGCCAAAGAGGCTTCTCTTCTGAGTGACCAGGCCGGTAGAGCGCTTAAAGGCTCCGCTTTTCTTTACATTGGCGCCTAGCACTTCCACCTCCCCGGAAGTAAAGGCGTCCACCCCCGCCAGCACGTGAATGAGCGCCGTTTTGCCGCTGCCGCCCGCCCCAAAGACGGCAAAGCATTCCCCCGGGTAAACCTCAAAGGAAATCCCGTTTAGGACCGTCCGCCGGCCGGTTTTCTGCACCAGGTCTTTTACTTTTACGACTGGTTCCAATTCGCAAAGCCTCCTTTGGCGGCGCCCCGCTACTCGATTATCTTCACCCTGGCCGTCATGCCGGTTTTAAGGCTTAAGTCGGGATTGGGCACATCAATTTTGACTTCAAAACTCCTGATGTCGTGCTCGTGCATCTCGTTGACGGCTTTTTTCACGGCAAACTCGCCGGCGTCGTTGATCCACACCACCCGCCCCTCAAAAACCCGGTCGGGGAAGGAGTCCACCCGCACCTCGGCCCGCTGCCCTAACCGCACCCGCCCGATCTTTTTTTCACTAATGTAGACCTTGATGTAAGTGTTGGGCAGGTCGGTGATCTCCAGGACGGGGGTACCGGCGTTGACCATCTCGCCCGGCTCTAAAAACTTTTGAGTTATGTACCCGGAGATGGGAGCAAGCAGGACGGTGTTGTCGGCGTTGGCCTGCACCTCGGCCAGCACGCCTTCGGCCTGCCTGCTCTGGGCGACGGCGGCCTCGTACTGGGCGCTGGCCAGGTCGACTTTGGCGCGCGCCGACTCGGCCTGAGCCAGCGCTGCTTTAGCCTCCTCCAGCTTTTTTTGGGCCAGATCGTAGTTGTTCACCGCGTCGTCGTAGGTTTTTTTCGCCACCGCCCCGCTCTCAAAGAGGGAGGCGGCGCGCTCAAGGTTGAGGCGGGCGTCGTTCAACCCCACCTCGGCCTGGGCCACTTTGGCCCGGGCCTGCTCGACGGCCGTCTCCACCTGCTCGAAAGTTAACGGCACGTTGCTCTGCGCCTGCCGGACGGCCGCCCGCGCCGCATCATAAGCCCCGCTGGCCTGGGCCAGCTTGGCGGCAATCTCCCGCCCGTCCAAGCGGGCCAGTTCCTGGCCCTTTTCCACCCAACTCCCCTCGTCCACGTAAATTTCCTCAATCCGCCCCGGTATTTTAAAGGAGGCCATCACGCTCCTGGCCTCGACGGTGCCGGTGGCCGTAAGTTCTTCCCTCTCTCTGGTGGCTGCCGCCATGTGCCGGTAGTGCTGGACTAAAAAGAGCGCCCCGGCGCAAGTGAGCAGGACAAAGAATAGGATAAGGGCCTTTTGGTGCAGGCCAAAGGAAAGGGCGCCTCCCCGTTGACCTTGCGCCATAAACACACCCCCTCGTGGTATAGTTTGACTAAAGTGATGTTACCGGTGCTCTGGCCACGTAGTTCGCTAAAGGTAAAGGCGACTTTGGCGTATTTTTTACCGGCTCAGGCCGCCCAAGAAAACGTCCCTTAGCTGTCCGGTCACCTGCCCGTGATCTATTGGCCGCCCCTGGATGAGGTGGGACAGGGCCGTGACCACCGTCATCCCAAAGAGGGCCCGGGCGGCGGCTGCGGCGTCCACGGCCTTGAAACCGCCGGACTTAACGCCCTCTTCGATGACGCCCTCCATCACCTTCAGGCAGCCGGCGAGCATTTCAGCCAGCTGGCGGCGGCGCTCGCCCTCCCCGCAGAATTCCTTCATGATTAAAAAGACCAGGTCCCTTTCCCGCTCGAAGAAGAGCAATTGCTCGCTTATTAACCTTTCCACCCGGGCGGCGGGGCCACCGGGGCCGGCCGCCGCCCCCGCCAGGCACTTTTTGAAGAGGCCGGTGCCCTCGCGGAGCAGCGCCAGGTAGAGTTCCTCTTTGTTTTTGAAGTGGTAGTAAATGGTGCCCTTGGCCACGCCAATGGCCTGGGCAATCTCGTCCACCGTCGTCTGGTGGTAGCCCTTTTCGGCAAAGAGGCCGGCCGCCGCCCCGAAAATGTTCCGCCAGCCCAGTTTATTACCTTTAAAGGCGCCGCTGAAAGGTTTTTCGCTCAAGGAAATCATCTCTCTACTGAATTGTACTGATGATTGTACTGACTGGTCAGTTTATCCTCTTCTATAAAAATTAGTACAGTGCACTCACCCAAGTCAACAGCCAAAAGGGTTTAAAAATTTCTTGCCTTGGTCAGTGATCTGGCAGTAGCTCCATGACGTGCCAGTAAATACCACTGACCCCGCGCTTCTCCCCGGGCGCATTTATGGTTTGGGCCGGCATATATTTTTAAAAAAGTTGCGGGAGGCGCGGTAATGCAGGAATACATCCAGAAAAGGGTGCTGGAAATCTGTGCCTACATCCTGGAGACCAGGGCCACAGTGCGCCAGGCCGCGCAGGTCTTTAAGGTGAGCAAGAGCACGGTGCACAAGGACATGACCGAACGTCTGCCCTCGCTGAATAAACAGCTGGCCAGAGAAGTAAAGCAGATCCTGGAGCAGAACAAGGCCGAGCGCCACCTGCGCGGCGGGGAGGCCACGCGGCGCAAGTACAAAGAGCTGGCTTAAAAGCCGCCTTGAAAAAAATGGTCCGGCCAAACAAGGAATTTGCCAAAAAAGATAGAATGTAACCTTGGGTTGTTTTAAGGTGTCTTTTGACGGTTGGGATGACCGCCCACATTTGCAAAGAGAAAGGGGACAGGCTTTTGGCCATGATCAGCGGCAGCGATATAGGAGTGGACCT
>CAZLAK010000060.1:0-7154 GCA_964557545.1 uncultured Pelotomaculum sp.
GTGGATTTTTTATTTTTTTATTGGCTTTAGGTTTTAAGCAGGGCATTGACTCTTTTGCAGGGTTTTTGCCTTTTTTTGTTTTTCCAGATAATTGGCTGTGCTATAATTTTAAAAAACGCCGGGAGGGTAACAGGTGACCTATGGGCTCTAAAAGGAGGGGCAGGATAAAAATACTGCACCTGGCCGACCTGCACTTGGGGTACGCGCCGCCTTTTTTGGGCGAGCGGGCGTCTGAATGGCGCCGGCAGCGCGACCAGATCCTTAAAGCGGCGGTTGACTTCGCACTCTGCCCCCAAAACGCCGTGGACGCGGTTATCGTTGCGGGCGATCTCTTTGACACCCACACACCGCCGGCCGATTTAGTGCAATGGGCAGTGCACGAGCTAAAACGCTTGACGGCTGCCGGCATAGCGGTGGTCACGGTGCCGGGCAACCACGACGAGTTTACCTACCTGGACTCGGTTTACCGCCAGCGGGCAACCAGTTGGCCGGGCATTTTGGTTAAAAACGCCAACGCCGAAAAAGTGGCCGTTCTTAACGTTAGGGGAGAGGATCTGCACCTTTACTCCCTGGCTTACACCGCGGGGCTGACGCGGGCGGACAAGGCTTTGGCCTCTTTTCCCCGTGATGAGGGCGGCGGCTGGCACGTGGCCGCTTTTCACGGTTCGCTGGACTGGCCGGCGGGCGAGCGGAGCCTGCCTTTAGACGCTGAAGCCCTGGCCCGGGCCGGCTACGATTATGTTGCCCTAGGGCACATCCACCGCGGCGGAGAGAAGCGCCTGGGCCGCACCCTGGCGGTGTACCCAGGGCTTTTGGCGGGCAAGGGCTGGCACGACCCGGGGTGCGGCCAGCTGGCGGTGGCGGTTTTGGACGGGGAGAGTGGAGGGGCGCGTTTAGAAAGAGCAACTGTTGAGTGTCCCCTGTGCTGCCTGTTTCAGCACCTGGAGCTCGACGCTGGACTGTACAAAAGTAATGAAGAACTCATCCGGGCAGCAGAGGCACAATTAACTGAAGGGGCAGTGGTCAGGCTGGTCTTGCGGGGAGTCCCTGCTTTTGCCCTCAGCGCTGAAATGATGCGCTCAGCCCTTGCGCCCAAAGTTTACCACCTGGAAATCGCCGACGAAACAGAAGCTTTTACGGAAAGCGAGATAGCCGCCTGGTCGTCAGAGAACACTCTGCGGGGATACTTTTTGCGGCGCATGCAGGCCAGTTTGGAGAAAGCGCCTGATGAACGGCAACGGCAGGTGGTGCGGCGGGCGCTGATCGCCGGCTTAAAAGCTTTGGGGTCGGGAAAGCGATAATATGCGATAATATAAAGAGGGGTAGTAAGACAAATGGCGGCTGCACAGAACACCGGGGCGAAAAAAGTGTTCTTTAAAAAGCTAGTTTTATGCGGCTTCGGCTGTTATAAAGAGCGTTCGGAGTTTACCTTTGCGCCGGGCTTGAACAACCTGGTGGTGTCAAACGAGCGGGGCAAGTCTACGGCTGTGGCCGGGCTGGCGGCAGTCCTGTTCGGGCTGCCCAACTCCTCCGACCCGGGGCGGTTCGGCAAGGCCAAATACCGTTCTTGGGAAGAAAGCGGCGACTTTTACGGCGAGGTGCACTTTGAAGCCGGCGGCGGTCACTACCGCGTTAGACGCCATTTCGACACCGACCGCGTTTCTTTAGAAAGGCTGGAAGGCGAAAGCTGGGTGGCGGAAGCAGGGGGAGAGCACCGGCCCCGGGCGCGCAGGCGCAATGTTACCTACGAGGATGCCATCGCCCATCTAACCGGCTTAAGTTCCCGTGACCTGTTTTTGAACACTTTTTGCGTGGGCCAGCCCCTCGGGGAAGTAAAGAACCTGGACCGCGGCGTACAGCAGCTGCTGGCGGGCGCGGGGAGCAGCGGGGCAGAAGCCTTAAGTGTACTGGAGGGCTGGCTTGAGAACATAACCCGCTCCACCGGCCAGCTGGGGGTAACCTCGCGCGACAAGAGAGAAGACCGCCAGCTGGAAAAGATAGTCAAACAGCGGGAGGAACTGGAAAGAGAGATAGTGGCCAGCATGGAAAACGCGGCCGCTCTGCACGCCGTCCGGGAAGAACTCCAGCAGCTGGACATGGAAAAAAAATCGATTGAAGAGGAAATCGAAGGCAAGCGGGGGCTTTTAGAGGCCTGGAACCGCTGGCGGCAGATGGCAGAGCGCTACGAGGCGGCGGTAGCCGAACAGCAGAGGCTTTTCCGGGCCGGGGAAGAAGTGCGCCGCTTAGAAGAGTGCTCTCGCGCCTTAGAAGAAGAGGCTATAAAAAAATGGCCGGAATTTTGCCGCTCCGGCTCGGGGGCAGAGGCAGAAGCTCTGGGCAAAGAGATTTCCCGGCTGGCGGAACTGGAAAAAGAAGCCGCCCGCTTAAGAACAGAGGTAAAAAAGGCAGAAAGAGAAGAAGAAGAACTCAAAGATAAAATGGCTGCAGCAGAAAAAAAACTAAAAGGGCCCCTGGCCGCCGGGGCGGGCCGCCCGCACCTTTGGCGCGATTACGAAGAGCTTGTACGGGCATCGGCCGAACTGGCAGCCCTGGAAAGCGAAGAAAGGGAACTGGTGCGCCAGGAGGAAGCCGCTCTTGAAGTGCTCAGAAAGAGCGGTCATTGGGCGGAAATCGAGCCGGGGCCGTTTGGCCGTTGCCGCCAGGCGGCCGATCGGGTGTTAGAACAGTGGCAGGAGCTAAATAATATTTTAGAGCGGCTCAAAGAAAAAGAAGAGGAATTACATACAAAATACAGCCCTTTTGAAGGTGGAAGCGAAGAATGGCGGTGTGCCTGCCGCGATTACCACCTTATAAAGGCGGACCTGGAAAAGCGCGTGCGCGAGTCCCGGGCGGAGTACGAGAGCGCGGCGCGCCGCCTGGCCGAGCGGGAAGAGGAGCACCAAAACTTTAGACGGCAGTTTGCAGACCTGGAAGGAGCGCCTGTAGACGCGCTGGAAGTGATCGACAGCCGCCTTGCCCTGGAAAAAGAGCTTGAAAATATAAAGGGCGAAGAGCGGCGGATAAGGGAGCGGACCTTGGGACGCGTCAAAATAGCGGCAGCCGGGTGCGCCGTGTTTTTAGCGGCAGCCGCCGCTCTTTGGTCTTTGAAAGCGGCGGCTTTGGCGGTGGGGGCAGCCCTGGCGGCGGCGCTGGCGGCCGGCACTTTTGCCGTATTCAGCTGGCAGCAAGGCATGGCCGGGTCGGCCGTATGGTGCCGACAGGCGGAAGAAGCAGAACGGAAACTGGCCGGCATGGCGGAGCGGCTGGGGCGGCTGGGGAGCCTGCCGGCAAAAGATTTGCCGGCTGTGCGCGAGCGCCTTAGACTATACCAGGAGTTAAAGGAGATTTTAGAAGAAAAGGCCAAAAGCTGCCCTTCCCAAAGCGAAGTATCAGAGCTTCTGGCCCGGGCTAAAAGCGAGGAAGAGGCTTTTTTAGAGTGGAAAAAGCAGCTCGAGCCCGCCTTTAGCCTAGGAGAGGATCCGGCGGCGGCCTTTAGGCGCTGGCATTCATTGCGGGAGGAAGCAGAGCGGCTTAAGTCACAAGCATGTTCGATTGCGGCCAAGCTCACGGGGGCAGCGCCTGAGGAGGCGGCACGCCTTTCCCTGGACAAAATTCCGGGAGAAGACTGGGATGAGGTGCGGCGCCTGGCTAAAGCGGCCAAAGCAGACTTGAAATGTGTTGGGGAAGCAGTGCTATGGCTTGGAGACCTGACGGCGGACCAGTGGAAAAAGTGGGAGGAGGAGTGGCAGGAGTACCGGCGGGCCAAAGGTGAACTTTCGGCCTGCGCGCTGAAGCGGGAAAGCCACAAAGCCCTGGATGCCGGGGGGTATACGCGTAAAGACAGGCTTTTGGCAGAAATTAAAAAACTTCAACAGGCTATTTACCCCTTAACTGCAGACACTCCGGCTGATACCGTAAAAGCTCTGGCTGAAGAGTGCCGCAGCCTGGAGAAAGAGATGGAAGTCATGCGAGCCGGCGCGGCCAGGGCGGCAGCGGAGCGGCAGCACCTGGAAAGAAAACTGGTCAAAGTGGAGGCAGAGCGCCGGGCTCTGGTCGGTGCGCTGCAGGACGTGCTGGCGGCAGCGCAGGGCAGCGCGCAAACTGCACTTGAGCGCTGGGAGGCGTGGCAAAAGAGCGAAGAGGAGAGAAAAAAGCTGGCCGCCGGGCGTGCTGCCGCTCTATCTACGCTCAACGCAGCCAGCCTGGAAGAGCTGGAGAAAAAAGTCATAGACGCTAGCAATGCCGCCCAGCAGTTGAGGGGCCAGTGGCAGAGCCTTGTGGATGCCCACCCGGGCCTGCCCCCGCTTGAGGCGGCCGGCCGGCGCGAGCACCTGGAAAAAGAATATACCCAGTTAAAGGCAGGTTTGCAGGAGTTAGAGAACAAAAAGCGCTCTTTAGAAGAAAAAATATACGAGAAGACCATGCACCGCGCCGGTCTCGAAGGCCAGCGCATAATAAATATTGCCTTAGCGGAAGAAAAAGTAAAACAGCTAAAAGAAGAAGAGGAGAGGCTGAAACTGGAAGCCGAAGCCCTGGCGTTTGCCCACCGGGAAATGTCCACCGCCCGGCGCGAGTACGGTGCTGCTTACCGCCGGCGTTTAGAAGAGGCGGCCAGCAGGTACTTTGCGGCCCTCACCCAAAAAAAAGACCGGCGGGTGGTGGTGGACGAAGACTTCTGCGTGCTGGTGGGTGAAAAATTAGACGGCGGCAGGGAAAAAATAGTGCTGCCGGTCCAGCTGAGCCAGGGTGCTCAGGACCAGCTCCAGATAGCGCTGCGCCTGGCCATTGCCGACCTTTTGGCCGGCGATTACGTCCTCCCGCTCATCTTCGACGATCCCTTTTTAAATTTCGACGAAGACCGCCTTGGGGAGCTGCGCGCCACATTAGAAAGGGCAGCGCAGGAAAGACAGCTTTTGGTGCTGTCCCACAGAGAAGATTACCGCCTGTGGGGTGTGCCGGTCCGGGCAGCGGTAACGGCTGGCACGTAGAGCGCATCAGGGCAGAGCGCGGAAATTAACCGGAAAAGCGGAGTGAATTTGAAGTCAGCTTTAAAATGTCAACTTTAAAAATGACTTTAGGGAGGGAGCGCTTATGAAGAAAAAAGATGTGGCGCCGGGGGAAGCTTACAGGCTGCTCACGCCCGGCTGCGTGGTGCTGGTGGGGAGCCAAAAAGACGGCAGGCCAAACGTCATGGCCGCCTCCTGGCAGATGCCCGTCAGCAAAAACCCGCCCCTGGTATCGGTTGCCGTGGCCAAAGGGCACCTGACAGCCGAGTACATACTGGCCAGCGGCGCCTTTACTTTAAACGTTCCGGGTTACGGTCTTTTGCGCCAGGTCCACTACTGCGGCACGGTTTCGGGCAGGCACTCCGACAAATTCCCGGCCGCCGGGCTTACCCCCGCGGCGGGCCGCTGTGTGCCGGCTCCCCTGGTGGCCGAGTGCACAGCCGGCGTGGAGTGCCGGCTGTGGCAGACTTATGACGGCGGCGACCACTGGATTTTCGTGGGAGAGGTGCTGCGGGCCGAGGCGGCCGAAGACTGCTTTGACGGGCAATGGACTTACGCCCGCCGTGAGCAGTACCCCATTCACCACCTGGGCGGCAGCCTTTACGCCGCACCGGGCTTTTTGGCCGAAGTCAAGTTGAAGGGAGAAAGTTTTGAGGTGGAGGAAAGAACCCTGCCTTAAAAGTTAAAAAACGGTGCCAGGCACCTTTTATTAACTTTTTACTTTAATACCGGGGAAAAGTCGGGAGGAAGCAAGGAATATCTCGGTTTGAGTTGGCGGTTGAGGCAACAGCGACCGCCACTTTTTTGTCCAATTTTGTTGTGATCCACACAGAGCACGCAAAAATTAACAATTGGCGGACGGTAGAACTAGAAGGTACGGGTGTATGGAGAAGGCGGTAATACGAAAAGGGAGCCGGCAGCTTAATTGTTTTTTTGTTCAACGATGCGTCTTAATAACTTGAGTCGCTGTTTTTTGAAGAAATTTTTCATGTCTGAGAGGTCAAAGGGCTTGTGTATTTTAACCGGCAGAATGTCTATTTTATCCGCCTCCTGCATGGCCGCGGCAAGCCAGTACAAGTCAAAGCCGGTATCTTTTTTTGCCGCCATTTGAACCATTTCCATAAAATCGAAATATTCTTTGGCCAAAAAGTAAACGTCTATAAAATCACGGGGCTCGGCCCGGCCGAAGAGGGCCAGCATTTTATTGGCTGCAATATCTTCCAAGTTGTCCACGCACACTTTAATTCCCTCGATGTATGACTGTACCGGCGGCTTGAGCCGGAAGGGCGCATCCAAGGCCATATCTACCTTTAGTTCTTGTTCAATCAAAAACCTGACGAAGGTGGCCTGCCGTCTCTCGACCTGCACATTCAGACCCGCTGAAATCAAGCTTTTTTCGAAATCCCGCGCTGTGGGGTTGAGTGAAGTGGAGTCGGCAGTAAAAAAATCCAAGTCTTCGGACTCCCGGTGGCGGAGATAGCAAACGGCAAGGGCAGTACCTCCGGTGAAGTAAAAATCGCCGTGTCGGTTAATCATGGAAAAAATTTTTAGGATTTTTTTCTGAAGCGCGGTAAGTTTCATGCTGGACTCCTTTCTTTCTGCTTCTGCTTCAAAATACTCGGACCAGAGCTTTTTAATGCGGACGGGCAGAAACCTTTGGGCGAGAGCCTGTTCAATATGCTGCCTGTCCAGTGAACCGATGTCGCCTGCCGTGCCTTCGCATAAGATGGTCTTGGTTCGCCACGTAGCAAATTCAGGGTTTTCCAGAACATCTTCGGGCACGCTCCAGAAAAGGGCTTTTCGGCGGGTTTTGTCCAGCATATAAGAACTTCTCCCCTGTAATTTTTTATTTAAACCTTTATATGTAGACTATATGGTAAAAATAATCATTTAAGTAAGTTCTTCATCAGGCAAGTTAAATAAAAAACATGTCCTTAAATAAATTTTAAGCATAAATTTGACAAAAGTTTACTACGAAAGTATTTTCAAGTAAAGTTATTTGTTGCATATTGCGGTAAAATATACAATTATTTTATCTTGATTTTATCTTGATTTTATCTTGGAGGTGTATAAAAAGCATTTTACTCGTGTAAGGGATTATAGCCCAAAAAGGAAAGGAAGAACGGTTAGAAGAATTACATTTAGAGA
>CAZLAK010000061.1:0-7131 GCA_964557545.1 uncultured Pelotomaculum sp.
CCGGCGACCAGTTCTCTTTACGCATTTTGGTCATTACGGGATTAAATATCCTCTTTGTTCTTTTTTATGCCTTCCTTCTGCTCGGCACATCTGTGGCGCTCTTTTTCTGGAAGGCGATAAAAATGCCCTTTATTTTCCGGTTTCTTATTGTGCTACTTGCGTTTTTTTATCTGCCCATAGCTGCTACTGTCTTGCTCCTTTTGGGCATAACCGATCCTCTCATAAATTACCGCCGGCTGCCCGGCGGCGGATCTTAAAGGCTCGCCAATAAACGACGAGGGGGAATGGTGCGTGAAAGTCATACTGCTCGCGGATGTTCCCGGCCAGGGCAAGCGCGGCGACGTTATTAACGTTGCCGACGGTTACGCCAGAAATTACCTTTTTCCGCGCGGTCTGGCCTGTGAGGCTTCAGAAGGCAAGCTCAAAGAAATGTCGGCAAGAAAAAAAGCGCTGGCCGAAAGGGAAAAAAAATTGGCCGATGAGGCCAGGGCCTTGGCCCGGCGCCTGGAGGGGTTGACGGTCACTATCCGGGTCAAAGCTGGCGAGGGGGGAAAGCTATTTGGCTCTATAACCGGACGGGATATTGCAGACGCCCTTGCCGGACAGGAGGGTATTGAAATCGACAAAAAAAAGATTCTCCTCAAAGAGCCGCTCAAGCATCTCGGCAGTTACCCGGTTCCCGTTAAGCTCCATCCGGGCGTTTCGGCCACCATTAATGTTCTGCTGGCGAGCGATTGACATATTCTGGTGTTAGAGAGGGGCGCGCGGGAAATTGTTTTTTGGAAAACTGGGCTTTGGTCACCATAAGAAATCGCTTCTTAGAATGACAAAAGAAAAACTCCTTTGGCGCCGGATTGAAACTATTTTTGACCTGCTGGCCAGCATGTACGGCTCCGACAAGCTGGTCTTAAAAGCCGGCAAGGTGGGGGCCATAAAGCTTATGCGCTCTTGTAAGCTTGGGGAAAGAGTGCTGGCCGCAAAAAAACTCGTTTTTGAAGACCCTACTTACGAAACAGTTCCTGCCTACAGTGAATTAGAGGGGATTTTAGATGAAATAGAAAGGGAACTGGCCGACCAACTGGCCAGAAGGGCAGTAGAAGAGAATTTAGAAAAGAAAGTCATAGAGCGTTTAAAGGAGCGCCAGGAAGATTATTTGCGAGAGATTAAAATACAGGTTTTAAGAGAAGTATCCGGTCCGGAAAACGCGCAGACTCTCAAAAAGCTGGCCGTTTTAGAAAAGCTGGATCAAAAGAAATTGTCAAGAACAGCGTGGGAAGCTATGCGTCCGGTGGCCTTAGACGAGATAGTCGGCCAGGATCGGGCTGTGACGGCCCTTTTAGCCAGGCTTGCCTCCCCCTGGCCGCAGCATATCTTACTGTACGGTCCTCCCGGTGTTGGCAAGACGACGGCAGCCCGCCTGGCCCTGGAGGCGGCCAAAAAACTGCCGGTCTCTCCTTTTTCTGCCGATGCGCCCTTTGTGGAGGTCAACGGTGCTGTTCTGCGCTGGGACCCCCGGGAAGCTACCAACCCGCTTTTGGGTTCAGTGCACGATCCTATCTACCAGGGAGCAAGGCGCGACCTCGTGGAGTCGGGAGTGCCGGAGCCAAAGCTGGGCCTTGTAACCCAAGCCCACGGCGGCGTGCTGTTTATCGATGAGATAGGAGAGATGGACCCCCTGCTCCAGAGCAAGCTCTTAAAGGTTCTGGAGGACAAGAGGGTGTACTTCGAGTCTTCTTATTACGATCCGCACGATCCCGCCCTGCCTAAGTATATTAAAAAGCTGTTTGAAGAAGGGGCGCCGGCCGACTTTGTGTTAATCGGGGCTACCACCAGGGAGCCGCAGGAAATAAATCCCGCCATCCGGTCCCGCTGCGCCGAGATATTTTTTGAGCCGCTTACCCCTGCTGCCGTGCAGGAAATTGTGCAAAGAGCAGCTAAAAGGTTAAACGTTGAATTAGAAGAAGGTGTTGCCGATACTATTGCCGCGTACACCATCGAGGGCCGCAAGGCTACCGGCATACTGGCCGATGCTTACGGCTACGCTGCCTGCCGGGCGCCATCTTCGCCGGTTAAAGTGATTTCAGTCGCCGATGTCATAGAGGTGGTGCAGGTAAGCAGGCTAAACCCTCATTTGCAACGAGCGGCCTCTTCACGTGCAGAGACCGGCAGGGTTTTTGGTCTAGGCGTATGGGGATTTTTGGGCAGCGCCCTGGAAATTGAGGCTTTAGTTTTTCCCGCCCGTGCGCCGGGCCAGGGCTGTTTTCGCTTTAATGAAGCGGCGGGCAGCATGGCGAAGGATTCGGTGTTTAATGCCGCGTCTTATATCCGCTGGTTAACTGGTAAGGACCTGGCCGATTACGACGTTCACATCAACGTTGCCGGCGGGGGGCGGATTGACGGCCCTTCGGCGGGGGCGGCTGTCTTTTTGGCCTTGTACAGTGCTCTTTGGGAGAAGCCCGTGCCGCAGGATATAGCGGTAACAGGGGAAATATCCCTGCGCGGCTCACTTAGGGCCGTGGGGGGTGTGGCGGAAAAGATTTACGGTGCCCGCCAGGCCGGTTTAAAGAAAGTTTTTATACCCGCTGAAAACAAAGATGAAATACCGCCGGGTCTTAAGAACATCTCTGTTATCCCCGTGGCCAGCGCAGTTGATCTCTTAAAGCACGTATTTGGCAAGGGTGAGGCCGCCTTTAGCAGCCCGGGCGCTGGCGGCCGGCGGGACAATCTCTTATTGTCTTAAAGGGGGGGGCGTTTTGTCTGAAAAAGCACTGCCCCAAAATATAGATGCTGAACAGTCGGTATTGGGAGCTATCTTACTGGACGGAGAGGCTCTCTACAAAGCTGTTAAAATATTAAACCCGCAAGATTTTTACCAGGAAAGCCACAAAATTATTTTCGAGGCCATGATTGAGCTCAGTGAGGCCGGCCGCCCCATTGACCTGATTACCGTAAGTGAGCAGTTAAGAGTGCAGGGCGAACTGGAAAAAGCCGGCGGTGTTGCTTATTTAGTTTCGCTGGCCGAGATGGTGCCAACTGCAGCCAACATAGAGCATTACGCCCGCATTGTAGAAGAAAAATCTCTTTTACGCAGTTTAATAGAGGTATGCACACGCCTTGCCGGCATGGGGTACGAAGAGGGTGATGAGCCCGAGAAGATTATTGCCGAGGCCGAGCGAGCTTTAACTGAGCTCGGCAGCCGCCGGGCTCTCTCGGCTCTTTACTCCATAAAGGAGATTTTACTCGACGCTTTTGTGGAAATGGAGAGGATTTACAAGAGCGGCGGCGGCATTACCGGTGTGCCGACTTCTTTTGCCGACCTCGACCGGCTGATTTGCGGCCTGCAGCCCGGTGATTTTATTATTTTGGCCGGCCGTCCCTCAATGGGCAAGACGAGCCTGGGTTTGTGCATTGGCTATACTGCTGCCTTAAAACACGGGGTACCTGTAGCCATTTTCAGTCTGGAAATGTCCAAGGAGCAGCTAGTGCGGCGCATCCTCTGCGCCGAGGCCAAAGTGGACCAGCACCGCTTGCGTACCGGCAGCCTCGACGACCAGGACTGGCAGAAGCTCTACGAGACGGCCAACCGCCTGGCGCAAGCCCCCATATATATAGACGATACTTCTTTTACTCCCCGCCAGGTGCGCGCCAAGGCCAAACAGCTGAAGTCTGAAAAGGGGTTGGGCCTTATCGTCATCGATTACCTGCAGCTGATGCAGGGGTCCGGCCGGACGGAAAACCGCCAGCAGGAAATTTCGGAGATCTCCCGCCAGTTAAAGGGTTTGGCCAAAGAATTGAATATACCGGTGCTGGCCCTGGCCCAGTTGAGCCGTTTAGTGGAGCACCGTCCGAACAAGCGTCCTGTTATGTCGGATTTGCGCGAGTCGGGCTCTTTAGAGCAGGATGCCGACGTGGTGATGTTCATTTACCGGGACGAGTACTACAACCCGGATTCGGAAAAGAAGGGAATTGCCGAGGTCATTGTTTCCAAGCACCGCAACGGTCCGGTTGGCATAGTCGAGCTCGGTTTTTTAAAAGAATACACGAAGTTTGTTTCGCTGGCCAAAACTGCCGGCGATTACCCGCCTGTTTAGGCCGTTATTGACAAGGCAATGCCACCCTGCTAGAATTACCTTGCTTGTAAGTAAGTAAGGAAGTGGCTCTAGCGGCAGCTTTTTGCTTTTGGGGTTATTTTTGTGCAGGCGGGTTAAAATAAATTTTTACTAAAGCCTATAAAGAGGGGTGCCGGTTTGGGCAGAAAGTACGACGTAATTATAGTCGGCGCGGGGCCGGCAGGCATTTTTACCGCCCTTGAGCTGGTAAAAGTAAAGCCCGGTTTAAAGGTGCTCATTTTTGAAAAAGGTAAAAATATTGAAGAGCGCTGCTGCCCGGCCAGGGAGGAAAGAACTGCCTGTTATAACTGCACCCCCTGTTCCACCGTTTGCGGCTGGGGAGGCGCGGGGGCATTTAGTGACGGCAAGCTCACCCTGTCCACTGAAGTCGGCGGCAGTTTGGAGCATTACACAGGCGAAAAGGAACTAGCCGCTCTCATTGAGTACGTAGACGGCACTTACGTTAAATTTGGTGCTCCTAATACAGTATTCGGTTTAGAACACGAAGAAGAGATTCAAGAGATGCAGCGCCGGGCTGTGCTGGCCGAATTAAAGCTCATACCGGTGCGCATAAGGCATATGGGCACCGGGCGGTGTGCTGAAGTGCTGCAGAGAATGCAGGAGCACCTTTTAAGCAGGGGCGTTGAAGTGCGCACCGGCTGTTTTGTGGAAGAGGTGCTGGTGAAAGAAGGTGAGGTTTGCGGCGTAGTCACAGGAGACGGTCAGGAGTATTACGCTCTCTTTGTGGTGCTGGCACCGGGCAGGGAAGGTTCGGAGTGGCTTTGCCGCCAGGCAGAGCGCTTAGGATTGGAGATGGCTGTTAACCCGGTGGATATCGGCGTGCGGGTTGAGCTTCCCGCAGCCGTTATGGAACACCTTACGCGCATTTTTTACGAAGCCAAATTTATATATTACTCAAAAAGCTTTTACGACAAAGTGCGAACTTTTTGCATGAACCCGTACGGTGAAGTGGTGCTGGAAAATAACGACGGCCTGATCACCGTAAACGGCCACAGCCATGCCTATAAAAAGACGGATAACACCAATTTTGCCGTTTTGGTAAGCAAAACCTTTACCGAGCCCTTTAAGGAACCGATTGCTTACGGCAGGTACATAGCCAGCCTGGCCAACTTGCTGGGCGGCGGTGTGATTGTTCAGAGTTTGGGCGATCTTTTGGTGGGCCGCCGGTCAACCGTAGACAGGCTCAGCAAGTGCTTGACTGTGCCCACCCTGTCCGAGGCAACGCCCGGGGATTTGAGCCTTGTTCTCCCTTACCGGCACCTGGTGGGCATAGTGGAGATGCTAAAGGCCTTAGACCAGTTGGCGCCTGGGGTTTATGCGCGCTACACCCTGCTTTACGGGGTGGAGGTTAAGTTCTATTCCTCGCGTCTGGCTCTGACGCCTTCCCTAGAAACCAAAGTTAAAAACCTTTTTGCTGCCGGAGACGGTGCCGGCGTCACCAGGGGTTTAATTCAGGCCTCTGCTTCCGGCGTGGTGGTAGCGCGGGAAATTGCAAATAGAATTTTAGGGGGATAAAAGCACGGAGATGGCTACAACAGTGCTGATTGGCGCCCAGTGGGGCGACGAAGGCAAGGGAAAAATCACCGATTTTCTTGCCCAAAAGGCGGATTTGGTGGTCCGCTACCAGGGGGGCAACAATGCCGGCCACACCGTGGTGGTAGAGGGACGCGAATTTAAGCTGCACCTCATCCCTTCCGGAATTCTCTACCCCGACAAAATATGCGTGATCGGCAGCGGGGTGGTGGTTGACCCGGCAGTGCTGATCTGTGAGATTGAATCGCTGGAGAAAAGGGGGATCAGCACAGCCAATTTAAGAGTAAGCGAGCGGGCCCACGTGATCTTTCCCTACCACCAAAAAATTGACCAACTGGAGGAAGAGAGAAAGGGCAAGGATAAAATTGGCACTACTTGCCGGGGCATCGGTCCTGCTTATATGGATAAATCGGCCCGCATGGGTATTCGCATGATTGACCTGGTGGACCCGGAGGAGTTTGCCGGGCTTTTAAAGCGGAACACGGAAGGCAAAAACCGCCTCCTTACTAGCGTGTACGGTGCTGAACCGTTTGACTACGAAGCAATGCTTAAGTCTTACAGTGAGTACGGCCGTGTTCTCAAAAAGTACCTGGCCGACACTTCCATACTGATTAACCGGGCCATTAAAGAGGGCAAGAGTGTGCTATTTGAAGGGGCCCAGGGCACGCTCCTCGATCTCGACCACGGCACTTACCCTTACGTAACTTCTTCTCACCCCGTAGCCGGGGCTGCCTGCATTGGTGCCGGCATAGGGCCTACCAAAATAGACCGGGTGGTCGGCGTGGCCAAGGCCTACACTACCAGGGTGGGGGAGGGCCCTTTCCCCACTGAACTGTCGGACGAGACCGGCGACTATATCCGGCGACGGGGAGGGGAATTTGGCACCACTACCGGTCGGCCGCGGCGGTGCGGCTGGTTTGACGGTGTAGTCGTACGATACGCGGGAAGGGTGAACGGCCTGGATTACCTTGCCCTCACCAAGCTCGACGTGCTCACCGGGTTAGAAAAGGTAAAGATCTGCACCGGCTACTGCTACCGCGGGGAGATCATCGAGGAGTTCCCGGCCAGCCTAAAAGTATTAAAAGAGTGCCGGCCTGTTTACGATGAGCTGCCCGGGTGGCAGGAAGACATTTCGGGGGCAAGGAAATTGAGTGACCTGCCGGCCAATGCCAGGAAGTATTTAGAGCGCGTCAGCGAGGTAACGGGTGTGCCTGTCGCCCTGGTAGGCGTGGGCAGCGGCCGCTCTCAGACCATTGTGCTGGCCGATATTTAGCAATGATTGTTAATTATTTTTGAGTAAATTTTTATTTTTTTGCGTTTTGATTTTGTCTTGCCTTCTTGCTTTGCCTGGTTATTTTTTTCATTGACAAAAACGTTATAAGGCGTGTAACATTACTTTGTGTGGATAAAGTTGAGCCATTAGCTCAGCAGGTAGAGCACCTGACTTTTAATCAGGGTGTCCCAGGTT
>CAZLAK010000062.1:0-7127 GCA_964557545.1 uncultured Pelotomaculum sp.
TTTCTTTTAGAAGTTGAATTGATTGAGGCTACAAAAAATATCTTACGAGGAGCTTGATGCTATTTTTAGTTGTCTGCCTGTTAGCGGCTTTAATTACCCCAGTTGCCGAGGCTAGCGTTTACGCTAGGGGCTATTATCGTGCTGACGGTACGTGTGTGATGCCTCATTTTCGCAGTGAACCAGATGGTTATTTTTGGAACAATTGGAGCAGTTGGGGTAATTATAATCCCTACACGGGTCAGCGCGGCTATAGAACGTATGATTCATATTTAAGAAGCAGACTAACCACAGATAGTTGGAGTTATAGTTATCCACTTAGCAGTTATTCTAGTTGGGGTTATGATTGGAGAAATTATTCTTGGCCCTCTTACTACAACTACTACAACAGTTATAGGGGTTATTACCTAGGCTGGTGATTATTTTTCAGCACCTGCCAATATTTTTATAAAAAATAAAGACAGGCTCTGAGTTTACTCGGAATTAGGCACATTAAAACTAACTCAACCATTTGGACATACCATTATATCAAGAAAAGATTATATCTAGCTTTGCCTACCTTGAAGAGGGCAGCCGAAAATACCGTAGAAAATACCGTAATAGAGATTCTGTCCTTAAAATTCCCCTCTAATTATTAATCAATTTGTTTTGGTAAATTGACATTTATGATTTTTCTACAATATTCCAGAGGAGGTGTTACTATTGTTTTCTGCGGCCGTAAGTCTTTGGGAACTTTTTTCAAAAGGGACTTTTGTTATTCCTGACTACCAGCGGAATTATGCCTGGACGAACGAGCAACTTGAGGATTTATGGAACGATATCGAGGATAATGTTACTGGAACACACAGGCATTTTATGGGTACGGTCATTATAAAGGAACTCAAAAATGGTCCCGCTACACAATTTAAAACCTATGAATTAGTTGACGGTCAGCAGCGCTTGACCAGTTTAACAATACTGGTAACGGCCGCTTGCAGGAGGTTGTGGGACAAAAAAGATGATGAACAAGATTACAGTAATTTGGCAAACTACTGGTACAATAACCTAGTCTGCGGGCTTTATAATGGAACAACTCCCGACAGCACTTTGCGCAAGCTTAAATTGGGCAGTGAAGACGACGCATATTTTTGGCAGGCAATCATTTCTCCCAAACCATCGGCGGGATTAAAGCGCGAAACTGCTGGGCAGAGGCGCTTAAGCAAGGCTTATGATTTTTTTGATAAAAAGCTAGAAGAAAAGCTCAAAATTTCCCAGAAGCATTTGGTCGAATTTCTCCATAAGGGACTTGGGCTTCCCGTGGAGCAAAGTGCAGTAAATAAAGGGGAATCTTTGAAGCAGGACAATACAGGCAAAGTGCTCTTCCTTGTTTACGAAGTAGAAAACGATCTCGACGTAGGACTTATTTTTGAAACCATTAATGCCCGGGGTAAGCAGCTCTCGCAACTCGACAAAATAAAAAATTACTTAATGTACCTCGGTTCCAAGGCTAATTCCGGGCATTTAATTAACATTGTAAACAATTCTTGGGGCAGGATCCTTCGCAACATTTCCGAGATAGACGAAGAAAAGGAAGATACCGAACCCGAAGAAAACGCCCTTGTCCACTTCCACTGGGCTCTTAGGACAGGCAATGCACGGGTTTACGAAGTGCATAAGAAGGTCAAAGAAGAATTTAAGATAAACGACTCTACGGGGAACTTTGTTAATGATGCAGAAAGATACGTCAGTGGATTATTAGAAACTTCTGACCTCTACTTAAAAATTTGCCGGCCGGACAAAAGTTTCGGTTCTCTTTTTAAGTCACTCGATCCCGCAGATAAAGAAAATTTATTTACATAACTTTGAGCTCCTTAATGACGAAGCCCTGGGTACTATGGCCAGTTTTGCCCCCCTGCTCATGGCTTGCCTTAAAGTTTTTGCGCAAAAAGACCCCAAAGGCTTTTTAGAAATTGCAAGGTTATGTTACATTTACGCTTGGCGGGCTTACCGTGTCTGTAACCGGAGAAGCGACGCGGGTATAGATAGCATTGCCAGTATTGCCCAGAAATTGTATGAGGGATCCGCTACGAACCGAGAAGTTACTGACACTTTACGCCAGTTGATCAACAGATATGGAAACGACAAAGACTTTGAAAAGAATCTAAGGGATAATACATTGAACGGCCCAGAACGCAGGTGGCTCCTCTGGCGTTGGGAAGTAAGCGTTGCTAAGAGTTCAAAACAGGAGCCGTATATCATGGATTGGAAGACCGCAAGGCAATTAGAGATAGAACATATCTGGGCCAAAAATGTTATTGATTTTAGCGATAAACAAAATGAAGTGTATAAGAAAATACACGAGGAAATCGTCGATAAAATCGGCAACCTGGTTCTTTTACAAAAACCATTAAATGCTTCAATTAGAAACCAATTACCCAAACATAAAAGAGAGTATTTAATAGATACTAACCAGGCATCTGCCCGCCGGTTGCAACAAGACAGTAACTTTAACGAACTGTGCCAAAACGGCGATTTAGGCCCGCGGCGGACCAGGCGGCTGTTTGATGCGGCTAAAAAATTCATAGAGGGCCGGACTGAAGAGATTGTAAAATTCGCCCTTGAGGAATGGAAGCTTTAAAGGCCGTAAGCGGTGGTTCTTACACTGGAACTGGGTAAAAATAAACTCTGTTGCTTAAAGATTGGGGCGGGGCGCTGCCTCTGGTGCTCGGGTAATTTATTGGCCACAATAACCGTAAACGAAAAACAAAAGGAGCAAAGACCGTGATCGAAGTTACCGCAGCTGTATTAATTGAGGGTGGGCGGGTGCTGATTGCCAGGCGCAAGGCGGGCGACCCGCTGGCCAATAAATGGGAATTCCCCGGCGGCAAAATTGAGCCGGGTGAGAGCCCGCAGGAATGTTTGCGCCGGGAAATGAGAGAAGTTTGGGGTTGAGATAGCGGTGGAGGAGTTCTTCGGGGAAAGCGTGTACCGCGGCGATCACTCCGCCGTCCGCCTGCTGGCTTACACAGCCCGGCTAGAAAGAGGGGTGCCCCGGCCAACGTGCCACTCCGAATACCGCTGGGCAAGCGCGGGCGAACTGGACAAGTACGATTTTGCTCCTTCTGCTACCATAAATGAAAGAGGTCAGCTCGTAACCGGCGCTTTTTGTGCGAGGAGGGAAAATTTAAATGATGATGCTTGAGGATGATTGCGGTTACAAAACCGGTCAAGAGGAGGAGGGAGCGGTTCAGGCCAGTCCTTTGCCTATCCAGCCAGAAACACTTGGCGGTTCTGAAGATGAAAAGCCGAAAGATAAAAAGGCAAAGAAAAAATGGCGGCTGGCTTCATTATTGCCGGAGCTGTTATTATTGCAATAGCAGCTTGGCAGATAATGGAGAGCATTAATTTTAATAAGGCTGCACGCGATTATATGACCCAGGCCGAAGAAGTCAGAAATAATATCGATGCTGCCACAAAGAGCGACACTTACACTTTAGTTCAGATTTTACATGAGCTCAACCGCCTTAAAAAACAAAATGAAGATTTGCTTTTAAACGCCGGTGAATTAATTGAAAAAAATAAATTTGTCTTATTTAAGGACAAAGCAGTTATAAGCAAAATAAATAATAATCAAAAAACATTAGAGACTTTATCGGCATGTTCTGATGAATTAATTTCCATCTTACAGAGAAGCGAACAAATTGATAAAGACATTGAATATGTTTTTCAGGCCAAAACTGCAACTTGGAATACCATTATTGCCAAATGCGAAGGCTTAATTAAAGAAAACGACAGCACCAGGTCAGATGCCGTAAAGTTGGTCGTCCCGGATGAGATCAGAAGGTACCAGAATATTTTGGTAGAGGCATTAACAGAAAAAGGCAAAGCGCTTAATTGTTTAAATGACTTTATAAAATCCGCATTCAATGCAGAGGTAAACGCAAATATGGCGGCGAGTTATTATTACGGCGCATCTTATTACTGGGATCTTTTGTTGGCATACGAGTACGCTCAAAAAGGCCTTAAGTATGGCGAGCAAGCTAAAATGCAGGCGGCCGAATTTAAGGAACATTGGGATAAGTACAAGAAGTTAAAAGAAAAAATTTCCGGCGGCGGTGAAAGTATTTAGGGATGCTCAGCTACCTTTAGGAAAGCTGGACGAATTGTTTGTCCATACCATCCGTTACAGGAATAGCGTGGAATATTATGAAATGCAAAAATTTGTAGCGCTTTTTTGCTGGTATTCGCCTTTTAACGCTAAGTGGAAAGACCTTTTGAGCCTATAACTCAAGGTCCCGATTTTCATTGTATTTTTCTAAGGTCTTTTGATGCCACATTTTTACTAGACCAATTTCGTACGATACTTCTTTAACGCTTTGCCTGGCGGGGGTCTGTTACGGCTACGGCGCCATACCCCGGAATTGGTTGGAGGGGCTGGCGCGGTTTGAAGAAATCCTGGCCTTGGGTCAAAAGTTTGCCTCCCTGCTAAGCAGAATAGGACCTCAGTACGTTATTAGAGTGTAACTGGCTCGATTAGGCAGGAAGCCACCAAAGCCCCGCTACATACAGGTTTAGGAAAGGCGGAATTGCAGTTGGTAAGAAAAAACTTTTTGCTCACCGGACTTCCCGGGTCGGGAAAAACTACAGTAGTTGCCAAGCTAGCCCTCCTTTTGGAAAACAGAGCAGCCGGTTTCTACACGGCGGAAATCCGCGCAGGCGGCCGGCGGCTCGGTTTTGAGGTTGTGACAACGGGCGGGAAAAAGGAAGTTCTTGCCCATGTGGACTTTTCTTCCCCGCACCGCGTGGGTAAATACGGTGTGAAACCGGAAAATTTAACCGGTGCCCTTGCTGAAATTAGGCAGGCCTTGTCCGGGAGCGATCCCAAATGCCTCTTGATCGACGAGATAGGGAAAATGGAACTTTTTACGCCTGGCTTTAAGGAAACGGTACTGGCGGCTCTGGATTCGCCATTGCCCGTTGTGGCCACTGTCCTGGCAAAACCCAACCCGTTTTGCGACGCCCTCAAAAGACGGCCGGACGTGACTTTAATTGAGGTGAACGTTAGAAACCGGGAAAAGTTGCCGGGTGAACTTTATAAGCCAATAGTCACCGCCCTGGGAGAAGCGTCAGAACCAGCGGAAAAGCGTTAAAGAATTTCGCAAAACCGGTAGCCGGACAGCAAGGTGTCCAAAGGGCCTGCTGTATTATTGGCGGCGGTGATAATAATTTTGCTCACCTGCGTGTTGCAAAACACACCGGTGAAGACGTAAACAGCACCGGCCCGGCTTATCCTCTTATTACTGAACCGTTGCGGGCGTTAACTGCTGCTCTGCCGCCTCCCGCGCCTTAACCCTCCCAGCGCGCCGGCCAGCCCCGCACGTCGACGTGGACGAAGCCCTGATCCGGGTAAATTCCGATGCCGTCTAAGCCGGCGGCCTCCGCTTTGCCTGTCCGTAAAAAGCGTCAGCCTTTTTCCAGGTTTAAAAACTTCCCTTCCAAAACCTCACCCGCTATCAGGTCGTAGTGTCTGTCGCGGTGGGCAAGGACACAAGAATGGGAGACTGCCCAGGAAGCAATGACGAGGTCAACCAGGGGAACTGTTAGACCGCGCCGCCGCAGACGAAAGCCGAGGACAGCAGCGCGTTCCCAGACCGCTGGCCTGTCTTCAAGCAGGGGCAGGGCGCCCAGCAACTCTTCCAGTTCGGCAAACTGCTTTTCATCCCTGGCGCCGATAAGGATCTCTGTTCTTATGGGTGGGGCGAGGACTACAGACTCGCGGAGCAGGGCTTCCCTCAGCCAGCCGGCGATATTTTGCCGTCCTCCGGGGCGCAACGCCTCGACCCATACCGATGTATCTACTAAAAACCGCTCACTCATCCCGCCGGATCTCCTCAAGGGTGTGGTCGTCTAGGGCCAGGTCGACACTGCCCAAGCTGGCTGCCAGTTTTTCCAGGCGCTTGCGGCGGACAAATTCTGCAAGGGCCAGGTTGACGGTTTCCGTGAACCCCTTCAGTCCTGCCAGTCTCATAGCTTCGTTCAGAAGGTCCCGGTTGACATATAAAGTAGTTTTCATTGTCAATCACCTCATTTTTTATTATAACAGATATGGCTCGTTTGTAAAGACAGAAACATGGCAGCACTTTAAGAGTTCAAGTGGAGTTTATTTCCTGCCAGGCGCAGTGCAGGCGATCCGCTGGCCGGCAAATTGGGAATTACCCGGCGGCAAAATTGAGCCGGGTGAGAGCCCGCGGGAGTGCCTGCGCCGGGAAATGAGAGAAGTTTGGGGTGGAGATAGCGGTGGAGGAGTTCTTCGGGGAAAGCGTGTACCGCGGCGATCACTCCGCCGTCCGCCTGCTGGCTTACACAGCCCGGCTAGAAAGAGGGGTGCCCCGGCCAACGTGCCACTCCGAATACCGCTGGGCAAGCGCGGGCGAACTGGACAAGTACGATTTTGCTCCTTCTGCTACCATAAATGAAAGAGGTCAGCTCGTAACCGGCGCTTTTTGTGCGAGGAGGGAAAATTTAAATGATGATACTTGAGGATGATTACGGTTACAAAACCAGTCAAGAGGAGGAGGGAGCGGTTCAGGCCAGTCCTTTGTCTATCCGGCCAGAAACACTTAGCAGTTCTGAAGACGAAAAGCTGAAAGATAAAAAGTCAAAGAAAAAAATGGCGGCTGGCTTCATTATTGCCGGAGCTGTTATTGTTGCATTAGCGGTTTGGCAGATAATGGAGAGCATTAATTTTAATAAAGCTGCACGCGATTATATGACCCACGCCGAGGAAATCAAAAACAATATCGATGCTGCTACAAAGAGCGACACTTACACTTTAATCCAGGTTTTACATGAACTCAACCGCCTTAAAAGACAAAATGAAGATTTGCTTTTAAACGCCGGTGAATTAATTGAAAAAAATAAATTTGTCTTATTCAAAGACAAGTCAGTTGTAAGCAAAATAAATAATAATCAAAAAACATTAGAGACTTTATTGTTGATAGTCAACACTTTTGGCTCTTTCGCACTTTAAGCGTTTAATCAATTTCAAACGGTTATTGATTCCTTCCACGGGGCCCTGCTCCAGAACTCGGTTAAGCCCGCATAAACAGCAGCAAAATCTTTGTTAAGGGAAACAGCAAAACGCTTGAGTT
>CAZLAK010000063.1:0-7029 GCA_964557545.1 uncultured Pelotomaculum sp.
ATGGTGAAAATGCCGTTTTTAAAGAGCCTTAAGTCCAGCATGGGTTCGGGGATAGCCAGTTCGATGATGGTAAAGAGGAGCAGGGAGAAAAACGAGACTGTGAAGAGGCTGACGATGTAGTAAGAACTCCAGCCTTTGCTCTGGCCCTGGCTCAAAGCAAGCAGCAGAGTAAAACAGCCGAGGGCGCAAGTAATAAAGCCCCACCAGTCGGCCTTGGCCTCCTTTTGTCCGGGGATTTCCGGCAGGAGGAGGTAGCCCAAGAGGATGCCGGCCAGCCCTATTGGAATGTTCATGGTGAAGAGCAGGTGCCAGCTGAAGTGGTCGATGATGTACCCGCCGAGCGTAGGGCCCACCGCCGGGGCAAATACAGCGGCCAGGCCCCAAATACCGAGGGCCAGGCCAATTTTTTCCCGCGGCACAATTTTGTACACAATGGCCATACTGATGGGCATGATGGCACCGCCGCCAATGCCCTGCACCACCCTGGCAGCGATGAGGGCCCCGTTGCTCCAGGCAAAGCTGCAGAAAAGCGAGCCCGATATAAAGATGGCCAGGGAAGCAATATACACCTTTTTAACGCCTAAGCTGTCGCCTAAGTAACCGGTGACCGGTATGACGACGCCGCAAACGAGCATGTAGGCCGTCAGCACCCACTGGGCGTCGTCCGCCGATACTCCGTAAATGGTCATCAGCTTAGGCAAAGCCACGTTTATGGAGCTGTTGTTCAAAATGGACATAAAAGCCCCCACGATTACGACCAGAAGAGGGAGCCAAAAAGATCCGTTGCCGGAGCCGGTGCTTTCCGCGCGCCCCACAAAAACCCCTCCAGTTAGTTTGTGAGGTAATATTTTCGTTGACTGCTGCTGACCCGGATAATAAAATTATTTTCAGTCTGAAATAGTTAACTTACATAATTAATTAATTAAACTAATTTTAACGGGAGGTCAATATGCGGGGCGAGAAATGGCCAAAAGTATTTTTGTTTCCGGCAGCGGTGGTGGTGATGTTGCTCGTCCTGCTTGCCGCGGCGGGATGCGCCGGTAAGGGCCAGGCCGCCAAGGGTCAGGCCGGCGGGGCAATGGCCGTGCCGGTGGCGGTGGAGACAGTAAAGCGCGGGACGGTGGTCAAGGAGATTGTTGCCGGCGGGCAGCTCAGCGCCGTGCACTCGGTGGTGGTGGCGCCCAAGATATCCGGGAAAGTGGCGTCAGTGCCGGTACAGCTGGGTTCCCGAGTGGCGGCCGGCGACATTTTGTTTACCCTGGACGATGCCGAGATTGCGGCCCAGGTAAGGCAGTCGGAGGCGGCCCTGGCCGCTGCCCGGGCAAAGCTGGAAGTAGCCGCTTACAACCGGGAAAACGCCCAAAAGCAGTACGAGCGCTACCGGCAGCTCTACGAGCAGGGGGCCATCTCGGCCGACACTTTTGACGCTTACGTTTTAAAGCTGGAGCAGGCCCGCTCCGGCGAACCGGAGGCGGCGGTGGAGCAGGCGGAGGCAAATCTCGCCTACTACCGGAACCAGCTGGCCAACACAGTTATTACCTCACCGCTGGACGGGGTAGTGGCCCAGTGCGGCGTAGAGGTGGGGAGCATGGTTACCCCCTCTACCCAGGCTGTGACCGTGGTGGATCTGAGCAGGATGAAGGTCCAGGTCTTTGTGGGGGAGGAGCACATCGGCAAGATTAAAGAGGGGCAGGAAGCCAAAGTAGTGGTGCCCGCCCTCGAGGGCCGCTCTTTCACCGGTGTAATAGAAAATTTAAGCCCGGCGGCCGACCAGAAGACCAAGGCCTACACGGTGGAGATTGGACTGGATAACCCCGGGGAGGTTTTAAAGCAGGGCATGTTTGCCGAGGTGCACCTGGCCGTGGGTAGGAGCGAAGGGGCGCTCACCGTTCCCGTTGACGCCCTTTTGACCAGGTCAGACGGGACGGCGGTCTACACGGTCAAAGACGGGGTGGCCAAGGAAACCCGTGTAGAGACGGGTATATCTGACGGCTCTGTAGTGGAAATCAAAAGCGGCCTGCAGGAAGGTGACTGGGTAGTAGTGGTAGGCCAGCAGGGCCTCGTGGACGGCGCTAAAGTAATGGTTTCTGAAAGCAGGGTGCCGGCCCTGGGAGGCGGTGCCGCCAAGCCGCCGGCGGGGTACACTGGGGCGGGCGGCCGCCAGGGCTGACCTGGCGAACGGTCCGCGCCGGCCATTTTGATACGGTGAGGGGGAAGCACTTTGAAAATTGCCGATTTTTCTGTGGACAGGCCGGTGACCATCGTCATGGTCATCTTGGGCCTTTTAGTGCTGGGCCTCTTTTCGCTCAGCTTTCTCTCCATTGACCTCTATCCGGAGATTACCAACCCGGCCATAACGGTGGTTGCTTCCTATCCCGGGGCGGGACCGCAGGAGGTGGAGCACGACGTTACCAAGGTAATCGAGTCGGCGGTGGGCACCATCAGCAATATCGAGAAAGTGAGTTCCACCAGCCAGACCGGCTCCAGTCAGGTTACCCTGCAGTTTGCCTGGGGTACGAACATGGACACGGCCCTTGCCGACGTGCGGGCGCGCTTAGAGCTCATCAGGGGCCGCCTGCCGGATGCCGTGGAAAATGTCAACGTCTACAAATTTGACACCACCATGATGCCCATCATGAGCGTGGCGGTGGCCGGCCGCCAGGACTTGGTCTCTCTCAGGAAGCTGGTGGAGGACGTCATCCAGCCCGCTATTGAGCGCGTGGAGGGGGTAGCGGCAGTCACCGTGCGCGGCGGCTTGACCCGCGAGGTACAGGTGCAGGTAAACCCCTGGAAGCTGCAGCAGTACGGTTTGGGCATAAACCAGGTTATGCAATCCCTGCAGGCGGAAAACGTCGACGTTGCTGGCGGCATTTTACCCAAAGGGCACACTAATTACATAGTGCGCGGCCTGGCCAAGTACAAGAGCGTGGAGGAAATCGCCAATATACCGGTCCAACTGCCGCAGGGCGGCTTTGTGCACCTGGGCGACCTGGCGGAGGTAAAAGATACCTTTGCCAAGCAGGAGTCCTACACTCTCTTAAACGGCCAGCCGGCCGTGAGTTTTTCGGTGCAGAAGCAGAGCGGGGCCAACACGGTGGCCGTGGCCGAGAGGGTAAAAAAGGAGATGGAGAACCTCAAAAACCAACTGCCCGGGGACATTCAGTTTGCCGTTGCCTTTGACCAGTCGGAGACCATCAGGAACTCCATTAACGACGTGGCGCGCACCATTGTGCTGGGCGGCGGGCTGGCCATCCTGGTGCTGCTGATCTTCCTGCGCAACTTTAGGACCACGCTGGTGATCGCCCTATCCATACCGTTTGCCATAATTACCACCTTTACCATGATGTACTTCGGCAAGATGAACTTAAACCTCATGTCAATGGGCGGTCTCTCCCTGGGTGTAGGCCACATGGTGGACTACTCGATTGTTGTACTGGAAAGCATTTACCGCCACCGCCGATCTGGAGAGCCGCCGAAGGAAGCGGCCAAGAGGGGGACGGCGGAAGTGGGCATGGCGGTAGTGGCATCGGCCCTCACGGTGGCCGTGGTCTTTTTGCCCATGATTTTCGTTAAAGGGCTGGCTGGCCAGTTCTTCAAGCAGTTTGCCCTCACGGTGGCCTTTTCTCAGCTGGCGGCGCTCTTTGTCTCGCTCACCCTCATCCCCCTCATCTGCTCGCGGCTGTTCGGCAGGCTGGAGGACGCCGGTAAGGGCGACAAGTGGTGGCAGCGCCTCTTTAACAAGAGCGAAGCCTGGTACGGGGCGCTGGATGAAAAGTACAGAAAACTCCTAGCCTGGTCCCTGCAAAAGCGCCTGCTGGTGGTATCTGCGGCGGCCGCCGTAACCGCGGGTAGCTTTTTGCTCGTTCCTTTTGTGGGCAGCGAGTTCTTCCCCTCCCAGGACAGCGGCCAGTTCAGCGTGGACGTCCAGCTTCCCCTGGGCACGGTGCTCGAGGACACCGGCCGGGTGATGAGTGCCCTGACGGATGTTGTTTCCCAGGTCCCAGAAGTGCAGACCGTCCTTACCACCGTGGGCGGGGGAGGCTTTATGGGCGGCTCGCAGACGGAGAGGGGGCAGATTTCTGTGAGGCTTGTGCCCAAGGCTCAGAGGAGCCGCACTACCGACCAGGTGGTGGAGGAACTGCGCGGCAAGCTGCGCGGCGTCCCCGGTGCTACCATCAGGGTGTCGGTCTCTTCCGGCGTGGGCGCTTTGAGCCGGGCTTTCAGCGGCCGGCCCATAGAGATCATGATTAAAGGCGATAACCTAGAGGAACTGAAAAACCTGGCCGCTTCGGCTACAGAAATTGTTAAGGGGGTGCAGGGCACCCGCCAGGTGCAGAACAGCATGGAGGCCGGCCGGCCCGAACTGCGCATTGCTTTTGACCGCGAGCGGATTGCCAGTAAGGGGCTGACGACCTCCCAGGTGTCGCAAATAGTCAAAGCTGCCGGCGACGGGGTGGTGGTCAGCAGCATGGACGAAGGGGGAACGGCGGTAGACGTGAGGGTGCTGTTGAGCCAAAAAGCGCGCCAGTCGACCTCTTCCTTAGAAAATATTTTTGTTGCCCAGGGTGGCGTGCAGGTGCCACTAACAGACCTGGCCCGTTTTGAGGAGGGCGAGGGGCCCAACGTCATCAACCGCCTTTCCATGTCGCGGGTGGCTTACGTCTACGGCGATTACGCCGGGCGCGACCTGGGCAGCATCCAGCGGGACATCCGGGCGGGGCTGGCTAAGATGCCGCTGCCGCCGGGCTACATCATCCAGTACGGCGGTCAGCAGCAGGACATGGCCGAGTCCTTTAAGAGCCTGGGCATGGCGCTGGCGCTCGCCCTGCTGCTGGTCTACATGGTGATGGCCGGGCAGTTTGAGTCGCTGCTCTACCCGTTCTGCATTATGTTCTCCATCCCGGTTTCAGCCGCCGGGGTGGTGCTGAGCCTGCTCGTCACCGGGCGTGCGTTCAGCATGCCGGCCTACATCGGGATCATCCTGCTGTGCGGCATTGCGGTGAACAACGCCATTGTGCTCATTGACTACATCAACACCCTCAAAAAGCGCGGCCTGGCACGCGACGAGGCCATCGTAGCCGCCGGTCCGGTGCGCCTGCGGCCCATTTTGATGACGGCGCTGACCACCCTCTTTGGGCTTTTGCCGCTGGCGCTGGGGTTGGGCGAGGGAACGGAAGTCCAGGCCCCCATGGCCACCGTGGTGTTCGGCGGCCTTTTGGTTTCCACCTTCCTCACGCTGATCATCGTGCCGGTAGTTTACACTTTGTTCGACGACCTGGGGCAAAAAGCAGTTGCCTTGTACCGGTGCTGGCGGGAGGGAAAAGAGGCGGCTGTCAACAGGGCGCGTGGCTAAAAATCGCGGGGCTAAAAGTATAGAAAATAAGCGGCTGGCCTTTGCTGCTTTCAGGCCAGCCTGATCTTTTTTTTTGAGTGCCTCTTTGATGGAAGGGCTGTGGCTCACTCCCGCGGTTGTGACGTCCCGGCACGGGGGGTTTAGCCAGGTTTTCTCCCCCGGCTCTTCTTTGAACGGCGAAATTCCCTGTCCCAAAAGAAGAGCGACCACATGTTGAGCGTGCGGGGCGGCATCTCCTGCAGGCCCTCTATGTCCTCTTTGACAATTTTTTTAATTTCCTCCTGGCCTAAGTTTTTGAACAGCCATTTTACCTGCTCCAGTGTGCCCCTGGAGAGCACTGTCTTGACAATTAACCGGCAGTGCTTTTCTGTGTCTAACAGCTCAAAGTCGTAATTTCTAAAAAGGCTTTTAAACTCGGAGGGTAGCTTCATGGCCTCATAACCTTTAATTGTTTTTTTATTGTTTTATTGGGAAGCGCCGAGCGCTTTTTCTTTTAGAAACTCTTTTAATGCATTTTTTAAGTAATTTTCTATGTCATCCCGCTTTATTTTATCGAACGTCATTCCCAAAGAAATGTCCGCATCTTCTATGTCGGCTGTGTAAATCAATTGCTCTAAAAACAGCCGGGGATTGAAAGCGCTTTCTTCGCCCATAGAAAATTTCCTTGGCCCTTGTTCCTCTATATACTTGAGGTCTACCTTTCCCGTTTTTAAAAGATAGTAAATATCAATGTAATCCCTGTAGGCGGCTCTTCTTCCTAAAGTGTAAGCTTTCATTAAGGCTATTTCTTTTAAAGAGGCAAGTTTTATGTTTTTTAATTCTTCACATATTTTTTCTCCGTTAATGAGTGGTTCTAATAATGGAAAAGGGTAGGCGAGAAAGGTAACTTTAGTCCCGCACACTTGGAGCGTAACCTGGCCGGACTCAATTATCACGGGTGCTGCCTTGCCCTGCCCGAATTGTCTTGACATTTCCTCTACGATCGACCGGGCATTAATTTTTTCGCTCGGCGTTAAAGTAAAAAAGTCCAGGTCGTAAGATCGCCTATGAAGCAACTGCAGGGCCAAAGCGGTGCCGCCTGCCATGTAATACTTCCCGGCCAGGTCACTGCTGCCGATTTTTTTGCATACATACAGCCCGTTTTTGTCAATGACGTCGGATATTTTCGGCATTTTCTGCAAAGAAGCTCCTTTTAGACCTTCACACTCATTATACCAGAATTTGCAAAAAGAAAGAAGTGCCATTCTTTGCCTGAGCGCGAGTATACACCCGCTTTCCGGCGGGAAAAATATGGGTACGAACTGCTGGTGCAGGTAAAAGAGGTGGCAGAAAATGTCCGCAGTCAAAGATAAGTGCCGGGAGTGGTTGGCGTTCGACGCTTGTGCTAAAGTGGCCGCACTGCCGCTTACCTTTGTTTTTGCCCTCGTGTTCACCCTGGCGGCCGCGGTTGCCCTGCCTGCCGGCCAGGAAATTTTTGGCTACTGGCGGGAAGATGCCTTCCTGGCCTCGCTGGTGAGATCCGCCGGGGTGGAAGCAGAATCGGTGGAGGTGACCGGCTGGGTGAGGGTGGCGGAATGGGCGGCGGGCAGTGACCTGGAAAGGCTGGCCGGGGAGGTTGCAGCCGGGCTGGGCCTGGCCGGCGAAAGCCAAAAGAGTACTTGGCAGAACCGCTACGC
>CAZLAK010000064.1:0-6715 GCA_964557545.1 uncultured Pelotomaculum sp.
GAGCCGATGGTACTTGGGGCCGACGCCCCCGGGAGAGTAGGTCGCTGCCAGAATGTTATTTTATTCCCCGATAGCTCAACGGTAGAGCAACCGGCTGTTAACCGGTAGGTTGTAGGTTCGAATCCTACTCGGGGAGCCAAGCAACGGGCCGTAATCTGTACAGGTTACGGCCCAAAATTTTTCTGGCTTAAAAATTTTTATGAGTAAAAATAATACCAAAAGAAAAGATGTTGTCAGGGAAAAAAATTTTGGTATAATATAGTTAAGGTAAGTCAAGGTCAGCTTACTGGTGGTGGTGGAGCGGTGTCCAACATTTCCGATCTCATTGAGAGCTATATTAAAAGGCTTTTAGAAGAAAGCCCGCACGACTGCATTGAGGTCCAGCGCAATGAACTGGCTCTGAAATTTAACTGTGTCCCCTCGCAGATTAACTACGTTCTGGCCACTAGGTTTTCTGCCGGCCGCGGTTATTTGGTGGAGAGCAGGAGGGGCGGCGGCGGGTATATTAGGATCATGAAAATTCCCTTAGACCAAAGGGCCGACCTGCTGTTGAGTATTTGCGGCATTGTCGGCGAATCCATTTCTCAGGCCGAAGCCGAAGGGATGGTGGACCGGTTGCTGGAGGAGGGCATTGTTACACCAAGGGAAGCGCTGATCATGAAGGCGGCCGTTAACCGGGATGTGCTGCGGGCCGGACTGCCCTTTAGAGACAGTCTGCGGGCTTCGATTTTAAAGGCCATGGTGACGGCAGTGCTGCGCAAGCACTAAAAATAACTTAAAATAGTGATATAGGAAATAATGTATAGTGTAAGGCAGGACAAAAAATGTCAGAGGGGTTGTTTTAAATGTTGTGTGAGAACTGCGGTCAGAGTCCGGCAACGGTGCACATAACAGAAATAATTAACAATAACAAGAAGGAATGGCACTTGTGTGAAGTTTGTGCCAAGGAGGTACAGCCGCAGAGTTTTAGTCTTAAGTTTATGCCCCCTATGAACCTGCACAGTTTTTTGGCCGGGCTGTTGAACCAGGAATTTGGCGGCGGCGGTTTTCGGGTCATTGAGCAAACCGGCAGGAAGTGCCGGCGCTGCGGGCTGGACGAGGGGCAGTTTGCCCGGCAGGGCCTTCTTGGCTGCGGCGAATGCTACAGTTCCTTTGAGGACAGGCTGACCCCGCTCTTGCGCAGGATTCACGGTAATACCAGGCACACCGGCAAAGTGCCTAACCGCACCGGCGGCCGCTTCCGCTTGCACAAGGAAATTGAAAAACTGAAAGAACAGCTGAAGGAAGCGGTTGCCCGGGAGGAATTTGAGCGGGCGGCGAGTTTGCGCGACCGTATCCGGCTTTTAGAAAAAAATCTCCGAGAGGGGGGTAGTGCCTAGTGTCCTTAAAAGACACGCTGAGCAGCGCCCACAGTCACTGGATGGACGCTGAAGGTCCCGAATCCGACATAGTGGTCTCAAGCCGGGTGAGGGTGGCGCGCAACTTGGCAGGCATACCCTTCCCCCACCTTTTAAGTCCGGAAAAAGCCGGGGAAGTAATCCACGCCGTTAGGCTGGCAGTTAAAAACGGGGAAGCCGTTAAGATGGCCGGCGAGCTGGAACTCATGCCTTTGAGTGAATTGTCCCCTCTGGAGAGGCAGATACTAGTAGATAAGCACCTGATCAGCCCTGATCTTTTAAATAACTGCCAGAACAAGGCAGTTGTCTTGCGTGACGACGAAGTAGTCAGCATTATGGTAAATGAAGAGGACCACTTGCGCATTCAATGCCTCATGCCGGGCTTAAGCTTAAAAGAAGCCTGGGAAGTAGTGGACAGGGTAGACGACGCCTTAGAGAAGACACTGGATTACGCTTTTTCAGAAAAGATCGGCTACCTGACTTCCTGTCCCACTAACGCCGGCACAGGCATGCGCGCTTCTGTTATGGTCCACCTTCTGGGTTTAAAACTCACCAAACAGCTCGGCGGTGTGCTCGGTGCTATCAGCAAGCTCGGCTTTACCGTGCGCGGTCTTTACGGTGAGGGTACAGAGGCTTTGGGCGACCTCTTCCAAATCTCTAACCAGATAACTCTGGGCCAGTCAGAAGAAGAAATCATCAACAGCCTTATTTCAGTAACCGTGCAGATCCTCTCCCAGGAGAGGGCGGCCAGAGCGGCGCTCTACAAAAACGGGCGCCAGCTGGTGGAAGACCGGGTATTTAGGGCTTTCGGCACGCTGAAAAATGCCCGCATCCTGTCTTCAGAAGAAGCTATGCGGCTGTTTTCCGACCTGCGTTTGGGTATTGGCCTGAACATCATTTCCGGTATTTCTGTGCGCACGCTCAACGAGCTAATGGTGAAGATTCAGCCGGCCTTTTTAATGCGTCTTGCCGGCAGGGAGATGCCGGCGGCTGAGAGGGACGTTTTTAGAGCGGCATTAATAAGAAAAGAACTTGGGGGTTGATTTTATCGTGTTTGGCAGGTTTACAGAAAGGGCGCAGAGGGTGCTGGTCCACGCCCAGGAAGAGGCCAGGAACGCCTCATACCCGTACATCGGCACCGAGCATCTGCTCTTGGGCCTGATTAAAGAGGGCGAGGGTTTAGCAGCCCGCGTCTTAAACTCTTTAGGAGTAGATGCCGACAAAGTGAAATTGGCAGTGGCGCAGATGGTAGAAGCTCAAAAAGTTCAAGGGCCGGTAGAGCCGGCGCTTACCCCCCGGGCTAAAAGAGTTTTAGAACTTTCCGTGGACGAGGCCCGCCGTCTGGGCCACAACTACGTCGGCACCGAGCATTTGCTCTTGGGCCTGGTGCGGGAAGGCGAAGGTGTGGCCGCCCAGATCCTCAATTCTTTTGGGGCAGATTACCGCAAAGTCCGGGCCATGGTGGCCCAGATGCTCCAAGGAGGGGGTGCGCCGGGCACCGGCGGCCAGGCGGCCGCCGGTCAGGTGAGGTCGCCGGAAACCCCTGTTTTAGACCAGTTCGGTCGCGATCTGACGGCTCTGGCCAGGGAGGATAAGCTCGACCCGGTAGTGGGCAGGGAGCAGGAGATTGAGCGGGTCATCCAGATTTTGAGCCGTCGCACTAAAAACAACCCTGTCCTCATCGGCGAGCCCGGAGTGGGCAAGACGGCCATTGCCGAGGGCTTGGCGCAGCGGATAACGTCCGGCAATGTGCCCGAGGTGCTGCTCAACAAGCGGGTAGTTACTCTAGACATGGGCTCGCTGGTGGCCGGCACTAAATACCGGGGCGAGTTTGAAGAGCGCTTGAAGAAAATTATCGAGGAAATTCGCCGGGCCGGCAATATCATTCTCTTTGTGGACGAAATGCACACCATAGTGGGTGCCGGCGCGGCTGAAGGGGCCATCGACGCCGCCAATATCTTAAAACCGGCGCTGGCCCGCGGCGAGCTGCAGTGCATTGGTGCCACCACTTTAGACGAGTACAGAAAACACGTGGAAAAAGACGCGGCACTGGAGCGGCGCTTCCAGCCTATCATGGTCAACGAGCCGACGGTGGAGGAAACCATCGCCATTTTGCGGGGCTTGCGGGACAAGTACGAGGCGCACCACCGGGTGAGGATTACCGATGCCGCCTTAGAGGCGGCGGCCAAGCTCTCCGCCCGCTACATCACCGACCGCTTCCTGCCCGATAAGGCCATCGACTTAATAGACGAAGCGGGCTCGCGGGTAAGGCTTTCAGCTTTTACCCCGCCCAAGGAAATTAAGGATTTGGAAAAGAAACTGGAAGTGCTGCAAAAAGAAAAAGAAGCGGCCATCAATGGCCAGGAGTTTGAAAAAGCGGCTGAGCTCAGAGACGAAGAACAGAAGATCAAAGGTGAACTGGAGCGGCTGAGGGATAACTGGAAGCAGCAGCAGGGCGGGGCTGAACTGGTAGTAGACGAAGAAGATATCGCCCACATTGTTTCCACGTGGACTGGCATACCGGTCAAACGGCTGGCCGAAGAAGAGTCTCAAAAGCTCCTTAAGATGGAAGAAGAGCTCCACCGGAGGGTAGTCGGCCAGGACGAGGCCATTGCCGCCGTTTCCCGGGCTATAAGGAGGGCGCGGGCTGGTCTTAAAGACCCCAAGCGGCCGGTCGGCTCGTTCATCTTCTTAGGGCCTACCGGTGTCGGCAAGACCGAGCTGGCCAGGGCTTTAGCCGAGGTGCTCTTCGGCAGCGAAGACGCCATGGTCAGGATCGACATGTCGGAGTACATGGAGAAATTTGCCGTTTCCCGCTTGGTGGGCGCTCCCCCCGGCTACGTCGGCTACGAGGAGGGCGGCCAGCTTACCGAGGCCGTGCGCCGGCGGCCTTACACGGTGGTGCTGCTGGACGAGATCGAAAAGGCTCACCCGGAAGTCTTCAACATCCTCTTGCAGGTGATGGAGGACGGCAGGCTCACCGACGCCAAGGGCAGGACGGTGGACTTCCGGAACACGGTAATCATCATGACCTCCAACGTCGGCGTGCAGACCATCAAGAAAGAGGCGGCTTTAGGCTTTAGGGCTGGCACTGAGCGGGAGAGGCTTACCGGCTATGAGGAGATGAAGAGAAAGCTCACCGAAGAGCTGAAGAGGACTTTCCGCCCGGAGTTCTTAAACCGGGTGGACGAGGTCATAGTCTTCCACGCCCTGTCGCCCGAGCACATCCGGCAGATCGTCGACCTCATGGTGGCCGAGGTGGCCCGCCGCATGAAAGAAAACGACGTGGAGATCGAGGTCACTGCCGCCGCCAGGGACTTTTTGGCCAAGGAGGGCTTCGACGAGAACTACGGTGCCAGGCCATTGCGGCGGGCTGTCCAGCGCCTGGTGGAGGACCGTCTTTCCGAGGAGCTCCTGCGGGGCACCTTCCGCCGGGGAGATAAAGTGGTAGTGGATGTCGGGGAAGAAGGAAAGGAACTGGTAATTAAAAAGGCGGGTTAATGGGCGTTTAAAAGCATTATAAGCAGTACTGGCATTTCTTGGGAAGTCAAATGGCTTCCCTTTTTATATTTTAACATTTGAGGGATATAAAGTTTTTTTAAGCAGCGCCGATAAATTTTATCAAAACAGGAGTTTTTGTGAACACAAGAGATTTTTGTTTTCTTTAAGGGGGAGACTTTGGTGCCAAAAAAAAGATTAGTGGCGTGCACGGCGGCTGTTCTTACAATTTTTTTGATTTTAGTGCCGTCGGCTTTGGCGGCAGAAATCCCTTTCAATGTCTACATCGACGGAAGAATAAAGAGTTCCGGCGAAGCTGTTATTACACAAAAAAACACGGTAAGCGTGAGGGTCTATGACGCTGCGGGAGGTGAACACACTGTCAAGGTAGGCAGTATGGCGGCAGCAAATTACGGCCCGGGAGATTATCGCGTGAACTACTACCCGTTAAAGACCGGGTTGAATAAAATCACGGTAGTGGCAGATACTTACAAAAATACATATGAAATTACTTACTTAGACAAGGCCTTACCCGGGGCCGGTTATTACATTTCGTCAATCCCGGCCAGCGGCACAATTACGGCCATAGATAAAACGCTGACCCTAAAATTTCCTAAAAACAACTATATTGTAAGCGGGCTGGACAACCCGCAAATCGTTGATGACCAGGGTCTGAGGATTGAGGTTGTTGAATTTTATAACAGCTACAGCCCTACCAGTTACCATCACATTGTGAGCCCGGTGTATAAGATTACGCCGGCTAGCAGTGAATTGAAAAGTGACAGCGAGCGCAAAGATGCCGCCGTCTTGTACCCGGGCGAGTTGGTGTTGAAGTACGATGACAGCGTGAGCAGCGCGTCCGCCGACACTTTAACAGTTATTTGGATACCGTACAGCGACAGCTATTACGACAGTGACTCCGAAGATTTTAGTTACTACTGGCGCGATAACTGGGTTTCCCGCAGGTGTGTGGTTCTGGGGGGTAGCGTGGATACCTCAGCCCGCACAATAACTGTTCCTTTCAGCAGAAACGGCTTTGGCACTTATGCAGTTTTCAATGTTGTCAGGGAATTTACCGACTTGTTGGATGCCAGCCAGAATTTAGCCTGGGCGCGCAACTACGTACTCCCCATTTGGGCCAAAGGGGTTATGGAGGTAAAAGGAAGCGGTGAGGGTTTTACTAATGTCAGTGATGAAAACATTACCAGGGAAGAATTTACAGTAGCTATTGTCAAGGCCATGGGGATCTCCGTAAAAGAGAATCTCAGAGAATCGTTTATTGATTTACCCTCTGACCTTGAAATTCCTGAACACTACGACTACATTTTGACGGCTGCCAGAAACGGTATTGTTTACGGTTTTCCAACTGAAAATGGCATGAAATTTAAGCCCCAGGAATATCTAACCAGAGAGCAGGCGGCAACCATCATTGCACGCGTGGCTGGCCTTAAAGTGAGTGACAATGAAGCGGCCACGGCGGCGTCTATGGCCAAGGCTTTTTACGACTACTCTAAGAATCCCGGTATTTTTGGTCCTTGGGCTTCTCCCTTCATTTACGCGGCCTATAAGGCGGGTTTTGTACAGGGAAGCCCGGTGACGGTTGAGAAAAAGACACTTTACGAGTTTAGACCCAAGGACAATTTAACCCGCGCAGAAGCGGCAAAACTAATCTACGTACTCATGAAAAAGCAGAAAAGAATTTAACGCTGAAAAGAGCTTGGGGGTGCATGCCCCCTTAAATTTTTCACGGTTGGCGGGTAATTTATCCCGGGGCCTTGTTCCTATTGTTTTTGGCCGGTCAAAGTGCTATAATCTAAAAA
>CAZLAK010000065.1:0-6320 GCA_964557545.1 uncultured Pelotomaculum sp.
TAGCAGACTCGTGCTGCCTCGCCTGCAGTGGACTTCCACCACCAAGTTAACGCCCATGCCGGGCGCACAATACGGCCGTCCGGCACCGCCGGCCGGCGAACGGAAGGAGTTAACGGTTGGACCGGAATAATGCGCTGATGCCTACCGGCCCGGATCAAAAAGCGATGTCCGCCTTAAACGTCGCCGCGCTGTGGGCTGGCATCAACATCTGCCTGCCTTCATTCATGCTGGGGGCCGTCTTGATACCCGCTCTCTCTATTAAACAGGCGATCTTCGTCACGATAACCGGCAACGCTGCTCTGTGCCTGTTGATCCACTTAACGGGCCTGCCCGGTATTGACCTGGGTTGTTCTTCCGCGCTGCTGGCGTGTTCCGTTTTCGGCTTTCCCTGGGGCACACTCGTCCCCTCGCTGGGAGTGACCGTTTCTATGGCCGGCTGGTCGGCGATCCTGCTGGACATTACGGGCCAGGCCCTCAACGAAATCCTGCTCCCGGCCGGCATAAACGGGAAGAACCCGGTCATCGCCTTTACCGGGCCGGCCGCTGTTGCCGCCGCACTGGCGGGGGTGGGGGGCATGCGTCTGGTGAGCAACCTGTCGGCACCTGCCCTGTTTTTGTTATGCATCTGGATAGGGCATGTTCTAGCCGCCGGGTATAGCTGGCCGGCCCTCCTTGCCTACCCTCCGGACGGATCTTTCTCACCCAGCCAGGCCTTCGACATGGTGGTGGGCGGAACCATCGCCGGTGCCTTCGTAAGCAGCGACCTGTCCCGGTTTGCCCGAAGCCGGGCAGCCTGGGGCCTGGGCGTGACCACCGGTACTTTGCCCGTCACCGTAATCCTGGCCCTCTTGGGAATGGCCGCCCAGCTCGCTACCGGCTCCTGGAACCCGGTAAGGATGGTGAATTCCCTGGGGATGGGCATCCCCTCCCTGTTTTTGCTGATCTTCTCCACCTGGACTACCAGCCAGGTCAGCCTGTATTCCGGAGGTCTGGCCCTTGCCAACCTGTTTCCCCGGCTAGACCGCCGGGCGGGTACATTGCTTTTGGGCCTTCTGGCCACGGCCCTGGCCCTTGCCAACATTACGGAACATTTTGAAGGCTGGCTGCTTCTGCTCAATTACCTGTTCACCACGCTGGTGGGTGTGCTGGTGGCCGGGATTCTCTTCCCTGCCCCGCGCACGAACACGCCGGCTATAAACTGGCCCGCACTGGCAGCAGTGGCCGCTGGCAGCCTTACCCGGACGGCGGGGACGCCGCTTCCCAACACCGTAATTTCGCTGGCGGTAGCGGCTGGAGTTTACCTGCTGCTGCAAAGAAGCCCGTTTTTCCAGCGCTAAAAACACCTTTCTGTCTTTTTAAGTTCTTGGAGATTCGCTACTGCTCTAGATTGCTTTAAGGTAATTTGATCGCTAAAGTGGCCGTTATTAAGTCAGGTTCAGGTTAACTGAAAGCTTTTTGTTTTTGTGTTTGTCCTAAATGTTCATCCCGACTGACGCTGCTTGCTTTATGTCTGCTCGCATACCCCCTCCCATAGCTTAAGTGCCAAATCTCTGATATAATCCTTATTTTCTAGTTTATTCACCCATTCGCTTGGGATACTTTCCATACCCAGCCAAGCTCCCGAGAGGGCGCCGGTCATGCTGGCGATAGTGTCAGTGTCCCCGCCCAGACTTACAGCTTCTACAATTGCCTCTTTAAAAGAAAATGGGTGGCGCAAAAAGCAATAGATAGCCGCAGGTACCGAATTAAAGGCTTCTACGCCGTTTCCCAACCAAAAAACCACCTCCGGCACCTTCGATTTGTCCCCGCGAGAAAGGAGGTCCCCAGCTTTTTCTAGTTTGTCCTTATAGACTTGGTGGGTGGCAGAAGTTTTCAGCTGGGCTAAAAGATCAACAGTTGAGGCTGAGGGTCCACCTTCCAAAGCCAGTGCTACGGCATAAGCCTGGAGGGTAGCACCTTCCTTGCCAAGAGGGTGAGCATGAGTTATCTGACTGGCAAGATAGGTCACCTCCCGCAGCTTCTTGTGGTCGTGGAAATAAAAAAGCCCCAACGGCGCAGCCCGCATGGCGGCACCGTTGCCAAGTGAGCCGCCGGGGTAAACGTCTTCGGCAGCTCTATCCCAGCGCACCCCAAGTTTTATCCTGCGGAAGATGCGCGGTGGCCCCGGAGCGTAGCCTCGCCAGGGTTCCTGCTCAAAATTACGCATGAAGGTCTCGGCCATGTGCTGGCCGTCAAAGCCGCGGCAGGCTATGAGAGATTCGGCAGTGCCAATTGCCATGTGCGTATCATCCGTGTAACGGAGAATTTTTATTTTCTCTATTGCATTATAAATATCAGCCTTGCTGACCACCCCAAAACCTTCGAACAGAGCTCCTATAGCGTCCCCGACAGCAAGACCCAGCAGACAAGCGCAAAATTTTTCCTGTAAAATCTCCGGATTTACCAAAACCCCACCTATGTTCTCCACGTCTTTTCACATCCCATCCAATTTTTAAGACTTAACAGCAGGAAATAAGTCAGGCTTTACAGAATTCGGTAGTAACCTGTAAAATCCTGCTGTCCAAATAAGGAAACTATCCGGAGCGAGTTCTGAGGAAAATTGTGCCAGACTGTCAGTAGGGTTGCTAGCAGTTAAAAGTGCATTTTACTATATGGCAAATCTTTTTGAGTGGAGGGGTGTGGATGTCGTGACATTGGACGAATTTATTGACCGTGAGCTGGGCGAGGCGCGAAAGAGTCTTCTGGAACGGAGGCGGCAGGCCTCTACATGTCTGGCAAGAATGGAGCGGGCGCTGCGCGAAGGGAATCTTGAACAGGCGGAGCAACTTTTAAGCCGGTTAGAGGTAGTTCTGAACAGGCAGAGGGAGAGCGCGGCCTGTCTAAAAGAGAAAATCCCTGCCTACGACATTATATCTTACTTAAAAGAAGACTTCCAGGTAGAGTTTCTTGCTGCCTGTCGCGAGCAGGAATTAGCGGTGACGGGTAGCTGGCCGGCCTATGAGGTATTTCCTTTTAAGGTGCGGATTTATCCTGAGCGCCGTCTTATAGAGATAAATGACCGGCAGGTGCGAATTTTGCGGCCGAAAGCCCTGACTGCCCACCTCAAAGTTGCCAAAAACCGCCTTTACCGGAACAAGTTCAACCCGACAGCATTTCTGGACGCCTTAGCCAGGGTTTACGACAACATGCTGGCCGTGCGCCGCGCCAGTTATCGTGTGGATGTACAGGAAAACATGGATGTGTCCCTGCTTGACGTGTATGAGCACCTTACCCCCCTGCCGTCCCAACGCCGGGCCTACCCGCGCAATATGTTTGCCTTTGACCTGCACCGGCTGTTTTTGGCCGACACCTTTGTTGCCTCCGACGGCCGTCGCCTCATACTGGGGGCGGTCAAGCAGCGGAGCCGTGCCCTCCTCGTCTATGATGCTCAAGGTCGCGACTGGCGGTACGGCAGCATGCGTTTTGCAAGGGAAGAACTGGATGCCAGCGAAAAGAAGGAACTCCAGCAGCGCAAAGAGCTATCCTGTAAATCTGCCGTTGAGGAGGGTTAAAGAATGGAGTCACCCCTGATCTCTTTTTTCACCAAAGAATACCTGGAGGGGTTTATAAAGGAAGGGGGCAGCAAAGTTAAACTGCTCACCTCCAACAAAAAGGAAGTTGTGACCGGTACTTTAAAGTCATTGGTTGAGGCCGGCACTAGGGCAGGTTATGCTTCGGCTTATGTGGATGTGGCTTCGGTAGCTAAAATCAATGTTTTCAGCCACCTTTATCAAGCTGCTGTTCACGGATTGGACCTGGGAGCTATCTTGTGTGGCTACCACCGGCGAGTTTTGGAAGGGCTGGGCTATGTGGCCGATGATGTTCCGCCCGGGACAAACTTCGTTTCTTGGGCTTCTTCTACCCTGGGGCGTGTTCCCGAGATTCTCTGCAAGGAGATTAGGACTTGGCTGGAAAAGGACCTCTTCCACAACAGGTTTATAAACCGCAGTTTTGCTGCCGTAGTGATGCACCTGGTGGCAGACAAACTTGGTGTTAAAGGGGACAACTTGACACAGGATGACCGGGAATTGCTCTTTAGCTGGTTGCGTGGCCAGGAGATCCCCCTGCGAGATTTGCGCCGTTTCCATGTCTTTAAGCGGATTAACCGCTACAATGCCCGCCTCATGCTCCACTCTCTGGCCGAGATGGCACGCCTGGCAGGCAAGAGCGGTCTTTTGTTGGTGGTGGACGGGCTGGAGTTTTTACTAGCAAGACAAGAGGGCCGGGCTCTTTACGGCCAGGCGGCCCGCGACGAGTTTTACGAGAGTATCCGCCAGATGATCGACAGCACAGATACCCTTGCTTATTTGATGGTGGTGCTGGGCTTTACGCGTGAGCTTGTGGACGATGAGCGAAGAGGACTTCGCTCATATGAGGCACTCTGGCTGCGCATACAGCACGAGGTGAGCGGTAAGCGGGCAAACCTCTTTCGGGACTTCCTGGACCTGGACGAGGTGCTCTCTGACGTTGAAGGGAGGTGATATCATGCGTGAATTTGAGGCCGTTCGCCTAGTGGAGACCTTGCGCTCTGGTGTGTCCTCGCGCCGCCTTTCGGCAATATTCTCATACGGGCGTGAGTCCCTCTTGGAGGTGGTGCAGCGGAAGTTAGAGGCTGCTGCAGGCAGTAACCAGCAGTCACTTGTTCTGCGGGGCGATTACGGCGAGGGCAAGACCCATTTTCTCAATACAGTTTTCAACCTTGCGCAGGAGAGCAATTTCGCAGTGAGTATACTGGTACTGGGCAAAGAAACACCTTTTCATCGTCTGGACCTGATCTACCCAAAGCTCACTGCTGAAACCTACCTGCCGGGGGCAGTAGAGCCGGGCCTGGAGGCTCTTTTGCGAGACCTCCGCTTGGGGAGTGATCTGGCGCAGGAGATTCTAAAATTTGCCAGGAGCGAGCTGCATCCCAAAATTGCCTGCGTTCTGGAGAACTACTGGCAGACCGCCGACCCTTACCACGCTAACTTGCTCTACGGCGACCTCGCCGGTGACTTTTTACCGCTGCCGCAGCTCAAATCCCTCCACCGTCTAAACTTCGGCCGGACCGTAAAGCTGCCCAAATTCTCCGCCAAAGAGCACGTTTGGGACCACTTCCGCTTTTTAGCGTACTTAATCCGGGCAAGGGGTTTTGCAGGCTGGGTCATTATGTTCGACGAGTTCGAACTTGTCGGGACTCTGGGCATTGCCGCGCGCGGCGAAGCCTACTACAATCTGGCTCGCTTCCTCTTTCCCGGAAAAGAAAAAGCATTGACGTCCACCCTCACTATCTTTAGTGTGGCCTCGGGCTTTTGGCCGGGTAGGCTGTTGGCTGAGCGCCGGCCCGATATCGAAGAAGCCCCCAAGAAGATTTTGGCCAAAGGTGAGCCGCAGAAAGCTGAAGTTGTGCGGCGGGCCGTAAACGCCCTTCTTCAGCAGTCTCTCACCCTCGAGGCGCTGCCCGTCGGGGATGTCAAGCGGGTGCTCTCCGCCGTTCGGGACCTCCACGCCCGGGCTTACGGGTGGGACCCAAAAGTTAATATCGAGGCCATTTTTGAAGCCACTAAACACACACGCCTGCGCACAAAGATTCGCTATGCTATCGAGTATCTAGATTATAAATACCTTTACCGTGAGGAGCCCGAGATCAATTTCCGCACCCTTGAAGAGATAAGGTTATGACGGTAATTTAACAAAATTTTGGGGCCACCAGCGATGGATCTGATCAAAGTAAAAAATTTCAATGGTTTTTTTGATTTTGTTTATGTTATGATTATTTCGTTAAACTGTAGCAATTTTTGCTGTTGGGGGTGTACCGGGTTTTATGCCCAGGTTGATTTTTGAACGCTCCCTCGATCAGGGAGAATTTGTGGAAGAGAAAATTATCGTCGATAATACACCTGATATTGGTGACAGCTCGGGTATTAAGTTTTTAGAATGTTTGGAAGAGGCAATTTCTGAGTGTAAAAATCTTATCGAACGCGGGTTCCGGTTGGCAAATTACTGGGCAGACCCGGATGTGGGCATAGTTTTTAGTATGAAGAAAAAAAGAAGATAGGCTTTTTCTGAAGGTAAATGGAGAAATTTGACTGGCCAGTAATTAATTGCCTATAAAAACCACAGTATATATACAACAGTATATATAACGATGTAAATGGCAGCAAAAATGGCAGTGCTTACACCCTCTTACGGGGTGTTTTTTATTTTTTGGAATTATTTTATCTATAATTGGAAATTTTATATTGCAGGAAGACGTGCTATGAAAAGTCAATAGACCACAACAAAAAGATCCTTGACAACCA
>CAZLAK010000066.1:0-6051 GCA_964557545.1 uncultured Pelotomaculum sp.
GACAATCTGGCGCTGGCTGAAGTCCAGCTCGGCCGTGACCATGGCCACCGCCTGGTTGGGCCCCAAGATGCCGGCCAGCATATTCTTAATCCTGGTTTCCAGCTCTCTTTCGTACTCCCGCTGGGCTTTTTGCTGCTCCAAACTCAGCTTTGCCCCGGCCTGCACCGTGCTGCCGGCCTTCGTGACCTCGCTCAAGACGTTGCCTTCCGTGTCGATGATGTGCACGTTTTCCGGCTTTAAGCCCTCCACGCTACCCAAAAGCAAGTCGCAAATGCCCTGCACCTGCTCGGGCTTAAGCCTGGTCCCCGGTTTTAACTTTAAGGCTACCGAAGCCGAAGGCGTGCCTTGGCTGCCGGTGACAAAGACGCTCTTTTGGGGGAGAACCAGGTGCACGCGCGCCTGCTCCACCCCTTCCAGCTGGACGATGGTGCGCCGCAGTTCCTCCTGCAGCGCCCGCTGGTAGTCCACCTGCTGGTCGAAGTCCGTCTTGCCGAACTTGTTCTGGTCAAAGAGCTCAAAGCCTATGCCGCCGCCGGCTAAGGCCCCGCTGCTGGCCAGCTGGATGCGCGCTTCGTAGACCTTGTCTTGCGGCACTTTGACCGTTCTCCCCTCGTCGGCCAGCTGGTAGGGGATTTTCATGGTTTTGAGCTTTTCCACTATCGCCCCCGCTTCCCGCGGCTCCAAGCCGCTGAAGAGCACGGCGTAAGAGGGCTTAAGCGCCAGCTGACCCAGCCAGACCAGGCAAGCCAAAACAGCGGCTGCCAAAAGGACAGAGATCACTTTTTGCGTTTGGTTTAATTTCTGCCATCTGTCTTTAAACCCTGCAACTAGGTCAGCCGGTTGCAATCAGCACCACCCCAAATTAAGCAGCCGGGACAATCCCGCCCTACACCTGCATGCGGGAGATTTCCTGGTAGGCCTCCACCACCTTGTTCCTCACTTCCACTGCCAACTGCAGGGCCAGCCTGGCTTCCTGCATGGCCACCACCACCTGGTGGACGTCCTCCACCTCGCCGGCCGCAAAGGCTTGCACCAGTTCATCGGCCGCTAGCTGGCGCGCGTTTATTTCCTCCAAAGCCCGGTTCAGCATCTGTGAAAAAGATGCGGCCGCCTCTTCTTTTTTTTGCTGGCTCCCGCCCAAAACCGGCAAAAGCCCGCCTGGTGCTGCAGCAGAGATTTCCACGGTTGCCCGAAGCCTCCCCCGAAAGATTTAAATTTTATTTTATTCTTAGCCGCGGCCGATCTCCAGCGCTTTTAGGTACATCTCCTTGGCGGTGTTGAAGGCCGTCACATTGGCTTCATAAGCCCGCACCGCCCCCATCAAGTCCACCATTTCGTTTAAGATGTTCACGTTGGGGTAAGCCACGTAGCCGCGCTCATCGGCCAAGGGGTGGGACGGATTGTGCACTAAAGATGGCGGCGAGGGGTCTTCTGCTATGCGCGCCACGCGCACCCCCGCGCCGGCAAAGCCGCCGCGCCTGTTTTTCCCGGCCCCCTCCTTTTCTAGCACCTGGGCAAATACCGGTATTTTGCGCCGGTAGGGGGCCGGCCCCCCGGCGCCCGTACGCCCCGCCGAGTCTATGTTGGCGATGTTGCTGGAGATGAGATCAAGCCTAAGCCTCTCCGCCGCCAGCGCTGAAGCGCTGACGGCCATGGCCGTAAAGACCCTCATGCTACACTACCTCCTGCCGCCGGTGATTACGTAACTCAATAGAGAGAAGCGGTCGGCCGCCTCTCTTGCCAGCACCTGGTAGCGGATGGCATTGGCCGCCATCTCCACCATTTCTTCCTCGATGTCCACGTTGTTGCCGTCGGCCCGCATGGCCGTGCCCCTCACCTGGACGACCTGCGGGGAAATGCTGGACAATTCTGCCCCCGCTTTCATGTGCCGCGGGTCAGTAGTAATCATGTCCACTTTGCCGTCACGGGACAGCGCCTCTTTTAAGAGTTCCTCAAAAACCACCTTAGACTTTTTAAAGCGGGGCGTGTCGGCGTTAGCCACGTTGTCGGCAATCACCCTATGGCGGAGGGATGAAGCTTCCAGCGCCTTTTTGAGCACTAACAGGGTGGGATCTCCCCATACCGTCACTTCAAAGCACCCCTAGAATAATATTGCAGTGCTGTTTTTGGCCTTTTACAAGCAACTTTTAGCAATAATTCTACAACGTTTTTGCCAATCCTTCAATAACGGAGTAAAAGCGAGCCAAAAACATTTTTTTAAACTGCCCCAAAAAGAACAAAAACCGGCCACTTTTCTTCCAGCTTGCAAAAATGTGCCGGCTTCATTTTTTGCCCTGCCCGCAGCACCGGGGTGCTGCAGCGGCCGGTACGAAAAATAAATATTTTTTATGATCTAATGAGATACTTTAAATAAATTTATCGATGATAATACCCAGCATCTTCTTGATGTGCGCTACCAGCCTTAAAACGTACTCCGGCGGGATCTCCCGTATCACCGACCCGTCGCGGCTGTCGATGACCTTTACCATCAACTCGCCGCTCTCTTCATGCATCACGAACTGCAGCTCCGTGTTGTAGGTCTCCATGGTGCGGTTGGCCTTCTCCACGGCCTCTTCTAAAAGCTTCTTGTCCGCTTCTTCCTTCTTTTTAGCCGGCTCCGCTTCCCCGCCGGCCCGCTCAGTTTTTGGCGCAGCGCCCAGGCGGCCCGCACCGGCAGCCGCTTCTTTTTCCTTTTCCGGCAGGGTGCCCGCCGGCATGCTTTTTGCCTGCACCTGCGGCAGCGGCTGCACCGCGCCGTCTATCCCTTGTACTTTCATGGTATATTACCACCCCAAAAAGCCTATTTTTTTGTGTCCACAAAGCACCCGCTGGCAATGCCGCCTTCGTCCCGGTAAGCCTGCCAGGTGCTCTTATGGCGGTAAAACTCCTCCAAAGCGGCCTTGGCGGCAGCCAGCGAGCGCTCTGCCCGCCGCACGTTCTCCGCCTCCAGCTCCAGAGCCCGGCGCAGAATACTCTCTATCTCTTCCTGCAAAACCCCGCCTTCCCCTGCGCCCGCCAGAACGGCGGGGCCGCTTTCTGCTCCCGGCAGATGGTGTTCTCCTATTTCCCGGAGGGCAGCAGCAACGGCATCGAACTCCTCCATGAGTTCCTGCCGCCTTTTTAAAATTCCCAAGAGTTCTTCTGCCTTCCCGGTATCTAAACAGCTGCTCGTGCCGGCGGTGTGCTCTAAAATCTCTTTGGCCAGGTCCTTCAGGCGCTCCATAAGCTTACGCGCGCTTTTATTTGGCGGCATAGATTTATTACTTCTCCTTTTTTGGGGTTTTCTGCCCGCAAACCTTAAACCGCCGCACCGGAGGCGGTCTTGACGGCTTCCTCCCAGGCTTCCCGCAGGCCCCCCAGCAGCTCCTGCACCTCTAGCAAAATTTCGCAGGACTTCTTAACGTTGGCCTCAACTAAGCGGCGGTAAATGTAATCGTACAAAAGGGCCAGGTTTTTGGCCAGTTCGTACTCGGTGTTCAATGTGTCGCTCAGGTAGAGGACGACATCCTGGGCGCGCACAATGGTCCGGTGCGCTCCTTCTGTATTCTTTTGCTCTATGTGCTGCAAAGCTTCCCGCACAAAGCCTATCGCCCCGCTGTAGAGCATGAGGGTGAGCTCCCCGGGCCTGGCAGTGGTCACGGCGTTCTGCCGGTAACTGGCGTAAGGGTTGTTCACGGAAATGTACCTCCCGGCTAAAACTTTTCTTTTTGGTTTATCGGAATTTTGGGCAAAAACTTGAGGCGCCCGGCGGCGGGACAAAACCCACGGACGGCCCCCGTGCACAGCTTCAACATCTAAAACCAGCAGCTCTCATTGACTTCTGCCGGACCTACCCAATAAAATGAGAACAAACAGCGGGGCTTTAGCTCACGCCGTCCAAAAGGTGGTGCCGTCTTTGCCCGAAGAAAATATCTTCACTTTTCCGGCGGGGATCCTGGGGCTGCCGGAAAGCTTCACCCGCTTTGAGCTGGTCTCTTTAGAGGAGGGCTCGCCCTTTTTCTTTCTGCAGTCTGTCCAGGACGAGGACACAGGCTTTATTCTTATCAATCCTTTTTTCTTCTTTCCAGACTACGAATTTGAGCTGCCGGACGAGGAAGCCGCGGCCTTACAGATCAAAGAGCCGGAAAAAGAGCTGGCCGTTTTCTGCATCGTCAACGCCAAAGAGGGGCTTTCCCGGGCCACCGTCAACCTCTTAGCCCCGGTGGTGATGAACACCGCCTCCCGCACTGCCCGCCAGGTGGTGCTGGACGACAGGCGCTACGGCATCCGCCACCCCCTGCCCCTGCCCAAGCCGCCCGAAACCGGGCCGCCGGCTCCAAAAGGCCAGGCGCCGGCCGGCACGGGGGAGGGAGACTAGGTGCTCGTCCTCTCCAGGAAAAAGGGTCAGTCCCTCCACATCGGCCACGGGGTGCGTGTGGTGGTGCTGGAAGCCTCCAAGGACTTCGTGCGTTTAGGCATAGAAGCGCCGCCGGAAGTGGCCGTATACAGGAGCGAAATCTACGCCGCCATCTGCGAAGAAAACGCCGCCGCCGTTACCTCTAAAAAGGCCCTGGCGGGACTTGCCGCCAATCAGCCGGCCGGTGAAGAGCGGGGAGAAAGACAAATTAAAAAATAAAGATAAAGGCGGCCGTTGCCTTTACTTTTGGGTGCTGCCCAAGCCCAGGTAAGAAGCCAGCCAGGCGCTCTGGGCGTTCATGCGGCTTACGGCCTCCTCCATCAGCGCAAACTGGCGCCACAGCCGGTCCTCTTCCTTCTGCAGGCGTTCTTCTGTTTTTCTAATGCTCTCGTCGATGTACTTCAGCTGGCGGTCAATGGCGCTGTTGTCCGCCGTGGTAAAGGTGCTGGCGCTGCCGGCTTTAGCCGAAAGCTGTGCCATGGCGTTATTGACGTCCTGGTAGAGCCGCTGGCCAATGCCCATTTCACTATAAGTGTCCGAGCTTTTGGTAAAGAGCTCCATTACTCCCTGGAAGTCTTTTTGCAGGGCGTCTTTGAGTTTGGCCTCGTCGATGTAGAGCTTGCCCTTTTCGGCGTAACTGCCGGTGGTGATACCTATGGCGGCCAGGTTTTTGTAGCCGGAGGAAAGACCCGCCGGGGAGGAGCCCATCGTGGCGCGCATCTTGTAGACAATACCCTGCAGGAGCGGGTCGTTGCGCAGAAGGCCGCTCCTGGCCTTCTCCTCCCACTTCTTTTCCTGCTCGTCGGTGAGCTGTTCTCTTTGTTCGTCGGTGAGCGGTGCATAGTCGCGGTAGCGGGTTTCGGCCAGCTTGGCGTTTATTTTATCTATGACCTCGTTGTAGGCGTTGACAAAATCCTTGATGGCATTGAAAACGGCGTCCGTGTCGGCAGAGACAGTCACTGTAGCGGTGGCACCCCCGCCCTGCTTGAAGGTGAGAGTGATCCCGGCCACCGTCACCGTGTTGGTGGCGCTCTTCAAACCGGTGGCGTCACCGAAGCTGTACTCGGCGTCCTGGCCGGTGTAAACCTCGCCGGCCTTCATCTTCAGCTTTAAAACGCTGTCGCTGCCGTCCCCCGCAGGTCCACTTAAGAAGTTCTGCGGGTCGGTGACTACCTTGATCTTGGCCGCCGCGCCGGTAGAGGTGGTGGTGAGGTAAAAGCGGTTGTTGACGGCATCGTAGCTGGCGGCAATGCCCAGACCGGCGGCATTGATGGCCGAAACCACCTGGTAAATATTAGTAGTCGCGGCGTCAAACAAAAACTCCTTGCTGCCCCGGCTGCCCTCTAAAGTAAACGTGAGGGTTCCCGAAAGCCCGAACTGGGCAGCCAGCGTTTTGGTGGAGCCCCCATCGCCCGCCTCGTCCGTCAGGTCAGCCTGGCTGCCCTTGGAAACGCCCTGGGCGAGCTGGGCAACCGTCACGGTGTAGATGCCGGGGGCGGCGTTGGCCGTGGCCGATGCACCCACGGCCGCCTCGTTGGAGGAGGTAGCCTTTTTGGTTAGATAAGTGGCCTGCAGCTTCATGTTAAAGACCGTGTCCCTAAACGTGCGCAGGCTCGTGTTGATCGCCCGGTAGTCCTCCTGCTGCCACTCTAAAA
>CAZLAK010000067.1:0-5898 GCA_964557545.1 uncultured Pelotomaculum sp.
CCAGATTCAGGCGCCGGATGGCCAGCGGGTACTCGGCCCGGCAGTAGATGTAGCCCTCGTCCGCCCCGATAGCGTAGCCGGCAATCATCATGCCCTCTAAGACGGCGTGCGGGTCGCCCTCCAGCACGCTGCGGTCCATGAAGGCGCCCGGGTCGCCCTCGTCGGCGTTGCAGACAGCGTACTTTTTATCGCCCGGGGCGTCGTGCACAAACTGCCACTTAGTGCCGGTGGGGAAGCCCCCGCCGCCCCGTCCCCTAAGGCCCGACTTCTTCACTTCGTCAATGATAGCCTGGCGGTCCATCTTGAGAGCCTTCTCAATGCCCTCGTAGCCGCCGGTGGCAATGTAGTCCTCAATGCTCTCCGGGTTGGTGCGCCCTAAGCGGGAGGTCACCGAGCGGACCTGCTTTTTATAATAGGGGTGCTCGTTCATCACGACCAGACCCTCGTACAGCTCATCGCCCTCGCCCGGGATTTGCATGGCCGCCCACTCGTAAAGCGGCTGGCCGTTAACCACGTGGCTCTCCAGGAGTTTTTCCACTTTATCTGGGTAGATACCCCCGTAAATGACGCTGGCCTTGCCGGGCAGGGAGATTTCCACCAGCGGTTCCTGGTAGCACATGCCTATGCAGCTCGTAAAGTCCACGTCCACGTCCAGCCCGCGCGCCGCCACCACCTCTTTTATCGCTGCCATTACCTTTTCGCCGCCGGCGGCAATACCGCAGGTGCCTAAGCCCACTACCACCCGCGGCCGGGCAAGCTTGGCGCGGTACTTTTCTTCACAAGCTTTGCGCAGTTCGTCCAAACTCTTCATAAACTCCCTCCACCTCCCCTACTCGTACTTCTCCAGTATGCCGGGAATGGCACTCGGCACCAGCCGGCCGTGCGTGTCGTTGTTCACCATCATGCACGGCGAAAGACCGCAGGCACCGATGCAGGCCACGTTCTCAATTGTATAGCGGAGATCATCAGTGGTTTCCCCGTGGCTAATGCCCAGGTAGTCCCGCACGGCCTCGTAGATTTTGGCGCCGCCCCGCACGTGGCAGGCCGTACCCAGGCAGACGCGCACGATGTTGCGCCCGCGCGGCTTTAAGTGAAACTGGGCGTAAAAAGTGGCCACCCCGAAGACCTTGCTGAAGGGCACTTTCAGCTCCTTGGCGATCCTCCCCAGCACGTCCTTGGGCAGGTAGCCGTAGATATTCTGGGCCTCTTGCAGGACGGGGATGAGGGCTCCTTTGTAGTCCCGGTACTTTGCCAAAAGCTCCTCAAGCGCTTTTTCCTGCGCGGCCCCGCTGTTTACAGCAGCCAATTGACGTCCCTCCTCTCGGGTGCTCAAATTTTTCTCATTTTAACCCCAAAAATTTTTCTGGCCCCGCCGCCGAAAGATCTCAGCGAGCCCATAGCCTCCACCTTGTCGCCCGGACGGATATCCTGGCGCGGAGCCCACACCATAAATACGCCCACCCGGCCCGTTCCGTCGCTGATCCAAAAGTGCGGGCGGTTCAACCATTTCATAGACACCGCCTCCACCCGGCCGCGCACGCGCACCGGCTCCCCCACTTCCAGCCGGCTTAAATCGCTGATCCTGTACAGCTTAAACTCGCCCGGGTCTACCTTCTCCATCTGGCGCCTGTTCATCTCACCCAAAAGGAGGGGTACACCCGCCAGGACCAGCAGCATGGGCAGCACCAAAAGCAGGAACATAGGCTGGCGGTTTAAAGCAAAGGCCAGGAGAACCATAAAGGCAGCCAGCCCCCAGGTGACGTAAACAGGTACAGACAACCGCACCAAAAACACCCTCTCTTATCAGCTTTGTAAGCAACCGGCAGCTAGCAACTGGCAGATTTGCTGGATATGGGCCGGGCTACAGGCCGGGCGGGCCGGCAAAAGCCCGCCCCGCAAAAGAGCCGGCATGTGCCCGGGGCCGCGCGCCGCGGCCCGGACACAGCGTGTACCTATTTTTGCCCTACTTCCCAACCGAAACCCCTTGGGCGCCGGGACGGTGCTCCTCGGGGAACTCGTTGCGGTAGCACAGGTAGTAAACTACGCCGATGAACACCATGCCGCCGATGATGTTGCCGATGGTGGCGGGAATAATGTTCCACAGCCAGACATCGCCCCAGGTGAGGCCGCCGAACTTGTTCAAGAGGGCGTTCCAGGGCTTGCCGTCCACCATCTTGGTGGCCAGGGACGGGAAGCTCTGGTACACCCACAGCCCGGCGGGCAGGAAGTACATGTTGGCCACGCAGTGCTCAAAGCCGGTGGACACGAAGGCCATGATCGGGAACCAGATGCCGAAGAATTTACCGATGAAGTCCTTGGCCGTGATGCCGAGCAGGATGGCCAGGTTGACCAGGAAGTTACAGCCAATGCCGTTTAACAGGCAGGACCACCAGCCTATGCTGCCCACCGACTTATAGGTGAGCGTCTTGGCCACGGCAATGGAGACGGCGTTCAAGGCAAAAGCGTTGGGTTCAGCAACAGTAAAGTTGCCCTGCGTAAAGGGGCCCATAACCATAAGGTAGGCGTAAGCCAGGGAACCGATGAGGTTGCCGATGTAAACAAAGAACCAGTTACGGAAGACGCTGCCCCAGCTGGTCTTGCCCATCATGGCCGCCAGCGGGCCCAGCATGGCGTCGCCGGTGAAGAGCTCCATACCCGTGAGCACGGTGGCAATTAAGCCTACTGGGAAGACGGCTCCCGTGAAGAACTTGCCCAAGCCGGCACCCAGGTACTTGGCCGCTTCCGTGCTGCAGACGGTGGCCAGGGCGGCACCGACGGCGATGAACGCACCGGACATGAAACCGCGCAGTAAAAGCTGCCCGACGGGCAGAGACATCTTGTACTTGCCGACATTACCGGCAAGGCAGACGGTTAGTGCTGGAGGATTGGCCATTAAATATTACCCCCTCAAAGTGAAGTCGTAGATTCTAAACTGTCATTTAAGCTTTTTGGAAAATGCACAAGGAACAATGAATAAGCTAGATAAATGCAGTATACTAGAGTACAATATACCATCTACTGGATAATGTATCCAGTTAAGGCGGAAAATTAATAAAGTAGTTAATTAAAGCAAAGACAAAGGTGTTGCCACTTTGCATTTTCTGTTTTTCTGGCCTTTTACCACCACCTCCCCGGTGCCGCGCCCTCCCCGTATTTTTGCCTATGCCGCCTAACCCTTCACTTCTAGCTCACCACCCCCCAGTTTTTTTATTTAGCATTTTGGCGGCATTATTACTGTACCTTTTCCATTACCTGCCTGCAGTCCTTTATATGTCATATTTGTTAATAACTGGCTTAAGGGACAAAAGCGACCCACCCCTCCAAAAACTAAAACTTTTTTGAAGGATCCTCAAATATTAAATTTGAAATAACGCACCTTTATATAAAAAGCAAACGCCCATCAACATTATAAATAGAAACATTATAAATAGAAACCGCAAAAAAATGGTGACAAAATTGCCACCATTTTTTTATGCAAAGTTAACATATGCTTGTGAAAGTTTTTACTTATGCTTGTGAAAGCTGTTACATAATTAAAAAACTTGAACTCGAACACAACAATTCTTAAAATAAAACACCAAAATTTGTTTTTAAAGATGTAATTTGTTCTTAAAAATTCATACTGTCCTTAAAAGTGCCTACAGGCAATTGTCCGCTCTTCGGTGACAATAAAGTGCACCGGCACGTCGTGCGGCTCCGGTTGCACGTCCTCCACTACCTGCAGCTCGAAGGCCAGGCCCAAAAAGACGGCCCCCGGCCGGGTTTCCCGCAAAAAGCGGTCGTAGTAGCCGGCTCCGTAGCCCAGCCGGTAGCCGCGCCAATCAAAGGCCACGCCGGGTACAACGATCAAGTCAAAGTCCGCCGGGGAAGCCGGGCGCAGGCACTCGGGCTTAGGCTCCGGCACCCCGTAGCGGCCCGGTGCCAGGTCTTTGGGGAAATCGCGAACAAGCGAGGGCAAAAGCCGCCTCCCCGGCAGGCAGAACGGCACAGCCACCACTTTGCCGGCGGCCAGGGCGTCCTCGATGAGCGCTTCCGTGCGCACTTCACTGCCAAAGCTCGCGTAGCACACAACGGCGGACGCCCGCCTGTACGCCGGATGCGTCAGCACTCTTTCGGCAATGCGGGCGCTCTTTTCGGCAATTTCCGCCGCCGATTGGGCGTCCCTGGCCGCTCGCATTTTTTGGCGCAGCAAACCTTTGCTGCCGGCAAAAAGCGCCGGCCTGCTGCCGGCCACCACTTCTCCGCGGCGCCCCTCCTGGCAGCCGTTATCCCTGCTTTTGCCCACTTTATGCCACTCCTGTTCTTTGACTCCGGGAAAGAAAAGCTTGTCCTGGGCACCGCGCTAGCCCTACAGCCCCGTTGCCTCGGCTACTGATTTTACTACTTCCGCAGCCAGGGCCACCGCCTCTGCCGCCGCCTGAGAGTCGTAAACCCTGGCCGGAATGCCGTCGGGCAGGCCGTTAGGGTAGCGAGTAGGAATGTAATACCCGTCGAGGACAGCCCAGCGGGAGGCCCTGCCCTTAAGCCCTGCCTCGTACTCGGCAGCCCTGCCGGCCAGCACGGCAACCGAATGGCCGAGAACTATTGTTTCACCGCGGGCGTACAAAAACGCCTTTAAGGCCTTCTCAGCCACCTGCTGCGCCAAAAAGCAGGCAATGTGATAGCCGCCTTCTTCTGCGAGCTTCCCGGCCCACTTCAAGTCCTCCCTGGCTTGATCCAGCCACCTCTTGGCCTCCTCAGCCGGCCCTCTTCTCATACAAAACCCTTCCCTCTTCCAGCGCTTTTTTTATAAACGGTCTTTCTTTAACTTCCTGCCATTCGCCGGGGGTGTAAACGAGGATATCAGCGGCCACGCGCGGCATAAGCTTGCCGTAAACACCGGCTGCGCGCCGCACAAAGGGCTCGTCGCTTTCCATTACCACGAGCAGGTCCAGATCAGTCAGGGCGTCGCGCCGGCCGCGGGCGTATGAGCCGAACAGGATAATTTTCTCGGCACCGAGGTCTTTTAAGCATTCAGTCAGGCGCCTGAGTTCCTCTTCTAAAATCTCTGCCACATCGCTGTCGTTACCGTACAACATTGCACCAGTTCCCGTATTTTTCCGTTTTAGCCTAAAGCGAGTAGAGTTCCTCTTCCTTTAAAATGCGCACGCCGCTTCTGGTGAGGGCCTCCACGGCGTCGTCCACTTTTTCTGCCCGCAGCACTACTAAGGCGGCGTCGCCGGATTTCTGCACGAAGGCGTAGAGGTACTCGATGTTCACGCCTGCCTCCTCTAAGGGCTTAAGTACTTCCGCCAGGCCCCCCGGCTCGTCGCGCACTTCCACGGCTACCACGTCGGTGGCGGCCACCGTGTAGCCGGCCTCCTTGAGCGTCCGGTAGGCCCCCGCCGGGTCGTTGACAATCAGGCGCAGGATACCGAAATCGGTGGTGTCGGCAATAGAGAGGGCGCGGATGTTGATGCCCGCCCCGCCCAAAACCCGCGTCACCTGCGCCAGCCGCCCGGATTTATTCTCCAAAAAGACGGAGATTTGTTTAACCTTCATTTAAGAATGTCCTCCTCATCTTGAAAACTTGAAAAATAAGAAATACCCGTTGCCGTCGCGCCTTTGTCTTCCGCTTTTTTTGCGGAAACCAGGCCACACCCCATTAAGCGCTCAAAATAGTGAATAACTACACATTACTACCTTACCGCGGCGGCACGGTGGCTACCGGCACGCCGTACCTGATCAAAAGCTCCCGGTAGGAGCGGCCCAACAGGTCCCGGCCACGGCGGTCGAAGGCCACGCCCGGCAGCAGGAGGAGGTCAAAGGGCGGCCTCCGCCCGTTCCAGCGCCCGTCCAGGGCGTCCTGGAAGTCGGCCACGGTGAGGAGACCGGCGCAGGCAATGGAACCGCCGAAAA
>CAZLAK010000068.1:0-5843 GCA_964557545.1 uncultured Pelotomaculum sp.
GTGGCCGCCATAACGGCGTTGCCGACTTCGGCTGCCCCCTGGCGGGCCGCCTCAATTAAGGACAGGCCGCTCTTGCGGTGGCGGTATATGTTCTCCAGCACGACAATAGCATCGTCTACCATGCGGCCAATCCCCAAGGCCAAACCTCCCATGGAGACCAGGTTAAAGGCAATACCGGCAAAATACATAAGCGTAAAAGTAGCTATAATGGACAGCGGTATAGCCGTAAAGATGATCAGCGTGCTGCGGCCGCTGCGCAGGAAAAGGAAAATGACCAGCGTGGCCAGGAGCGCACCTTCGAGGGCACTCCTCTTTACGGAGGTAAGAGATCTCTTAATGAACTCCGACTGGTCGTAGGCGTAGCGCACTTCCACCCCCTGGGGCAGCCGTTTGACCAGCCGGTCAATTTCTTCTTTGACGGCGGCCACCACTTTAACCGTGTTGGCATCGGACTGCTTTAACACGTGCAGGCCTACGCTCGGCTGGCCGTTCATCCTCGTCCTCTGGGTGACATCTTTGTAGCTGTCTTTTACTTCCGCTACGTCACGCAAATATACCGTCTGGCCTCCGGCAGTCCCTACCGGTATTTCCTCTATCTCCTGCAGGCTGGCAAATTCGCCCGTGTTGCGGACAAAGAGCACCCGGCCGCCCTCTGTCAGTTCGCCGCCGGGCTCGTTAAAGTTGTCGGCGCGTAAAGACTGCACCACCTGGCTTATGGTCAGCCCGTAACCGTTTAATTTTACCGGGTCAACAGCCACCTCTACTTCCCTTTCCAGGCCGCCGGTAATGCTCACCGAAGCCACGCCGGGAATTCTCTCTATAGCGCTCTTAAATTCCTCCTCCACCAGTTTTTTGAGTTCGGCCAGGTCTTGGGGCCCGGTAATGCCCACCTGGAGGACGGGCATCATGGAAGGGTCCATTTTGAAGACCATGGGGTTGTCGACTTCGTCCGGTAAGGCCCTTTTAACCAGGTCGAGTTTTTCGCGCATCTGGAGAGTGGCAAAGTTCATGTCTGTACCCCAGTTAAACCGGCAGATAACTATGGATGAACCGGCATTGGTGTACGAGTAAATTTCTTTTAAGTTTTCTACCGTTCCCATGCTCTCCTCGATAGGCCTGGTCACCCTGGTCTCCACTTCTTCTGAACCGGCACCCGGGTAAGAAGCGATAACCGCCGCCACGGGAAACTTCATGTCCGGGTAGAGGTCCAGCGGCAGTTTGCTGTAAGAAACCAGGCCCAACACAATAACAATGAAAACCACCATAATTACCGCCACGGGTCTTTTAACCGCCAGGTCGGATATTTTCACGTTTACCTTCCACCGCCCTTTACTGTACTGGCATTAGCGCCGCAAATAACCCCATACCGGCACATCTTACCGGTTTTTAACCTCCACCGCCGTGCCGTCCCGCAAAACCCCGTGCCCGGCAGTAACCACCACATCGCCTTCATTTAAGCCTTCCAGCACCTGAACACAATCCCGCCCGGTATAACCAATCTTCACCTTTCGCTCCCGGGCCAGACCCTCTTCCACGACGTAGACAACCTTTACTTCGCCTTTATCGACTACAGCCTCTTTGGGCACGGCCAGCACACCTTTCAGCTCGCCGGCCCGCACCTCCACCTCGGCAAACATGCCGGGCTTGATCAGATGCTGGGTGTTTTCTATTTCTACTTTAACCTGGAAGGTTTTAGTCTTAGGGTCAGCCGCCGGGGCCACACTGACGGCGCGCCCCGCAAAAGTCCCGCTGCCCGCCGCCGGAACTTTTACCTCGATTACATCCCCTTCCCGCACATTGCCGATAAGATATTCGGGCACGCTGCACTCAACGCACACCGCTTCTATATCCACCACCGTAACTGCCGGCGAAGCAGGCCCCGCCACTTCACCCGGCTCCGCATTAATACTGGCCACCTGGCCCCTGATGGGCGATTTAATAGAGGTGTTTTCCAGCTGGCTTTGCCAGTAGTTTAAGCTGGCTTCGGCCTGGCGCACTAATGCCTCACTCCGGCCGGAAGACGCCCGCTGGTAGCTGTAAAGGGCCGCCTCGTATGCCTGGCGGGATATGGCGCCTTCACTGTACAGCTTTTCCGCGCGCTCCAAGTTGGCCAGGGCTTCGGCACTAACTGCGCCTTGCTCTTTTTGACCCGCCGCAGCCGCTTCTAACGCACTTTCCGCTTGTTTCAGCTGGGCTAAAATTTCTGAATCGTCTAGCTGCACCAGGACCTGGCCGGGCTCAACCTCCATACCGACCTTTACCGGCACAAATGCCACCCTGCCCTGGATTTTAGGGGCCAGGGACACCGATTTACGGGCGGCAACCCTGCCGTAAAGGGTGGCAACCTGCGCCAAATCTCTCTTTTCCACTGCAGCTGCGCTTACCGGTACCGCCTGGTTTGCTTTTACCCCTGTGGGGTTCTTTTTGCCGCAACCCCCCAGTATCAGAGCGGCACAGGCCGCTAGGAGCAAGGCAAGCGGCAGGGAATAAAAAGGCTTGGCCGTAGCAGCTTTCCACTTCATAAAAACGCTAACCACCCTTCCCCTTAAATTTAAAATCCTAAATATTTAAAAACCGACCGGCTGGTCAGTCAACTTTTTAGTTAAAATATAATTCTGAATACAACGGCTTGTCAACGAAAAACCCGGTTAAAAAAAGCAAAAAATAAAAAACGGCGGAATTTCATTCCACCAAGGCAACGGCATAAGCGGCTATACCTTCCCCCCGGCCGGTAAAGCCTAAGCCTTCGGTTGTCGTAGCTTTAATGTTTACGCGCTCTTCTTCAATTCCAAGACAAGAAGCTATGTTTTTGACCATTTCGTTAATGTAAGGGGCAAGCCGGGGTTTTTCGGCCGCCACAACGGCATCCACATTGATTAGGCGCACCCCTCTATCTGCCAAAAACTGCCTTACCCGGCCGAGAAGGGCAAGGCTGCTGATTCCGGCGTACTGCGGGTCGGAATCAGGAAAATGAGTCCCTATATCACGGGCACCGGCCGCCCCGAGTACAGCGTCCATAATGGCGTGGACAAGCACGTCAGCATCGGAGTGACCTAGAAGACCTTTTTCATACTCCACCGTCACACCGCCTAAGACAAGAGGCCTTCCCTCCGCCAGGCGGTGCACGTCAAAACCGAGCCCTACCCTCATTACGGCAACCCACCGCTTTCTAATGGTATAACCTTACGGGCGGCCAAAGCCTCTGCCACCGCCATATCTTCGGGGGTAGTAATTTTAAAGTTGGCATAAGAGCCCGGTACAATTTTTACCGGACAGCCGCACCTTTCTACCAGCGCGCAGTCATCGGTAGCCAGACAGTTATCCCGGCAGGCTGCCTCGTGGGCCGCCAAAAGCAAATCCCTGCGGAACGCCTGAGGTGTCTGTGCCAGCCAGATCTCCTCCCGCGGCAGAGTGGCCCGCACAAAACCCCCCGGGCCGGCGGTTTTTACCGTGTCTTTGGCCAAAACAGCCGCTGTTGCCGCCCCCCACTCGGCAGCAGCTCTTAGAACATCTGTAACTAACCGGTCAGTGAGGAAAGGCCGGGCGCCGTCGTGAACAAGCACCAGTTTGGCCCACTCGGGCAAAGCGCACAAGCCCCGGTAGACAGATTCTTGCCGCTCACTGCCTCCGCGCACGACCTTATACCACTTGCCGCCGGCGTATTTTTGGCAAAGCTCGGCCCCTACTTCCTCATCACCGGCTGCCACCACCAAAACCACACCGCCTACCGCCGGGCTTTCCCCTAAAACCTTAAGCACATGGCCCACTACCGGTATGCCGGCCAAACATAAAAACTGCTTTTTAGCAGCCAGCCCCATCCGGCTTCCGCTGCCGGCAGCGGGAACGACGGCTACTGCTCTAGCCAATAACGTTCACCTCGCCGTAATGAACCTGACCCTCAGTCCGGCGGTCATGCTTTGGCCTGGCAAAGATCATCCTGCCGGCCGCTGTCTGCAGTACGCTTGTTACCAGCACCGGTATGGTCTGGTTCATGTAGCGCCTGCCGCCGTCAACCACGATCATCGTGCCGTCGTCCAGGTAGGCAACTCCCTGACCGGCTTCCTTGCCGTCCTTCACCACGTGCACCACCATTTCCTCGCCCGGGAGCACCACGGGCTTGACAGCGTTGGCGAGCTCGTTGATATTGAGCACTTTAACCCCGTGCAGTTCTGCCACCTTGTTTAAATTAAAGTCGTTGGTAATTATTTTAGCGCTCAATTTTTGCGCCAGCTTGACGAGCTTGGTATCGACCTCGGCGGCATCTTCTAAGCCCTTGTTATTGTCGTAAATCTGCACCCTGATGTCCGGGTTCTTACGCATTTTATTGAGGATATCCAAGCCCCGCCGGCCGCGGTTTCGCTTTAAGAGGTCGGAGGAGTCAGCAATGTGACGCAGTTCTTCCAAGACAAAAGCCGGCACTAACAGTATCCCTTCAATAAAACCGCTCTCGCAGAGATCCGCAATACGGCCGTCAATGATGACGCTGGTATCGAGGATTTTAAACTGGCCGGAACGGATCTCGGTTTTGGACGGGCGCTCCCGCCCAAAGCGCGGCAGGCTGGCAAAGAAAGAAACGATCTCTTCCCTTTTTTTGATGCCCACGGTAAGGCCCAGGTAGGCCAGGAAAACAGTTAAAATAATCCAAATTAAGCGCCCAAACCATCCCAAAAAAGAAAGTATAGAGCCAATTAAATTGGCAATTATAAGTCCGCAAATGAGCCCAACCGAGCCCATCACCAAGTCCTGAGTGGGGGTTTTTTGCAGGTACTGCTCTACAGCTAAAGTAAGCCGTGTTATTCCCCGCATAACCAGGGGCGATAAAAATATGCCCAATACCGTGCCCGCAAGGGTACAAAAAGCAACTAAACCCATTTTTACTTGGTAAGCAAAATTATGCGCCGCGGGCAAAGCTCCGTTAATAAAGAGAAAATTACCGGCTGTAAGGCCAAGCCCGGCAAAACAGACTATCAGGACGGCGTACAAAACTTTTTTTCCCACTTCTAATTCACCCCCCTTCCGGACAATAAAGGAAAAAGGGACACCCTTCCAGCCTTATCAGGGAGTTTCTTTATTTTTTGGGAAGGATTGTCCCATTTAATTATAGTTTTTACAAAAATCTATAAGTATATTATAAAACCGCAGCCGTTTATACTTCAACCGTAAAATCTGGCTTATTTTGGCAAAGAAATAAAAAACGCCAGAAAATCCTGACGCTTTTTTGTTTTTACGCAAAAGCAGCATCTAGTAAAGATCTCGCCTTTTCTTCCTCCAAGCCGGCAGCCAAAGCAAGCTCGCTTACCAGAATCTGTCTTGCGCTCTCCAGCATCTTTCTTTCGCCGGAGGAAAGCCCTTTTTCTCGCTCCCGCTTGGCCAAGTTCCGCACTACTTCAGCTACCTCAAAGATATTGCCTGTTTTCATTTTTTCCAGGTTAGCCCTGTACCTGCGGTTCCAGTTGGCAGACATAGGCGTGGAGTGCTGGCGCAGGATGCGAAAAACCTTTTTAACACCCTCTTTGTCAATAACCCCTCTCAAGCCCACTTCTTCTCCGCTGGCAATAGGGATCATAACTTTCATATCCCCTACCGGCAGGCGCAGGATATAATACTGGCGCTTTTCGCCCAGCACTTCTTTTTCTTCGATAGCTTCTATAACGCCGGCACCGTGCATGGGATAGACTACTTTATCGCCTATTTTGAACAAGGCCATTCCCCCTTTGGAAGCCTCCCTTATAATAGAATACCATAATAGTACGGCCTTGTCAAATAAACCTTGATTTTAGCACAGAGGGTGTAGATTGCAAGTTTAATTGCCTTACATTTTATGGCAAACCCATCTCTGTTTT
>CAZLAK010000069.1:0-5236 GCA_964557545.1 uncultured Pelotomaculum sp.
ATGCTCTTAGGGCCCGTGACGTCCTGCAAAAGCCCCCCGCCCCCGCTGATCAGGAGGTCGGCGCGCCGCAAAACGGCCGCCACCTGCCGGAGATCGGTGCGCAAGACCGCTTCCACACCAAAGCGGGCCGCCGTGTAAGCGGGGTCCCCGGAGAGAACCACCACCTCCAAATCCGGCACAGCGGCACTTAAGGCCTCCAGCATGGCGTACAACATGGCCTCGTCGCCAACGTTGTGAAAACCGTAATAACCCGATACAACAACCCTGGGCATTGACCAGTCTCCATTTAATTTAAATCTTAAGAACGTACCTCCTGACGACCAGCCAGGCAAAGAGGGGAAGCACGAGCTGGCGCCGCCAGCGGGAAGGCTCTCTGACCAGGCGGTAGAGCCATTCCAGACATAAGCGCCTCACCCAGGCGGGGGCGCGCCGGGCCCTTCCGGCCAGCACGTCGAAGCTGCCCCCCACCCCCATGCCTACCGCCGCCCCCGCGGCCTGCAGGTACTCTTCCAGCCAAAGCTCCTGCCGGGGCGCGCCCAGAGCCACGAAAAGGAGGTCGGTGCGCGCCCGCCGCACGGCCTCCGCTACTGCCGGCGAATCTCTTTCCGGAAAATAGCCGTGGTGGGTGCCGGCAATAACCAGTCCGGGGTAGCGCCGGCACAACACCCGCGCCGCTTCTTCGGCTACGCCCGGCGCCGCCCCCAAAAGAAAAACGCGCCAGCCTAAAGCAGCCGCCTTATCCGCAAGGCGCAGCAGGAGATCGATGCCGGTGACTCGCTCCGGTACCGGCCTTTTAGCCACCGCCGCCGCCCAGACAATGCCCACGCCGTCGGCCGTCACCAGGTCGGCGCGGCGGATTATTTCTAACAGCCGGCGGTCGAACTGCGCCCGGTAGAGGAGTTCCGGGTTTAAGGTCATGACCCGGTGCACACCGCCGGCGGCCACGAAGTTAGCCACCCTCTCGACGGCCTCCTCCATGGTCAGGGCATCGACCCCGGCACCCAGTATTTCTACCCTCATACCCATTAATTTACCCTATTTGGTCAAATGTATATATACCTACCGGAGCGGACAGGCCGCGCACACGCGCTTTGCCCAAAAACTTCACGGGCGGCAAGCTTTCCGGCCGGCGGACGTATTTCAGCGTGCGCTCGCTGAAGATGATGCGGGTCCCGTACTCTTTGTTCAAACCTTCCAAGCGGGAAGCCAGGTTTACCTCGCCGCCCATGATGGTGTAGTCCATCCGCTCGGGGCTGCCCACGTTGCCCACCACCACCGGCCCGGAGTTGATGCCCACCCCGATGTCAAAGCTGGGCTCGCCGGCGGCGCACCACTTCTCGTTGAGCGCCTCCAGCTCTTTTTGCATCTCCAGGGCGGCGGCCAGGGCCCGGTCGGCGTGGTCCTCCTGGGGCACCGGCGCCCCAAAGAAGGCCATCAGGCCGTCCCCCAGGTACTTGTCCAGCGTGCCGCCGTGCCGGAAGATCACGCCGGTCATGACCGTGAAGTACTCGTTTAGGCGCTGCACGACGTACTCCGGCGGCTTGTCTTCGCTAAAGGAAGTAAACCCCCGCACGTCGGAAAAGAGGACGGTGAGTTCGGCGCGCGCTCCCCCCAGCTGCACGTCTTCCGGGCGCCTTAAGATCTCCTCCACCACGTCCTTGGGAACGTAGCGGGAAAAGAGGGCACGGGTTTTGCGCCGCTCCAGTTCGGTGCGCACCAGCTTTTCGGCGGTCACTCCCGTGTAGGCCAGGGCGGCAGCCCCCAGCGGCGCCGCCGCGTTCAGCCACAGGTGGAGCGCATTCCAGGCGAGGTAAGCGGCCAGGACGGCTGCGGCCATCACCGCCAGGGTCCAAACTGCCCCGCCTACCGGCCCGCGGCTCCGCCGGGTGAGAGCGGCCGCCGCCACACCCACAACCAGCAGGAAGGCAGCATTGGCAGCGCCGGATGCCCGCCGGTACCAGCTCTTTTCTTGCAAGGTGGCTAAGGCAGAGGCGTGGATCTCCACCCCGGGTGACGGCAGTGCTCCGGACAGCACCAGGTTGCCGCGGGCAAAAGGCGTGCTCTTGTAGTCGTGGCCCGCCGCCGTGGTCACCCCCACCAGCACCGTCTTGCCGGCAAACTCGGCCGGGTCAACCCGCCCGGCCAGCACGTCGGCGTAAGAATAAGTGGCAAAAGTGCCCCCCGGCCCCCAGAAGTCGATCAGCAGCCGGTTTTTGCCGTCCAGGGGGAAAACGCTCTCCCCCGCCGCCAGGGCCCGCCGGCCAGCTGAAGAGAGCGCGTCCGGTGTAAGCCCCTCTTCGGCCAGGTAGACGGCCAGGCTGAAGGCGGGAAAGGGCCGGCCAAACGTATTTAAGTCCTGCAGCACGACCGAGCGCACCACCCCGTCAGCGTCCTCCGGCGTGTTGACAAAGCCGAGGCCGCAGGAAGCGGCAGAGAGCTCGCGCACCGGAAAGTGCGGCACCTGGTAGAGGGTGCCGCCCCGCTCCTCAAAAGAGAACATGGCGGCCAGCACCACCCGGCCGTGCTTTTTGAGGGCTTTCGCCAGGAGGGCGTTGTCCTCGGGCGTGCCGGGTGTGTCAAAAAGAATGTCTAAGCCCACGACCCGGGCGCCCACCAGCTTCTCCAAAAGGGCGGCGTGGACGCGCCGTGGCCAGGGCCAAAGCCCAATTTCGGCAATGGAGCGGTCGTCCACGGCTACCACGACGATATCCTGCGGGGCCGGCCGCCGCCCCAGCACTTTAAACCAGCCGTCGTAAAGGTAAAGCTCGGCCCTCTCCAAAAGGCCGGCCGCGCTGGCCAAAAGGACCAGAATTATTAAAACACCGGGCACCAGCAGATGGCGCAAGACGCGCCCCCAGCGGCAAATTCACTTTTTCAACGCCAAACCACCACCCGCCGTTTTTCTAACGAATCAAAAAATCTCCCGGCCGCAACTTAAATTATATTCCAACCTGGCTAAAACCTAACTTTTCAAAATTAAAGTGGCTGTCAAAGGCCAGTGCCTCCCGTATTTGCATGGCTTCCATTATAGCAAAACTCGTACAATCCGTATAGGAAAAATTTTGATCGCTAAATTTGGCAAAGATCTCTAACGCCCGGCGATGGTGCTCAAAGGAAACGAAGATCATTTTAGCCGCTTTTTCGGAAAACAATTCGCGCGCCAGTTCTGTTGCCAGGCGATGACTTTTTAACCGGTACCTCACCAAGGTGATGGCCTCGTCGGCGACGTAATCAGACGTAAAAAATAATACCTGACCGCGCACACTGGTAAAGAAGTCAACAACTGTCCGGTGGTTAGGGTCTAAAGCATCCTTTAGCGCGTACCAAGCGCCGGTATCGACGAACACCCGTCTCATTTATATAAAACCTCGTCATGATGAAAGTCCTGGCCGTCTCCTTCCCCGGCACCTTTACTCATTTCTAACGCTCCGTCTGCCTGGGCCAAAGCAATTTCCTTAAACTTTTCTTCAATTAATTGCCGGATCACTTCCGACAGGCTTATTCCTTTTATTCTCGCCATTTCAACCAAAAAACGGTGCTGGGTCTCCTCGAGCATAATCTGCGTCCTAACCAGCATTGTCTCACCACCCGCTATAATGTAATTGCACAATAACATAATAACATAGCAGATGCCTCGACAACAACACTTTTCATAATCCTTTTTCTATGTTTCAACACCAACTCCCGGGGAAGCCAAAGGTGGCTCGCCCGGACCGCCGGCCGGCCGGCTAAAGCGGGCGGTGGCCGCCGGTGGCCCCCCAAGCGGCGGCGGCTCGTGCCCGTAGCGCCGGTACTCGGCCGCCCGCTGGGCCTCCACGCGCCCCTTACTCAAGAAGAAGACTAGCGGTATGGAGATGACGATAAACACGGTGCTGACGATGAAGGCGTCGGCAATGCCGGCAATAAAGGCCTCGCGGCGGACGAGCAGGCTTAAAACGTACAGCGCACCGGCGCTGCCGTACCCCCCCGCACCGGCCTGGGCGAGCACGCCTTGGAGCTGCGCCAGCGCCCCTTGCGCCGCCGAAGTGTAGGAAACGCCCTCGGCCAGCCAGGCGGCGTGGTAATCCTGGCGGTGGAGCATGATGTAGGTGGTGAAGGCAATACCGAAGGAGCCGGCAATTTGGCGCACCAGGTTGTTGATCGCCGAGGCCCTGGCCACCAAGAAGTGCGGCACCGTGTTCATGCCGGCCGTCGTCAAGGGCATCATGCACAACCCCATGCCCACTGATCTCTCTACTAACAGCCACTGTAGTTCGCGCGGGCTGGTGTAGTAGGAAATGGTGTGCAGTTCGTAGGTAGTGACGGCAGTAATAATTAATCCCACAAGACACAGGGGGAGCGCCCCCAGGCGGTCGAAGAGCCGTCCACTGATGGGCATCATGATGCCCATGGTCACGGCCATGGGCATGAGCAAAAGGCCCGTCTGCATGGGCGTGTAGCCCAAAATGTTCTGGGCGTAAAGCGGCAGGAGGAAGATGCCGGCAAACATGCCCACGGTTAAAATGGTTAGACAAATAAGGCTTATGGAAAAGGTGGCGTTTCTAAAGAGCCCGATGTCCAGGAGCGGATTTGGCGTCACCGATTCCCACAGGACAAAGAGGAGCAGGGAAAAACCGGCAAAAATAAAGAGGTTGACAATGTAGAGGGACGTCCACCCCTTGTCCTGGCCCTCACTCAGCGCCAGGAGCAGGGCAAAGCAGCCGGCTGCCGACAGGATAGATCCCAGCATGTCCAGCTTTAAGCCGGTGCGGCGGGGGGTCTCGTCGAGCACAAACAGGGAGAGGAAAGAGGCGGCCACACCGATGGGCAGGTTGATGGTGAAGATCCACTGCCAGCCGAAGTGGTCCACCAGGTAGCCGCCCAGCGTCGGCCCGATGGACGGGGCGGCCATGGCCGAAATGCCCCAGATGCCCAACGCCGTGCCGATCTTGTCCCGCGGCACAATTGAATAGAGCATGGACATGCTCACCGGCATGATCATACCGCCGCCTACGGCCTGGACGACCCTGGCAGCCACCAGCGAACTGTTGCTCCATGCCAGGGCGCAAAGGGCCGAGCCGGCCGTAAAGGCGGCCAGGGAAAAGATGTACATAGTCTTTAAACCGTAGCGGTCGCCCAGGTAGCCGGTGATGGGCACCACTACACCGGAGGCCAGGAGGTAAGCGGTCATCACCCACTGCACATCGTCCTCTCCCACGCCGAAGATGGCCATCAGCTTGGGCAGGGCCACGTTGAC
>CAZLAK010000070.1:0-5101 GCA_964557545.1 uncultured Pelotomaculum sp.
GCATGTCCGGTGGTGTGAGAGGACGGGGGCTAGCCGCCCCCTCCTACTCGATTTTCACTGGACAGAGCGGCGGATTAAGGGGCACTTTGCAGTTTGTTTTCTGGCCTTTCTTTTGGAGCGAACCTTGGAATTTGTGCTTAGGGGAGCCGGTATAGACGCCTCACCGCAGGCTATCCAAGAAGCGTTAAACTCCCTTAACTTTGCAGAGGTAGAAGTTGTCCGCCAGCACAACAAAACACATACACGTTATTATCAAGTAGGCCCCTACGGCAAAGGGTCAGGGAAGGGCTGCAGTTCTACAAAACCGCCGATACTACCAGCCTAGCGGCGGAAAAGATCAGGAAAGTGCAACCGCTGGACTAATAGAAGTCGGACGTGCTTTTCAGCGCCCTGAAAGGTGACCGGCTCTATCAGGGGTAATTAATTCCTGGCTCTCACTACTGGCCTGTGGCACAGCCATTTGCTTGGGCTTTGCTGAGACTACATTGTTTGGACAAAGGCGCAATTACGGTCAAGCACTATTTGATACTGCTCATTAAAGACCCGGAATTGCAGGATACGAAAAAACAAAGTCCGTTGGGCGCACCGTCGTTAAGACATAAGGGATTCGCAAAGCGCTTTCAGCGCCTGACCAAAAAGGCCAATATTCCGGCGTGCGGCACCATGATTTACAGCACACCTGTATAAACCTACTGGTAGCTGAAGGCGTGAACCCGAAGATTATTGAAGATTATTAGAAATGAAGTGGTTAGGACACAGCAGCATAACGACGACTTTTGAACTGTACAAACGCCTGATTACCCGGACTCGACGAAGCGGCGGCCCTGGCCCTGAATAGGCTTGCAGACAGAGCGAGGGAAAGTGGAAAAAGAAAGCCCCCTTCACGGGGCAAAATCTAATGTTTTCCCAAAAAAATTCTTTTTTCTGGCTTGCAGGCAACGCACGCCTGCCGGCAATTTTTTGGCGGTCAGGGAAATTTCCAGCAACCTGTAGCGGTCAAATAGCGGTCAAAAAGTTTTTGCCTTTATTCTGTACCAAAACCGGGGCGGCCAGAAGCCCCGGTTTTTCTGTGTTTTCTGGTGCGGCAGAAGGGACTTGAACCCCCACGGGCTTAACGCCCACAAGAACCTGAATCTTGCGCGTCTGCCAATTCCGCCACTGCCGCACACCTATAAGCTATGTTGCAAAAAGTAATATAGCATAATCGCCAAACCGTTGTCAACAAGCCAAAAGTTTTTATCTTTTAAATCGCTTTAAACCCAGGCTAAAAATTACTTTTTGGGAGGCTGCCATACTTCCCAAACACGGCCGGCCAGAGAAGCTGAGGGCTTTAGGGTTTGCCTGCCTTCTGTCCAGCCCGAAGGCATGACCTCTCCTGTTCTGCGGTGATGCTGGTATGCTTTGATTTGCCTGATTAGCTCTGCCGGATTTCTGCCCACTGGCGGGCTCAAAATCTCAGCTGCCTGAATAATCCCGTCTGGATCAATAAGGAACCTGCCCCTAATATTAACACCTGCTTCTTCATCGTAAACACCGTACATCCTGCCAATATTACCGCCCTGGTCGGACAGCAGGGGGAACGGTATGCCGCCTTCCACCATTTTGGAAAGCTCAATTTCATTCCAAACTTTATGGGAAAAGACACTGTCCACGCTAACAGAGAGGACCTCAACGCCTAAAGATTGCAGCTCGCTATAGCTCACGGCTACATGAGATAACTCGGTAGGTCAAACAAAAGTGAAGTCTCCCGGGTAAAAACACAATACTACCCACTTGCCCTTGTAGTCTTCCAGGTTTATTTCTTTTATTTTGCCCATGTAAAAAGCCTTAGCCTTAAAAGATGGCGCTTTTTTGGTGACTAGCATTTTCACCACACCCCTTTAAATGAATTTTTTGACTATTTTTAGTATTAAACATAAAAATAAAAAAACCTTCTAGTTATTGTTAATCTCTATAAAAAATTTTTATATTGGTTAAATATTATTTTTGCAGACATCATTTTAAGATTTTTTCATGATCTTTCGGGGAATATTAAGAGAACGAAATAAATTCCGGGAGGAATAGAAGTGTCTAAAAAATCAAGGCAAAAAAACCTTTGTCCAGAAAAAGAACAAAAAGAGCGCGAAGAAGATGGGGTTCCTGGACAACCGTGGGACGTCGGCAGTAGCCGCAGAACTAAACAAAAAATAAAAGTTACCGGAGAAAACGAACCGTCAATTTAAAATAAAAAAATACAGATCCCAGTCTATAAAATTTCTGCTACAGGCTGCACCTAATTAACTAGTAAAAATACCGGTAAGCAAAAATAGACTTTTCTCAACGTTGTTGAGAACTTTGAAAAAAACAGGTATAATTATGCCGTCATAAGCTTGTAGTAATTAACGCCAATTAACGCCTACAAGCATTTAGACAGTTGGCATTAAAATAAAAACGGGAGGACGAAAGGCCTAAAATGTGCAGCAACTCCGCAAGTAAGGGTGGTGCAATTTTAACAAATATTTCCGCGGTTGGTAAAAGCTTCATTCACGATATTATCGATAAAGACTTAGCCGAAAATACTTACGGCGGCAGGGTGCATACCCGCTTTCCCCCCGAACCTAATGGTTACCTGCATATAGGCCACGCCAAGTCAATTTGTTTAAATTTCGGTATTGCCGCCGAGTACGGGGGCTTGTGCAACCTCAGGTTTGACGATACAAACCCAACTAAAGAGGAAGTTGAGTACGTCGAGTCGATTATTGAAGATGTTAAGTGGCTAGGTTTTGATTGGGGAGACAGGATGTATTTTGCCTCCGATTACTTCGACCGTCTCTACGAATACGCTGTCCAACTCATCAAAGCTGGCAAGGCTTACGTATGCGACTTAAGCCCTCAGGAAATCAAAGAGTACCGCGGCACGCTCACAGAGCCGGGCAAGGAGAGCCCCTACCGCAACCGCTCAGTAGAAGAGAACTTAGATCTCTTTAAAAGAATGAGGGCCGGAGAATTCGAGGAGGGATCGCGCGTCTTACGGGCAAAGATCGATATGTCATCGCCAAACCTGAATATGCGCGATCCAGTGCTTTACCGCATCATGAAGGCCAAACACCACCGTACCGGCGACAAATGGTGTATTTACCCCATGTACGATTTCGCCCACCCCCTCTCCGATGCCATCGAGGGGATAACTCATTCTATTTGCACATTGGAATTTGAAGACCACCGCCCGCTTTACGACTGGGTGCTGGAGTCACTGGGAATAGAAAACCGCCCCAAACAAATCGAGTTTGCCAGGCTCAATATCAGCCACACAGTCCTCAGCAAAAGAAAACTACGCCAACTCGTAGAACAAGGGTACGTCAACGGGTGGGACGACCCGCGCATGCCCACTATTTCGGGCTTGAGGAGACGCGGTTATACACCTGAGGCTATTCGCCGTTTCTGCGACTTAATAGGGGTTGCCAAGAGCAACTCCGTCGTGGACATTGCCATGCTTGAACACTGTATCCGCGAAGACTTAAATTATAAAGCGCCAAGAGTCATGGCTGTCTTAAGACCACTTAAGCTGGTCATTGACAACTACCCGGCTGGAACAGTCGAGGAATTAGATGCCGAGATAAACCCGGAAAACCCGTTTTTGGGTACACGCAAAGTGCCCTTTTCCAGGGAAATCTATATTGAACGCGACGATTTTTGCGAAAACCCGCCAAATAAGTACTTTCGCCTGGCACCGGGGCGGGAAGTCAGGCTGAAGAACGCTTACATCGTCAAATGCGAAGGGTGCGTAAAAGATAACGAAGGTAACGTCGTAGAAGTGCACTGTACGTACGATCCAGAAACAAAGAGCGGGAGTTCAGCTGCTGCCCGCAAAGTAAAAGGAACAATCCATTGGGTTTCAGCTGCTCACGCCGTAAGAGCGGAAGTGCGTCTTTACGACCACCTGTTTATAAAAGAAAACCCGGACGATGACAGCGACGGCACAGATTTTACTGTCCACCTTAACCCCAAATCTTTGGAAGTATTGGATTCTTGCCTGGTCGAACCCAGCTTGGCAGGGGCCAAACCAGGCGGCAGGTACCAATTTTTAAGGCACGGTTACTTTATTGTAGACCGGGATTCAACCCCCGGCAAGCTCGTGTTTAACAGGATTGTCTCTTTAAAGGACACCTGGGCCAAAATTCAAAAAAATTACGTTTAAATAAAATATAGAGGGGTGGCTTAATGATAACACCCCTCTTAATTTCTCGTTTTTTGCCTATTTTTTTTACCTTTTTTACTTAGTGCCTTCTTTTCTGAACTCAACGTAGGAATACACTACGGGTACAACTAACGCCGTTCCCAAAGAAAAGGCCAGCAACGATAAAGCAATTTTTCCGCCAAAGGGCGAGAAAATAAGGCCGGCAAGACCGGCCACAACCCAAACGCGCCCTCCTAAGCGGTGGGTCTTCTGCCAGACACTTTCACTGGCTAAAGTCCAAGGAGTCTTTATGCCAACAAAATAATTATGTTTCAACTGGCCCATTAAACTGCCAAAAACAAGTAAAAGGAGAGAAACAGCAGCAGCTACTAAACGGTCTACCGGCAAGGGGCAGCCTAAAGCACTTAAAACAACTATCAGGTATAAAACTGTCATAAAAAGTACCAGCACAAACTTAATTAACCGGTAAGCGCCGGCAAACATTTTGTAGTTTTCCCGGCGGGGGTCTAAAGCGGGAAGAAAAGTCATCAAGAGGTAAATGCCAGCCGAAAGCAAGGGCAAGCCAAAAGCGCCCCAAAAACGCGAGGAGTAAGCGTCTACTTCTCCTTTAATATTCCAGTGACTGGGAACATTTTCCGGCAAGTAGGGGTAGAGCAGCAACCCGGCAACCAGGCTGGCTATAACGGCCAGCAGGGCAGGCCAATCTTGTATCAGATATTTAGTAAATGAGAAGTTTTTAGCATACATTTGCAATTTCTCGTCCCTAAACTCATGCCCAAATATATTTTTTGTATTATAATACTCTATTATACCAGTATCAACCACAAACACAATGGCAAGGCTTCTATCCGCAAAAGCCTTGCCATTTCTGGTTTTTCTGGTGGGCCATCAGGGACTCGAACCCCGAACCTGACGATTAAGAGT
>CAZLAK010000071.1:0-5034 GCA_964557545.1 uncultured Pelotomaculum sp.
AAGTTAGTCTTTGCCTCATGAATATTTACTTTGATGGCCATTCAACACACCTCCCTTATGTATTTTAAACTTAGTCTATAAACTAGGTCAATATTTTGATATTTATTGCCGTGTTTAAATCAAAAGACCCCGCCGTCCTAAAGGAGCAGGCAACGTGTATTACCTGCCGGGCGAGGTCTTTTTTGTGTCGGTCGTAAAAACCTACTTGATCTCGACGGTAGCGCCCACTTCGGTGAGCTTGGCCTTGATGGACTCGGCTTCCTCTTTGGAAACCTTTTCTTTGACCGGTTTGGGGGCGCCGTCCACCAGGTCCTTGGCCTCTTTTAAGCCCAAGCCGGTGATTTCCCGCACCACCTTGATGACCTTCACTTTCTCGCTGCCCACGGCGGCCAAAATCACGTCGAACTCGGTCTGCTGCTCTTCTTCTGCCGGGGCTGCAGCTGCCGCCGGCGCGGCGCCGGGCGCGGCGGCCACGGCCACGGGAGCGGCCGCGCTGACACCAAATTCTTCTTCAAAGGCCTTGACCAGCTCGGCCAGTTCTAAAACAGTCATACCCTTGACGATATCCAAGACTTCCTGCACTTTGGACATAGTTTTTATCTACCTCCGGAATTTTTTTTAATTTTTTAATTTTAAACTCTAGCCGGTCTCACCGGCCCGCTGCCGGCGCAGGGCTTCCACCGCGTAAGCAAAGCTGCGCAAAACCCCGGCCAGAGCACCGGCAAAGCCGTAAAGCGGGGCCTGCATACCGCCCAGGATCCGGCCCAAAAGCACTTCCCGCGGCGGCAAATCCGCCAGTCCCCTCACGCCTTTGGCATCGATAACCCTTCCCTCTAAGATGCCGGCCTTGATCTCCATCTTTTTATATTCGCGCATAAATTCGGTGAGTATTTTGGCCGGCGCCACCGGGTCCGCGCCAAACGCTATGGCCACCGGACCTTCCAGGTAAGAAATGATCTCCTCTAAACCCATTTTTCGGGCCACTTTGGCGGTGAGGGTGTTTTTGGCCACTTTAAACTCGCAGCCGGCCTCGCGCAGCCGCCGGCGCAGCTTGGTGGCTTCGGCCACGGTGAGACCCCGGTAATCGGTCAATATGGCCACTTTAGAATTAGCAAATTTTTCTTCCAGTTCACCGATGATAGCCTCTTTCTTAGCCCTTGTAATCGGCACTTTCTCCTACCGCACCTCCTTCCCGGTCTTCAAGATGAATGCCTGAACAAAAAGCAAAAGGGCCCCGCAGCATTAAACGCCAAGGGCCCTGGTGCCAGCCACATATAAAACTTGAGCGCACACCATTCCCTTGCCTCGGCCGGCGGCAGGCACCCTGCCCTTAAAACCGCTGGGTTACCGGCTGTCTGCGGCAAAACATTTTAACTATCGGTGCCAGGCACCTCGTTTTTAACTTTTTATTTAGCGGTTACTGGGCGGCCAGCACTTTTTGCGGGTTGATCTTGATGCCGGGTCCCATGGTGGAAGAAACGGCAATGCTCTTTAGGTACTGGCCTTTGGCGGCCGCCGGGCGGGCCCTCACCAGGGCATCGACCAATGTGCGCAGGTTTTCTGCCAGTTTTTCTGCATCAAAGGAAACCCGGCCTATGGGGGCGTGGATAATGCCGGCCTTATCTACCCGGTACTCGATCTTGCCGGCCTTGACTTCTTTTACGGCCCGCTCCACGTCAAACGTCACGGTACCGGTCTTGGGGTTGGGCATCAGCCCCCGCGGCCCCAGTATACGGCCCAGCTTGCCCACTGTGCCCATCATGTCGGGGGTGGCGATGGCCACGTCAAAGTCCAGCCAGCCTTCCCCCTGGATCTTGGCCACCAAGTCCTCGGCGCCCACAAAGTCGGCTCCCGCCTCGGCGGCTTCCTTGGCTTTATCGCCCTTGGCAAAAACCAGAACCCGGCGGGTCTTGCCTGTGCCAAAGGGCAGGACCACGGCGCCGCGCACCTGCTGGTCGGCGTGACGGGGGTCTACGCCCAAACGGACAGCTACCTCTACAGTTTCGTCAAATTTGGCCGGAGCCACTTTCTTTAACAGTTCAAAGGCGGCGTGCGGCTCGTATAACACAGTCCGGTCGACCTGTTTGTACGCCTCTCTAATTTTTTTGCCGCGTTTTGGCACGTTTATAACCTCCTCACAGTGGTTTTAGCGGATAAATCTTCCTCCCACGCTGCGGCCGCTCTCAGCCCTCCACAATTTCAATGCCCATGCTGCGGGCGGTGCCTTCCACCATGCGCATAGCCGCTTCCACGCTGGCGGCGTTTAAGTCGGGCATCTTGAGTTCAGCGATTTCCCGCACTTTGGAACGCGGCAATTTGGCCACCTTCTTTTTGTTGGGCTCGCCGGAGGCCGTTTCAATGCCGGCCGCCTTCTTTAAGAGCACAGACGCCGGCGGGGTTTTGGTAACAAAGGTAAAAGAACGGTCTTCGTAAATAGTTATTTCTACGGGTATGATGAGCCCCGCCTGGGAAGCGGTACGCTCATTGTACTCCTTCACAAAGGCCATGATGTTCACACCGTGCTGGCCCAGGGCTGGACCCACCGGCGGCGCCGGAGTAGCCTTTCCGGCCGGAACCTGCAGTTTAACAACCGCTGCCACGCGCTTTGCCACTTGTAAAAACACCCCCTTTACACTGCTAGGTAATTTTTTCTATTTGCGCAAAGTCCAGCTCGACGGGCGTCTCCCGGCCGAACATGGAAATCATAACTTTAACCTTGCCTTTTTCTATGTTTATTTCTTCTACCTGACCGATAAAGTTTTCAAAAGGACCGGCAATAACCCTCACGCTCTCGCCGTGGACAAAATCAACGCGCTGGCGCGGCTCTTCGGCGCCCATCTGCCTGATGATCTGTTTGGCCTCGGCATCGCTTAAAGGAATGGGCTTGGAGCCAGAACCTACAAAACCCGTAACGCCCGGCGTGTTGCGGACGACGTACCAGGAATCGTCGGTCATAATCATCTCTACCAGCACATAACCTGGAAAGATCTTCCGCTTAGAAACCTTCCTCTTGCCGTCTTTTACTTCTACCTCATCCTCCATGGGAACGAGGATGCGGAAGATCTTGCCTTCCATGTTCATGGATTCAATGCGCTTTTCCAGGTTGGCTTTTACTTTGTTTTCGTAACCGGAGTAAGTGTGAATAACGTACCACTTTTTCTCCATAAAACACAAGGGACCCTTTGGGCCAGGTCCCCCACCCCCCTTAAGCAAAAAAGTCGCCGTGCCGAGGTCACCTTTGCAAAATAAGCCTCAAAAGCACGCTCAAGGCGGAGTCAAAGAGCCAGATCATAACTCCTACTGCGGCAACGGCTACCAGCACAACTGATGTGTAGATAACCGTTTCTTTCCTGGTAGGCCAGTGCACCTTTTTCATTTCGTTGTATGAACTGCGCAAAAACTTGCGCACCTCTTCCAAGTAGTTTACTTTCTCTTTCTTGGCGGGTAAGTCCCTTTTCCCATGCTCCTTCTTGGTTACTTCTTTCTTCGGGACCTCTTTCTTGCCGCCAAACACGGCTACCGCCCTACCAATAATGCTTTTTTGTTCCCCCTTAGGTTCCACTGGCTTTTTCCCCGACCTCTCCGTGGGGTTGGCCTCGCCCTTTTTTGCCGGCAGATTTTTTACCGGCCCTTTGCTGCCCTCATTCTTTTTGGCGGCAGTGCCGGCCTGCTTCTTGGTGAGAGCCATTTGTACGCCACATCCTTAAAAACAAAACTGTTATTTTTGGGAAGGTGCGCTTTTTAAGCTTACCTTGTTTCCTTGTGCAGGGTGTGAGTCCGGCAGTGCCGGCAGTATTTCTTCATTTCAATCCTGTTGGGATCGTTCTTTTTGTTTTTGGTGGTCGTATAGTTCCTGCGCTTGCAGTCAGTACAGGCCAGGGTCACGCTCACTCTCATTTAAGTTCGCCACCTCCCAAAACCAAAAAAAAATTCCTCGCCCAGCCCAAGTGTATAATTTGCCTTCTCAAATTTAACACAATAACAATTGGTTGTCAAGAAAACACACGGCGCGGGGAGCAACCATTCCCGCGCCGCGAAATACTACGCCTTGCAGGCGCTACTCGTCGATCTTGGTCACCACGCCGGCGCCGACGGTACGGCCGCCCTCCCGGATAGCAAAGCGCAGGCCCTCCTCAATGGCGATGGGGGTAATCAGCTCTATGCCCAGGTTGACGTTGTCGCCGGGCATGACCATCTCTACGCCCTCCGGCAGCTTGATGACGCCCGTTACGTCCGTGGTCCTAAAGTAAAACTGCGGACGGTACCCGTTGAAGAACGGAGTGTGGCGGCCTCCTTCTTCTTTGGTCAGCACGTAAACCTCGGCCGAAAACTTGCGGTGCGGCTTGATGCTGCCCGGCTTGGCCAGCACCTGGCCCCGCTCGACTTCTTTGCGGTCTATGCCGCGCAAAAGACACCCGATGTTGTCCCCCGCCTGGCCTACGTCTAAGATCTTGCGGAACATCTCTACGCCCGTGACTACGGTCTTGCGCGGGCGGTCGGTAAAGCCCACTATTTCTACTTCGTCGCCTACTTTGACCTGGCCCCGCTCCACGCGGCCCGTGGCTACGGTGCCCCGCCCGGTGATGGAGAAGACGTCTTCTACGGGCATGAGGAAGGGTTTGTCGATGTCGCGCTGGGGCGTGGGAATGTATTCGTCAACGGCGTCCATGAGCTCCCAGATGGATTTGCACCACTGACAGTCGCGCTTGCCGCAGGCGCACTCCATGGCCTTCAGGGCCGAGCCGGTGATGACGGGCACTTCGTCCCCGGGAAATTCGTAGGTGGAGAGCAGCTCGCGGACTTCCATGTCGACCAGCTCTAAGAGCTCGGGGTCGTCTACCATGTCGGCTTTGTTGAGGTAGACGACGATGTAGGGCACGCCTACCTGGCGGGCCAAGAGGATGTGCTCCCGGGTCTGCGGCATGGGTCCGTCAGCCGCCGATACTACCAGGATGGCGCCGTCCATCTGGGCCGCCCCGGTGATCATGTTCTTGACGTAGTCGGCGTGACCTGGGCAGTCCACGTGGGCGTAGT
>CAZLAK010000072.1:0-4857 GCA_964557545.1 uncultured Pelotomaculum sp.
TGAACACCTGCGCGGTGAAGCTGCCTTTCCTGCCGGCGCTGGCGGAGTACTTTGCCCAGAGGCCGGAGGTAGTGGCGGCCTACCTCTTTGGCTCGCAGGCCGAAGGGGTGGCAAGACCGGACAGCGATGTGGATTTGGCCGTCTTTTTGGACCCTCTGCCCCAGGACCCGCTGGAATACCGCCTGGACATGATGGAAGACACCCGCCGGATAGCCAAAAAAGTTACAGAAGTAGTTATCCTAAACAATGCACCCCTTCTCCTTAAGTTTCAAGTCATTCAAAAGGGTATAATTTTATACGAGCGGTCCGGCGAAGAAAGGGCCTATTGGGAAATGATTGCCGCCGGATGCTATTACGACTACAAGAGGTACTTAGATTTTTATTCCTCCCAACTGGCGCAGAGGATAAAGGAGGACGGACTGGGTGCTGGATAAAAATGTAGTAATGTAGTAATGAGGATTAAGGGCATGGTTAATTTTAGAAAAATGGGGGAGCGCGAGGGGGCAGTAATCCCCCTCAATTTATTGAGGGGATACACGGACCCTCTCGCCCTAGCATTTACAATTGTTTGACAATATGTTATCATAATGGTATGAAGAAGGAAAATTTGAAATCAACTGGAACAGCAGTTTACAACATCAACTACCATTTTGTATGGTCAACGAAGTCCCGCCGTAAGGTGTTGTTCCCACCAGTAGACGAAACCCTGAAGGAAGCAATTACTGCTCTCTGTAAGGAACATGGCTACGAGCTACTGGCATTGGAGGTTATGCCCGACCACGTACACGTCTTTCTTTCTGCTCCTCCTAAGATAGCTCCGGCGGTGATAGCCAAAATATTAAAGGGTTCCACAGCCCGCATTCTTTTTGTAAAGCATCCGGAACTTAAGAAAAAGCTCTGGGACGGCCATTTATGGAACCCAAGCTACTACGTGGGCACAGCGGGGCAGGTTTCCAGCGACACTGTCAGGCGGTACATCGAAGCTCAAAAAACAGAGGGAGGGGGTGAATGAGTGCCTCTAATCACACTCAAGGCCCAAATCCATGCGGACCCGCAGACTGAAGCTGTTCTGAAGGACGCCATGTTCTGTGCCACCAAGGTCTACAACGGGCTTTTGTGGCATCTGCGGAAAGAGTACCAAGAGGCCGGGAAGGTAAACATTTCGCGGAAGAACCTCAACCGTATCTTAAAGGAGCTGCCCAGGGCCAAAGGGTACTATTCGATGTCAGTGCAACTCACCCGGGACGAAGTACGGGAAGCGTATAAGTCTTTCTTTGCCCTCAAGAAAAAGGGGCTTGTACAGCACGAGGCTCCCGGCTTCCGCCGTAAGGGGCAGCTTTCGCCACTTAAGTACGTGCAAAGCGGCTTCAAAGTGGAAGGGGGTAAGGTCACACTAAGCCTGGGCATCAGTCGGGAAGACGGGGTAAGAGAAGTCGCTTTCCGCATATCACACCGTCCTGGTGTGGAGTACGAGCGGGTGCGTGAACTTTACATCATCTACGACAAGGTTTGCGGGCGAATAGAGGCCCGTCTGGTGGTGGAGGTTAGGGCCCGTGAGAACAACGGGACGGGGAGAGCGGCGGTGGACCTTGGGGAGACGGTTCTGATGGCTTGCGCATTTGATGATGGCATGGTAATGCTCTACTCTGGCAGGCAAATTAAAGCCATAAGGCGGTACTGGCAGAAAGTGCGGGCCAGCCTTAAGCAGAACTCCCGAAGATGGAAGGAGATAGCACATCGGGAAAGAAGGCAGGTGGAGCACTTACTGCACATAGTCACCTCTCATTTTATTGGGGAGTGCATGCGGCGGGGTGTAAAGGAGGTAGCCATTGGGGACCTCAACGGGGTTCGCGAGGGCATTGATTATGGGGAACGGCTGAACCAGAGGTTGCATGCGTGGCCGTACCGGAAGGTGATCAACATGCTGAGATATAAGGGTGCCCTGGTGGGGATTATAGTACGTGACGATATAAGCGAGGAGAGGACGTCTATTACCTGCCACGCCTGCGGCAGAGTCATGTCTTCCAACCGGAGGCACAGGGGCTTGTATGCCTGCTCCTGTGGCTTTAAGGCGCAGGCAGATGTAAACGGGGTTTTGAACATCTATGAGAGGGCGTATAAGGTATCTCCTGTGAAGGGGAGTAGTGGCCGGGTGGCGCGGCCCGCGGTCGTGTCATACCAGTTGGGATGGCACGATGTCGCCGAACCGAAGCACGGGGGTAAACCTCTGTGTGCATCCGCTTGAGGATGCCCCTCAATTTATTGAGGGGAGGACGTCACAAATATATTAATCCACGAATATATCGAGATTGATTCAGAGAAAGTGTATAAGGTGCTAAAACAATGCCTGGGAGATTTTAACGACTTTGCCCGGGCAATAGTAAAATTTTTAGACAAAGACAGTAATACTGTACACAGCGAGTAGAACATTGGAACAGAGAGTACTTTTTGTTTTCCTGCTCACCGCGTTCATCAACTTCATAAACACCCTTACCCGCTCCTCGCGCTTGGTCGGGGTGCGGACGGCCAGCCTGGCCACGGCCCTCTCGCTGACCGGCGTGGTCTACCTGGCGGCCAGCTTCGCCAACACCCTGCAGGCGCCCCTTTTGGCCTCGGCCGTGGAAGGCATCATCAAGGACGCCTACGCCGCCGCCCTCCTGCAGTCCCCGGCCGAGCCCGTCGGCGCACCCGTCTACCGGGAGGCCCTGGGCGCGCTGGAGGGCGTGCTGCGCCTGGTCATGCTGGGGGCGGCTTTGGGCTCGGCCGCCGGGCTTTTGGCCGTGCCCAGCTTTGTCGCCACTTTTGCCAACGCCGTGCGCGCCTTTGGCCGGACGGGGTCGGTGCTGGGCGTGGCCCTTCTCTTTTTGAGCCCGGCCGGCTGGCGGGCGGGCGGGGCGGTGGCCCTGCGCTGGGTTTCCCGGCGCACGTTAAAAGAGCTGGTCACCCGCCGGCTGCGCACCCCCGCGGCCTTTCTCTTCTGGAACCTGGCCAGCTACTGCCTTTGGACGGTGAACGTGCTGGCCGGGCTTTACGCCGGGGCCCTGTACCCGGAGTTCCGCCAGACGGCCGTCCTCATGGCCGCCGTGGTGGGCAACGCCTCCATCGTCACCAACGTGCTGATGGTGGACCCCGTGCTGGCCAAAGTGACCGACGCCGTATCCCGGGGCGCCGAAGAGGAGGCGGAGCTAAAGCAGATCATCTTTTACCTGGCCCTCACCAACCTGGCGGGAACGCTGCTGGCGCAGCTCCTGTTCGTGCCCACCGCGCAAGCCTTGAAATACTTCACCGTCTTGACCTCCCGTTAGGGCGCGCCGGCAAAAGCCTTTCTTTCCAATTTTTGCATATATCCCCGGAAGTGAGCGTAAAATTTAATGCAAGAAAATTTTCCGGGGAGGTAGAAAGAGTTGCCGTTGGTAGTTATCAAGAGTTACCGGCTGTCGCGGCGGCACCTGGCCGCGGCGGCCGCCGTGGTCCTGCTCTTGTCCGTCCTGCCCTTTTTCGGCCGCCAGGCGGCGCGCCATGCCGAAAGCCGGAAGGCCGCCCGGCCGGCGGCGGCGCCCGCCGGCTTCTCCGTGGTGGTGGACGCCGGGCACGGGGGCGTGGATGCCGGCGCAATTGGGCCGTCCGGCACCCAGGAGAAAGACGTGAGCCTGGAAGTGGCCCGCCTTTTAGCAGAACACTTACGCGCCGCCGGCGTGAGGGTGGTCATGACCAGGGAGGACGACCGCGACTTAAGCGACCCGGCCACGGCCGGCGCGGCGGCCAAAAAGGCTCAAGACCTCGAGCGCCGGGCGGCCCTGGCCAACGAAAGCGGGGCAGCCCTTTTGGTGAGCGTCCACACCGGCAGCTGCACCGACCCCTCCCGGCGCGGCTCCCGGGTCTTTTACCAGAGCGGGTCGGCCGAGGGCCGGCGGGCGGCCGGCTTCATTGCCGGTGAGCTGGCCAGGGCGGTAAAAAACGGCGAGGCGGACCCCCGCGAGGCCGAGTACTACATCACCAAAAACACAGTAATGCCGGCGGTCGTGGTGGAGGCGGGGTTTATCACCAGCCCGGAGGAAGAAAAGCTCCTGGGCGACCCCTCCTACCGGCAAAAGGCGGCCCGCGCCATCTCGTCCGGCGTTCTTAAGTACGCCGCCCAGCGCGCGGCCGCCGCCGGCGGCAGTGAAGGCGCCGTCGGGGCCTTTAAAGAGCACACGCCCCCGCCCGTCCTAAAGCCCTAACTTCATTTTTTTTAACTTATTTTTCCGGAAGGTGATGCCCGTGACCGGACGGCATGCCCCAAAGCCCGGCGCAGAAAAAATCGACATAGATGAGGCTTACAGGCATCTGGCGGCCAAAGAGGAAGAAGCCGCCCGCCGCGCCGAAGAAAAGAGAAAGGCGGCTTTGGCCGCTTTAAGGCGTGCTCTGGCAGAAGTAGCGCCCGGCTTTGCCGTGGAAAAGATATACCTCTACGGTTCGCTCCTCACTCCAGGCCGCTGGCGTCACGGCTCAGACGTGGACCTGGCGGTAGAGGGGGGCCTTGGATTTGATGAAATGCTTTGCCTCTGGTGTGAACTGGACCGCAAACTGCCTTACGAAGTGGATTTAAAAAAACTCGGCGGACTTCCTTTTGCCGAAAAAATAAAGCGGGAGGGCTTAGTAATTTATGAAAGAAAAAATACTTCTTTTGATAAGTGAAATTGAGAGGGTCGACGGCCGTCAGGCCGGCCTGCACGAAAGGCTGGAACGCAGCTGGGAAAGGTTTTTGCAGGGCGGCGATTACAGCCTTTTAGTGGAGACGGCGTTTTACTTAAACCAGCTTTACTCCGGCTACGAAAGGGTCCTTTTAGAGACGGCGGAAGTCTTTGAAAACAGTCT
>CAZLAK010000073.1:0-4724 GCA_964557545.1 uncultured Pelotomaculum sp.
AGGAAGACATGATGAAGGTCCGCAACCTGGGCAAGAAGTCGCTGGAGGAAGTCATCCAGAAGCTGGAGGAACTGGGGCTTTCCCTGCGCAAAGACGACGACTGAGGAGGAGGGATTGCCGATGGGCTACCGCAAGCTGGGCGTGAGGACCAACCACAGGAGGGCCATGCTCCGCAACCTGGTAACATCCCTGTTCAAAAACGAGCGCATTGAGACAACCGAGGCCAGGGCCAAAGAAGTTAGGGAAATCGCCGACCGCCTCGTCACCTGGGCCAAGCGGGGAGATCTGGCCGCCAGGCGCCTGGCGCTGGCCTACATCTACGAAGAAGAGGTCGTGCGCAAGCTCTTCGATAAAATAGGCCCCCGCTACGCCGAGCGGCAGGGCGGCTACACCCGCATCGTCAAGGCCGGAGTGCGCCGCGGCGACGCCGCCCCGCTGGTAGTGCTGGAGCTGGTTTAAGGCGGGAGCCGGCTTTAGATTGGCGGGACGGCGGTGAAAAGCCGGGAGGGCGGGCGCGCGGGAGGCGCGCTTATAAAAGTTGAGGGGCTGGTGCACGTATACGGCCTGGAGCGTGAGGGCGGGCGGCGGGCGCTGGACGGGGTTGACCTGGAAGTGGCGGCGGGGGAATTTTTGGCCCTGGTCGGGCCTAACGGCTCGGGCAAATCCACACTGGTGCGCCACTTCAACGCTCTTCTTATGCCCACGGAAGGCCGGGTCACCGTGGCCGGGCTGGACACCTCGTGCCCGGAGAACGTCCCGGCGGTCCGCCGGCTGGTAGGCATGGTCTTCCAGAACCCCGAAAACCAGATCGTAGGGTCTCTGGTGGAGGAGGAAGTGGCCTTCGGTCCGGAGAACCTGGGGCTTTCGCCCGGTGAGGTGCGCTGCCGGGTGGACCGGGCGCTGGCGGTCACCGGCCTTTCCGCCTTGAAAGACAGGCCGCCGCACCTTTTGTCCGGCGGCCAAAAGCAGCTTTTGGCCGTGGCGGGGTCGCTGGCGGTGGAGCCCGCCGTGCTGGTTTTAGACGAGCCGCTTTCCATGCTGGACCCGGTCAGGCGGCGGGAAATTTTTGAGTTTTTGCGCTCTTTAAACCAAAGGGAAGGGGTAACGGTGGTGGTGACCACCCACTCCATGGAAGAAGCTGCTGCCGCCGGCAGGGTGGCCGTGATGGCAGGCGGCCGCGTGGTGGCAGACGGCCCGCCGGCCGAAGTTTTTGCCCGGGAAAGCTTGCTCGCAGGGCTGGGCCTGGAGGTGCCGGCGGCGTTCAAGATCGCCGGGGACTTGCGGCGGCGGGGCTTGCCGCTTTCACCGGGCATAACCTGCGAGGAAGAACTGGCTGGAGAATTGATAAGTCTCTGGCGCGCGCGGCAGGGGGCATCAGAGGGTTGAGATCTCCGGTCATCGAGGTCGAAGAACTCGTTTATACCTACCACCCGGGCACGCCCTTTGAAGTGCGCGCTCTGGACGGTGTTTCGCTGGAGGTTTTTGAAGGGGAGATCCTGGCCGTGGCCGGCGTGTCCGGCTCGGGCAAATCCACCCTCGTCCAGCACTTCAACGGGATCTTGCTGCCCGCATCCGGCCGGGTGCGGGTCTTCGGGGAGGACACGCGTCAAAAAGGCGCGTTGGTGCGCCTGTGGCAGACGGTGGGGCTGGTCTTCCAGCAGCCCGAGCACCAGCTCTTTGGGGAGACGGTCCGGGAGGACGTGGCCTTCGGGCCGCGCAACTTGGGGCTGGGGCCGGCAGAGGTAGAAGAGCGCGTGGCCGAAGCCCTGCGGCTGGTCGGTTTAGAACCGGCGGCGGTGGCGGGTCTCCCCCCTTACAGCTTGAGCGGCGGGTGGCGCCGCCTGGTGGCGGTGGCGGGCGTGCTGGCCGTGCGGCCGAAAGTGCTGGTTTTGGACGAGCCGGCGGCGGGCCTGGACCCGGCGGGCCGGCGGCGGCTTTTGGGCCTTTTGGAAAGCCTGCGGCGGGAGCGCGGCACCACCGTGGTGGTGGTCTCGCACGATTTAGAGGAAGTGGCCCGCCTGGCCGACCGGGTGGCCGTGCTGGCGCAAGGGCGGATTGCGGCGGTGGGCTCACCACGGGAAGTTTTCCTAAAGGCAGCAGAGCTTAGAGCGGCGGGGCTGGAAGCGCCTTTACCCGTGCGCCTTTTAAACCGCCTTAAAGCTGCCGGCCTGCCCGTGCGGGGAACCGCACTTACGGCCGAAGAGGCGGAGTGCGAGATTGCCGGCGCCTTTTGCGGTTAAGGGGGGTGTGGGCAGGGTGCTGGACGCTGTTACTTTTGGCCAGTACATCCCGGCGCGCTCCTTTTTGCACCGCCTGGACCCCCGCACCAAGGTGCTGGGCGTGCTGGCGCTGGGCGCAGCTGTTCTCGCGGCCGCGGGCTGGGCTGAGCTTTTGGCCGTTTTGGCAGTGACGGTCTGTGCTGCTCTATCGTCAAAGCTTTCCCTAAAACTCTATGTCCGCGCCCTATGGCCGCTTAAATACATACTGGCCGCGGCTTTTATTGTGCAGGCACTGACCTGCCCGGGCGGGCAGGTCATTTGGGCGGCCGGGCGCTTTAGCGTGACTTACGGCGGTATTGCTTGCGCCGCTGATATGCTGGTGCGGGTGCTGGTGCTCTTGACCGCCGCCTCGGCGCTCACCTTCACCACGCCGCCCACCAGGGTGGCCGCTGCTCTGGAAGCGCTTTTGTCCCCGTTAAAGAGGCTGGGGGTGCCGGTGTCCGAGCTGTCTTTTGCCATGACCGTCGCCCTGCGCTTTATCCCGGTCCTGCTTAACGAGGCGCAGCTGCTGCTCAAAGCCCAGCGCTCACGGGGTGCGGGTGCGGCCGGGCGGGGCCCGGTCAGGTGGACGCATCTGCTCGTTCCCTTCCTGGTCCCCCTCTTTGCCGGAGCCATCCGGCGGGCAGAAGAACTGGCCGTGGCCATGGAAGCCCGCGGCTACCGCCCCGGGGCCGGGCGCACGCGGCTTTTGGAGCTGAAGATGGAAAAACGCGACTGGGCGGTTTTGGCGCTGGCAGCGGCTCTTATCGTGTGGACAGTTTTATGGCGCGCGTAGCTTATGGTTTTGTTTTATATGTTTTTTATAATAAAAAGGCGGCATTAAGTGCTTTTATTTAGGTGCTATGGCCAACATTAAGGTTGTGATCGCTTACGACGGCACTGACTACCACGGCTTTCAAGAACAGCGGGGAACCCGCTTTGTCACCGTGCAGTCCGTCTTGGAAAAGTGCTTAAAGCGCCTTTCCGGGCGCCAGATCAGGGTGATAGGGGCCGGGCGCACCGACGCCGGCGTGCACGCCCGCGGCCAGGTGATCAACTTTGACCCCCTGGGGTGGACCATACCCCCGGAGAGAGTGGCCTACGCCCTAAACGGCGTGCTGCCGCGCGACATCGTGGCACTTTCGTCAAAGGCCGTGCCGGACAGCTTTCACGCCCGCTTTTCTGCTGTAGCCAAGACTTACCGCTACACGGTGCACAACGCGCCTGTACCTTCGCCTTTTACGCGGCTGTACAGCCTGCACGTGCCGCAGTTGCTGGACGTAGAGTCCATGAGCAAGGCGGCCGTAGCGCTCTTGGGCCGGCACGATTTTGCCCCTTTTCGGGCCTTGGGTACGCCGGTGAAGAGCACCGTGCGCACCGTGCACGAGGCGTCCGTGCGGCGGGAAGGCGAGTTTATCTATATCGACATAAGGGCCGACGGATTTTTGTACCACATGGCCCGCCTCATCGTGGGGACGCTGCTGCGTGTGGGGCTTAAAAAAATCCCGCCTTCGTATGTGGCAGATGTCCTCGCCGGGAGGAACGGCGCGAAAGCCGGTCCCGCCGCCCCGGCACGCGGGCTTTGCTTAGAAAAAGTGGAGTACCCGCCCGCCTTTTCTTGACAGCTTTAAGATTTGTGCATTAGAATGGTAGGTGTGGTTTTAGGCGGCCCACCTTCACTTGGCAAGGAGGTTAACTTTCATAAAATGAAGACCTTTATGGCAAAACCCCACGAAGCCCAAAAAGAGCGCAAGTGGTACGTGCTCAACGGCGAGGGCAAGGTTTTGGGCAGGCTGGCCGCCGAAGCGGCGCGCATCCTGCGCGGCAAGCACAAGCCCACCTACACCCCGCACGTGGACACGGGCGACCACGTGATCATCGTCAACGCCGAAAAAGTGGTGCTGACCGGCAAAAAGCTAAAGCAAAAGAAGTACATCCGCCACTCCGGTTACCCGGGCGGTTTAAAGGTTACCGGCTACGACATCCTCATGAAGACCAAGCCGGAACTGGCCGTGAAAAAAGCGGTGGTGGGCATGCTGCCCCACAGCCGGCTGGGGGCCAGGATGGCCAAAAAGCTCAAAGTTTACCGGGGGCCAGAACATCCCCACCAGGCGCAAAAACCTGAGGCCTGGCAGTTTTAAGACCGGGAAGGAGGTAGGTCAAGCTTGGCAAAAGTCATGTTTTACGGCACCGGCCGCAGGAAGAACGCCATTGCCAGGGTGTTCTTGATGCCGGGCGAAGGAAAAATTACCGTCAACGGCCGGTCTACTAGCGAGTACTTCGGGCGCCGCACGCTGGAAATGATCATCCGCCAGCCGCTCGAGCTCACCGGCACCACTTCCCGTTTTGATGTGCAGGCCAAGGTGTTGGGCGGCGGCATAAGCGGCCAGGCCGGTGCTCTTCGGCTGGGTATTGCCCGCGCTCTGGTGCAGGCAGATCCCAACTTGCGGCCCGTCTTAAAGAAGG
>CAZLAK010000074.1:0-4653 GCA_964557545.1 uncultured Pelotomaculum sp.
TTTAAAATTGCTAGCGAAATGGCCTGGCCAAAAACTTTTCTAACAAGTCCAGCCTCCTGGTGGAGTGGTAGCCGTCGTAGTGCATTGGGCCGCAGGTCCGCACGCGTTCTTTTCCCTGGTAGGCGCAGGCGGCTTCCAGGCAATCGCCGATAATGGTTTCGGCAATTTTTGTTGCGTGGGATGGGTCTTTTTCGGGCGAGCCCAATTTGTGGTGGGGAATGCTGGTGCCTGTAGAAATTGCCAAGCCGTATTTTGCGGCCAGGGCGAGGGAGACCGGCGGTACGGCCAGTTCGCGCAAGGGAACAGTCAGTAGAAAGCGGCGGGAAACGGCGTGCGGCCCGTGAGATGGGGAGGCAGCACCCAAGACCTTTTCTAAGCCAATAGTGCGGTTTAAGTAAAGTCTGGCTTCAATTACTTTTTGGGCCAGCGGTGAAATAACACGGCTTTGGGGATAGCAATCCGTAAGCGCCATGTCCATGCCCTTGCGGGTTACGGTCTGGGCCAGTTCTCTTAGGTTTGCGCCAATGTCTCCTTCCATGTCCCCGTCCAAAAATAGTACGGCAGAAGCCCCTAAATCTAAAGCCGCTTTGGCCCCCGCCGCCCGCGGCACGTCAATGCCCAGCGGCTCATGGAAAATCAGGGGATAAATAGGTGCTGATTTTATTTCTTTAACGACCAGCAGAGAATTGTCTGTGCAACCGTTGAAAACGGGCACAATCAGGTCCGGAAGTGCCGCTGTTGCGGCCAGGAGGGCCTTTTTCAGCCGCTTTTCCTCGTTGAGTACGGGTACTACGGCAATAAGCATCGCGTTTCTCCTCTTCTAATCCTAGGAAATTTTTACTCTATAACAACAATATATGGTAAAAAAGAGTGCAGGGTTTCCGTGCGGCCTTTTCACCCAGGGCCAGTGTTTTTACATACAATGAAGAAAAGCAATATAAAAGGGGCCGTGCCAATGAATGAAATAAAAGAGGGAGATATTGTGGCGCGCCGTTCGTACAACGCCGATATACTTTTTAAAGTAAAGTATATCTTTTGGGATAGCGAGGGGAAAAAACAGGCCAGCTTAAAAGGGCTCCACATGCGCTTGTGTGCCAGTGCCCCCCTGGAAGATTTAATTAAAATAGAACCCGCCGAACTGGCCTCTTACTTGCGCGAGCATACCAAAAAGAGCAGTGAGCATTTAAACCGCATATTCAGCCGGAGAATGCGTGAGCGGGAAATTCTTTTAGGGCGGGCCATTAAGATGGAAGGCGCGTCTAAAAACAATTTAAAGATTGAGGGGTTTGACGTTCCCGGTACGGTTTTGCACATTGACGGTGACGGCGATTACTTAGACCTGTGCCTGACCACCTACAAACAGCTCGGCATTCCCGCCGAGGGTTACTGTATCGATGAAGACCAGCAGCCCGCAGCGGTGGAGGGACTTTTGAAAAAGCACTCTCCCGACCTCCTGGTGCTCACCGGCCACGACGGTTTTATAAGGGGTAAAAAAGATTTTCGCGATATCAATAATTATTATAATTCCAAGCATTTTGTGGAAGCCGTGCGGGCAGCCCGCCGTTATGAAAAGAGCAAGGACGACTTGGTAATATTTGCCGGAGCCTGCCAGTCTCACTATGAGGCCCTGCTGGCCGCTGGAGCAAATTTTGCAAGTTCGCCCCAAAGGATCATGATTCACGCCTACGACCCCGTTTTTGTAGTAGAAAAGATTGCCTATACCTCCATTTACGACCCGGTTTCTATCAAAGACATTATTGCCAGCACTATTACCGGTTTTGACGGCATTGGGGGGCTGGAGACGCGCGGCAAGTACAGATTGGGTATTCCCAAGTCTCCCTATTAAAAAAAATAAATGAACAGTTAGTGGAACGTGTTAGAAGTACCGTACCCCTTTTGGCAGGTCATGCATAAAATGGTTTAGGACCTCTAAAGGGGGTATGAACTTTGGAGAGGTACCTGCGGGCCTTAAAGAAAAACAGGGCTAGAATTTTAAGCTTGCCTAACGTAGTGGGCATAGGGGTTGGGTACAAAGAGGCCGGAGGGGGGAGCACGGGAGAACCGGCTTTAATAGTTTATGTGGAAAAAAAATTGCCCCCTTCCGTACTGGCAAGGGGACATGTAGTACCGCCCGTTATTGACGGCCTGCCCACAGATGTGGTGGAAATTGGAAAAGTAAAACTGCTTGTTTTGCGCACAGAAAAAGTCCGGCCCTGCCAGCCGGGGGTGAGTATCGGGCACTACCAGTCAACCGCTGGGACGTTGGGAGCGGTAGTGAGGGACAGGAAGACATTAGAAATTATGATTCTTTCTAACAATCACGTTTTGGCCAATGGGTCGACGCTGCAGGAAGTGCGGGCCAAAAAAGGGGATCCCATCCTGCAACCCGGTCCTTATGACGGGGGCACACTGTTGGACCGCATTGGTACTCTTTGCCGGTATGTGCCGCTTATCAAGAGCGCAGCTAAGTCGGATTGTCCGGTTGCTTCGGCCGTTGCTGCTTGCGGCACCAGGTTTATAAACCTTTTCAAGCAGGACTACGAGCTAAGGTTTTACCGCCGTTACCGTGGCGAAAACGTTGTGGACTGTGCTGTAGTGAGAATCGATTCACCTGACTTGGTGAAGTCTTGTATCTTAGAAATAGGTGAGGTAGCCGGTGTTGCTGAGGCTCACCCGGGCATGGAGGTTCAAAAGAGCGGCCGGACCACAGGTCTTACGCGCGGGGTGGTCAAATCTGTGGGTACGACCCTTCAGGTGGAAATGACGGAGGACGAAAAAATTTGGTTTACTGACCAGGTAGTTACTGATTTACCCTCCCGTCCGGGAGATAGCGGTTCGCTGGTGCTGGACAGGGACCGCAGAGCTGTGGGTCTTTTGTTTGCCGGCTCAGAAAAACTAACGGTTTTTAACCGGATAGGCAGTGTGCTGGAACGCTTGGAAGTGGAGCTGGTTACCGGGTAACGGGAGCTGCATTTTGCACGGACAAAGGAGGCCGGCCATGACTTTAAGTCCATTATCATCAGGTGAAATAGCGCTGACTTTTTTGGGTAAAAATATACCGGCCATAGGACCTAAATTCAAAAGCAAGGAAGAGGCAGTTGAATACGCGCAAAATTGTCTTCGGTTATTCAGCTGGGCTTCTAGCGGGCGTAATAGATTACCAGTTAAACTTGTATTCAGAAAAAAGTCTAGTGGAAAATATACACTCATCTTGCAGGGGGGGAACAAGACGCTGGGAAGGCTGGAAGACTTGGATGAAGTAACTTCCAAAAGGCTCGAAAAAGGGTTAAAAAACTGCCTTTTTATTCTAACACCGTTTGTAGAAAAAGCCGGCGGCCTGGAATGCCTGGTCCTTACAGAGGGGTTGGGGGCAGTTATTTACAACCCGGGGCTGGGAAACAAGTGGTGTACTTAAGTGTGCTAATATTCTACATTTTGGTATATGCGCTTAATTATTTAATAAAAGACCAATTAACGTGTCTTGTAGATATCCGTTGACAGCGCTGCCAGCCAGCTCAAGTTTTTGTTTTTGCCACCGGCCTTCCTTTCCAGGTATATTAAGCCTGTACAGAATTTTGTACAAGCTTTTTGGGAAGGGAGGCTATTTTAAAAGTGAATAGCGTACGGAAAAACCGCCTTTTTACCCTGACTTTTTTCTTTTTTCTTGCCCTTTTCTTTTTGCTGGCCGGTACGTCTTTATGCGCCGAAGCAGGTTATGTTCTGAATAACGATGAATTTTCGTTAATTAACATGGTCAACCAGGCCCGCACTAACAACGGGCTGCCGGTCCTTAAGACAGATGACCTGCTCTGTGGTGTTGCTAAGGCCAAAGCCCAAGATATGGCTGACAGCGGTACAGTAAGCCAGTATTCTTCTAAAAACGGCACAACTCTGGATATGATGAAAGCGGCCGGTATAAGCTACCGCTACGCCGGAGTAAGCCTAGCTAGAGCCACAAGTGTAGCTGCCGCTTACAATGCTCTTTACAGCTCTTCTGGCAACAGAGCAAATATGCTCAGCTCTAATTACGACCGCATCGGTGTTGGTGTAGTTACGAAAGGCGGCTACAAGTATGTAGCCCTGTTCTTTACCGGCGGACAGCAGACAGTCAGCGCCCCTGCGACCGTGCCTTTATCGCCGCCGGCTGCCGGCCAGCCGGCTTCCCAGCCGAGCGTTCAGCCAGTATCCCAGCTGACGGTTTCCCTCAATGCCGATGAGAAGGCCATGCTCGATTTGGTCAACAGCGAGAGGGCAAAGGTGGGCCTTGTACCCCTCACTATTGACGCGCAGCTGGTTAGGTTAGCCAGGCTAAAGGCGGCCGATATGATTCAAAATAATTATTTTGGCCACAACTCGCCAACCTACGGCTCGCCGTTTGATATGATGAAAGCGGCCGGTATAAATTACCGCTATGCCGGAGAAAACCTGGCAGGTGCTCCAACTGTGGAAATGGCCCACACCAGCCTTATGAATTCTCCGGGCCACCGGGCCAATATTTTAAATCCTAATTTCACTAAAATTGGCATTGGTGTGGTGAGCGGCGGTCCTTACGGGAAGATGTTTGTGCAAATGTTCACCGGTTAACCAGTGCCAGGCACTTAACTTATTAACTTATTTTTGAAAAAGAGAGGGTAGTGACCCTCTTTTTTTGTT
>CAZLAK010000075.1:0-4420 GCA_964557545.1 uncultured Pelotomaculum sp.
TCCTGATCAGCGGGGGCGGGGGGCTTTTGCAGGACGTCACGGGCCCTAAGAGCATTGTTTATTACCTCGGCATTGTTTCCCTGGCCCTCTTGCTAGGCCGCCCCGTGTTCTTCTACGCCCAGGGTATCGGCCCCGTCAATACCCGCCTGGGCAGGCTGCTGGTGCGGCTGGTGGCGGGCCGGGTCAACTCAATTACGGTGCGCGACACCGACTCTAAAGAAGAGCTCTGCCGCCTGGGGGTGGCCGGGCCGGCGGTTACCGTAACGGCCGACCCCGTGCTGGGACTGGATGTGTCGAAGGTGGACCGCCGGCGCGGCCAACAGCTGCTGGAAGCTTTGGGGGTGGTGCCCGGCAGGCCCGTAGCTGGCGTTTCTGTTCGGCCGTGGAAGGGGCTGGATGGCTACAAGCAGGCGGTGGCCAGGGCCTGCGACGATCTGGCGGCGGCTGGCTGGCAGGTGCTCCTGGTGCCCATGCACAGCCCGGGAGACGACGCCGCCTGCCGGGAAGTGGCCGCCCACATGCGGAATAGAGCAGTGGTGGTTGGCGGCCCGCTGGACTTCATGGACGCCCTGGCTATGGTCGCCAACCTGGGCCTGGCCGTGGGCATGCGGCTGCACTTTCTCATCTTTGGTGCCCTCTTCAGTGTACCTTTGGTGGGCATACCTTACGACCCCAAGGTAAACCGCTTTCTGCAGGCCGTGGGCCTGCCGCCCGGCCTGCCCGTGGAAACCTTAAAGTATGAAGAGCTAGCGGCACGCATTAAAGAGACTATCGATAACCATCAGCTGGTATCCGGTATTTTAAGGGAAAAGACGGCGGAACTGAAAATAGCGGGCCTGAAAAACGCTTCCATGGTTGCCGAACTTTTAAATAAACGACAGAATTAAACGGCAGGAAAAGCACCCTTTTTGTCGAACTTACTAGTTGGGGGGAAAACCCGGGAAGGTGATTTTTTTAGTGAGTATTTACCGCCGTTTCGTGGACGTTATTGACGCTGTTAAAAAGAAAAAAGTGGCCCCCGTATTGCTGCTGGCCGGCACCGTCCTGGCGGTAGCCCTGGCCGTTGTCTGCGCCGCCAATGCCGGCTCAGATAGCGGTCCCGGTACGGCCGGTGACCCGCTGGTAACGAAAAGTTACGTGGACTGGAAAGTGGTGGAGCTAAAGGCGGGGCAGGTGCTGGTGGCGGGGGCAGGAGCCGAATTTTTGCCGCGGCGCGGCCAACTCACGGCCGTGGACCCCACAGGTAACGGCATTCCGGACGTCACGGCCGGTGCCGATCTCTTTGCTGGGGAGAGAGTACCTCTAAACCATTTGCTGATTTTTCCCCGGGACGACGGCCGGGGAGTAAAAGCGCTGGCCAATTCGTGGGTTATGTACCGGGGTACGGCGGAAGTAAAGTAAAATGGAAGTAAAGTAAAATGAAAGAGGGCACCCCTTTTTGGTCCGCCCGGAGGTGAATGTAGTGAGAGTGAAGAGGCGTAGACTCAAGAGAAAGGCGCCTTTTATAATTTCTTGCCTCCTTATTCTGGCCCTTTTAGCCGGCGGTTGTGTGCTGGCCAAAAATAAGCTTTTTGGCGGGGCGGCTGCCGATGGCTCGGTGGCCCAGGCAGCTGTAGAAGGAAAGAGGCTCAATGTGCTCCTCATGGGGATAGATGCCCGTGGGGGGGAGACTGTAGCCCGTTCCGACACCATGATCCTGGCCAGTGTTGACCCCAAGACAAAGCAGATGGTGCTGCTTTCCATCCCGCGCGACTCGCGAGTAAACATCCCGGGACACGGCTGGGACAAGATCAATACGGCGGTCGTTTACGGGGGTCCGGAGCTGGCTACCCGCGTGGTTGCCGACCTTACCGGCGTGCCGGTGAAGTACTACGTCCTCACCGACTTTAGGGGCTTTAAAGAGATTGTAGATATTCTCGGCGGTGTGACCCTGGAAGTGGAAGAGGATATGTACCACTGGGACGACGAGGATGGCGGTGCTTACGAGATCAATCTGAAAAAGGGGCTGCAGCGTCTGGACGGGGATAAGGCCCTCCAGTACGTGCGCTACCGCGACTACAACCTGGGTGACATTGACCGCACCAAGCACCAGCAGAAATTTTTAGTGGCCCTGGCCAAAGAGGTGTTGCAACCCTCTACCATACCCAAGCTGCCCAAGCTCATTCCCGAAGTGTACAAGTGGGTAAAGACCAACATGGGCCTTTCTGACATGTACACGCTGGCGGCGGCGGCCAAAAATTTTGAGGAAGGCAAGATCCTCACCCAGACCCTGCCCGGCTACCCCGGCGAAGTCGACGGCGTCAGTTACTGGCTGGTAGACCCGTCGGAGGCAAGAAGAGTGGTGGCTTCCCTCCTCAAAGGCGACGTGACGGCGGAGGTTGTTTTAAACGCCCCTCCTCCCAGTGTCTACGCTAGCTCGTACTACGGCGGCAGCAGCGGGGTCAGCGGTGGAGCCAGCAGCAGCGGGAGCAGCGGTGCGCCGCCTGGCAAAAAGGATGCCGCCGGCGACAAAAGCGGCAAGGGCGCCGGGCAGCAGACCCAGGCTGCACCAGAAAGCGCCAAAAGCAGTAACGGCTCCAAGAGCGGCACGGCGGCGGGAACCAAGCCGGCAAAAGAAACCTCTTCTGACAGCGGCGGCACATCGGCTTCCGGCAGCAGCGGCACTGGCGTGACGGTAAAAATTACGCCCCTGGAGGAAAAAAGCGAGGAAATGCAAGATCCTGACGCTGGGAGTGCAGCGGGCGCCAGCACCGGCCGCGCCAGCGGAGAAACCGGGGGGCCAAGCAGCAGCGCAGGGAGCAGCCCGGGCGGCGTAAACCCCGTAATACCGCCCATGAAGACAACCTTTTAAACAAAGAAAAGAAATAGAGAAAATCTAGGCAGCACGTGCGAGAACCCCCTGGAAGGGGGTTTTTTGCTTAAAAGGGATGGGATAGTACCGCCACTTTGTCGCCGGATAATGCTCTTTATGCTATAATTTTTTCAAAAAGCAAAAATAGCTGGTGAGTAAAAAAACGGGCGTAGATAAATATTTCCACAAATTTGTCCATGAGGTGTTTAACTGTGGGTGACCTTCCTGTCACGCTTCAAGATCTTGTAGATATCGACGTTTTAAATGATATCAGTGACAAATTCTCAAAAGTGACGGGGATTGCCTCGGAAATAATAGATGCCCGCGGTAAAATCTTGACCAAGAACGAATGCTGCTCAAGTTTTTGTAAGTATTTAAGGTCAAGCAGGGAAGGCTTAGAAAGGTGTACGGAGTCCTGCAGAATAAATGGTCTTAAAGCAAAAATTAAGGGAGAACCTGTACACTACACTTGCCACGCTGGACTTACGGATGTGGTGGCTCCCATTATTGTACATGGCCATTACCTGGGGGCGTTTTTGTGCGGACAGGTAGTGATTAAGGGCAGGGAACCAGAGCCGGAAGCCATTTTAAAGAATACTTGCAATATGGGTTTAGATGAGTCTACTATACTGAAATATTACAGGGACATTAAAGTAGTTGACGTAGATGCACTTTACGCCGCGGGAGAAATGATGGCTATTTTAACGAGGTATATTGCGGAGAATTCTTTGTCTAAAATTATACTCGAGAAGCTGTTAGCGGAAGCCAGGGGATGGAAATATACGGATATCAAGAACTTTTTAATAAAGTACAGGTGGCACTCTAGCAGTTATGTTGACAATCAGAAGATCTCATTGTTGCTTGGTTATTTAAATACTATTAATAGTGTGGCCATGGCGGAAGGTGCTACAAATACTCAAGACTTAATATGTTCTTTTTCTAATATACTCAGGGGTGTTACTAGTGATAGACGTTTTGTATCACTAGATGAGGGAGTTTCGTATATAAAAGATTACCTCAATATTATGGGGGTTAGGTACGGGCAAAGAGTTTATTTAACTTTTGATAATGAAGATTCATTGATGTATATTAAATTGCCAAGGTTGTTACTACTTTCAATAATTGAATGTTTGACATTAAGAATCTTGCAGTTAATTAATGAAGAAGTTTTTATTAAATTATCCATCGGACGTAACAATGACAAATTGAATTTGATGATAAGCTTTGGTTTAAGTTATAATGAACCAAATGTGAATAAGGACTATTCACTTAAGTCTACAGGCAATACTTCAAAAGATTTACTTGAAGACATTAAGAATAGAGCGTGTTTAGCTTTAAGGGATATCTGTAAAGATGAATACGGGGTAGAGGTTAAGGAGGCAAAGGAACAACCTGATTCGTTGTTGGTCAGTATACCAATTTATGTAGATATTTGCTCAAGAGGGAACCTTAATGTACAGGTTGGTATTGTTAAATAATGAAGAAATAGAAAAGAAAGCCATAAGAAAGGTTTTGAATGTATTTGGCAAGTATAAAATGATGAATTCGGCAATGAAAAAATGCAGAGTT
>CAZLAK010000076.1:0-4407 GCA_964557545.1 uncultured Pelotomaculum sp.
CCCAAACGTCCAGCCCCATGCGGTCGCAAAGCAGGGCCAGTTCGTTGACCAGGGCAATGTTTACCGCGCGGTAGGTATTTTCAAACACTTTGGCCATTTCCGCCACGCTGGGAGAGGATACGGGAATCACGCTGAGTATGGTCTGGGAATAAAAAGCTGCCGCCACCTCCAGGCAGGCGGGAGTCACGCCGCCCACCAGCTTGTTGGTGTTTTTGGTGGTGTAGCGGGCATTGCCCGGGTCAACCCGCTCCGGGGAAAAGGCCAGGAAAAAGTCTTCGCCGGTGCGGTATCCGGTAGCTTCCAGCCGCGGTTTGATGACCTCTTCCGTAGTGCCCGGATAGGTGGTGCTCTCCAGGCAAACCAGCTGCCCGGGGCGCAGGTACTTGGCGATTTCTTCGGTGACGTTGATTATGTATCTTAAGTCCGGCTCGCGGTTGATGGTAAGCGGGGTGGGAACGCAGATGATGATTACTTCGGAATCAGCAATAACGGAAAAATCCCCCGTGGCTTTCAGCTTCCCTTCCCGCACCAGTTGAGCCAGTTCCTCGTTTTTCACGTCCAGGATGTAGTTTTCACCGCGGTTCAGCATGTCCACGCGGCGGGGGTTCTGGTCAATGGCGATTACCGGAAACCCCACCTTGGCTTTTTCCACAGCCAGAGGAAGCCCCACGTAGCCAGCGCCCACCACCGCCACGCGGGCGGTTTTCTGCCGGATCATTTCTATTAAGCGCTGGGCAATGGGGTTTAAGGCGGCACTAGAATTTAAAGGGGCAGTATAATTTAAGGCCTGAGCCGGGGAAAACATTTTTTATTTCACCTTCCGTTTTAGCTCTTGCCACACATTTTTGGCAAAAAGACAATAGCTCCGCCGTGGCAGAACGGATTTGCCCGTTCCCCTTTTTGCAGCAAGTGATTTGCATCTTTTTCTCCAGCCAAGCATGACGCATTAACATCAAGAAATCATTAAAAACACTAAGAAAGCATTACAAGCGATTACAAGCGCTTCAGCCAGCGCACGTCGCACTCTACCGGGGTTAATCGCTCTATGAACTCCAGCAGCACCCGCACGCGGGCTTTGCCCGGCAAGGGGCGGTCCACTACGCCGATGAGACCGGCAAAGGGGCCGTCTTCAACGGCCACGCGCGCGCCGCCGGGAAATTCTTTTTCCCAGTTGGCGGGGCCCCTGTTTTTAAGCCCTACCCGCCAGCGCAAAAGCTCAATGGCCTCACTTGGCAGGGGCACGGGGTTGCCAAGGCTCATGAGTACCCGCCTTACGCCCGGCGTCCAGTTTACCCGAGCGATTTCCTGGGGTTCCGGCGCAATGCGCGCAAAAAGGTAGCCGGGAAAAAGCGGCTCAATTAGCTTTAGCTCCGCCGTGCCCCGCCGGCGGGTTATTTCAATGCGGGGCAGGAAAACTTCTACCCGTTTAAGCTGCAAATTTTTTTGCACCAGGTCTTCCTTGCGCGGCTTGGTGTTAACCGCGTACCAGTGCATTTGGCTGCCGGCCCGCGGGCTTGCCTGCCGGCGGCGGTTATCCCCCACGTTTTGGCCTTCTTTATTCGGAGTAGTAAACATTCTCTTTCCCCTCTTTGGCCGGCAAAATAGTTGCTGCAATCTCGCGCAATGCCTGGAGCACTTCCCTGGAGCGCCTGTCAGTTGCCGTTAACCCTTTTAATAATCTGCTGTACCACAGGCTCTCAGCCAGTTCCAGCCCCATCTTTGAGGGGCGAGCTATGTAAATGCGCTCGTGCTGTGTGGAAATGCGCTCTTCTTCCGGCGTAAAAAGCTCCTCGTGCAGTTTTTCGCCGGGGCGGATACCTGTGTACTTGATTTCGATATCTTCATCTGGCTTAAGCCCCATCAGGCGGATGAGGTCGCGGGCCATTTCATCGATGGACACCGGCTCGCCCATGTCCAGAACGAATATTTCCCCGCCTTCCGCCATAGCGCCGGCCTGGATTACCAGTTGCACCGCTTCGGGAATGGTCATAAAGTAGCGCTTCATGCCCGGATGGGTTATGGTTACCGGACCCCCGCGCCGGATTTGCTGCTTGAACAGGGGGATAACGCTCCCCCGGCTCCCCAGCACATTGCCGAAGCGTACCGCGGTAAAGCGCGTGCGGCTGCGGGAATTCATGCCCAGAACCACCATCTCCGCCAGGCGCTTGGTGGTGCCCATAACGCTGGTAGGGTTCACCGCCTTATCGGTGGAAATGAGGATGAACACCTCGGCCCCGCAGCAGTCAGCAGCCTCCGCCACGTTGCGGGTACCCAGAACGTTGTTCCTCACGGCCTCATCCGGGTTCAGTTCCATCATGGGCACGTGTTTGTACGCCGCCGCATGGAAGACAATCTGCGGGCGGTAGCGCTCAAAGAGGCAGTTGACTTTGGCAGCCTCTTTAACATCCGCCAGGAGAGCTGTCACCTCCAGGCCGGGGTGGCGGTTTTTGATTTCTAAATCTATTTCATAAAGGTTATTTTCACTGTTGTCTAAAAGCAAAAGGCGCTGCGGCCGGAAATTGGCTACCTGCCGGCAAAGCTCGGAACCAATAGATCCCCCCGCTCCGGTTACCAGCACCACTTTACCTTGAAGGTAGCGGGCTATTTCTTCCAGGTTAACTTTCACCGGCTCCCGCCTCAAGAGGTCCTCCAGTTCCACTTCGCGCAGGCGGCTGACGCTTACCCGGCCGTCGATAAGCTCGTACACCCCGGGGAGGATTTTAAGCCTGGCGGGCGTGGACTGGCAGATCTTAACTATGTCGCGAATGACGCGGCCCGGCACCGAGGGCATAGCGATGATAATTTCGTTCACCTGGCACTCCTGCACTACGGCGGGAATGTCGGTGCGTGTGCCCAGCACCGGTAAACCGTTCAGGTACTGCTTTTGCTTGTGGGGGTCGTCATCGATAAAGCCCACTATCTCTAACTGGTCACCGTTTTGGCGGTCGCTGTAATGGTTGCGAAGTTCGCGGGCCACCATTGCCCCGGCATCCCCCGCCCCCACAATAAGGACGCGGTTACCCGGCCGCACGGAATTGCCAACAAGACGGGGGCGCAAGGTACTGTCCCGCAGTACACGCCAGCTCAAGCGCACACCGCCGATCAGCAGAATGCTGACAATATAAGAAATTATGTAAATGCTGCGCGGCAGCTTTCCCCAGGGGAGCAAATAAGCTATCACTACAAAGGTCAGCATCGCTGCGGCAAGGGAAGTCACGATAGCGTAAAGCTCTTGTATGCTGGCATACTCCCACAGGCGGTGATATAAGCGGAAGATATAAAACCACGCCGGAAAAACCACAATAGCAACCGGCGCCAGCTTCAAAGCCAGCCAGAAGTATTCGGCAGGAATGCGCCCTTCAAAGCGCAGGAGGAGGGCTATTAACAAAGACACCCCTACCAAGAGGGCGTCCAGAGCCACCAGCACCAGGCGGTGCAGGTGAAATTTTTGAAAATTTATCTTTGCAGCCAGCTGAGCGTACACTCGGACACTTCCCCTCAATAAAGACCTTTCCTGCAAAAGTCCTAGGACTGACGAAAATAAACCTACTCCCCGTTAGCACCGTAAAAGCCCTTATCCGGATGTAAAGCGGTCCAAGAGGCGGCGGACAAGGCCGGCAGGACCGCGCTTTTGTGCGCCGCTGCCCCCGCTCCTGCGGCCATACCCCAACTCCAGTGCGCCCCGGGGCGCGCCCCCTGCCGCCGTTTTTGCCGCCGCCAGCGGCTGCACGGGCCGGCCGGACAGCAGGTTTTCGGCGTTTTGGCACAGGAGGAGGTCTGCTCCTTCTCCGCCGAGGGCGCCGCGCAGGGCCCGGGCCGCCTCCGAAAGGGCGGGGGAGCGGTCGCCGCCGTTGTGGGCGTCGCTGCCCACAAAGTGGGCGCAGCCGCAGCTGATCAAGCGCCAGGCGCAGTCCTGGGCGCGGCGGCCGAAGCGCCCGGTGAGGCTGCCGGCGTTTACCTGGACCAGCGCCCCGCGCTCCACTAAGGCGCACAGGCGGCGGGGGTCGGCGGCCGCCGGCTGGCAGCGCTCGGGGTGGGCGATGACCGGGGTGATGCCGGCCAGCTGCAGCTCGAAGACCACCTGCTCGGCGTAGGGCGGCCAGGCGGCAAAGGGCAGCTCCACCAGGAGGTGGGTGCCGGCGTCGGCTAAGGTAAGCAGCTTTCCGGCCGAGAGGGCCCGCGGCACCTCCGGCGAAAGGCATACTTCCATCCCGGGCCACACTTTAATGTCCAGGCCGCGGCCGGCCAGCCGCGCCGCAAGCCCGGCGGCGGCCTCCAGCACTTCTTCCGGTGAAGGGGCGTAGCCCCCCTCCAGCCAGTGGGGAGTAACGAAGAGGCCGGCGGTGCCGCACGATGCGGCCAGATCGGCCATGGCCAGGGCTTCATCCCAGCTGCGGGCACCGTCGT
>CAZLAK010000077.1:0-4216 GCA_964557545.1 uncultured Pelotomaculum sp.
TTTAAGGCGGCGGGAACGGCCACCAGGGCCAGCAGCATGGGCAGCGCCAAAAGCAAGAACCGGGGCTGGCGGTTTAAGGCAAAGGCCAAGAGCACCATGAAGGCGGCCAAACCCCACGTGACGTAAACGGGTAAAGAAAACCGCACCAAAACACCCCTTTCCTTTTGGCCGGGCAACGGACAGAAAACCTTAGTTTGCTGCCCGCCAACGGACGGCTTTCGTCCGGGGCAGTTTAATGCTGCCCCGGACTTAAGACCGGCCGCTGTTAACACATTTACCGACTAGCCGGAACTGACCGGCTTACTTCCCAACCGAAACCGGGGCGCTGGGACTTTGCTCCTCGGGCAGTTCGTTGCGGTAGCACAGGTAGTAAACCACGCCGATGAAGACCATGCCGCCGATGATGTTGCCGATGGTGGCGGGGATGATGTTCCACAGCCACACGTCGCCCCAGGTGAGGCCGCCGAACTTGTTCAGTAGGGCGTTCCAGGGCTTGCCGTCGACCATCTTGGTGGCCAGGGAGGGGAAGCTCTGGTATACCCACAGCCCGGCGGGCAGGAAGTACATGTTGGCCACGCAGTGCTCAAAACCGGTGGCAACGAAGGCCATGATCGGGAACCATATACCGAAGAACTTACCAATAAAGTCCTTAGCCGTAATGCCTAACAGGATGGCCAGGTTAACCAAGAAGTTACAGCCGATGCCGTTCAACAGGCAGGACCACCAGCCGATAGTGCCCACCGACTTATAGGTAAGCGTCTTGGCCACAGCGATGGAAACGGCGTTTAGGGCAAAGGCGTTGGGTTCGGCTACGGTAAAGTTACCCTGGGTAAAGGGGCCCATGACCATCAGGTAAGCGTAAGCCAGGGAGCCGATGAGGTTGCCGATGTAAACAAAAAACCAGTTGCGCAAAACACTGCCCCAGCTGGTCCTGCCCAGCATGGCCGCCAGGGGACCGAGCATGGCGTCGCCAGTGAAGAGTTCCATACCGGTGAGGACGGTAGCAATTAAGCCTACCGGGAAGACGGCACCCGTGAAGAACTTGCCGAGGCCGTTGCCCAGGTACTTGGCCACTTCCGTGCCGCAGACAGTGGCGAGGCCCGCACCGACGGCAATAAAGGCGCCCGACATAAAACCGCGCAGCAAAAGCTGACCGACGGGCAGGGACATTTTGTACTTGCCGACGTTGCCGGCAAGGTGCACAGTCATTGCTGGAGGATTAGCCATTTAGTATTACCCCCTCTTGAGTTGGCCTTATTAAATGTTAAATATTGTAAGGTTTTAGGTAAAATTGCAGAATTTTAAGTTTTAAAAATAAAGTAATACAGTATACTGCCTATTGGATAAAGTATCCAGTATAACAAAAGAAAACCTATTACCCCTTAGTTTTTGTTTAATTTTGCCTTCCTTTTGCTATCACCCCCGACTTCCGCAAAGCGCTTTAATTTGCCTGCACGGCTTGCACCTTAGCTCTTTTATTCCACCCCCTTCTTTTTTGTTTTTATTTTTTTATTGAAGCACTTTAGCGTCACGTTTAACCAGCTTTGCCGCAATCCGTTTCATCTTCTTAATATGCCATATATGTAAAAATATACCTTACAGGAAAAAGCGACCCACCCCCCCCGTCATAAACAAAAATTTTTGGAATTGAATTAATAAAACTTAAAATTAGACTTATAGCACTTATAATTAATAACATTTATGAAAAGGCAAACGCCCATCAACATTATAAATAAAAGCCGCGAAAAAATGGTGACAAAGTTGCCACCATTTTTTTATGCAAAATGCACATATCTTTGTGAAAACATTAACTTACTTCGCTGAAAACGTTACCTAAAGCACAAAAAACGGTGCGTGAAAGCTAAGTCTTAATATAAAACACATGTGTGCATTTTTGCCCTTATATTTCGATCTTAAAAGTAAATAATGTTCATAAAAATCTCAATCTTTGGCATTAAGGCCGGAAAAATACCTGCAAATCTCGTAAACCCGCTCTTCGGTGACAATAATGTGCACCGGCACGTCGTGCGGCTCCGGTTGCACGTCCTCCACTACCTGCAGCTCGAAGGCCAGGCCCAAAAAGACGGCCCCCGGCCGGGTTTCCCGCAAAAAGCGGTCGTAGTAGCCGGCCCCGTAACCCAAGCGGTAGCCGCGCCGGTCAAAGGCCACGCCGGGCACAATAATCAGGTCAAAGTCCGCCGGGGAAGCCGGGCGCAGGCAGCCAGCTTTGGGCTCGGGCACGCCGAAACGGCCCGGCTCCAGCTCATCCGGAAAAAAGCACACTAAAGACGGCAGAAGCCTCTGGTCCGGCAGGCATACCGGCACGGCCACCGCCTTGCCGGCGGCCAGGGCGCTTTTTATGAGGCCGTCCGTGCGCACCTCGCTGCCGAAGCTGGCGTAGCACATGACAGAGGCCGCCTTTTGGTAAGCCGGGTGGGCGAGCAACCTCTTGGCGATGCGCTCGCTCTTTTCTTCAATCTCCGCCGGCGAAAGTGCGTCCCTGGCCGCCCGCATTTTTTGGCGCAGCAAACCTTTGCCGCCGGCAAAAAGCGCCGGCCTGCTGCCGGCCGCCACTTCTCCGCGGCGCCCCTCCTGGCAGCCGTTATCCCTGCTTTGGCCCACTTTATGCCACTCCTGTTCTTTGACTCCGGGAAAGAAAAGCTTGTCCTGGGCACCGCGCTAGCCCTACAGCCCCGTTGCCTCGGCTACTGATTTTACTACTTCCGCAGCCAGGGCCACCGCCTCTGCCGCCGCCTGAGAGTCGTAAACCCTGGCCGGAATGCCGTCGGGCAGGCCGTTAGGGTAGCGAGTAGGAATGTAATACCCGTCGAGGACAGCCCAGCGGGAGGCCCTGCCCTTAAGCCCTGCCTCGTACTCGGCAGCCCTGCCGGCCAGCACGGCAACCGAATGGCCGAGAACTATTGTTTCACCGCGGGCGTACAAAAACGCCTTTAAGGCCTTCTCAGCCACCTGCTGCGCCAAAAAGCAGGCAATGTGATAGCCGCCTTCTTCTGCGAGCTTCCCGGCCCACTTCAAGTCCTCCCTGGCTTGATCCAGCCACCTCTTGGCCTCCTCAGCCGGCCCTCTTCTCATACAAAACCCTTCCCTCTTCCAGCGCTTTTTTTATAAACGGTCTTTCTTTAACTTCCTGCCATTCGCCGGGGGTGTAAACGAGGATATCAGCGGCCACGCGCGGCATAAGCTTGCCGTAAACACCGGCTGCGCGCCGCACAAAGGGCTCGTCGCTTTCCATTACCACGAGCAGGTCCAGATCAGTCAGGGCGTCGCGCCGGCCGCGGGCGTATGAGCCGAACAGGATAATTTTCTCGGCACCGAGGTCTTTTAAGCATTCAGTCAGGCGCCTGAGTTCCTCTTCTAAAATCTCTGCTATATCGCTGTTGTTAACGTACAACATGGCACCAGTTACCTTAATTTTTCTGTTTTAGCCTACAGCGAGTAGATTTCCTCTTCTTTTAAGATGCGCACGCCGCTTTTGGCAAGCGCCTCCACGGCCTCGTCCACTTTTTCGGCGCGGATAACCACGATGGCCGCGTCGCCCGACTTTTGTACAAAAGCGTAGAGGTACTCGATGTTCACACCGTTCTCCTCGAGCGGCTTTAGCACCTCGGCCAGCCCCCCCGGCTCGTCGCGCACCTCAACGGCCACCACGTCGGTGACGGCCACCGTGTAACCGGCCTCCTTGAGGGTACGGTAGGCCGCTGCCGGGTCGTTGACGATCAGGCGCAGGATGCCAAAATCGGCCGTGTCGGCAATGGACAGGGCGCGGATGTTGATGCCGGCCTGGCCCAAAACCCGCGTCACCTGGGCCAGCCGCCCGGATTTGTTCTCCAAAAATACGGAGATTTGTTTAACTTTCATTTTAAGGTCGCCCTCCTCGTCACAAAGACTTAAAATAATAAAAATAACATAGCCGCTTCATACCCGCTTGCTGCGGCGCCTTCCGTGCTGACCTTGAGCCTTACCGGCGGCTTTTGGGCGAATTACTGCCGGCCTACGGGAACTGCCGGCACACCGCACTTTTCCTCCAGTTCCCGGTAAGACCGGCCCGTTAGGTCCCGGCCTCGGGCGTCAAAGGCCGCGCCCGGCAGCAAAATAAGATCAAAAGGCGGGCGCTTCCCGCTCCAGCGCTCCTCTAAGGCTTCCTGGAAGTCGGCCACGGTGAGGAGACCGGCGCAGGCAATGGAACCGCCGAAAA
>CAZLAK010000078.1:0-3910 GCA_964557545.1 uncultured Pelotomaculum sp.
CAGATCGCGGCCTGCTTTTTAGCCGCCTGTTCTTTTTCCTCCCCCGGGGAAGGCACCTTTCCCTCGTCCTTTACCTCGACCAGGGAGCAGGACGGCTGCACGCCTCTTTTGGCCAGCATCTCCGAAAACTCCCTCAAGTGCACGGCGCGGCCTTCTCTCCACAAAGACATAAAACCGGCGGCCTGGGAAGACGTCTTTTCTAAGACGGAGTAAGTGGCCAAAAATTTTTCTGCTTCTCCTTTAGATACCATCACCCACATGTTTTCCCGCGGCTGCCGGCTGCGCTGGAAGAAGTTTAGCACCGGTCTTACCCCCCTTTTGGCCATCTCCTCGCCCATGACCAGGACAATGCTGTGCCCCCAGTAGATCTGGCGGGGCACAAAACGCGCCAGGTTTTTTTCGGCTTCTTCCACGGTGCTGCCTTCGGCGGAAACGGTCCAGCTGGCCGCCGTGGCCTCCTTGCCCCCGGCGCCCGTCTCCCCGCCCACAAAAGCGGTGGGCCGGGCCACCTGCACGGTGAGGCGGATTTTGCCCGAAGGTGTCAGGTCTATCCCCGTGCCCAGCACTACGGCCAAGCTGGAGATTTCCCGGCGGTCCCAGCAGCCGGAGGCCAGGGCCAGAAACACTGCGGGGATTAGAGTGTAAAAAAATACTTTTCTCAACTGCCCCCTCCCCCCGTTATTTTCCATTTGGCCAGCGCGTAGAGGAGGAGCGGCAGTCCCACTTCAAACACCGTAATGGCGTAGCAAGGCCACACTTTGGTGACAAAGTGCAGTAGTTCGGTGGCGTTCTGGCACATGAGCGAAAAGGCCAAAAGGATAGTGCCGACAGGGGTTACCAGCGGCCGGTAGTCCCTTAATTCCAGCACCTGAGAGGACCCCAGGACAGCCGCGTAGTAAAATACCCCCACTTTGGCAAACCCCCCCAGCATCCAGACGGCCACCACAATAGATTCCAGCCGTTCTAAAAAATTGGCAATAGAAACCGTCCTCACGGCATTATAGGTAGGGAAGATATAGCTTGAGCCCACTTCCGGCCCTAAAACTAAGATGACCACCAAAACGCCCAATAAAAATGCCGCGCCGTTAATTAGAGTAGCCAGTACGGCTGCCCTCCTGGCTTTTCTTTTGTCTTCTAAGTTAGGTGCTATAACCGTCAGGACGATGACTTCCCCGAATAAACTTAAGGGCAGGGAGGCGCTCTTTATTATTGCCGGCAGCCCCGCATCGAAAATGGGCAGGAGCCGGGTAATTTTAATGTCCGGTGCCGTCAGTAGAAAAGAGACAAAGAGAAGCCCCAAAAGCAGGGGCAAAAAGAGCTGGCTGTACCTGGCAAGTACTTCCAGCCCGCCGTAGACGGCGTAGCCGGCTACAGCTATTACTACTACAAAGAATACGGCGCTGGGCGTGTTGGGCATCAAGGCGATGCACAAAAAAGAAGCAAATTCGTTGATGATTACGGTGTTGGCCTGGACCAGCCAGAAAATGTACAAAAAGCCCAAAATTTTTCCTGCCGTCTTTCCCATCAGTTCTTCTGAGAAAGAAAAAAGGCTTTTTTGAGGAAAGAGCAGGCTTAAATTGGCCGCCAGCAGCGCGATCAAAAGACCGGCGGCCGTGGCTAACGCCACCGACAGCCAGGCGTCCTGCCCGGCCAGCCTGAGCACGGGATCCGGCACCGTAAGTATGGCGGTGGGGAGAATGGCGGCCACCAAGATCAGTATGGCCTGGCCTGTGTCGATTCTCTCTTCTTTCATAATGAGCGGCTCCTTACGGGTGGTTTGAGCGGCAAACGGGTTATGGGGCGGCGGCTATGCTACCCTCTGGGCCGGGCCGGTTTTAGGTCTTTGCCCGCCCGCTTTTGGTTGAACCTGGCTAAAAGGCGCGGCCTGGTGAGCATGGCCCAAAAGGGCGCGCGCACAAAGGTGTCCTTTAAATCCGGTACCACCACGGGCACGAGCGGGTAGAGGTAGGGCACGCCGAAAGACCGTAGCCCGCACAGGTGAATCCCTATCAGGGCCAGCCCGGTGATGAGGCCGAACAGGCCCATGGCCGCCGAGGCGGCCAAGAGCAAAAACCTCAAAATCCTAAAAGCAATGCTGGCGCTGTAGGAAAAAGTAAAAGAGGCTATACCGGTCAGGGCCACCACGATGACCGTGGCGGCCGCCACCAGCCCGGCGCGCACGGCCGCCTCCCCCACCACCAGGGCGCCCACGATGCTCACCGCCTGCCCTATAGGGCGGGGCAGGCGAATACCTGCTTCCCGCAAAATTTCAAAGGTTAGCTCCATGATCAGAGCTTCCACAAAAATGGGAAAGGGCACTGCCTCCCGCTGGGCGGCGATGCTCAAGAGCAGGGTAGTGGGCAGGAGCTCGGGGTGGTAGCTGACCACGGCTATGTACAGTGAGGGCAGGACCAGCGAGGCGGTCATGGACAAAAAACGGATGAGCCTAACCGCCGAGGAAAATATAAAGCGCTCGTAGTAGTCTTCTGAGGCCTGCAGGTACTCGACGAAGAGGTTGGGCACCGTTAAGGCAAAGGGGGTGCCGTCCACTAAAACGGCCACCCGTCCCTCCAGGATCATGGCCGCCACCCGGTCCGGCTTTTCCGTGTGGTTGACCGTGGGGAAGACCGAAAAGGGGTTGTCTTCGATGAGCTCTTCGACGTTGCCGCTCTCCAGCACGTGATCCACTTTGATTTTGCCGATGCGGTTTTTTACTTCCTCCACTATTTTGGCCGGCGCCACGCCCTCCAAGTACAGGATCGCCGCTTCCGTCCTGGTGACCTCCCCCAGTCGCAGGGCTTCGATTTTCAGCCTCGGGTCTTTTATGCGGCGCCTGATGAGCGACGTGTTCACCCGGAGCGTCTCCACAAAAGCCTCGCGGGAACCGCGCACCGTGGGCTCGGCCTCCGGGTCGGTGATGCTCCGCTTTTCCCAGTGCCGGATGCCGTTTATGAGCGCGGTGTCGCAGCCGTCCACCAGCAGGACGGCGTCCCCGCTCAAAACGGCCAGGACGGCCTCGCGCATTTGGCGGGTTTCTCCCACCTGGTGCACGCAAAGGCCCTGCTGTTTGATGAATTCCAGCGCGCCGCCGGCGCCGATCTTTAGGCCGGGTGCGGCCACGGGCACTTCCAGGGCCAGGGCGCGCACTATCAGGTCGCCGGCCATGGCCCTGTCCGCCAGGCCGTCGACGTAGACCAGGGCCAGCTTGACGCGCTCGTTTTGGGCAAAAACAAACTCCCTGAAGACCACGTCGCTGCAGTTGTAAAAGACCGCCTTTAACGCCGCCAGGTTGGTCTTTAAGTCGCGGCTCAAAAATTCGCTTTGCCATCCGGCGCTGCCGGCCGTGAATCCGTCTCTGCCGGCAGTTTTCTTTTGGGCCCGTCTTCTCAGGCCGCCTGCCAGAAAACCTAGAATCGATTTCACCGCTTAAAGCCCGCCTTTTTAACGCCAAGTCACCGGCTGCTGTAATTATTATTTGCCGACGGAAAAAACAATATGATGACGTATACAGGTGGCAAGTGAGGCCGTTTGGGGCATAAAAATAAATTAAGTTTGGGGGTGGTAAAGTGGCGCGGCAAAAGCACATCATTACCCGGGAGGACTGGTCGCTCTACCGAAAAGGCGAGATCGACCGGGCGCGGCACCGGGAAAAAGTGCAAGAGGCCATTAGGAAGAACCTGGTTGATATAGTGGCCGAGGAAAGCATCATCCTGCAGGACGGCCACAAAGTGCTCAAAGTTCCCATCCGCTCTTTAGAGGAATTCCGCTTTCGCTTCGATATGGGCCGTCAGAAGCACGCCGGACAAGGGGGAGGGAACAGCAAAGTAGGGGACGTCGTCTTCAGCGAGCCCGCCGGCGCAGGTCCGGGGGGCAAAGGCGCCGGCAGCGAACCGGGCGTGGACTATTACGA
>CAZLAK010000079.1:0-3596 GCA_964557545.1 uncultured Pelotomaculum sp.
ACCCGTTCTCTAATTCAACTGCTGCAAAGAAAGGTAATGGCACTACTACTGGACAACCTGCAGTTGTGGTATATGATGGTCCGTATTCGGATTGGGACATTCCTTATCCTTATGTGGCTGGTGCAGTAATTTGTGCTGTAACTGAATCATATGGTCACATAAAAGTGGAAATTGGTTACTTAGATAAAGATGGAAATGCCCTCGACTCAAGCAAAACAAGGATCGTAGAATAACATGTTGACTGGCAAAGCCCGGCCGGCTGGTGTTATGCGGGTTTGCCGGAAGCCACTCGAATAATAAATGGTTAATGGCACTCTGTGGCTTTTGGGCCGAGGAGTGCTCCTTTTATTTAGAGTGCTCCTTAATTATTTGTCGAGTCTCGATGTGATGTTTTTTTGGAAGCTTTGGTAAAATTAAAGCGGTAATTTGAGCGAAATGGTGTACAGGCCCGCTTAATGCGGGCGGCATAGTGAAATTTTTGGCTGGTAGAAGCGATAAAAATCAGAAGGGGTTAGATTAATAAATGGCGATGACCAGACGCAAGCGCCTCGGCGAGTTGCTCTTAGAGGCGGGGGCCATTACCGGGGAGCAGCTGGAGAAGGCACTGGAGATCCAGCGCGCCAGCGGGCGCCGGCTGGGCGAGATCCTGCTCAAGGAAAAATTCATTACGGAAGATGTGCTGCTCAAGGTGCTGGAAGAGCAGATGGGCATTAAAAGCGTAGACCTCTCCCGCACCAGTATAGACCACAAGGCGGCCCGCATGATCCCCGAATCGCTGGCCAGGCGGCACTGCGTCGTGCCGGTGCGGATCAGCGACGGGAAGCTTGTATTGGCGATGAATGACCCGCTGGACTACCTGGCCCAGGAGGACGTCAGGACCCTGACCGGCCTCCCCGTCCAGCCGGTCATTGCTTCGGAAAAAGACATCATTCGCACCATAGAGCGCGTCTTTAGCCGCTCAATTGCCCAGCGGGCGGCGGAAGATTTTACCCGGATGTACGGTCAGGCTTACGAGGCGGGCGGGGAGGCGGCCGCCGCGGCGGTCGATGTAGACACGGCGCCGATCGTGCGCTTTTTGAACACCATTCTGGACAACGCCGTGCGGGCCGGAGCGAGCGACGTCCACATCGAACCGGGGGAGGAGCAGATGCGCGTCCGCCTGCGCATTGACGGGATGCTCCAGGAGAGCCTGGTCACGGGGATGGGGCCGCACCCGGCGGTGGTGAACAGGATCAAGGTTATGGCCAACTTAAACGTGGCCGAGAGGAGGGTCCCCCAGGACGGGCGGGCTACCTACACCGTGGACGGCCGGGAGGTCGACCTGCGTATCTCGGTATTGCCCACCACTCACGGGGAAAAGGCGGTGATCAGGATCCTCGACAAGGCTTCGCTCGCCCTAAATAAGGCCGAACTGGGCTTAAGCGACCGGGATAGAGAGGTGTTTGACCGGCTGCTGGCTAAACCCTACGGAATCATTCTGGTCACCGGACCGACGGGCAGCGGCAAAACTACGACATTGTACGCCATGCTGCAGGAATTGAACGATGTGACGAAGAACATTATCACCATTGAAGACCCGGTGGAGTACAACATCAGGGGCATCACTCAAACCCAGGTCAACACCAAGGCGGGCTATACGTTTGCCAATGGCCTGCGCTCAATCTTGAGGCAGGATCCGGACATCATCATGGTGGGCGAAATACGCGACGTGGAGACGGCGGAGATCGCCGTGCGCGCCGCCCTCACCGGCCACCTGGTGCTCTCCACGCTGCACACTAACGATGCGCCGGGGGCGGTGACCAGGCTTTTGGACATGGGTGTGGAGCCCTTTCTGCTCTCCTCCTCTCTCCTGGGGGTCATTGCCCAGCGCCTGGTGCGCCGGATCTGCCCGGCCTGCCGGGAAACTTACGAGGCGGGGGAGCGGGAAAAGAGGTACTTGGGTCTCCCCGCCGGCAGCCGCCTCGAGCTCAGCCGGGGAAAGGGCTGTCCCTTATGCGGCGGAACGGGTTACAGGGGGCGCACCGGCATTTTTGAGATCTTTGAAGTGGAGAGGCCGCACAAATTGCTCATCGACCGGCGCGCCCCGGAGGACGAGCTGCGCGATCTCGCCAGGCAGCACGGAATGGTCACCTTGTGGGAGAACTGCCGGGGGAAGGTGCTGGCCGGGGTGACCACCGTGGAAGAGATGGCGAGGGTGACCTACAGTTATTGAGTTGGACGGCTCAGTAGCTTGTCGGTTAATTATTTAGCGAATAATTATTTAGCAAAATTCGGGAGCAATGGCAGAGTTTATTTTCCGGGCCGTTGGGCGCGAAGGAAAAATCGAAGAGGGTGTCGTGGAGGCCCCCGACCTGGCGAGTGCCAGGGAGGCGGTGAAGGCGCGCGGCTACCTGCCGGTAAAGATTGTACCGGCCGCCAGGTATGCTGCCCGGCGCCAGCAAAAGCTTTCTTTAGGTGAGATCATCTACTTCTGCCGCCAGTTTGCCACTATCCTTTCGGCCGGTATCAGCTTGATGAACGGTCTCGACATCATGCGCCGGCAGAGGCTTACCAGGAGGCTTAAGATGGAAGCGGAGCGGCTTTACGCCAGCTTAAGGACCGGCCGCCCCCTCTCGGAGCTGATGGCGGAGGCGCGCCCGCTCTACCCCCACCTGCTGGTGAACATGGTGGCGGCGGGCGAGTTGAGCGGCAACCTGGAGGCGGTCTTCTCCAGCATGGCTGCCTATTACGAGCGGGAGCAGAACGTCCGGCGGAAAGTCATGAGCCTGATGATTTACCCCGCCATCCTCTTGGCGGCAGCGTGTGGCCTGATCTTTTTTTTCATTAATTTTCTGCTGCCGGAACTTCTAAAGATGTTGAAGGAAAGCGGCGCCCCGTTGCCGCTGGCCACCCGCGCCGTGGTGTTTTTGGCTACCGGCTTAAAGGAGCACATTGTGGAAATAATTATTGTCCTCCTGGCCGCCGCCCTTGCCGCCGGGCAGGTGCTGAAAAAGCCGGGGGCAAAGCGCTTTTTTGACAGGTGGCTTTTGCGCCTCCCCGTCTTCGGCCCCCTGCTTAGGGCCATCGTGCAGGCCAGGTTCTGCCGCGCCCTGGGTCTTCTTTTGGGGAGCGGGGTTCCCCTCCTGCAGTCGCTCGAGTCCCTGGAAAAGGTGATTGGCCACAGCGAGGCCGTGCTGGGTGTGCGCCGGGCAATTGAAGGGCTGGCCAGGGGGGAGCCGTTGGCCTCCAACTTAGCAACGGTGCAATTTTTCGACGATTTATTCATCAGGTTTTTGAGCGTAGGTGAAGAGACGGGGGAATTGGAGGAGATGCTCCGGTTGATGGCCAATAACTACGAGCAGGAGAGCGAGGCTGGCTTTGCCCGGCTGACAGCGCTGGTAGAGCCGGCCGTGACGGTGCTGATGGGCGTCATTGTGGGCGGCATCGTGCTCTCTGTTGTCCTCCCCATCTTCGGCCTGCTCGATACGCTAAAGCGCTAAGGTGGCGGAGAAGGAGAGGGAGGGTAACACGTGGGGCGCCGCGGGCAAAGGGGGTTTACCGCCTTAGAACTTCTCTCTGTGCTGGGTATTATGGCCGTGCTGGCCGCCTTTGCGCTG
>CAZLAK010000080.1:0-3430 GCA_964557545.1 uncultured Pelotomaculum sp.
GAACTCTTCGTAGAGGGCCTTTACAGCCGGGTTCTCGTGGGACTTGCGCAGCACCATGCGCTCATCCTCGATGTAGGTGGCGTCGATCCTCTTCTGGCGGATTTCCGTATCGGTCGGGATCGGTGAGCCGCCGCCGCCAATGCAGCCGCCCGGGCAGCACATGATCTCGATGAAGTGGTAATCTGCTTCGCCTTTACGTACTTTATCCAGTACTTTGCGGGCATTGCCTAAACCGTTGGTAATAGCAATCTTCACGTTGAGGTCGCCCACCGGAATGGTAGCTTCTTTTACGCCGGTAAGGCCGCGGCACTCGGTGAAGTTGATATTCTCCAGCTCTTTACCGGTGACCACCTCGTAAACCGTACGCAGAGCAGCCTCCATCACACCGCCGCTGGCACCGAAGATCTCGCCGGCACCGGTGGAAATTCCGAGCGGCTCGTCGTAGTCTTCCTCAGGCAGGTCAGCGATGTTAATGTTGGCCTGCTTGAACATGCGCCCCAGCTCGCGGGAGGTAAGCACCACGTCTACATCTTGATAGCCGCTGGAGTTCATTTCGGGACGCTGGGCCTCAAACTTCTTGGCCGTGCAGGGCATGATGGATACCACAAAGACGTTGGCCGGGTCAATGCCAGCTTTTTGCGCGTAATAAGTCTTGGCCAGTGCACCGAACATTTGCTGCGGCGACTTGCAGGTAGAGAGGTGCGGCAGGAGGTCCGGATAGAAGTGCTCGGCAAACTTAATCCAGCCGGGACTGCAGGAAGTAATCATCGGCAGCACGCCGCCGGTCTTGATCCTGTGCAGGAGCTCGTTGCCCTCCTCCATAATGGTGAGGTCAGCGGTAAAGTCGGTGTCGAATACCTTGTCAAAGCCCAGGCGGCGCAAGCCCGCCACCATCTTGCCGGTGACAATGCTGCCCGGCTCCATGCCCATGGTTTCACCGAGTTGCACCCTGGTGGCCGGTGCAGTCTGAACCACCACGTGCTTGTTCGGGTCGGCCAGGGCTGCCCACACCTTGTCGATGTCGTCCTTTTCTTGAATGGCTGCCGTCGGGCAGACCAGCGAGCACTGGCCGCACTGGACGCATTCCGCATTGGCCAGCTTCTCGTTAAAGGCGGGGGCAATAATGGTATCAAAGCCCCGCTCTTGGGCGGTCAAGGCGTTCACCGTCTGTACGTTGCTGCAGACAGCTATGCAGCGGCGGCAGAGCACGCACTTACGCGGGTCTCTGATAATCGCCGGTGCAGAATCGTCAATGGGGTACTCGGTCTTAGCGCCTTCAAACCTGACCTCTTTAATACCAAACTGCTCGGCCAGCTTTTGCAGCTCGCAGTTCTGGTTGCGCACGCAGGTCAGGCACTCCATGGGGTGGTCGGATAGGATGAGTTCCAGTACCAGCTTGCGGGCTTTCACTACCGCCGGCGTGTTGGTGCGAACCACCATGCCTTCAGCCACCGGGGCCACACAGCTGGGCACGAATGTCCTCGCCCCCTGCACTTCCACCATGCAGATACGGCAGGCACCGATGACGTTTAAGTCTTTCAAGTAGCAAAGGGTAGGGATATTAATACCGAGTTGCTTGGCAGCCTCGAGTATTGTTGTTCCCTCTTCCACAGTTACTTTCTGGTTATCAATTGTCAGTGTTATCATTTCATTTTTCCCCTCCAAACTCCCGTATTTTACTTAATTTTTTGGTAAAAGCTGCGGGAGCGGCTTTTATTTATTGAACTCGCAGACGTTGGCGCGGCACTTGTGTTCTTTGATGTGCTCCTCGTACTCGTCCCTGAAGTATCTGATTGTGCTCAAGACGGGGTTTGGCGCCGTCTGGCCGAGGCCGCACAGGGCAGTCATCTTGATGGTAGAGGCCAGTTCCACCAGCAGCTCGATGTCGCCTTCTTTGCCCTCGCCTTTTGTAATGCGGTCAAGAATCTCCCACATGCGCTTGATACCGATCCGGCAAGGCGAGCACTTACCGCAGGACTCGTCCACGCAGAAGTCAATAAAGAACTTGGCAATGTCCACCATGCAGGTGGTCTCGTCCATGACGATCATACCGCCGGAACCCATGATGGCGCCTAACTGTCCCAGCGTGTCGTAATCAATAGGTGTATCGAGGTGCTCGGCCGGGATGCAGCCGCCGGAAGGACCTCCGGTCTGGACAGCTTTGAACTGCTTCTTGCCCGGGATGCCGCCGCCAATGTCGAAGATGATTTCCCGCAAAGTTGTGCCCATAGGCACTTCCACTAGACCGGTGTTGACTACCCTGCCGGCCAGGGCAAATACCTTGGTGCCCTTGCTACGCTCTGTGCCGATAGAAGCGTACCACTCGCCGCCGTTCAAAATAATGGGCGGTATGTTGGCCCAAGTCTCAACGTTGTTAATCACGGTGGGCTTGCCGAACACACCCCTTTGCGCCGGGAACGGCGGCCTGGGTCTGGGCTCACCGCGCTTGCCCTCAATGGAGGCCAACAGCGCCGTTTCCTCACCGCAGACAAATGCACCGGCACCAATGCGGATCTCGATATCGAAGTTAAAACCGGTACCGAATATATCCTTGCCTAGCAGGCCAAATTCGCGCGCCCGCTTAATGGCGGCGTCTAGCCTTTCAATGGCCAGCGGGTATTCGGCCCGGACGTAAACGTAACCCTGCTCGGCACCAATAGCGTAGCCGCAAATAGCCATGCCCTCGATGACGCTGTGCGGGTCACCCTCCAAAATAGACCTGTCCATAAATGCGCCGGGGTCGCCCTCGTCGCCGTTGCAGACCACGTACTTGGGCGAGCCTTCTGCCTTAGCGGTAAACTCCCATTTCATACCGGTCGGGAAACCGGCGCCGCCACGGCCGCGCAAGCCTGACTTCTTGACTTCCTCGATGACCTCTTCCCTCTTCATCTGGGTTAAAACCTTGCCCAGCGCGGCGTAACCGTCCCGGGCAATGTACTCCTCAATGGACAGCGGGTCCATGTGGTGCATGTTGCGCAGGACGATCTTCTTCTGCTTGGTAAAGAAATCAACCTCGTCGACTTTCTTGGCGCCTTTGTAAAGAAGCTTAGAAACCGGGTTGCCGCCGATGATGTGTTCCTCAACAATGGCCTCGGCATCCTTAGGCCTGACCCTCCGGTAGAAGGTTCCGTCCGGGTAGACGATCATAACCGGCCCCATATCGCAGGGACCCATGCAGCCGGTGAGGACAACCTTTACCTTTTCTTTAATGCCCTTCTTTTCAAGGGCTTCGTTTAAGGCGTTAACAACATCCAGGCAGTTCGAGGAAATACAGCCCGCCCCACCGCAGACCATAACGTGGGCCAAATGGGTGTCGGACTTTACCCCTTCCCGGATCTTGAGGATTTCCTTCATCTCATTCTTAAGCTTGTTCAGCTGTTCCAAAGACTTCACTTAAAACACACCTCCGTTTAAATCCTCCAACCCTTCT
>CAZLAK010000081.1:0-3316 GCA_964557545.1 uncultured Pelotomaculum sp.
AAAAGGTCATTTTGGAAGGTCTGGAGAGAGACGACCCGGCCTTGGCCGAAGAGGTCAAGCGGCGCATGTTTGTATTCGAGGACATAGTCCTTCTGCCCGACAACTTCATCCAGCGGGTGCTCAAGGAGGTCAACTCCAAGGACCTGGCGCTGGCCATGCGCGGCGCCAACGAGGAAGTCTGCAGCCGCATTTACAAGAACATGTCCAAGCGGGCCGCCGAGATGCTAAGGGAAGAAATCGAGCTCATGGGGCCGGTGCGGTTAAGGGAAGTGGAAGCCGCCCAGCAGAAGATCGTCAGTATCATAAGAAAGTTGGACGAGAGCGGCGAGATCGTCATATCCCGCGGCGGGGAGGATGTCATCCTTGTTTAGGATCATAAAGAGCGCTGAAATAAGTCCCGGGGACATCTGCACCTTGAGTTTGAGGGATTTATACACACCGGGCGGGACAGATCCCGTCAGCGGAAACGGCAGCGGCGGGCGGCAGGAAGGCGGGCAGCTGCGCACCGAAGCGGAGGCCGCCGCCCGGGAGGTTTTGGCCCGGGCCCGCGCCGAGGCGGACGAGATCATAATGCGGGCCAGGGAAGAGGCCGAAGCCATTGCCGCCAGAGTTAAAGAGGAAGCTTATGCCGAAGGCTTGGCCAGGGGCCTGGCCGAGGGCAAAGAGCGCGGCTACCGCGAAGGCATGGACAGGGCGGTCGAAGAAGCCGCCAGGCTCAGGGAAGAGGCGCTTTTGGCGCTGCGCGGGGCAGAGGAAGCGCGACGCCGGCTTCTTTTGGAAATAGAAAGAGAAGTGGTGGACCTGGCCGTGGAGATAGCCGAAAAAGTGCTCTGCAAAGAGCTGGAACAGGACAGGGACGCGGTGCTGGTTGTGGCGCGGGAGGCGCTGTCTTTGGTGGCCGGGCGCAAGAGCGCTTATCTCTTCGTCAACCCGCAGGACCTGCCGGCGGCGGAGGGTGCCCGCGGGGAGCTGGCTGCTCTTTTGGGGCCAAAGGCTTTGGTGGAAGTCATTGCCGACCCCGCCGTGGAGCGGGGAGGCTTGCGGGTGGAAACTGAGCGGGGCGATGTGGACGCCACTCTTTCTGCCCGCTGGAAGGAAATACTGGCGGCACTCAAGCCGCCGGGGAGCTAGGCAGCGGGGGTGACGGGCTTGGCGGGGGATGCGCCGGTTGACCTCACCCCTTACCGCCAGCGGGTAAGGAATGCGCGGATTTTGAGGCTTACCGGCCGGGTGAGCAGGGTAGTCGGCATAACTGTGGAAGCCGAAGGGATTAAGGCGCCCATCGGGGAGGTCTGCGAAATCCGCGTGCCCGGCGAGGCGGAGGCGGTCAGGGCCGAGGTAGTGGGTTTTCGCGATAACACCACTATACTGATGCCTCTCGGCGAGCTAAAGGGCGTGTACCAGGGCTGCCCTGTGGTGCCTTGCGGCCGGCCCCTGGGCGTGCAGGTGGGGAAGGGCCTGTTGGGCCGGGTCTTGAACGGGCTGGGCGAGCCGGTGGACGGTCAGGGACCGGTGGCCGGGCGCACAGTAGAGTACCCGGTGGACAACAGGCCGCCCGACCCTTTAAAGCGAAGGCGCATTACCGAGGTCCTGTCTACCGGGGTCAGGGCCATAGACGGGCTGTTGAGCTGCGGGCGCGGCCAGCGGGTGGGCATTTTCTCCGGCAGCGGTGTGGGCAAGAGCACGCTGTTGGGCATGATATCCCGCTACAGCAGCGCCGACGTCAACGTCATCGGCCTGATCGGCGAGCGGGGGCGCGAGGTGCGCGATTTTATAGAAACCGACTTAGGGCAAAAGGGGCTGGACCGCTCGGTGGTGGTGGTGGCCACCTCCGAGCAGCCGGCGCTGGTGAGGTTAAAGGGCGCTTTTGTGGCCTGCGCCATAGCCGAGTATTTCCGCGACCAGGGCAAAGACGTGCTTCTGCTCATGGACTCGGTGACCAGGTTTGCCATGGCCCAGCGGGAAGTGGGGCTGGCTGTAGGCGAGCCGCCGGCCACCAAGGGTTACACGCCCACGGTTTTTGCCCTGCTGCCCCGCCTTTTGGAGCGGGCGGGCATGGGTGAGACCGGCTCCATTACCGGGTTTTTCACCGTGCTGGTGGACGGCGACGACCTGACCGAGCCGGTAGCTGACGCTGTGCGGGGCATTTTGGACGGCCACATCGTGCTCTCCCGCCAGCTGGCTTCCGCCAACCACTTTCCGGCGGTGGACATTTTAAACAGCGTAAGCCGCCTAATGCCGGATATCGTTACTGAAGAGCACCGCGCTGCCGCCGCCCGCTTCCGCGATCTCCTGGCGGCATACCGGCAGGCAGAGGACCTCATCAACATAGGTGCTTACGTTGCCGGCTCCAACCCCAAGGTAGACGAAGCCATCTCCCGCTACGAAAAGATGATGGGCTTTTTGCGCCAGGACATGCACGAGCACACGCCTTTTGAGGCGGCGGTGGAAGAGCTTAAGTTAATTTTGAGCCAGTAGGGGAACGGCAATGGGCGTGTTTAATTTTCGACTAAAAACAGTTCTGCAGGTGCGGGCCGAAAAAGAAGCGGCGGCTGAGGCGGCTTTGGCCAGGGCCCGGCGCGAGCACGAGCGGCTCTTAAACAGGCTCAACGAGACGAAAAGACAGCTGGAAGAGGTGTCCGTCCCGGCCGGCGGGGTGCTGGACGTTTTGGAGCAGCAGCACCTGGCCCTTTACCGCAGCGCGCTGGCGGCGCGGGTCCGCCAGCAGGAAAAGGCCGTTTTGGCGGCAGCGGCGGCCGTGGAGGCCAAAAGGCGGGAGGCCGTGCGGGCAAGGCAAGAGCGCCAGGCCATCGAGAAAATAAAGGAGAAAAGGTACAGCGATTTTTTGCGGGAAGAGACGTCAGCTGAGATGAAAGTTAACGACGAACTCTCCCTGTACTCTTTTTTGCGCAGTAAATCACAGTAAATGTAGCATATATTACCAGTTATAGCATTGAAAGGAGGTGATGAATTGGAGATCAGGATAACCGGTGTTACGCCGGAGCAAAACGGCAAAGCCAGTATTTCCCGCTTTAACGGGCCTGTTGCCGAAGACGGTTTTGCTGCTCTGTTTCAGGAGCTTTTAGCCGCTGAAGGGGCAGCCGCTGGGTGCAAGCCAGGGGAAAAAGACGGACAAGATGACGGGGCAAAAGGTTTTCCACAGGCGGTTTATGCCTGGGCAGCCGGCTTGTGCGCTGCTGAAATTCCAGCACAAAGCGAAGATGCGGTTTTAGAGAAAGCTGCAGGAAAAAGCCATGCTAATGTCCTGCCGTCGGCGGGTGCTGCGGCGGGCGGCCGTTTAAGCAGCGGACTGGCG
>CAZLAK010000082.1:0-3269 GCA_964557545.1 uncultured Pelotomaculum sp.
AAAAATTTTTAATATTCACTATATTTTGTTTATTGTTGATTGTTGTTAAATTCTCAATTATAATATCAAAAAATATATTAATATCCCAAACAAACTTACTAACGCAGCAAGAACAGTATAAATTATCAATTAGTTAAACTTTTAGTTAAACTTTTTGAGAGGAGAGGTTTTGGTGAGTATCCGTCTAAAACTGTCTTTGCTTATCTCCGCTATTTTACTCGTCCTCATCGGCGCAATCGAGGTCTACTCCGTAAAATCAATGCGTGACCGGCTAATAGACTCTATCCAGATTAAACTTACTTCCGACTTGGGAATGGGCAGGCGCCTGCTGGAAACCGCTTACCCTGGAGCTTGGTCAGTTAAGGACGGCCTGTTGTACAAGGGTGACAAGGTGATGAACGAAAATTACGAGATCGTCGACCTGATCGGCAGCTTAACTAACGACACGGTTACTATCTTTCAAGGAGACACCAGGGTTGCGACCAACGTAAAAACGGCAGAAGGCAAGCGGGCAGTCGGCACCAAGGCAGCCGAAGAAGTGAGCAGAACGGTACTAAAAGAGGGCAAAACGTACATAGGCAAGGCGCAGGTAGTCGGCAAGTGGAACCAGACAACCTACGAGCCCATCCGCGACGCGCAGGGCAACATAATCGGCATGTTTTACGTAGGCGTACCCAACAACCTCTACGACCAGATAGTAAAAAAGTTCGCGGTCAGTTCTATTTTAATCGGCGTTATAGGTATAATACTGGGTATAATTATAACCTTCGTTCTTTTAAACCAGATCTTCGGCAAGCCCATTGCCAGATTTATTGAATTCTCCGAAGTTATTGCCCAAGGAGACCTGACCAAAGAAATCAACTACAAGTCACGCGATGAATTAGGCAAGCTCGCCGCCTCTTTCAATAAAATGGTGCACAACTTAAAAGATATCATTGCCCATGTTTCCCAGACCTGTGCCCGCGTAAATGATTCAGTAAAAACCTTAAATGCCCAAGCCGAACAGACTACCTCAGCGGCTTCCGAAAATGCTTCCACCGTCAACGAGATTTCCGCCACTATGGACAGCGTCGTTGAAAACATCAACGAAGTCTCGTCTGAAGCCGAAGAGGCCAGCCGCCAGGCAGACCTGGGCCAGCAAAATATCGACACAGTTGTCAGCACCATGCGGGAAATAGAAGTTTCCGTGGAGCACGTGGCCCAGTCGGTGCATTCCCTTAACCAGGCTATTGAGAAAATCGGCCAGTTCGTCGTAACAATCAACGGTATAGCCGACCAGACCAACCTCCTGGCCTTAAACGCCGCCATTGAGGCGGCCAGGGCGGGCGATGCCGGCAGAGGCTTTGCCGTAGTGGCCGAAGAAGTGCGCAAGCTGGCCGAAAATTCTGCCCTATCAGCCAAAGAAATAGGACGCATTATCCGAGAAGTGCAGGAGCAGTCAGCGCGCGCCGTGAGCGATATGGAAAGCGGACGGGAAAAGGTAGCACAGGGAGACCGCGTCGTGCACGAAGTCAGCCACTCCCTGACCGCTATTATCGAGCTGGTGCAAAAGCTCAACGTTAAAGCCCAGGAGGTAGCCAGGGCTGCTACTCAAGTTGCCCAGGCCGTTCACAACGTAGCCGCCACTACCGAAGAACAGACTGCCGCCATGCAGGAGGTTTCTGCCTCGGCCTCTGTGCTCAGCGCAGCCGCCGCTGAACTAGACAAAATACTGACCAAATTTAAAGTTTAATAAAAAGTTTTGTCTTTCAAAAGTTTTAAAATGCTTAAATCAGGCAGGGGGTTTTTGTGCACCCTGCCCGATTTTGATTGCGAGGGGACAAAAATTCAAATGGGTTACTGTTTAAAACCTTTGGTCTGCGGCTTTATTTCACTAGTTATTGACGGCGACACACCGGCCTGTGAATTTTACGAAGCCAAAGACGAAGGCAGTGATAAAATCCCGGCGAAAACCTGCTCTAACTGCAAGTTCTGGTCAGACGCTAGCGGCCCTTAAAAACCGGCAGGCGCTTTTCTAAAAATGCTGCCAGGCCTTCACGGTAATCCTCCGTTAAAGAAGCCTCGAGAACGCCCCGCCGCTCAATTTCCAGCTGCCTTTCCAAAAGACCCAAAAACGCCTGGTTTAAGCCGGCCTTGGCTATGGCCAAAGCTTTAGTAGGTCCTGCTGCCAGCTGGCCGGCAAGTTCACGGACAGCACCTTCAAATTTTTCTGCTTCCACTACCCGGTGAACCAGCCCCGCATCCAGGGCCTGCCGGGCATCGTAAACGGGGTCGAGAAAAACCATCTCACAGGCCCTGCTAAAACCGGCCGTCAAACCCAAAAGAAGTGCGCTCCCGCCGTCCGGCGGCAAGCCGAGGGAAGTGTACGCCAGCTTGAATTTGGCCCGGTCAGAGGCGATCCTCAAATCGCAGGATAGGGCCAGCGGCACGCCTGCACCGGCAGCAACGCCGTTTACCGCGGCTATAACCGGCTTGGGCACCTGCCTTATGCTCAATATTAACCTGTTTAATAACTCGAGCACTTCTTTAAACGGCTCATCCGGCGCGCCTTCCGGCCCACTCCTAAAATACCCTATGTCCCCTCCCGAACAAAAAGCTTTTCCCGCGCCGGTCAGCACAACACCCCTGATTTCCGCATCTTGCCAGCAGATCTCCAGAGCTTTTATAACTTCTTTAACTAGTGCCGGGTTTAAGGCGTTAAAGTTTTCCGGGCGGTTCATAGCAATAGTGGCTATATTTCCTTCTCTGCCAAAAATAATGTTTTTAAAGTCCATTAAAATCCCTCCATCCAGTTAATTAAATTTTTAAACAGCTGTACTGACCAAATTTTCTCATAAAAAAAGGGGGCTTAAAAGATACAATCCACAAAAATTAATCCGCCCCCATCGTTTTTTTCAGTAAACGGTGGTACTCGTTTAATACGCTGTCCAGTTCCCGGCTCTTTTCTAGCACTTCCGGATCACTCAATTTTTTCTTTTGCCATTTCATCTAAGTCCCGCCGCAGTTCCTCAATCTTTCTAAGTATTTCTTTAATGTCTACAGCCATTTATCTTTTCTCCCCTTGGGTTTTACTTATATGTACCCGCAAGGGGAGAAAGTTATGTATAATTCCTGATGCCGGTAAAATCTGTAACTCTTAGCAGTTTGTTTTCTGGCCTTTCTGCCAGTTCTGCTCAAAATTAAAAGAGCCTCAAAACCTTGAGACTCCTCATTTTTACTGGCGTCCCAGGAGGGATTCGAACCCCCGGCCTACGGATTAGAAGTCCGTT
>CAZLAK010000083.1:0-3143 GCA_964557545.1 uncultured Pelotomaculum sp.
AAGGAGGTGTATTGTATATGCCGACTATCAGCCAGCTGATCCGCAAGGGCAGGGAAAAAGTAGAGAAGAAATCTACGGCCCCGGCCTTAAAAGAGTGCCCGCAGAAGCGCGGCGTGTGCACCAGGGTGTACACCACCACACCTAAAAAGCCCAACTCAGCCTTGCGCAAGGTGGCCAGGGTGAGGCTGACCAACGGCATCGAAGTGACCTCCTATATTCCGGGGATCGGCCACAACCTGCAGGAACACTCGGTAGTGCTGGTGCGCGGCGGCCGGGTGAAGGACCTGCCGGGGGTGCGCTACCACATAGTGCGCGGTGCGCTGGACTCCGCGGGCGTGCAGAACAGAAACCGCGGCCGTTCCAAGTACGGCACCAAGAAACCCAAGAAATAGCTTGTATTAAGGAAAACTACGCGGTAAAGGGGGGAAAACTGTGCCTAGGAGAGGGGCCGTTCCCAAGCGCGAGGTCCTGCCCGACCCGGTTTACGGCAGCAAGGTCCTCACCAAACTGATCAACCAGGTAATGCTCAAAGGGAAAAAGAGCCTGGCCGAATCCATAGTTTACGGGGCGCTGGACATTATCCGGGAAAGAACCGGCAGAAACCCGCTGGAAGTCTTTGAAGCGGCCATGAAAAACGTCATGCCCGTCCTGGAGGTGAAAGCCCGGCGGGTGGGCGGTGCCAACTACCAGGTGCCGGTGGAGGTGCGGCCGGACCGCCGGCAGACCTTAGGCATCCGCTGGATCACCAACTATGCCCGCGAGCGCTCCGGCAAGAGCATGATGGAGAAACTGGCCAACGAGATCATGGATGCCGCGGCCGGTACGGGCGGCGCCGTAAAGAAGAAAGAAGACACCCACAAAATGGCGGAAGCGAACAAGGCATTTGCCCACTACAGGTGGTAGGGAGGTATACATTTAAGTGGCGCGTCAATTTCCGCTGGAGAAGACACGCAACATTGGAATAATGGCCCATATTGACGCCGGCAAGACCACCACCACTGAGAGGATACTGTTCTACACCGGCCGGGTGCACAGGATGGGCGAAGTTCACGAGGGCTCGGCTACTATGGACTGGATGGTGCAGGAGCAGGAGCGGGGGATAACTATTACCTCCGCTGCTACCAGCTGCCGCTGGCGTGACTGTCAAATAAACATTATCGATACGCCCGGGCACGTGGACTTTACGGTGGAAGTAGAGCGCTCCCTGCGTGTGCTGGACGGCGCGGTCGCCGTCTTTTGCTCGGTTGGGGGTGTGGAGCCCCAGTCAGAAACGGTGTGGCGCCAGGCCGACAAATACGGCGTGCCCCGTATTGCTTACGTAAACAAAATGGACCGGGTAGGAGCCGACTTTTACCGGGTAATAAAGATGATGCAAGAGCGGCTGGGAGCCAATCCCGTGGCCGTGCAGCTGCCAATTGGCGCTGAAGAAAATTTCTGCGGTGTGGTCGACCTCGTTTCTATGCAGGCAATCATCTACACCGACGAACTCGGACTACACCCGGCTTACGGGCCTGTGCCCGCTGAACTGGAGGACGAGGCGCAGCAAATGCGCGAAAAGCTCATCGAAGCGGTAGCCGAGTGCGACGAGGAGTTAATGGAAAAGTATTTAGAAAACGGGGAAATAACGGCACAAGACCTAAAGGGCGCCTTGCGGCGGGCTACCCTGGCTGCCAGGCTGGTTCCGGTTCTGTGCGGGTCGTCCTTTAAAAACAAGGGTGTGCAGCCCCTTTTGGATGCCGTTGTGGACTACTTGCCCGCCCCCACCGATGTGCCGGCCGTCCGGGGCCAAAACCCCGCTACCGGCGCCGAGGAGGTGCGGGCCGCCGGGGACGGTGAGCCCTTTGCCGCCCTGGCCTTTAAGATCATGACCGACCCTTACGTCGGTAAACTGACTTTCTTTCGCGTTTACTCCGGCACATTAAAATCGGGTTCCTACGTTTTAAACCCGGGCAAGGGGCGCAAGGAGAGGATTGGGCGTATCCTGCGCATGCACGCCAACCACCGCGAGGACATCGACGAAGTCTTTACCGGCGACATTGTGGCCGCCGTAGGGTTAAAGACCACCACTACCGGTGACACGCTGTGCGACGAGCGCGCGCCCATTGTGCTCGAGCCCATGGAGTTCCCCGAGCCCGTCATCCAGGTGGCCATTGAACCCAAGACCAAGGCCGACCAGGAAAAACTGGGTGCAGCCCTGGCCAAGCTGTCCGAAGAGGACCCCACTTTCAGGGTGGGCGTGGACCACGAGACGGGTCAGACCCTTATAGCCGGCATGGGCGAGCTGCACTTGGAGATTATCGTAGACCGGATGGTGCGCGAGTTCAAAGTGGAGGCCAATGTCGGCCGCCCGCAGGTAGCCTACAAGGAAACCATTACTTCTAGGGCCCGTGCCGAGGGGCGTTATATACGCCAGACCGGCGGGCGCGGCCAGTACGGACACGTCGTTTTGGAGGTGGAGCCGCAGGAGCGGGGAGCGGGTTTTGCCTTTGAGAACAAGATTGTCGGCGGGGTTGTACCCAAGGAGTTTATCCCAGCCGTAGAGGCCGGCGTGCGGGAAGCCATGGAAAACGGGCTCTTAGCCGGCTACCCGGTGGTGGACGTGCGGGTTTCCCTCGTCGACGGGTCTTACCACGAAGTGGACTCTTCGGAAATGGCCTTTAAGATTGCCGGTTCCATCGGCTTTAAGAACGCCGCCGAAAAGGCAAAGCCCGTTCTTTTGGAACCTATCATGAAAGTGGAAGTGCTGGTCAGCGAGGAATACATGGGAGATGTGCTGGGTGACTTAAACGCCCGCCGCGGGCGCATTGAGGAGATGGAACGGCGGGCCAACGTCCAGGTCATCCACGCCTACGTGCCTTTGGCTGAGATGTTCGGCTACGCCACCGACCTGCGCTCCCGCACCCAGGGCCGGGGAAGCTACACCATGCAGTTTTCCCACTACGCCCAGGTACCGGATGCCGTAGCCGAGAACATCATCTCTAAGAGGTTCGGTTATTAAAGACCGGTTTTCAAACAAAAAAGAAGGCGCTGGCTTGTCTTAAGCGAACGACATAGCGAAGAGCCGGTAACAGCACTTAATAAGGTTAAGGGAGGAATACCAAAACCATGGCAAAGCAAAAATTTGAGCGGACCAAACCGCACGT
>CAZLAK010000084.1:0-3027 GCA_964557545.1 uncultured Pelotomaculum sp.
CAGATAAACTAACAATTCTTTGTATCTTGATAATTTCTTTACAAACTATCAAAAAACTACTCAAAACCCGCCTGCCTTTTGAAAAAGCGGCCACCCCCAGCGCCCAAATAACCGCAGAAAGGCAAGGTTTATTTTTTCCTGGCGGGCAATGGCCCTGGCCTCTTCCCGCGCCGGCCAGGGCCCGCGTGGCACCAGCTCTCCGCATATATCTGCGCCAACCAGCCGCCGCCCGGCTAGGAAGCAGCGCAGAAAAGCAAATACCTGCCCCAGCGGCAGCCTGCCGGTTCCCCAGTCCGTAAGGACGCCAGAAAAAACGTCCTTGTCAATACTGATATACAGATTTCCCGCAGGCAAAAGGGACTTCCACCGGCGCGGCCAGCGCCAGCAGCGCTGCCACTCGGCAGCCGTTAAAACTGTAACTTTTAAAGGCCAAGACGGACTTTTTTCGACTACACCCGCTACCACTACCCGCTTCACCCCGGGGATTTTCACCGCTTCCCAGACCCACGACCCGCAAGTCACATAACCTTGGTGGAGCTGCAAAACAGTCGAGGTGCTGGTCAAAGACGAGCACACTTAAGGGTCCGCGGCGCGCCTTTTTAGCAATGAGAGGCAGGGCTAGGTGGTGGCAGTCGCCACTGCCCAGATAGACGATATCTGCTGAAAAACTTTCCAGCCGGGCCGCCAGCGAGGCGAGAACTTCTTTTGAATTCATGTATTTATAGCCGGGCCGGTTAAGGTGAAGCGTTGCGACCGCACAGTCTTTTAAACGCTTTTGCCATATGAAAGTCTTACCAGTTTCAATAAGCCCTGCGCGCACAGCCCAACAGTTCCTTAAAACCGGTAAAACAAATAACTGAAAATCGTGCAAAAACCCAGAGTAATTTTGCAACTGGAACAAATCTTAGCGCGACCAACGACTCTGCCGCCTTTGTTTCTTTATATCCATGGGTTTTTCCTGCAAAGTCATTTTTCAAATTTTTCCCGGTAGGCAACATCTTTGTCTGCCGCCCCAATTTCCTTTATTTAATTAATTTGAAAGCTACCCCGTTCCCACTCGCTTCCACTGCCCTTCCGAGATATAATTTTACCAGTTGGTGAGATTGCTTTTTTTATTTCTTTTATTTTTTAATGCGGGGAGCACGAGGGAGGTGGTATTCTTGGTACTGGACTCAGCCGTGGCTATTGCTGAAAACATCTGCTGGATATGCAGCGGCAAGCCAAAGGAATTTTTCAGCGGCCTGCCGCGATAACGGCTGGCCGCTGCCGCGGGCTGAAGAAACCTTCTGCCGTATTTTTCGATGAACCGGCAGTGCTTGCGGCCGGAGACCGGTTGACAAATTACCTGGTTGTTTCTAGCGCACCGCGCTGGCAGGTTTGAGTACAACGCAGGCACCGAATGCATTCGGCGTTATCGATCTGCGGCAGCTTTGCACCGGGGTCTCTGGAAACAACTAGCGCCCCCATAGGACAACAACCTGCCCTGACGCAAAGGCCGCAGCCCACACATCGCTCGAATTTCGCCCTTAGTTTATATAGCGAGAGGCGGGAGGTAAGGGCCAGGATAACCCCTAAGGGGCAAATATAACGGCAAAATAGCCTTTCCAGCAAGAGGCAAGCCAAAAGTGTGGCCCCTAACAGGAAGATTGTCAGTAATTCTCCTTGTAAACTGAAAAGAGTTTTGAACGGCTCGTATTTTCCCCAGAGGTTTGTTCCTGTGCGCCAACTGAAGTAACCAATAACGAGCAGTAGTAAATACTTTAAGCTTTTCAAGCCTTTTTCAACTTTTTCCGGTACGTGTACGCTTTTTTTCGAGGGGTATATTAGCTCCTGAACAGCGCCTACTGGACACACCCACCCGCAGAATACCCTGCCCCATATAAGCGAAAGACCAATAGGGAGAGCTAGGAGAAGGGCGGCAGCACCGTACATAGTGTCTTTCCGGGATAAAAAATAGTACACGGCACCCATAGGCTCAGGACACCCTCCCAAGTAAAAGCCCAGAGTGAGAAGGCCAGCAAAGAGAAAGGATCGGCGCAGCCCCCTCTGCCGGAAGAGGTAAAGAAATGTTCCCGCCAGGGAAAAGGCGCCCCAAAAGATAAGGTTTTTAGCGTAAGGAAACTTGTCCAAAGAGCTTTCCCGGTAACTGCTATTCTCCGGATCCCCGGCAGTACCGGCTCCGCTCGGCGCGCTCCGGCCGGCAGGAATATCACCCCCGCCGGCATCCTCCCCCATCTCTTCTGCTGGGGAGGCAGTTATTTTTTGCGGAGGTGTTGCGTCAATTTTTACCGGGTTTCCGTTCGCGGCAGTTACCCCCATCCGTGGAGTCACTACGCCTTTGGCTTCCACAAAATTTATTTCGCTTTTCGGACAGTTGCGCTCTACCCGCACGCCGGCCTGCCCCGGCTCAGTGAAGTCGACCTTAAAGATCAGGACGTCGGGAGTGCCTCTTTTCCAAACACCGGGGTCGCTTACTCTGCCACCGGCAACCTCGATAACCGTTTCTTCCAAGGGGAGGACACACTGCCGGTGGGTCTGGTACCTTTCCAGGCGGAAAGTGACCGTTTCGCCCGCCGCTACACTGAAGGTCGTGGGATAGATTTTTAAGTCGCATGCCAGGGCACTCTTAGGCAGAAAAAAGAGGACGGGCAAAAACAAAAAAAACAACCATAATGCTTTAGGAATAACTTTTGCATTTAAAAAAGCACTTATCTCCCTTAGATTGGTCATATTTACCATCTTCTGTTTTTTTATTTCTAATTGCGTTTTTATGCTTCTTTTTTAAACCGGTCTTTGCCCGCCCCGCAAACCGGGCATACCCAGTCTTCCGGCAGTCCGTCGAATGGTGTGCCGGGCAGAACGCCGTGCTCTTCATCTCCAACTTTTGGGTCATAGACGTAGCCGCATAATAAACACACATATTTATCCAATTTATCGCGCCCTCCATTCTTATCTTCTATAAAAACCGGTGCAGTTTTAGGAGTTCCTCCCTTTTTCACCTGGTGGTAGTAAGCATAGGTCATGGGA
>CAZLAK010000085.1:0-3006 GCA_964557545.1 uncultured Pelotomaculum sp.
GGCCCTTTCGGCGGCGGCCAGGAGGCGCTCTAAGACATTGGCCAGTTCGGCAGCCGTAAGCCTGTCGGCGGGCGCAAAGCTACCGTCCGGCCGGCCGACAAACAGCCCGACAGCGGCCGCTTCGGCAACGGAACCGGCCGCCCAGGAGGGAATATCGCCGGCATCGGCAAACGGCAGCAGCACACCTTCAGCGGGCGCAAGGCCAAGCTCACGCAGTACGGCGGCCATAATGACGGCGGCCTCGGCGCGCGTTATTTCGGCCGCCGGCCGAAAGCTTCCGTCCGGGTAGCCGGCGACGATACCCCGCACCCGGGCCTCGGCCACGGCCGGGCGGGCGGCCGGCGGTATTTCCCCGGCGTCGGCAAACGGCAGGGGCCACTGGCTGGTCTGCGGCCAGCCCAGGAGCTTACCCAGCGCAACTACCGCCTGTACCCGGGAGCAAGATCCACCCAAAAGGCCGTCCGCCGCACTTCTTTCCGCCAGGCTACCTCCGCCTGCCTCCCCGGTTGCCCTAAGTAAGGCCTCAAGCACGGCGAGAGTGTACCCGCCCCGGCGCCCGCCCGGCGGCGGCGAATCAAACCGCACTCCCGCCACGCCCCCATTCCGGCGGTCCACGGCCACTAGGGTAACATCCTGCGGCTCCCCGCCGTAATCAAGATTAAGTATAAACTTCCCGTTGGCGTCCACTGAGACCCGCTCCACAGCAGAATCGTCTATCCTCTTTTGCACAAAGACATCTGCACCGGCACCGGCCCGGCCGGTCACCAGTAGCCCGTCCCGCAGTGGTACGGCGTTGGCCAAAAGCAGCGGCGGCGCGGCGGCGGTGCGGGCATTCACCGAGGTGAGCAGATTTTCAGCGGTGGAAAGGGCCGGCGAGTATTCTACGTCCACTCGTTCGCCGGGAAGAAGACAGTCCGGCGGTACAGGGTAGCCGTTTTTGTAAAAGCGGGTTGAGCCAAAAGCCCGGTACCGGTTGCCCCCGGCGGTCACCAAGAGGCCGGTGGCGGCATCGTACGAGGCCAGCGTGCCTTCTGCGTGCAAAGTGTCCGCAACGTCCAGCCGCCATGCTTCACTACCGTGCGGGTCGGTGACTACCCTCACCCGGCAGCCGACAGCGATAGCCTCCGCTGTGGCCGCGGCGCCCCAGCGGTAGACGACGGCATCCAGCGGCAGGCTTAAAGAGAGGTAGTGACCGCCGTCGTCCAGCAGGTAGAGCGTGCGATCTTTTTTGGAGTAGTCGACGGCCCTGCCGTAGATAACGCTGCTGTAGGCCACGGCGGAGATGACCTCGCCGGTATCCGGCAGGAGCACCAAAACTACCCTGTCGCCCGGCTTTAAATCCCCGATGGCCGCAGGTGCCCCGTTCTTCTTAAGCGGAGCACCCGGCAGAAGGCGGCAGGTTATGCCGTTTCTTAGTTGGATCGCCGCAGCAGTGGTGTCCACCCCTACCACTTCGCCGACGGCCACCCGGCGCTTGGCGGCCACGTACTGCACTTCTCCAGTAGAAGGTGAAAGGCGAAGGCGCACGGGCATGCCCGGCAAGACCTGGGCGGGAGCATCCATAGCCCCGGCACCAAAAGGGGCATCCAGGGCATCGACACCGGCAAAAGCATCTTCGTATGAGTAGACGGCGCCCGCCGCTACCCGGTAGGGCGCGCCACTGCCCACCAGGTAGAGCTTTTCACTTTCGCCATCTTGGCGAAAGGCCGCCACGACTCCCTCTTTTTCCAGGCAAAGGACTCTAACACTCCGGATTTCTTGATCGACGGGATTGACAACGGCGCACACCTCAAAGCCCGGCGGGAGGTTTTGGGGCGCTGCCGGCGCTTTATTGAACAGCACTTCACCGGCTCCTGGCGCCAGGGCGTACCCTCCCGTGGAGGCAGCGGGCTTCAGCTCAGCAAAGACGGGCCTTCCACCCAAAAAAATCACCTTGGCCCCGGCGGCCCGCCACAAGTCGGCCACCACGTAGGCCCGCTCGCCCGGCGCACAAACAATGTAGGCGGCCGCGCCGGGGAAGATGTGCTCTCTGTCGGCAGGTGCGGGCCGCCCGTTGACCAGGTTGACAACCGGCACGGCCGTCAAATCCAGCGTACGACCACCCGCCAGCACAACCACCTGCCCGTTTGAACCCGTTACCTCGTCCAGCACCGGCACCTGCCCCCAGACCAGGGCAAAGTCCTGCACCGGGACGCCGCCACCCAAAACGCTCTTACGCACATTGGCGCCCGTCACTACCACCGTGTACTCACCGGGCACGGGATTGGGGAGGTAAACCTGCTCCACGTTGTTTACCCTATCCGGGGCATTTTTACCGAGAAAGTGGTTGCCGTAGTAAACCCGCCCGTCGGGCGTGCGTACAATCAGGTCGAGGTCGTTTACCAGCGCCCCTTCGCTTCCCGGTTCAGCCGCTGGGTCCGTCCAGGCCAGAGTGGCCTTAAAGGGAGCGGACGGATCGGTCACCCGGTAAGTGTAAGACAACTCGCTGCCTTTCTGCACGCCGGCCCACTCATCGGCCGCCCGCAAGGTACCCTCTTTTAAGGCAATGACCGTACCGGCCACGTCCACAACCCCGAAACTTTCCGCCGAGGGGCCGCTGAATAGCGGGCGGGCACCGCTCACCAGGGCGGCTTTGAGGAGGGCGGCCGAAGGAGTAGAGTAGCCGGCGTATTTTTTAAAGTACTCCCGCAAAAGCGTCGCCGCGCCTCCCGCCACGGCGGCAGCCATGCTCGTCCCCCGCATGAGCGTGTACTCCGGGTAACCCGGCAGGCTACTGTCTATAAGGCGCGAGCGGGCGGAAACCACCGCTGAGGCGGGGGCGAGGAGTTCGGGCTTGAGCCGGCCGTCACCGGCCGGGCCGCGGGAAGAAAACTCGGCCGCCGTTGAAGTGCTCCCCGCCTCGGGAACCAATGCCGGGCGCGGCAGTACGGAGGCCCCCACCACCAAGGCATTCTTGCTGTTGGCCTCGGAAGTGAGCGTCCCGCCGGCCGGCCCGCCGTTGCCGGC
>CAZLAK010000086.1:0-2989 GCA_964557545.1 uncultured Pelotomaculum sp.
TCAGACAGTTTTTTATCTTGAGGGTACTCCAGTACAATCTTAACCCTCATGTAGCGCGGCAGGCCGTTGGAAGTCAGGTTCACCAGCATCTCGCCCAGTTCCATAACTTCCACCGGTTTTTCCTTTTCCTTTTTAACGGCCTCCTGGGCGCCGCCCGGCTTGGCCAGGAAAAAGTAAGCACCGGCCGCCGAGCCGCCCAGTAATACGGTTATTATTAAAACGATCAGTAAAACCTTCTTTAGGCCGCCGGCTTTTTTGCTTTTCTTGCCCTGTTCCTTTTCGCCCTTGTCCGGCACGGTTTTCACCCGCATTCACCAGGATTTAGCTGCATTTAGGCGCGGGGCGCTTACAGCCCCGTTTTTCCTAGCTTAACGCTTTAAGTTTAAGAGTTCTTCTAACATGCTGTCGGAGACGGTCACCGTGCGGGCATTGGCCTGATAGCCCCGCTGGGTGGTGATCAGCGCAGTAAACTCGTCCGTCAAGTCCACGTTGGACATCTCCAGGTAACCGGAGATGACCTCCCCAAAGCCTTCGGCAGCCGGCGCGCCTACCACCGGCTCCCCGCTGGTCAGCGATACCTTAAAGAGGTTAGACCCCGCCCGCTCCAGGCCGTCCTGGTTGGGGAACATGGCCAGCCCTATGGTAAAGGCGTCCTCTTCCAACTCGCCACCTATGGGAGTGTAAGATATCTTGCCATTTCTGGAAATATATATAGATGCCAGGCCGTCGGTGCCGAAATTTATGGGTGATTCACTTTCATCGAGCACAAAGTAGCCGCTGGAATTCACCAGGTAGCCGGAGTTGTCAATGTAGAAAGTGCCCTCACGGGTGTAGTACTTGGTTTCCCCTCCGTCCGGAGAGACGATGAACCAGCCGTTGCCGTTGACAGCCAGGTCGAGGTCCCGCCCCGTGGCCTGCAGGCCGCCCTGCCTGGTGTTGTTGGTGATGCTGGACACGGCGACCCCCAGCCCCACCTGGGAGAGGTTGACGCCGCCCGCTTCATCGGTGCCCGCACTGCCAAAGCGCACGACCTGGTAGAGAATGTCCTGGAAGTTGGCCCGGCTGGATTTGTAGCCAGCCGTGTTGACATTGGCAATGTTGTTGCCGATGACGTCCATTCTCGTCTGGTGACTCCTTAAACCCGATGCGCCCGAATAAAGAGATCTGATCATCAACAAAACCCCTTTCCATAAGTTATTTTTCACTTTTGTTTTTGTTGAGCGGGTTTTGTTTTTGGGCCGCCTTCCGTCGTTCCGAGCGGCCCTACGGCCTCCTTACGGGCCGGCCGTAATGCGTGTTCCCCGGCAGTCCCGCCCAGTCTGCCGTTTACTCGCGGCCCACGATAACCGCGCTGTCGATATTGGTAAAAACGTGGCTTTGCGCCGCCTGCCTCTCTAGGGCCGTAACCACCGTGCGGTTTTTAACGCTCGCTACCAAAGCCAGGTCCCCGTAGACAATGAGCGAGTCCCGAGCCCCCTTGGCCGCTGCCTGCTTTACCGCTAGGTCAATCCGGGCCAGGTCCTCACCGCTCAAGATAATATTGCGCTCTTTGAGCCTTTTTGCGGCGTGGGCCGATATTTTTAAGTCCCCGGCCCTGGCCAGTTCGCCGCGCAAAATCTCCTCAAAACCGGGACCCCCGGCGGCGCCAGCGCGTCCGGCGGGCATTTGCCCTGCTCCCGTTCCTGCCGCTTTCCCCGCAGGTTTAGGCAGAAGGTGCTCCCAATGTTCTACTTTCACTGTCAGGTCACCACCTCTTGTCAAAGCCAAAGCCAGTACATAATATATTCCGCCCCGTGTGCTGCAGAGTACCCGCTTTTTTAGGGCAAAACCTCCGCAATTTCATTCAAAGAGTAAGTCTTACCGCCAACCGTGAGCTTCACCTCGCCGTCCGCCAGCGATACCTTTTCTACCGGACCAGTCGCTTCGCCCTCAGTTGAAGAGGCCCGCACTGTCTTCCCCAAAAGGGCAGCGGCCTCGGCCAGTTCCTGGGAGCGGCGCAAGCTCTCAATTTCCTGGCTCATAGCGGCGAGCTGCTCCAGCATGCTGAACTGGGCCAGCTGCACGAGAAAGCTGTTGGTGTCCTGGGGCGCAAAGGGGTCCTGGTTTTTTAGCTGGGCCACCAGCAGCTGGAGAAAGGCGTTTTTGTCCAGGGATTTAAGCGGCTGCCTCGCCGTAACACCGCCGGCTGCCAGCGAACTGACGGCTGATGTTTCACCCGCCTGCAAAACCGTTCACCTCCCGTTTTTCTGCTTGACCGCTTCTTTAGGTCACTGTGTTTAACTATGTTTAATAGTTGGTTCTGGCACTAGACCAGGTAGTTTACCAAACCCGGCATTCCCCGCCATTTTTCTTCCGCAGGCGGAGTTTCCTGTACATCCCAAAAGGCCGCCGGCGCTTTTGTGCCGCGCACCTGCCTGCCGGGTACCGGGCGCTCGTACGCACTGCCGCCGTCCTGGCCCACAAATACGCTGCTGCTGGCAAGCTCAAGTCCGGCTTCGGCCAGCAAGCTCCGCAGCTGGCCCAGCGAAGCCTCCACGGCGCCGGCCGCTTCGGCCGTGGCCGTGTAGAAGTGGGCGCTTATCTGGCCGCCCGCCGCCGCGATCCTCACGGTGAGGTCACCTAAGTGGCGCGGCCACAGCTTTAAGGTTAGCCGGTATGTACCGCCCGAACCTTCTGCCCGCACGCGCGCCATCTCGGCCGCCAGACGGCCCGCCAGCTGATCTGCCACTGTAAAGCCGGGTGCTGCCGCCGACACATCTCCGCTGGACCCGGCAGCATGACCCGTAAGCACCTGAACCGTCTGGGCCAAGTACGGTGCTCCTGCCGCAGGAGCCTGACTTGCAGCGGGTACAACTTTCATCAAGGCTTCCTGCCCCCTCAAAGGTGCACCGGCCTTAGGGGCGGAAAGCTCTGGGAGCACGGGCTGCTCTTGGGGCGCACCGGGGAAACGGTTTTCGGCCAGGACCCGCACGCCGCCCGCCTCAAACCC
>CAZLAK010000087.1:0-2913 GCA_964557545.1 uncultured Pelotomaculum sp.
TGGCCGTTCATGAAAACTTCCAGCGCAAAACATTACGAGATAACGCCGTTTCCGGCAAGACAGCTCTTGATCTTCTAGTTTTGTGAGCTTATAATAAATTATAAAGATTCTCCTTGCGGGTGTAGCTCAATGGTAGAGCATCAGCTTCCCAAGCTGAGGGTTGCGGGTTCGATCCCCGTCACCCGCTCCAGTTTTTTGCAGCAAAATCAAGCCCTCCGGGACTTGGAAGGCTTTGCCAATAGTCAATTTTACAGCAATATTACAGCAATTTAGATAAAATTTCGGTGAGCCGTTCGAAGGCTCTATTTTTTTCCTTATTTCAGACCCCCGGGCTTTAGGGGACAAGGAAAAAAACCTGAGCTTTTGAACCCGGGCAGGGGGTGGGTTTTAGCGCTCAGGCTTTTACTATTACCCTTCAAGTGTGAAAAAGGGGCTTACGGTAACGTTTGCACAAAATACCCCGGCCTTAACGCTCTTGCCGGGGACAACTCGTAGACATACAGCAATTTTTTAAATTCGTCCGGTGTAAGCCTGGCAGTCCGGAGGATCTCATTAAGTGTGCCTGCCGGGATATTTTTTCCACTATGGACGGCAACGGTAGCGTACCTTGTTGCGTCGTCCGGATGGCTTAGGAACCTATGGCTTCCACTTTTTCTAACGACGACAAAACCAGCCCTTTTTAAAGCGGCAATCACTTCCTTACCCGTTACGCGCGGGAGCCTGGAAGACATCACGCTGGAACCACTACTTCAGCAATACTTACGTCAACATCACTTTCAGGTATTGGCTGCCCAGTGGCAGCAAGCCCTTCTAACGTAACCTTAATAGCATCCTCAGCCATGACAAGGGCTTCCTCTTTGGTATCGCCAAAGGTAGAACAGCCAGGAATAGCGGGTACGGTGGCAACATAAACCTTCTCCTCTTTATCCCACATCAAAACAACCTTAAATCTGCGCGGCACTGGCGGCCTCCTCCTTTCTATCGGGCATATATATTAAATCATTTCCGGAAAACGGATGGAGGCAAAGTCCTTTCAATGAGTGAACACTATGTTCGTGTAACTACTATAAGCGCAAAATACCGTCAAGTCAATTGCTTTAACGCCCTTTTACGAAGAGGCAAAAAACATCATTGTCCGCCTGGCCCAGGAAGAGCTCAAAGGAGCAAGCTGCACCTACATGGCCGAACTCCTCGCCGAATCTTTCGGAATTACCGTTTCCGACCGGACAATCCGCCGGGTCCTAAGACAGGCCGGCATAGCCAACCCTCATTCCAAAAGGGCGCCCCGGAAAAGACGCTGCCGCCAGCGGATGCCCAAAGCGGGTCTTTTGGTGCAGGCAGACGCCAGTCCCTTTGCCTGGCTGGAAGAACGCGGTCCGGTTTTTGCTCTTCACGGTGTAATCGACGATGCAACAAGTATGGTTCTCGGTCTTCATTTTCGGCCCACCGGGGATCTGGTCGGTTACCTTCACGCTTTTCGCCAGATGGCGGAAAACCACGGTATTCCTTTTGTGTTGCGGTGGGACAGGTGACATTTTCTCTGTCCGAATTAATGCGTTTTAGAGTGACATTTTCAAAGGCCGTTGACATTTAAATTTTTAAAAGGCAGAAGTCTTGTGGCTGAATCTCCCCCTGGCCTCGGAGCGGGAGATCTTTTCAACCGTAAAATCGTTTTTTTGGTAAAAGCCGGTCAGGCACGAAAGCCGCGTGTGGCCCTGGGCCGCTTCTAAAGAGCTGATGTACACGCAGATATCTGCCGCGTTGTGCTTGGCTCTAGACAGTTCTTTTAAGTGGCTTATAAGGGCGCTGCCCACGCCCCGGCGCCGGTACCGTGGATCAGTGATGATGAGCTCAATGTGAAGCGCGCCGCCAGTGGCCGGGTCCGGCTCGCGGTACATAAGCCACCCCATTTCCTCGCCGTTTTCCGCAAAGCACCTGATCACCACGTAGACCAGGCTGTTCTTTTCTTCCCTCCCCGTTTCTTTAACGTGCATATAGACACATCCCCACCGTAATTTTTATAATTTTAACACCCGGTACTCTTTTCATAAAACAAAATTTTTTGCTTTTTAAGGCAGCCGGCACTAAGGAGGTAAATTAAATGAGCGGCAGCACAGCTAACGGGGATAAAAAAATAAGAGTGCTCATCGTTGACGACGTAGAAGAGACCAGGACGAATATAGAAAAGCTTTTGCTCCTCGAAGACGATATTGGCGTAGCGGGTCACGCCAGCTGCGGGGAAGAAGCGGTGGAAAAGGCCGAGCGTCTTCTGCCGGATGTCATCCTCATGGACATCAACATGCCGGGGATGAACGGCATTGAGGCAACACAGGAGATTACTGCCCGCCTTCCCGGCCCGAGTATCGTCATGATATCAGTACAGGGTGAGCTGGAGTATTTAAAGAGGGCGATGGCGGCCGGGGCGAGCGACTACCTCATAAAGCCTTTTTCGGCCGATGAACTGGCAGAGACGGTGAGGCGCGCCTACCGCTTTAAAGAAGAGAGCCGCCGTGCGGCAGCGCTTTTGGAGGGCCAGCAAGGGGGAAAGCGTCTAGGCCGCGCCATCACTGTCTTCAGCCCCAAGGGGGGTGTGGGTAAGACGGTGATAGCCGCTAACCTGGCCCTGGCCCTGGCGCAAAAGTACAGCTGCCGCGCTGTAATCTTTGATCTGGCCCTGGCGTCCGGCGATGCCTGCACTCTTTACAACGTCCAGCCCCATTTGAGCATAGGGGAACTGGTAGTGGAAATGGGCAGCCGCCAACTGGACGAAGCCGTGCTGGACGGGTTTATTTGCCGGGGGCCTTGCGGCATCGATTTGCTGGCCGCCCCGCCGAGGCCCGAGTACGCCGAGGTGGTAAGCGAGGGGCACGTGAAGGAAGTGCTGCGGGTGCTGGGCAGGCTGTACGATTACAT
>CAZLAK010000088.1:0-2829 GCA_964557545.1 uncultured Pelotomaculum sp.
CTATAATGCCTATTCGAATTACCTTTTAAAAAAGTACGGTGAAAAGGTGCATAAACTCCCGATTAACCTGCCGGGCACCTGTCCGAACCGGGACGGTACGCTGGGTTGGGGCGGCTGTATATTTTGCGACGAGCAGGGTTCCGGTTTTGAGTGCTTGCCGAGCACCTACCCGGTTAAGCTACAGATTGAGGAAGCTAAAAATTTTTTTGGACGCCGCTTTTCGGTAAAAAAGTTTATCGTGTACTTCCAGTCTTTTACAAATACGTATTTACCTCTGGAAGATTTCCAGAAAAATATCCTGGCGGCAGCGGAAGAAGAAGATGTAGTCGGTGTTTCTATTTCTACCAGGCCGGACTGTGTAAGTGATGCCCACCTCGACTTTTTGGCCGGTTTTATGGCGGAAAGAAAATTAGACATTGATTTAGAACTCGGCTTGCAGACGGTAAATTACCATTCGCTGGCGAAAGTAAACCGGGGACATACATTGGCCGAGTTTATCGATGCTGTTTTGCGTATCAAAAGATACGGCCTTAAAACCTGTGTCCACCTCATTCTCAACCTCCCTTGGGATGATGTACTGGATGCCGTAGAAAATGCCAAGGTGCTTTCGGCTCTGGGTGTTGATTATGTAAAACTTCACTCCCTGTATATAGTTCGCGGCACAGTTTTGGGAGATATGTACGAGCGCGGTGAGATAACTGTATGCACCTCAGATGAATACGTAGAGAGAGTGGGGCTTTTTTTGGAGCACCTGGACCCGTCTGTTGTGGTGCAAAGACTGGCAGGAAAAGGTCCCCGGGATAAGGTCCTTTTCTGCAACTGGGGGATGAGCTGGTGGTCGTTAAGGCAAAAAATAGAAGATCACTTGATAAAAAACGATATATGGCAGGGCAAGAAATTTTCCTACTTGAACGGGAGTGCGCTTGCGCATTTCAGAGAATGTAAAGCATTGTAGGGGGCGGGGGTAAATGAGTTTTAGAGTAGAAAAAGATTTACTGGGAGAATTAGAAGTTCCTGCCAGTGCGTACTACGGTATTCACACGGCTCGTGCATTAAAAAACTTTCCGGTGTCGGGGATAAAGACACATCCCGCTCTTATTGTGGCTTTAGCCCAGGTAAAGAAAGCGGCTGCCTTGGCCAATGCCCGTACCGGTGCGTTAGATAAAGAAATAGCCCGCGCTATAGCAGCAGCTGCTGACGAAGTGATAAACGGCCGGTTGGCCGACCAGTTCTTGGTGGACGCTTTTCAGGGAGGTGCTGGCACATCTACAAACATGAACGTAAATGAGGTGCTGGCCAACCGGGCTGCGGAGATCCTGGGCGGGCAAAAAGGTGACTATCATATTGTCCACCCCGTAAACCATGTAAATCTTTCCCAATCTACCAACGACGTTTATCCAACAGCTCTGCGCATCGCTTCTATCGGTCTAGTCCTGGAGCTGAGCCGGGCATTGGCCGATCTCCAGCATTCCCTGCAAGAAAAAGAAGCGGAATTTGCCGGCGTGTTGAAGGTGGGCAGGACAGAGATGCAGGACGCTGTGCCGGTTACATTGGGTCAGGAGTTCAGCGCTTATGCGGAGGCTATTGCCCGGGACCGCTGGCGCCTTTATAAAGTAGAGGAAAGGCTGAGGCAGGTTAATATAGGAGGCACTGCTGTCGGTACGGGGCTTAACGCTCGGCCTGAATATATATACGCAGTTATTGAAGAACTGCGGGAGATTACCGGTTACGGCCTGGCCAGGTCAGAAAACACCGTCGACTTGACCCAAAATGCCGATGTTTTTGTGGAGGTTTCTGGGCTGGTTAAGGCAGCAGCAGTAAATATGGCCAAAATTGCCGGTGACCTGCGCCTGCTTTCCTCGGGCCCTCTTGCCGGTTTAGGTGAATTAAAACTTCCCGAAGTGCAGGCCGGCTCGTCGATTATGCCCGGCAAGGTCAATCCCGTCATCCCCGAAATGGTCGGGCAGGTAGCCCTGCAGGTAATAGGCAATGACCAGGTAATTGCGGCTTGCGCTTCTTTGGGGCAGCTGGAATTAAACGCATTTTTGCCTCTCATCGCCCACAACCTTCTATGGTCTCTGGAAATGCTGGCCAAAGCGGCGGTCATATTCCGGGAAAAGTGCATTTGCGGAATTAAGGCCAATGAAGAGCGGTGCCGCCGCTGGCTGGAAGAAAGTCACACCTACATTACGGCCTTAACACCGTACCTGGGTTACGAGAAAGCAGGTGAACTGGTGAAAAAATCGCTGGAAGAGAGAAAGCCCCTAAAAGAAATTATTTTTGAATCCGGCCTTTTTACACCGGAAGAACTGGAAAAGATATTTTTACCGGGCGAATTAACAAGGCCGGGTATAGCCGGCTTTAAGTACGTAAAGAAAGGAAGGGTGACCGGTTAATGACCTTGCCAGGCCTAAATGAAACGCCGCGCGGCTCAAGGCTGCACATAGCTATTTTTGGCCGCCGCAATGCCGGTAAGTCGAGCCTCATCAATGCCCTTACTAACCAGAACATTGCTATTGTGTCCAGCGTGCCCGGGACAACCACCGATCCCGTATACAAGTCTATGGAGATTTTGCCTTTGGGGCCGGTAATGATTATCGATACGGCTGGCATTGACGATATAGGCGAACTGGGCGAACTGCGGATAAAAAAGTCTCTCGGCGTTTTGAACAAAACTGACTTAATGGTTCTCGTGGTCGATCCCTCCCAGGGCGCCGGTGACTACGAAAAAGACCTGATTGAAAAAGCTAAAGAGCGCAATGTGCCGGTAGTTGGTGTCTTAAACAAAATTGACCTCAAACCGGAGATTACCCCGGAAGAACTGGAAAG
>CAZLAK010000089.1:0-2825 GCA_964557545.1 uncultured Pelotomaculum sp.
GTACTACCGCTACCACGGCTGGGACAATGACGGCTTCATTACCCCGGAAAAAGCCAGGGAACTGGACATTCCGGAGATTATACCCGACATTGAAAAGGGCAAGCAGCTCTACTTTGAATACCTCAAGAAAAAGGGCCTGTAACCTGAGCATTTAACCGCGACGTGCAGATTCTAGCGCCGGTGGGGCGCCCCCCAGCCAAGGGGGCGCTCCGGCCGGTAACAAAAAACGGCCAGCGGGCAAGGAGGTGCTTTTTGTGCACGTTGTAATAATCGGCAACGGCATCGGCGGCAATGCGGTAGCAGAGGGCATTAGGGTGTACGACAGGGAAACCAAAATAACCATTGTGACAGCAGAAAACTGTCCCGAGTACGATCCTGGCTCGCTGCCTTATTATATCGGAGGTAATGTTCCCAGAGACACTGTATTTTTGAAAAAAATGGAGGACTACCGCAGAGACGGTGTTGAGCTTTGCGTGGGTAAAGCCGTGAAAGTGGATGCCGGCGCCAAAAAAGTCTTTTTAGAGGACGGCCGGGAGGTAACTTACGACAAGCTGGTATTTGCCACAGGCGGCAATCAGATAATACCGCCGATCAAAGGCGTGGACAAAAAGGGGGTGTTCTGCTGCAAAGTGCTGTCCGACGCGGACGCACTGGCAAATCACGAGGGGAGTTCGGCAGTAGTTATAGGTTCTGGACTAATCGGTATTGAGGCTTGTGAAGCGCTTAAAAAGAAGGGTTACGAAGTCACTCTGATCGAGCTTATGGGCTGGATCATGCCCAGAGTTTTTGATGAGTACACGGCCGGGCTGTTGGCCGAATCGCTGGTGAAAAACGGGATTAACGTTTTAACCGGGGAAAAGCTGGTGAGCATAGACGGCAACGGGCGAGTAGAAGGCGTAACCACGGACAAGCGTACGATTAAATGCGACACAGTTGTATTGGCCACCGGTGTAGTTCCGGCCAACACTATGGCCAAAGAGGCCGGCGCAGAAATTGGCCCCACCCGGGGTATAAAAGTAAATGAACGGCTTTTGACCACCATTGAGGATGTTTACGCCTGTGGTGACTGCGCCGAGTCCTTTGACGCCGTTACCGGTGAACCGGCCCTTTACCAGTTAAGGCACAACGCCTTAGAACAGGGCGCGGTAATCGCCAGGGACTGTGTGGGGCTGCCGGCCGTGTACCGGGGCGCCTGGAGCTTTACCAGGGCGCACTACTTCCACACTCACGCCGTGTCGATAGGCAAGACGCTGGCATCTTTAAAAGATCAGGCGGGAGTCGAGCTGATCGAAAGAAAGATCGGCGACGATTACTACCGGCTGATCATAAAAGACGGCCGCCTGGCCGGAGCTCAAGCCATCGGCAGGTTTGCCGACAAAATGGGGATTTTGTTAGGAGCTATCTGGCGCCAGGACGACCTTTCAAAAATACGCAGCAACTGGCAGGCGGTATCCAGCATCATATCCCCTTACCCGTGGTATTACAGGGTAATAGGCAGGTACATGCAGCTTTCATAGGGGAAATTTAAATGATTTTTAAATGATTAATTAAACCAAATAAAGACATTTTAATTGAGGAGGTTATCTCATGAGCAGTCACGACCATCCTTTTGCCAGTCCCGGTCCTGCAGGTTTGATGGTGTTGGCCTTTTACCTGGGGTGTCTTTGGCCGGTAGCCACTCACATGGTTCCTCACGAACTGGCCATAGTGCTGGTTCCGCTCGGGCTGGCCGGCGGCCTGGTTCAGCTGACCGCCGGTATCATAGAACTGCGGAACGGGGCGCTTTTGCAGGGTAACATTCTCATGGCTTTCAGCGCCTTTATGTGGTACGGCTTTGGAGAGCACCTGCTGCGCGGTCTGGGCCTGATCAAGGCGCCGACCACGATTGTAGACGGCTGGGTATTCCTGATTATGGGCCTTTTGATGGTCGGTTTTACCCCCTGCTTCATGCTGGCCAACACGGCGGCAACGCTCTTTATGTTAGCCACCGACGTATTCTTTATGGGTGCAGCCCTCTTCTGGCTGACGGGCGTGCACGTGTTTTGGACAATTGCCGGATGGGACCTGCCGTTCGTGGTCCTGTTCATCCTCTGGCAGGTTATCGGCCAAAAGCTGAACACCTATTTCGGGCGGACCATTTTACCTATGGGCCCCGCCTGGCTAAAAGCCAGTAAGTAATTCTTAAATGACCCAAAATATATCCCGCCTCTAAATATACTTTACTGTGTACTTGCAGTGTCAAAGGCGGCCCGGATGAGCGGATTGGCGGTTAAATTTAAATACATGGGGATTGGGAGATAAAATATAGGACCGTTTGACCGGGCTGCCTTCAACTTACCTTTTTATAAAAAAAGGACGTGGCAAAAATGCCAAACCGGGTTAAGGGGATAATTGCCGACATAAAAAAGTTTGAAACCCACGACGGGCCGGGGATTAGAACCACCGTTTTTTTGAAAGGCTGTTACTTAAACTGCCGCTGGTGTGCCAACCCGGAAACCAAAGAGCCCTACCCTCAGCTTTACTTCATACCCCGGCGCTGCACCGGCTGCGGCAGGTGTGTAAAGGTATGTCCGGAGAAAGCCTTGACCATGGACTTAAAAAACAAGGTAGACAGAAAAAAGTGCATTATGTGTTTTAAGTGCGTCGAGGCGTGTGTCAATTTTGCCTTCAAGCAGGTAGGCAGGGAAATGACGGTGGAAGAGGTCGTGACTGAAGTAGAGAAAGACAGGCCGTTTTACGGCGCTGACGGGGGGTTGACGGTCAGCGGCGGAGAGCCGCTGTGCCAGCCTGAATTTACCCGCCAGTTAATGAAAGAAATAAAAGAG
>CAZLAK010000090.1:0-2614 GCA_964557545.1 uncultured Pelotomaculum sp.
CTAAAATAAAAAGGAGTGCGGCTGCGGGATTTTCCCGTGACTCCGGAGAAGATTCTGGTGGCGATGAAACAAAAAGGATAATAAGAGAAATATAGCCAGTTTTTACCTGGTAAAATTCTTGTTGACAAAGGTTTTTCCGTTATGGTATCATTTCGCTAGTCAATTTGAGAACTGTTAAGTTGAGATGAGTTTGCGGTTCATCAGCTTAGGTGAGTTGAGATGAGCGGCAGGTTTACCTGGTAAAATAAACCGGCGTTCGTCTGCAACGCTGGTTTTTAATTTTAATCTAAGGAGGTTCAACCCATGCCGACCAACCCACAGCCAACCGCCCGCCTGTTCCAAAGACCGGTTCTTCTCCTGCTGACGGCCCTGCTCGGCCTCGGGCTGCTTTTCGGCGGCTGCGGCCAGCAGAAGACCCAGCCCCCAAAAGAAGGGCAGGCCCCGCAAGAGGCCAAACCGATCACCTTAAAATACGCCTTCTTTGCCCCCGCCAACACCTTCCCGGCCAGGCAAATGGATAAGTGGGCCGAAGAGGTAGAGAAGCGGACCAACGGCAAGGTCAAGGTGGAAAAGTTCCCCGGGGGCACCCTGCTCACCGCCCAAAACATGTACGACGGCGTCTTAAAAGGAGTGGCGGACATTGGGCTCTCCTGCCCTTCCTACGAACCCGGCCGGTTCCCCTTAACCGGCGTCAGCGACCAGCCCGTGTCCTACCCCAACGCCAGGGTGGCCAGCCTGGTCCTCTACGACCTGGTCAAAGAATTCCAGCCCCAGGAACTGGCCGACTTTAAGGTTCTCACCGTTTTTAACACCGAACCTTCGTACATCCAGTCCAAAAAGCCGGTGCAAAAATTAGAAGACATTACCGGCCTGCGCCTGCGCACCACCGGCACGGGGGTCCCGGTGCTCAAAGCCTTAGGCGGCACCCCGGTGGGCATGCCCCAGTCGGAAATCGCCCAGGCCCTACAGACCGGGGTCATCGACGGGTACATCACCAGCCGGGAAGTGCTCCTCGACTTTAAGTACGCCGAAACCGTCAAATACGTCACGGACTACCCCCTGGTCACCGTCTCCTTTGCGGCGGTGATGAACAAGAACGTCTGGAACTCCCTGCCCCCGGACGTGCAAAAGGTGATCGACGACCTGGGCCGGGAAATGGCCCTCTGGACGGGGACCTACCTGGACAACCACGTCAAGGAAAGCCTGGCCTGGGCTACCAAAGAACAGGGCCTGAAAGTAATCACCTTAACCCCGGAAGAAAAGGCCCGGTGGGATGCCAAATTAAAGGGAGTCACCGACGCCTACGTCAAAGAAGTGGAAGCCAAGGGGCTCCCGGCGCAAAAGTTTCTCCAGCGGCTTACCGAGCTAAGGGATAAGTACGCTCAAGAATACAAGTAGGTGGCCTGGAAAATAAGTTATTACCAGCTTCTACTCCAAAAAAATAACTTTTTCGTCCTCTGTCAGGTCGCAAAAAACATCAGATGGTCTAAATTCCCAATCCCTGCTTTTAAGGAGGACGTTTTTCCCTTGGAAAAATTCATCCACCGCTTAAACACAGGGCTGGCCTGGGTGGCTGCAGGGGCCTTGATGATCATGATGCTCCTCTCCGTGGCCAACATCATTTTGCGCCTGGCCCACCGCCCCTTAGGGGGCACCGCCGAGGCCGTCGGCTGGCTGGCGGCTGTTACCGCCGCCTTTGCCTTAGGTTACACCCAGCTGCACCGCGGCCACGTGGCCATCGACCTGTTCGTGGCGCGCCTCCCGTCCCGCCCCCGGGCCGGCATCGCCGCCGCCGCCTCCTTTACCGCCGCGGCCTTCTTCGCCCTGGCTGCCTGGCGGGTGGGGGTGCTGGCCCACCGCTTAGGGCAGCTGGGCAAGCTCTCCGAAACGATGCACGTTAGCTATTATCCCTTTACTTACGCCGTGGCCTTCGGCCTGGCCTGCCTTGCCCTGGCCCTTTTGGCGGATCTGCTCAAAGCGGGGAAAGGGGTCTTTGGGAAATGAGCGCCCTTCTCGGCACCGGGTTGATGGTCGTCCTCATGCTCCTGGGGATGCCCGTGGGCTTTGCCATGCTGCTGGCCGGCTTTGTAGGGTTTTGCCTCGTAACCTCTCCGGAAGCCGCCCTGAATATGTTAAGCGGGGACATCTGGGAGCAGTTTTCCTCCTACGGCTTAAGCGTCGTCCCCTTGTTTGTGCTCATGGGCAGCATCGCCTTTCACTCCGGGGTGACCGAAAGCCTTTACCGGGCGGCATACAAGTGGGTGGGGCACTTCAAAGGCGGCCTGGCCAGCACCACCATCGTGGCCAGCATGGGCTTTGCCGCCATCTGCGGCTCCAATGCCGCCACCGCCGCCACCATGGGGACCATCGCCCTGCCGCAGATGAAAAAATACCGCTACGACCCGGCCTTGAGCGCGGCCAGCGTGGCCTGCGGCGGCACCTTGGGGGTGGTCATTCCCCCCAGCGTGGTCCTCATCGTCATCGCCATCCAGACCGAGCAGTCCATCGGCAAACTGTTTGTGGCCAACGTCATCCCCGGGATTCTTTTAGGCCTTTTGTTTTTGTTCACCATTTCCTTTTTATGCCTGAAGAACCCTAGACTTGGCCCCGCCGG